>JAHCAM010000031.1 GCA_019634895.1 Steroidobacteraceae bacterium | reverse complement strand
ACACCTGCCGCGACACCTCGCTGTAGCGCTTCATGCGCGGCCGCACCACGGATGCGTGCGGGCAGCGCCTGAGCGCCTCTCGCATCGGCATCGCCGAGTGCACGCCGAAGCGCCGCGCCTCGTAGCTCGCGGCCGCGACCACGCCGCGGCCGCCGGCGCCGCCCACCAGCACCGGCTGCCCGGCGAGCTCCGGGTGATCGTGCTGCTCGACGGAGGCGTAGAACGCGTCCATGTCCACGTGCAGGATCGCGCGCTGGTCGCTCATGCGAGCTGCAGCACCGAATGGATGAATCCGGCCAGCATGGTCACGCCGAGCAGCAGCAGGTAGAGGACGGCGATGGCCGCGAACTTCAGCGAAGTCCGCAGCCGGCCCTCACCGTAGACCACGCGCATCGAGCGGAACACGTAGTACGGCAGGTACAGGTACAGCGGCAGGTTCGCGGCGCCGATCACGGTCGTGTACGGCGGCCTGATGCCCGCGAGCGCGTCCACGATGTCGGTGACCGCGAGCAGGATGAAGGTGAACGAGTGGTTGTGCAGGAACAGCACCAGGTGCTCGGCATAGAGCCGCCGCGGCCGCCAGTAGAACAGCAGCGCGACGGCGGCCATCACCGGCAGGAAGATGAACATCAGCTTCGGCGCAGTCGTCGCGAACTGCTGCGCGAAGCGCCTGCCGAAACCCTTGCGGTCGGCGCTCATCTGCCTGCAGGCGTGGGACAGCGCCCGCTCCAGGCTGTCGAATGCCGGGCTGTCCGTGAAGTCGATCCGGCAGTCGCCGCCGCCGGCGGCCCTGCTGACTTCGGCCGCCGCGCCGCCCTCGGCCTCCAGCTCGCGCCGGAGTTCCTCGGGCATGCCGATGGTCACCGACGGGCCCGCCGCGCTGCCCTGCACGCTCGTCTTGACGATGTCCGTGCCCGGCAGCAGCGCGTTCAGCGCGAAGAACAGGATGCTGATCGCGAGGTAGAGCCGGAACGGCGGCAGGTAGCGCTGGTGGCGGCCGGCGACGAACTCGCGCGTCAGCTCGCCGGGCCGCCGCAGCAGCAGGCGCAGCGTGCGCCACACGCGGCTGTCCATGTGCAGCAGCGAATGGGTGACGTCGCCCGCGACCTCCTTGATCGACAGCACGTGCACGCCGGCCGACTGGCCGCAGCGCGCGCAGAATGCGCCGGCGACGGGCGCGCCGCAGTCGAGGCAGGTCGACGGCGCCCGCGACGCGGGCACCAGGTCGTGGCGCGGCTTGAGCGCGCGCCGCTCGCAGTGCACGCGCCCGCCGAAGCGCTGCGCGGTCTCGGTCCTGAGGCGCGTGGCCTCGTTTTCGAGGTAATGGTCGAGCACGGCCGCGCTTTCCAGCTCGTAGCGGATGATCCGGCGCTGGCGGGTCCCGGGCGGCACTTCCGGCGCCTCGATGGTGGCGCCCAGGAACCCCGCGCAGGCCAGCACGTCCTGCACGTGTCCCGGCAGCCATGCGTCGTAGTCCGCGACGATGTCCGGGTCGAGTTCGCACTCGACTTCGTAGATGAGGTTGGACGGCACGTCCCGTCGCCCGGTGGAGCCAGGGCGATATTAGCTCAGGCGGTGGCGAGACGCTCGATGTGCCGGAGTTTCCCGGCGTCGCTCAGGCGGTAGAACCGCCGCAGGTCCGCGAGCCAGCAGCCGTCCTCGCGCCGGCAGAGCTCGCGCAGCCGCGGTTCCAGCCTGCGGCAGAACGATGCCGCGTAGCGGCTGGCGCGGCGATACAGGGGCTCGTGGCCGGCGGCGAGCACCGGGTCCACGCGCGCGGTCCGGAACAGCAGCGCGTGCAGTTCCGCCGGGAAGCGGCGCGGGTCGCCGCGGCGCAGCAGCAGGAAACTGGCGACGTACTTGTCGATCTCGGCCTGCAGCTCGAGCGTCAGGCGCGAGACTGTCCGGTCGTGGCCGGCGTGGTGCGCGACGCAGAGGAAGTGGCTCACGCCCTCGAGTGCGGTCCAGCAGTCGGCGACGTTGTCCGCGTCGAGCCCGTCGTGCGGGTCGCGGCGCTCGAGGCGCTCCAGCAGCGCCGGGTCCAGGTACAGCGACATGCACAGCTCGTCGTCCACCGCCGTGACGAAGAGCTGCTCGTCCCCGGGGGCGTCGCGGCATTCCCCCGGCAGCGACTGGCGGTCGGTGACCAGGTAGTCGGCGACGCGGCACTCCACGCGCAGGTCGTAGATGGAGGTCAGCAGCGCCTCCAGCCTGCCGACGGCGGCGGTCATGTCAGTGCGGGCGCTGGCCGGACGCGACCGGCTGCACGCCCTGCTCCAGCAGCAGGCGATGCGCGCGCCGGCTGCCGGTCTTGTGCCACAGCTCGTAGAGGCGCAGCAGGTCGCGCGGCGAGTCGGGCTGCGCGCCGTCGCCGATCTCGTGCAGCACGTCAACGAGCGGCTGGAACTTGTCCTCGAGCTCGGCGAACACTTCCGCAAGCGCGCGCCGCGGCCCGTGGTGCGGCGCCTGCGCCAGCGCCCCGTAGGCGCGGCCGCCCATCGCGATGTGGTAATCCACGTCGACCGCGCGCTGCGCGCAGCCGCCGGCCAGGAAGCCGGCGATGAACAGCGCGACGTCGCCCAGCCGCTGCAGCGTGCGGTAACGATGGCGGTCGTCGGGCGCCTCGACTGCATCGGCGAGCATCAGCGCGAGCGGCTTGAGGCGCGCGTGGCCGTCCGGGCCGGCTTCGAAGAGCGCCTCGCTGCGCGCGAACATCGCCAGCAGGTTGACGACGTAGTGCTCGGTATGGTCGCGCACCCGGAGGTGCTGGTGCCCGAGCGCGAGGTGCAGCGCCTCGCGGAAGAACTCGCGCACGTCGGATACGGCCAGCAGTTTCGCGTCGCGGCGCTCGCCCTGCATCGCAGCCCTCCGGCTTGCCGGCCACGGCTGCCGGCGCCATCACTTCAATCCTTTGGACGGCGACATTCTGCAAACTGCGTCGCAGCTTGTCGTGGCAGCCGGCCCGGGAGAGTGCTGACGGCCCGGAAACGTGAAGAGGCGTCGGGCGCGTGTGCCGGTCAGATGAGCTGGCGGATGCTGGTCAGGGTGCGGAAGCGGCGCACGCGCGCATCGCCCGTGAGGCGCTCTTCGACGAAGCGCGCATACTCCGGCACGCCGGTCACGCGCAGCGTGAGCACGACGTCGGCCTCGCCGGTCACGTAGTGCGCGGACTCGACCAGCTTCGAGGCCCGCATGCTTTCGGTGAACCCGCGCACGGTCGCGCGCGCATCGTCGCGCAGCTCGACCGTCAGGTAGATCAGCGTCTGGCGGTCGTCGGCGACCCGTGCGTGCGCGCCCTGCAGCACGCCGCGGGCGATCAGCTTCTCGACCCGCCGCTGCACCGCGCTGGCGGAGAGATGGACGCGGCCCGCGAGCTCCGCGTACGGGAGCCAGGCGTCGGCCCTGAGTTCCTCGAGGATCCGGCGGTCGCGGTCGTCCATGGCCGCAAGGCTAGCGGCGCAGGATTCCTGCGTCCAGCGGGATATTCTTGCAGGCGGCGTGCGCGGCGGCGAGCCTAGACTGCTGCCGGGTCCATGCCATGAACGACGCGAATATCCGCCTGCGCCCCGGCCTGCTGCCGGTCGAGCTCGCCCTGGTCGCCCTGATCTACTGGGCCGACGAGCAGGGATGGATTCCGCTCAGCAAGACGCCGTTCCTGCTGCTGGTGGGCTGGGCCTCGATGCGGCTGCGCGGGATCAGCTGGCGCGACGCCGGCCTGGCGCTGCCGGCGCACTGGCGCAGGCTGGCGGCGATCGGCGTCGGCGCCGGCATCGCTATGTGGCTGCTCGAGTTCTTCGTGACCATGCCGCTGCTGCACCGGCTGCTCGGCTACTGGCCGGACCTGACGGTCTTCAACGGCCTGGTCGGCAGCATGAAACTGCTGCTCATCTACCTGGCGCTGAACTGGGTGCTGGCGGCATTCGGCGAGGAGATGGTGTGGCGCGGCTGGGCGCTGCCGCGCGTCGCGCAGTTCTGCGGCAGCGGCATGCGCGCCTGGGTCATCGCGCTCGTCGTCGTGAACGTCGCCTTCGGCCTCGCGCACCTCTACCAGGGGCCGTCGGGCGTCATCCAGGCGACCATCGGCGGCGTGCTGCTCGGCATCCTCTACGTCGCGACCGGCCGCAACCTGCTCGCGCCCATCCTCGCGCACGGCATCGGCAACTCCATCGACTTCACGGTGATGTACCTCGGCCTCTACCCCGGCGTCGGGTAGCGCCGCGCTCCGGCCTGGGGGCGGTATGCGGGTGGCTGGGGAGCTGCGCGCGGACCAAACCCGGCGAGCGAGCGCGTAAGTTCCGGCGGCGCGAGCGAGCTGGGGTTTGGTCCGCCCGCAAGCTTCTACGCAACCTGCATGCTCCCGCCGTCGAGCTGGATCTCGTACGTGCTGCCCGCCACCAGCTCCCGCGGATCGAAGTCGTCCACGTCGATGATGTCCATCACCCGCCGGTCGTACTCGCGCAGCTGCGCCGCCTCGGCCTCGTTGATGATGCCGGCGGCCTGCGCCTCGCGGATCTGGCCCGGCAGGTCGAGCGCCTTGACGAGGCCGGTCTTCACGCCCTCGACGCGGATCCGCTTCTCGATCGGCTCGGCCGCGATTGCGAGCCTCATCGCCTGCTCCACCAGGCCGAGGTGGTTCTTCGGCTCGAGCGTGCGGTACACGTAGTGGCACAGGCGCTCGCGCGCCTCGCCCGGGTTCATGACCAGTTCCGCGATCTTCGGGTTCAGCCGGTCGGAGGGCGCCGAGTAGGTCAGGCCGCGCGGGAAGATGATCGCGCGCATGAGGACGGCCAGCCAGCGCACCGGGAAGTTGCGCAGGAAGCTGTGCAGCTGCTCCTGCGCCTGGTACAGCAGCGAGCGGCAGGCGTACTCCACCAGCGGCAGGTCGGCCTCGGGCCGGCCCTGGTTCTCGTAGTGCTTGAGCACCATCGAGGCGAGGTACATGGACGACAGCACGTCGCCGAGCCGCGCCGAGAGGCTCTCCTTCTTCTTCAGGTAACCGCCGAGCGACAGCATGGCGACGTCGGCGGCGAAGGCGAACGAGGCGCTGAAGCGGTTGATGTGCTCGTAGTAGCGCTTGGTCGGCCCGCTCACCGGCGCCCTGACGATGCGCGACAGCGTCATGGCGGTGAAGAAGGAGCGCACCGCGTTCGAGATCGTGAAGCCGACGTGGTGGAACAGCGCGCGATCGAACTCGCGGAACGCGCGCTCGCGGTCGGGATCCTGCGCCGCGTTCATCTCCTTGAGCACCCACGGATGGCAGCGCACCGCGCCCTGGCCGAAGATGATCAGGCTGCGCGTCAGGATGTTGGCGCCCTCGACGGTGATCATGACCGGCACCATCTGGTAGCCGCGGCCGAGGTAGTTCTTCGGGCCGAGCATGACGCCCTTGCCGCCCTGCACGTCCATGGCGTCGTTGGCGACCATGCGGCCCATCTCGGTCGCGTGGTACTTGAGGATGCCGGCCGGGACCGACGGCCGCTCGCCGCCGTCGATCGCGCCGGTCGTCACCGAGCGCGCCGCGTCCATGATGTAGGTGCGCGCCGCCATGCGCGCAATCACGGCCTCGACGCCCTCGAAGCGGCCGATCGGCATGTTGAACTGCCGGCGGATGCGCGCGTAGGCGCCGGTCGAGTACACGCCGCCCTTGGCGCCGCCGGTCGCGATCGAGGGCAGCGAGATGCAGCGGCCGACCGAGAGCTGCTCGACCAGCATGCGCCAGCCCTGGCCGGCCATCTTCGGCCCGCCGACGATGGTGTCGAGCGGCACGAACACGTCCTTGCCGTGCACCGGCCCGTTCTGGAACGGGCCGTTCAGCGGGAAGTGGCGCCGGCCGACGGTGACGCCGGGCGTGTTGCGCGGGACGAGCGCGACCGTGATGCCGTAGTCGGTCTGCTCGCCGCCCATCAGCCGGTCCGGGTCGTAGAGCCGGAACGCGAGGCCGATCAGCGTCGCAATCGGCGCCAGCGTGATGTAGCGCTTCGCGAAGTTGAGCCGGATGCCGGTGACTTCGCGGCCCTGGTACATGCCCTTGCAGACCACGCCGGTGTCGGGCAGCGAACTCGCGTCCGATCCGACGCGCGGGCCGGTCAGTGCGAAGCAGGGGACTTCCTCGCCGCGCGCGAGGCGCGGCAGCAGGTGGTTCTTCTGCTCCTCGGTGCCGTAATGCAGCAGCAGTTCCGCCGGCCCGAGCGAGTTCGGCACCACCACGGTCGAGGCGACCGTGCTCGAGCGGCTCGCGATCTTCACCACGACGCTCGAGTGCGCGTAGGCCGAGAACTCGAGCCCGCCGTACTTCCTGGGGATGATCATCGCCCAGAAGCCCTTCTTCTTGATGAACTCGAAGACTTCCGGCGGCAGGTCCGCGCGGCGGTGCGTGATGTCCCAGTCGTCGATCATCCGGCAGAGTTCTTCGCAGGGCCCGTCGATGAAGGCCTGCTCCTCCGCGGTGAGCCTCGGCGCCTTCGCCGACAGCAGCTTGTTCCAGTCCGGGCCGCCGGTGAACAGTTCGCCGTCCCACCACACGGTGCCCGCCTCCAGCGCCTCGCGCTCGGTGCGCGACATCGGCGGCAGCATGCGCTTGTAGATCTTCAGGAAGCGGTTGGAGATCAGGAAGCGCCGCAGCGGGCGGATGTTGAGCAGCACGTGCGGGAGGTACAGCGCCCACAGCGCCGCCTTCCACCACAGCGGGCCGGCGCCGAACCAGCTGTAGTAGACCAGCAGCACGCCGAGCACGAGCGTGGCCTTGGCCAGGCTTGCGCGCTGGTAGGCGAGCCAGAGCACGAGGCTCGCGAGCAGCAGGATCCAGAGGACGGACAGGATCATGGCCTCCGTACCTTATACCGCGTTCAGGATGGATTGCGGGATTAGGGCGTGCACCCTATTGCACCGCAAAATGGTGCCGGGTCGTAGGTTCGTAGGTTTGCAAGCATCAACGGACCAAACCTACGAACCTACGACCCGGCACCGGTTGCCGGTTGACCGGTCGAGAAAGGAAAGCCGGCGCGAGCGCCGGCTTTCCCCAAGGCGTCCGTTCCGGATCTGCTTCAGTTGATCGGCCGCAGGTTGACCTCGCGGACGTAGGTGGTGCCGAGGAAGCGGCGCATCTCCAGGCGCGGCGCGGACTGCTCGCGCTGCTTGTCCTGGTCAGCCGTCGCCCAGTGCGCAGCGGATATCTTCTCGAATTTCTCGTCGTCGCCCTTGTTGTAGTCGAGCGCCTTGCCATAGCTCGAATACAGCGTGCAGAACAGCACGTCGTAGTCGTTCTCGTCGCTCGGTGCCTTGACGAAGGCCTTGTAGTCCAGGATCAACCCCTGCTTCTTGGCCTCGGCGTTGATGGGCTCCGAGTGACTGCGGATCCACTTGATGTAGGTGTTGAACATGCCGGGATTCGTGCGGTAGGCGCTGCACTCCCACACCGGGCCTTCGGTCCAGTGTTCCTGCGCCACGGCCGCGCCGGACGCGAGCAGGCCCGCGGCCAGCAGGCCGACTGCAAACTTCTTCATGGTTCCCCCTGGTCGTAATGTTGTTGGCCGCCCGCCTTGGGCGCGGGCGTGGCCGCATTCTACGCCTGCTCACCAGGCGATGCCGTAGTCCTCGCCGTGGTTGCTGGAGGCGCCCCAGAAGGTCCCGTTGGCGTGGTCCAGCAGGACGGCATTGATGGGCCCCGAGGTCCGGGAGGCGTACTCCGGCTGGTAGCCGCGCGCCTTCAGGTCGCGGCGGGTCCAGTCGGGAACCTCGTTGTTCAGCAGCAGCCGGCCCGGGTAGATCTCGTGCATGCCGAAGGAGTCGTGCAGCTGCCAGCTGTTGAAGTTCGGCGCCTCGACGGCCTGCTGCGGGGTCATGCCGAACTCGACCACGTTCAGGAAGAACTGCAGCAGGTTCTGGTCCTGCGTGTCGCCGCCCTGCACCGCGAACGCGAGCCAGGGCTTGCCGTCCTTGAACGCGAGCGAGGGCGTCAGCGTCGCGCGCGGCCGCTTGCCCGGTTCGATCACGTTGAACGGATTCTCCGCGGGATCGAGCACGAAGGACTGCGCGCGCTGGCTCACGCCGATGCCGGTCTTGCCCGCGATCACCGCCGGCAGCCAGCCGCCCGACGGCGTCATGGACACCAGCCACCCTTCCTTGTCCGCGGCGACGACGGTCGTCGTGCCGCGCCGCATCGAGCCGTCACCGGAATTCGTCGCCTGCGCGAAGCGCGCGGCGTCGAATGCGGGAACCGCGGCCGCGCGCTGCTTCAGCAGGTCGAGGTACGGATTGACGCCGCCCTGGTGCGGGTACGGGTCGCCGGGACCGATCGCCGGGTCGTTGCGTTCCGGATTCACGAGCGCAGCGCGCTCCTTCGCGTATTCCTTGGACAGCAGGCCGCGGATCGGCTCCTCGGGCGGGAAGTACGGGTCGCCGTAGTAGAAGTCGCGGTCGGCGAAGGCGAGGCTCATCGCCTGGTACACGGTATGGATGTACTGCGCGCTGTTGTAGCCCATCGCCCTGAGATCGAAGTTCTCGAGGATGTTGAGCGCCTGCAGCATGGCCGGGCCCTGCACCCAGCGGTCGAGCTTGTACACGTCGATGCCGCGGTAATTCGTGTGCACCGGCTCCTCGAGCTCGACCCGCCAGCGCGCCAGGTCCTCGCGCGTGACCAGGCCGCCCTGCTCCCTGAGCCCGCGCACGAACTCCTCGCCGATGTCGCCGCGGTAGAAGCGCTCGTAGGCCGCCATGATCGCTTCCTTGCGCGAACGGCCGGCGGCGAGCGCCTGCGCCTCCGCCTCGACCAGCTTGCGCAGCGTCGCGGCGAGGTCCGGCTGGCGGAAGATCTCGCCGGCCTGCGGCGCCTCGCGCGCCTGCCCGGGATGCGGCAGCATCACGGCCTTCGCGTAGGGCCACTGCTTGATGTGTTCCTTCTCGCGCTCGATGCGGTCCGCCGTCTCGGCCTCGATCGCGTAGCCGTCGGCGAGCGAGATCGAGGGGGCCAGCACTTCCGCGAGCGACAGCCGGCCGTACTCGGCGAGCATCGTCAGGAGCGCGCCCGGCGTGCCCGGCGTGACCGCGGCGAGCGGCCCGTGCTCCGGCGGGTACTTGAGGCCCTTGCGACGGTAGAACTCGGCGGTCGCGCCGGTCGGCGCGACACCGAGCCCGTTGATCACGATGATGCGGCCGGTCTCGGGGTTGTAGATGAGCGCCTGCGTCTCGCCGCCCCAGGACAGCACGTCCCACATCGTGGAGGTCGCGGCCAGCATGGCGCAGGCGGCGTCCACCGCATTGCCGCCCTGCTCGAACATGCGCGCGCCGGCCGTCGCCGCCAGCGGCTTGCCGGTGATCGCCATCCAGTGCGATCCGTGCAGCGGCGGCTTCTGGGTCTTCTCCTGGGCCAGCGCGGTGGCTGCCAGGGCCGTCGCCATCAAGCCCGCGGCGGCGGCCGCGGCAAGCCTCGTCACGGACATCGTTCGTTCCCCCTCAGATCAGGTCGCGCACCCCTTCGCGTTCCTCCAGCAGCTCCTTGTGCGTCGCATCCATGCGGCCGCGGCTGAACTCGTCGGTCGCGAGACCCTGCACGATGGTGTAGCGGCCGCCCTTGCAGGTGACCGGATACGAATACATCACGCCCTCGCCGATGCCGTAGCTGCCGTCGGCGGGCACCGCCATGCTGGTCCAGTCGCCTTCCGGTGTGCCGGCCGCCCAGTCGCGCATGTGGTCGATCGCCGACGAGGCCGCGGAGGCCGCCGACGACGCACCGCGCGCCTTGATGATCGCGGCGCCGCGCTGCTGGATCGCCGGGATGAACTGCTCCCGGTACCAGGCCTGCTCCACCAGCGACTTCGCCGGCTTGCCGCCGATGGTGCAGTGGGAGATGTCCGGGTACTGCGTCGCGCTGTGGTTGCCCCAGACGGTCATGCGCCGGATCGCGGTCACGTGCGTGCCGGTCTTCTCGGCGAGCGCCGCCAGCGAACGGTTGTGGTCGAGCCGCGTCATCGCGGTGAAGTTGCGCCGCTCGATGCCCGGCGCGTTCGACGCGGCGATCAGGGCATTGGTGTTGGCGGGATTGCCGACCACCAGCACGCGCACCCCGCGCGAGGCCACCGCGTCCAGCGCCTTGCCCTGGGCCGAGAAGATCTGCGCGTTCGCCAGCAGCAGGTCCTTGCGCTCCATGCCGGGGCCGCGCGGCCGCGCGCCGACCAGCAGCGCGTAGTCGCAATCGCGGAACGCGGCCTTGGCGTCGTCGGTCTGCACGATGCGCTGCAGCGTGGGGAATGCGCAGTCGGACAGCTCCATCACCACGCCCGCGAGCGCCGGCAGCGCCGGCGTGATCTCGAGCAGGTGCAGGTTGACGGGCTGGTCCGCGCCCAGCATCTCGCCCGCGGCGACGCGGAACGCGAGTGCATAGCCGATGTGGCCGGCGGCGCCGGTGATCGCGACGTTGACGGGTTTCTTCATCGTGGGCCTGGTCCGGGAAAGCGGGCCGTGATTGTAGCAGCGCGGGCGGCGGCTGCGTCCCGCGGCCGGACCTCAGCGGCTCTCGCCGTGGTGCCTTTCGAGCCAGCCGGGGAACGCCGTCTCCAGCCGCTTCAGCTCGGCCTCGGCCTCCTCGACCCGTCCGGCCGCGCGCAGGGCCTCGATCCGCGCAAGCCACTCTTCGGGCGTCGCAGGCTCGCCGGCGACGACTTCGCGCGCCCGCAGTTCATCGCGCTGCGCAACGCCTGCGGTGATTGCGGCGTCCGCCGCCGGCGTCGGGGCTTCGGCGGCTTTCCGCATCGCGGGCAGGTCAGCCGCGGGCGCCGGCGCCTGGTACGCAGGCGCCGCGACGGCGGGTCGGCGCGCTGCCGCCGGCGCCGTACGGGTTGACGCCTCGGCCGCGGATTCGAGCGCTTCCGCGGGCATGGCCGCAGGCGCGGCTTCCCGCGATGGTTCCGGCGCGACGTCGGATTCGCTGACCAGCGCCGGCGCGCGGATCTCCTCGTACTGCCACTGCACGAGCAGCACCGCCAGCAGCAACGAGGCCGCGAGCGAGGCGGGCAGCCACCAGCGCCCGGTATGTGGCGTGAGCGCGCGGCGCGCCCCGGCACGGATGCGCTCGTCGGTTGCGCGCGGCGGTTCGCCGGCGCCGGGCTGCAGCAGCCGGCGCCAGGCGTCGCGGTCGATGGGCTTGTCTTCGTCCTGCATCACTTCATTGCGCGGGCGCGTCTGCGCCCAGCATCTCCTTCAGCTTCGCCACCGCGTAACGCAGCCGGCTCTTCGCCGCTTCGGGATCCACGCCCATGGCCTCGCCGATCTCACTCACCGACAGGCCGCCCTCCACGTACAGCAGAAACGTACTGCGCTGTTCCGGCGGCAGCTGCGCAAGCGCCGCCGTCAGGCGGCGGCCTGATTCGCCGGCGATCGCCGCGGGCAGCGGTCCGGTCGCCGGATCGTCCGCTGCCGCCGCGATCGCGTCCTCGTCCGCCGACTCGCGGGCGCCGCGCCGGCCCTGCCGGCGCCAGTGATCCATGCAGCAGTTGTGCGCGATGCGGTACAGCCAGGTCGCGAAACGCGCCTGCGGCCGGTACTCGCCGCGGTGCGCGATGACGCGCGACCAGCATTCCTGGAACACGTCGTCGGTTGCGGCCGCGCTGCCCACGGTGCGCCGGATGAAGCGCCAAAGCCCCGTCCGATGGTTCGCGTACAGCAGGTCGAACGCGCGCGCATCGCCTTTCGCGTAGCGCAGCATCAATTGCGCATCGGCGTCCCCTGCCTCCATCGCCGGCCACTCTACGCCGGATGGCCCGGCCGGCACTTTCCTGAACGCTTCCCGACCCCTCGAGGTGTTCTATCCCTGCGCAAAAACTGGCTGCGGAGGGTGGTCGGCATCCGGGGATGCCGGCCGCGGCAGAAAATTTTATGCATGTAACCCATTGATTTATTTGGATTAGAGCGACCATCCGGATTTTTTTCTCAAAAGGGGCTTGCATTAGAGTCGGTGTTATAGTTCACTACAACACCAGAGGAGCACATCAGTACATCGGGACCGGCAAGGTGCCGGCCCGGACTGGAAGCGAAAGGAAAGGAGAAGGTCATGTTCACGATGGTTGCAAAGAGCACTCGGATGGCGGTCAGCGCGGTTGCGGCGGTCGCGGTCGTGTCGTTCAGCGGCCTTGTGCTGGACCAGGCCCACATCGCCTCGGCGCCCCGCGGCACCGTGGAGATCGGCGAGATCACCCCGATCGATGGAACGCAGATGGCGCTCACGACGCTGCCGGAAGTCACCGTGCTGGCGAAGCGTGAGTCCGCCGCAGCCTCGATGCTGGCGGCCGTGGAGCTGCCCGAGATCGTGGTCAGCGCGAAGCGGGTGGCCTACGCCGTGGCGCAGGGCCAGGGCACGCTCGCCGGGCAGTCGAACGCGGGCGTCGCCGGTTCTGCCGACGGTGCTCTGCTAAAGTAGTCTGGTAGCGGGCTAGCTCACCTCCGGCGAGACGCATGGAAACCAACTGGAACGACAGCCTGCCGATCTACCGCCAGCTGCGCGACCGCGTGGTGGCGATGATCCTGGAAGGCGTGCTGAACGACGGCGATCCGCTGCCGTCGGTGCGCAGCGTCGCGGCCGAGTACCGGCTCAACCCGCTGACCGTGCTGAAGGGATACCAGCAGCTCGTGGACGAGCAGCTGGTCGAGAAGCGCCGCGGCCGCGGCATGTTCGTGACCGAGGGCGCGCGCCGCGCGCTGCTCAAGGACGAACGCCAGCACTTCCTCGAGGAGGAATGGCCCCGGATCGCGGGCCGCATCCAGCGCCTGGGCTTCGAGCCCAAGGAGCTGCTGGACCACCTCGACAAGATTCCCCCGGAACCGGCGTCCAGCCTGAAGAGCGCGCCGGAGCCGGAAACGGGTGAAGGAGGCGAGCGTGACTGACCTGATCGTGGCGCAGGGGCTCGGCAAGAGCTTCGGCACGACCCGCGCCCTGGATGACGTGTCCTTCACCGTGAAGCCCGGACGCATCGTCGGCCTGATCGGCCCGAACGGCGCCGGCAAGACCACCGCGCTCAAGGCCCTGCTCGGGCTGACCCGCTTCGACGGCCGCCTGTCCGTGCTCGGCCTCGACCCCCACCGCCAGCGCCACCAGCTCATGCAGGACGTCTGCTTCATCGCCGACGTCGCGGTGCTGCCGCGCTGGATCCGCGTGCGCCAGCTGATCGACTTCGTCGCGGCCACGCATCCGAGGTTCCGTCGCGACGTCTGCGAGCAGTTCCTCGCGCGCAGCGACGTCAAGCGCAACAGCCGCGTCAAGGAGCTGTCGAAGGGCATGGTCACGCAGCTGCATCTCGCGCTGGTGATGGCGATCGATGCCAGGCTGCTGGTGCTCGACGAGCCGACGCTCGGCCTCGACATCCTGATGCGCAAGCAGTTCTACGAGACCCTGCTGAACGAGTATTTCGACGAACAGCGCACCATCCTCGTCACGACGCACCAGGTCGAGGAGGTCGAGCACATATTGACGGACCTGTTGTTCATCGACCGCGGGCGCATTGTGCTCGACGCGGCGATGGACGAGATCCAGTCCAAGTACGCGCAGGTCGCCGTGCGCCCGGAGCACGTCGCCGCCGCGCGCACGCACCGGCCGCTGGCCGAGCGCCAGGGCCTCGGCCGCATCCACATGCTGTTCCGCGACGCGCCGCGCGCCGAACTCGAGCGCCTCGGCGAGATCGGCGTGCCGTCGGTCGCCGACCTGTTCGTCGCCGTGATCCAGGGAGCCCGAGCATGAGCCGCTTCATCTGGCTGGTCCGCCGCGAGATCTGGGAGCACAAGGCGATCTGGGTCGCGCCGCTGATCGTGCTGGCCTGCCTGGTGCTCGCGACGCTGACGGGGAACATCCACCTCGGGCCGATCGGCTCGATGGATGCGGGCGCGGGGCTCGGCGCGCTCCCGCACGACAAGCAGGTGCGGCTGCTGCTGGTGGTGTACGCCGGCCTGGCCCTGGTCATGGACTGGGTGCTCGGCATCGTCGCATTCTTCTACGCGCTCGATTCGCTGTATGCGGACCGGCGCGACCGCAGCGTGCTGTTCTGGAAGTCGCTGCCCCTGTCCGATGCCGAGACCGTGCTGTCCAAGTTCGCGGTTGCGGCGGTCGTGATCCCGCTGGTCGCGCTCGCAGGCGCCGTGCTTGCGCAGCTCATCGTCGCGGCCGGCGGCTCGGCCAAGCTGGCGATGGCGGGGGAGGCGGCGGGCATCATGTGGCAGCCGCAGGCGATCATGGGCGGCATCGTCATGGCGGCCGTGTGGTGCGTCACCGCGATGTTCTGGTTTGCGCCGGTGATCGGCTACCTGATGCTGGCCTCGGCCTGGGCGCCGCGCGGCCCGTTCCTGTGGGCGGTGCTGCCGCCGGCGGCGCTGTACATGTTCGAGAAAGTGCTGCTGCAGACGAACTACGTCGGCGACTTCATCAAGGAGCGGCTGTTCGGAATGCTGCGCATCGTGCGGCCGGAGACGGTGGCCCAGGTCGATCCGAAGACCGGCGAGGAAGTGGGCCGCGAGGTCATCAAGCTGAGCGAGCTGGACCTGTCCGGCAGCCTGCGCGACTTCTATGCGTCGGCGGACCTGTGGCTGGGCGTGGTCGCCGCGGCGCTGCTGATCGCCGCGGCCATGTGGGTGCGCCGCTACCGCGACGAGACCGCCTGAACCCCGGTTGCAACGGAGTCAAGTCATGAACCTTTTCCTGCGGGTCACCGCCGCGTTCGCCCTTGTTGCGGCATCCCTCCCGGTCCAGGCCACGAGCGCGACGGTGACCCGCGCCTGGCAGTTCAAGCCCGAGGCCTCGGCGGGCCTGACCGTACGCAACCTCATCGGCGACGTTCGTGTCGAACGCGGCGACGGGGACCGTTTCCACGTCACCGCCCGCGCGGTGGTGGAGGCGGGCACGCAGGCCGAGTCCGACCGGCTCGCCGGCCTGATCGAGTTCCGCACGGCCGACATCGGCGCCGGCTCGCGCTTCGACGTGGCCTTTCCGCGCGAGCACTTCCGCAGGATTTATCACTCGGGCGGCTACAGCGGCTGGTGGGGCGCGGCCTACGTGAATTACCTGGGCGAGCGCATCCGCCTGACCCGCGATCGCAGGGACGCGCCGGCGGTGCGCGTGGACCTGGTGATCCGCGCGCCGGCCGGGGCCCGGCTCTCGGTGAACAACATCCTGGGCGAGTCCGTCGCCGGCGGTTTCTCCGGCACGCTGCGGCTCGACGGCACCAGCGGGCTGTTGCGTTCGGCCGGCGGCGAGGGCGAAGTCGTGCTCGACAGCGGCAGCGGCACGGTCGAGGTCGCGGATCACCGCGGCAGGGTCGTGGCCGACACCGGCAGCGGCGCCGTGCGAATCAGCGGCTGCGAGTGCGAAATCGTCGCCGACACCGGCTCCGGCGCGGTTGAGGTGCGCAATGGCTCCGGCCGCCTGCGCGCCGACACCGGTTCCGGCCGCGTGTCGATCGAGTCCTGGCAGGGCGCCATCGAGGCCGATACCGGATCCGGCTCGGTGCGCGCGCGGGACGTGCGCGGCGTGACCGAGCTCGACGTGGACACGGGTTCCGGCGGCGTCGAGGTCGAGGGCGACCTTTCGGCGCTGCAGCGGCTGCGCATCGACACCGGCTCCGGCAGCGTGCGCCTGCGCTCGAGCGGCACGCCGTCGATGGAGATCCGCGTGGACACCGGCAGCGGCAGCGTGGAAGTGGACGCGCCCGGCGGCAGCATGCGCAGGTCCGATGGCACCTGGATCGTGCGGCTCGGCGACGGCAGCGGCCGCGGCCTCATCGACACCGGCTCCGGCAGCGTCACCCTCACCTTCCCATGAAATAAAGGGGACGCGTCCAATTACCGGGTAATTGGACGCGTCCCCTTTATTTCAGCCGGCGAGCAGGACGGCTTCGGCGTGCTCCTGCGCCTCGGGCGTGCCGAACAGCACGACCACGTCGCCCTCGCGCAGCTTCATGCGCGGGTCCGGGTCGCGGCCGACGATGCCGTCGCGCCGCACCGCCGTGAACGACACCTCCGCGCCGCGCTCGCGCACCTCGCGTATGGTCTTGCCGATCGCCCAGGCCCCGGGCGGCAGCAGCACCATGTGCAGCTCCTCGCGGAAGCGCCCGGTCTCCTCGACGCTGCCGGCCGGATCGCGGCCGTAGACCGAGCGCAGCGCCGTATAGCGCTCGCGGCGGATGTCGCCCAGCCTGCGGATCACGCGTGAGGGCGGCACCTCGAGCATGTGCAGCGTGTTGCCGACCAGCGTCAGCGCGGCTTCCAGCGTCTCCGGCACCACTTCCGTCGCGCCCGCTTCGAGCAGCGCCTCCAGGTTGGAGTCGTCCGTCGTCCGCACCAGGATCGGCAGCTCCTTGCGCAGGCGCCGCACCGCCCGCACGGTCGCCAGCGAGCGGCCCGCATCGGAGTAGGTGACGACCACCGCGATGGCGCGTTCGAGCCCGGCGGCCTCCAGCACGCCCTCGTCGCTGGCATCGCCGTAGAGCACGGCGTCGCCGGCCGCCATGGCCGCGCGCACGCGCCTGGGGTCGAGATCGATGGCGAGGAACTCGAAGCCCTCGCCCTCGAGCACGCGGGCCACGTTCTGCCCGACGCGCCCGTAGCCGCACAGCATCACGTGCTCGCGCTGCGCCACGGCCCGGGTCGCCGCGTCCGCGCGCGCGAGGCTGGTGGGCGCGGGCGCCCGCTCGCGCAGCAGGAAGCGCGCGATCGCCTTGTTGTGCCGGATCAGGTACGGCGAGGCGAGCATGCTGAGCGTGATCGCGGCGAGCAGCGCCTGCGTCAGGCCCGCCGACACCAGCCGGTTGTCGAGCATGATGGCGAGCAGCGCGAAGCCGAACTCGCCGCCGTGGGCGATGACCAGGCCGGTGCGCAGCGCCTTGAACCAGTTGCCCGCGAAGTAGCGCGCCGCCAGCATGACCACCGCGGTCTTGAGCACCAGCATCCCGGCGAGCATCGCCAGCACCGTCGGCAGGTGCTTCGCGAGCGCGGGCAGGTCGAGCTGCATGCCGATGGTGACGAAGAACAGGCCGAGCAGCGTGTCGCGGAACGAGCGGATGCCCGACTCGATCTGGTAGCGGTACTCGGTCTCGGCGAGCATCAGTCCGGCGAGGAACGCGCCCAGCGCGAAGGAGAGGCCGGCCGCGTGCGTGGCCCATCCCGAGCCGACGGCGACGAACAGCACCGCGAACGTGAACAGCTCCGGCGCGCGGCTCGAGGCGATCTCGTGGAACAGCGGCCGCAGCAGCCAGCGCCCGGCGGCCAGCACCACGACCAGGGCGAGCGCTGCCTTGCCGACCGCGAGCGCGACGCCGGCCGTCGAGAACTCCTCCTCCGGCGCGGACAGCGCCGCGGCCAGCGCGAAGAACAGCGCGAAGGCGATGTCCTGGAACAGCGAGGTGCCGAAGCCGAGCCGCCCGTGCGTGCGGTTGAGCTCGTCCTGCTCCATCAGCTGGCGCAGCAGCACCGGCGTCGAGGTCATCGACACGGCGCCGCCCAGCACGATGGCGACCGGCAGCGGAATCCCGAAAGCCCAGGCGATGGCCGCGACCGCCGCGGTCGTCAGCCCGACCTGCAGGCTGCCGAGCCAGACCACCTCGCCGCGCATCGCCAGCAGCCGCGGCAGCGAGAAGTCGAGGCCGAGCGTGAACAGCAGGAAGACCACGCCGAACTCCGCGATCGCGCGGGTGGTCTCGGTGGACGCGACCCAGCCGAGGGCGTGCGGGCCGACCAGCATGCCGACCAGCAGGAAGGCCACGATCAGCGGCAGCCGCAGCCGGCGCAGGCCGATGACCACGACCAGCGTGGCGACCAGCAGGATCAGGATGTCTTCGAGGACGCTGTCGACCAGTGTTGCCGCCTCCCGCGCCCATGTTGTCGTCTGCGCAGCCGCGACGCAAACCCCCGCGCGATGCGGCTGCAGGCCGGCCCTGCTAGCATCGTCCGCGACGGCGGGGAGGGCGCTTCTTGCTGATCGAGGCGGTGGACGAGGGCGGGCTGCGCCGGTTCCGGCTGACGGGCCACTGGACCGTCGAGCAGGCGGCGGCGCTCGAGCCGCGCCTGCGCGATGCCGCCGCCGCAGCGTCCGGGGCAGTCCGGCTGGACCCGGGCGGCATCGAATCCCTGGACCTGACCGGCGCCTGGCTGCTGCGCGGATTCGAGCGCCGTCTCGCGCGCGCGGGCTGCCGCGTCGAATGGACCGGCGCGCGGCCGGAGCAGCTCGCCTTCGTGGACCGCGCGGTGGCGGGCGCCGCCGCGCCCGTGCCGGAGTCCGCCGCCGCGCTCGACCTGCTGCGCCGCCCGCTGCGCGAGATCGGCCGCCGCGCCGTCGGCGCGCGCGAGGAGATCCTCGACGCGCTGGCTTTCTTCGGCGCGGTCGTGATCGCGGCGGGGCGCGCGCTGACGAGCGTCAAGCGCCTGCGCCTGCCCTCGGTCGTGCGCCACGTCTGGGACACCGGCGTCACCGCCGTGCCCATCGTCGCGCTGATCGCCTTCCTGATCAGCGTCATCGTCGCCTACATCGGCGCGCAGCAGCTCAGGAAGTTCGGCGGCGAGATCTTCGTCGTGGACCTGGTGACCGTGGCGGTGCTGCGCGAGCTCGGCGTGCTGCTGACCGCGATCATCGTCGCCGGCCGCTCCGGCAGCGCCTACGCCGCGGAGCTCGGCGTGATGAAGCTGAACGAGGAAGTGGACGCACTGCGCGCGATCGGCATGGACCCGGTCGAGGTGCTGGTGCTGCCGCGCGTGCTCGGCCTCGTCATCGCACTGCCGGTGCTGACCGTGATCGCGGACGCGATGGGGCTCGCGGGCGGCGCGCTGCTGTCCTGGTACCTGGTGGACATCCCGTTCAACCAGTACCTGGAGCGCATGCAGGGCTCGATCGCCGAGTGGACCTTCTGGGTCGGCATCATCAAGGCGCCGGTGTTCGCCTTCCTGATCGCGATGGTGGGGACGCTGCGCGGCATGCAGGTGCGCAGTTCCTCGCGCGAGCTCGGGCGGCTGACGACGGTCGCGGTCGTGCAGTCCATCTTCCTGGTGATCCTCGCGGACGCGGTGTTCGCGGTGATCTTCATGGAGCTCGACATCTGATGGACGCCGTGATCGAAGTCCGCGGCCTGGTCAACCGCTTCGGCGCGCAGGTGGTGCACGACGGGCTCGACCTCGAGGTTCGCCGCGGCGAGGTGTTCGGCATCGTCGGCGGCTCCGGCAGCGGCAAGTCGGTGCTGCTGCGCACCATGCTCGGGCTGCAGCGCCCGGCGGCCGGCAGCGTCCGTATCGAGGGTCAGGAGGTGACGCGCCGGCCCGCGAGCGCGCTGCTCGCGGTCAAGCGCCGCTACGGGGTGATGTTCCAGCGCGGCGCGCTGTTCTCGTCGCTGACGGTGCTGCAGAACGTCGAGCTGCCGATCGCCGAGCATTACGCGATCGGGGAGGAGACCCTGCGCGAGCTGGCGCTGCTCAGGATCCGCATGGTCGGCCTGCCCGGGGACGCTGCGGAAAAGTTTCCCGCGCAGCTCTCGGGCGGCATGACCAAGCGCACCGCGCTGGCCCGCGCGCTCGCGCTCGACCCGGCGCTGCTGTTCCTGGACGAGCCGACCTCGGGCCTGGACCCGATCTCGTCGGCGGCCTTCGACCGCCTGGTCCTGTACCTGCAGGAGGCCCTGGCGCTGACGGTGGTGATGATCACGCACGATCTGGATACCATCTTCAGGGTGTGCAACCGGGTCGGGGTGATCGTGGACGGGCGCATGATCAGCGGCACGCTGGAAGAGATCGTCCGCAGCGACCATCCGTGGATCCGGGAATACTTCCATGGCGAGCGCAGCCGCGCGGCGCGTGGACAGGCGGTGCACGATGGATAGGGAAGCGAACTACGTCGCGGTCGGGGCCTTCGTGCTGCTGGTGCTGGCGATGGCCGCGGGCTTCGTGCTCTGGTACTCGGAGACCGGCGACCGGCGCGACTACCGGCGCTACGAAATCTACTTCGACGGCAGCGTGTTCGGGCTGTCGGAGGGCGGCTCGGTGCGCTACCTCGGGGTCGCGGTCGGGCGCATTGCGCGCATCGGCCTCGATCCGCGCGACCCGGGCCGCGTGCGCGTCCTCGCCGACATCGCCGAGAACACGCCGGTCGAGGAGGGCACGATCGCGCGGCTCGCGCTGCAGGGCGTCACCGGGCTGCTGTTCATCGACCTGCGGCCGCGCGATCCCTCCAAGCCGCGCCAGGCGGCGATCCCCGGGATCGGGCATCCGGTGATTCCCTCGGAGCAGTCCGACTTCGACGTGTTCGTGAGCAGCCTGCCCGACGTGGTGGCGAAGGCCGGCGAGGCGCTCAACCGCATCAACGCGATGCTCTCGGACCGCAACATCGAGGCGGTCACCGCCGCCGCCGGCAACGTCGGCGCGGCCAGCGGCGACCTGCCGCAGACGGTCGCCGACGCGCGCGCGATGTTCGCCGAGCTGCGCGCCGCTGCGGAGGAGATGAAGGGCACGGCCGCGAACCTGCGCGAGCTGACGGCTGCCAGCGGCGAGCAGGTGAAGGCGGCGGTCCGCAGGCTGCGCGAGGTCGCCGACAACGTGGCATCCACGACCGCGCGCCTCGACCGATTCATCCAGCGCAACGAGGGCAGCCTCGACCGTTTCGCCGGCCAGGGCCTGGCGGAGTTCGAGCAGCTGCTGCGCGAGACGCGCCAGGCGGTGCGGGCATTCGAGTCGCTGTCCGAGAGCCTCGAGCGCGACCCGTCCCGCCTGGTCTACAAGCCGGCGCCTGCCGGCGTGGAGATCCCGCCATGAGAACCCTGCTCGCCGCCGCCGCGTTCGCGGTCGCCGCCACGGGCTGCGTCGGCAGCCTGAAGAACACGGATCCGGAGCCGCTGACCTACCGCCTCGGCGCGCCGCAGCTGCAGGGCGGCGACGGGCTCGCGGCGGATCTCGCGGTCGCGCGGCCCGAGTTCGCGCCGGGGCTGGGCACGGGCCGCATCGCCACGCGCTGGCCCGGGCGGCGCTTCGACTACTACGCGGGCGCGCGCTGGGCCGAGGACCTGCCGGCCCTGGTGCAGTCCGCGCTCATCGAGTCGCTGTCCGGCTCGCACCGGCTGCATTCGGTGCAGGGCGATCTCGGGCGCTTCCGCGCCACGCACGTGCTGGCGGTCAAGCTGCAGTACTTCGAGGCCGATTACACCGCGGGCGCGCTGCCCACCGCGCGGGTGGAGCTCGCGGCGACGCTCGGGCGGCAGTCGGATCGCCGGGTGCTGGCCTCGTTCTCGGTCGCCGCTTCGCAGCCGGCGGCCGCGAACCGGCTGACGGAAGTCGTCGCCGCGCTCGACGAGGCCTTCGGCCGCGCGGCGACCGAGGTCGCCACGCGAAGCTTCGACGCGATCGCGGATGACCTCGCCCGCCAGGCGGCGGACGGGGCGCGGCGCTAGCCGAACATCGGCGCGTAGCGCGCGTCGCCGCGCGCCTGCGCCAGCAGCAGCTGCAGGAATTCCACGGTGTTCATCGGCTCGCCGAACAGGCGGCCCTGGCCGTAGTGGCAGTCCAGGCCGCGCAGGTAGTCGAGCTGCTGCTGCGTCTCGATGCCCTCGGCGACGACCTCCAGCGACAGGTTCCTGCCCATCTCGATGATGGTGCGGATCAGCGTCGCGTCGGAGGGCGACACGACCGCGTGGCGCACGAACGACTGGTCGATCTTGAGCGTGTGGACCGGGAACTGCTGCAGCGCGGACAGCGAGGAATAGCCGGTGCCGAAGTCGTCGATCGCGAGGTGCACGCCCATCGCGTGCAGCTCGTCCAGCAGGCGCACCATGCGCCCGGCCTCGGTCATCAGGGTGGTCTCGGTGATCTCGAGCTCGAAGTTCGAGGGCGCGACGCCGGTGTCGTCGAACACCGAGCGGTAGCGGGTCAGGAACTCGGCCTGGCGCAGCTGCTTGAGCGAGAGGTTGATCGAGATGCGCCCGGGCCGCGGCACCTCGTCCTGCCAGCTGCGGTAATCATTGCAGACGCGCTTGAGCACCCACTCGCCGATCTCCTGGATCAGGTTCGACTCCTCGGCCAGCGGGATGAATTGCGCGGGCGAGATGTCGCCGTGCCCCGGCAGCCGCCAGCGCACCAGCGCCTCGGCGCCGGCCACGCGCCCGTCGCGCAGGTCCACCTTCGGCTGGTACAGGATCACGAGTTCCTCGCGCTCGACCGCGCGGCGCAGCTTCGACTTGAGCATCAGGCGCTCGACCGCGACCGCGCTCATCTCCGGCGTGAAGAAACTGTGGCTGTTGCCGCCGTTCTGCTTCGAGTAGTACATCGCCGCGTCGGCGTCGCGGATCAGGTCGACGACGTTGTCGGCGTCGCGCGGGCACAGCGCGATGCCGATGCTGCCGGTGACGTACAGCTCGTGCTGGCCGAGCTGGAACGGCCGGCCGAGCTCGTCCAGCAGCTCCCGCGCCAGCGTCGCGATCGCGGGGCGGTTGTCGGTTTCCGCCGGCAGGTTCTCGATGAACAGCGCGAACTCGTCGCCCGCCAGCCGGCCGAGCATGGTGTGCTGCGGCAGCCTGCGGTTCATGCGCTCCGAGAGGATCTCGAGCGCGCGGTCGCCGGCGGCGTGGCCGAAGGTGTCGTTGACTTCCTTGAAGCGGTCGAGGTCCATGTACAGCAGCGCCAGCTCGTGCCCGGCGCGCAGCGTGCGCGCGATCGCCTGCTGCAGCGAATGCTGGAACTGCAGCCGGTTCGGGATCTTGGTCAGCGTGTCGTAGCGCGCCAGGTAGCGGATGCGCCGCTCCGCGCGCTTGCGCTCGGTGATGTTGCGGGCGACGAAGATGCAGCCCTGGAAGCGCGGGTCCTCGGCCGCCATCACCGAGCCCGACAGCGACACCGGGATGACCTGGCCGCTCTTGCTGCGCATGGTCAGCTCGAGCATCTCGTTCGCCGCCTGCTCGATGGAGAAGTTCGGGCGGTCCTGCTCGGAGACCAGGTAGCCGAGTTCGCGGCCGAGCAGTTCGGCCTGCGACCAGCCGAGCATCTGCGAGCCGGCGAGGTTGACGCGCTTGATGAGCCCGTCCGGGGAGGTCAGGAACACGGCGTCGTTCATGCTGTCCAGCATGACGTCGAGGGCGCGGCCGGTGGCCGCGTGATCGGCGAGGTTGATGCGCAGCCGCTCGAGCGCGCCGCCTAGCGCGGCGGCGATGCGCCCGCCCGGCGTCTCGACGCGCGATGCCCAGTCGCCGCCGGAGAGCCGCTCCACCGCGCGCAGCAGTTCCGCCAGGGGCCGCTCGACGCGCGCCACGAACACCCGGGTCGCGATGAAGACCGCGACCAGCAGGCCGACCGCCCCGCCGAGCATCCACAGCGTCCAGCCGGAGGCTCCCGCCGGGCCCCAGCCCGCGATGATTGCGGCGGCGAGTGCGATGCCCGCGGCGGCGCCGCCGGCCGTCGCGATCGCGATGCCTCTGCTGCCGACAAGGCGGCTCATACGGTCGTAGCGGCTCCCCCCCGAATCCCGCATCATACGGCACCGTGCGGGGTCCCCCAATTTGAATGGTCTGGAGCTCACCGGGCGGGGCCGCGGCCACCTGGTCACGCTGGCGGAGCCGCCCTGCACGCTGCACGCCGCCGCCGTCGGGGCCTTCCTGGCCATGCGGGCGGCTGCCCGGCAGGCCGGATTCGACCTCCGGCCGCTGTCCTCCTTCCGCGATTTCGAACGCCAGCGCGCGATCTGGAACGCCAAGTACCGCGGCGAGCGCCCGGCGCTCGACCGGCGCGGCCGGCCGCTGGACATGGCGTCGCTCACCCCCGGCGAACGGGTCGAGGCCATCCTGCTGTGGTCGGCGCTGCCCGGCGCCAGCCGGCATCACTGGGGCACGGACGTGGACGTCGCCGACGGCGGGGTCATTGCCCGGGGCTACCAGCCGCGCCTGGAGACCGGGGAGTACCGGCGCGGCGGCGCCTTTGCCGCGCTGTCCGACTGGCTCGGGCGGAACATGCAGCGCTTCGGTTTCTACCGTCCGTACACGCGCCGCGGCCGCGGCGTGCAGCCGGAACCCTGGCACCTGAGCTTTGCGCCGGTGTCACGGCAGGCGCTGCCGATGATGACGGTGGAACTGCTGGCGGAGGCGATCCGCGGGTCGGGCGTGCAGGGGGAATCGGAGATCCTGGAACGGCTGCCCGCGATCCTCGAGCGCTACGTGCGGGACGTGGACCCGCCGCCGCGGATGCGCTCGCGCTGGGCGCGACTCAGCCCGCGCCGCCCGGCGCAGGCCCGGCGCCCCAGACTTCCTTGAGGTGCTCGACCATGAGCGCCCGCATCCCGCTCATCGGATTGCACTCGACCGTGAACACCGGCGGGTTGCGCCTGAGCATCGGCCAGCGGCTGCCGCGCATGAGCGTCTGCAGGTAGTCCACGTTCTTGCGGATCGCGTTCATGTACGGGTTGTCGCCGCCGTAGAGCGGCTCGAGATAGCGGTAGGCGTGGTTGAAGGACTTGCCGAGCCGGTTGTCGATCGTGGACGAGATGAACTTGGGCGTCTGCCGCAGCAGGTCGAGGCCGGAACCGTAGAGCACCTTGGTGCCGCCGCTGCCGTTGCTGACCGCCACGTCGCCCAGCACGAACTCGGCGTACAGGCGGTCGCGGCACTTCTCGAGGTAGCAGCGGTCCGCCATCTGCGCCAGCATGTCGGCGGTGCCGAGCATATGGCCGACCAGCCGGTCGCGCGCGTCGTCCACGCGGATCAGGTCGAGCGGCATCTCGTAGCCGGTGAAGTGCACGATGCGCGTGGCGATCGGCACCCATGCGCCGAGCCCGGCGCCCGGCAGGTATTTCGCCAGGTAGCGGGCGCTGCGCGTCACGTGGTTGCGCGTGAACACGGCGCCGTTCGGGATCGCGGACTCGCCGGTCTCGCGGATGTAGCCGGAATCGTGGAACAGCGCGGTGACCAGGCCCATCAGCGCGCGCTCCGCGCCGAGGCGCGGGCCGTCCGGCTGCAGCTCGTAGCCCGCCATCAGCCGCGCCATCGCCAGCACCACGTCCTGCGAGTGCTGCAGGTCGTGGTAGACGGTGTCCACGCCGAGGTAGCCGGGCTCCTGGCCGGTGAACAGGCGCTCGAAGTCGGCGAGCGCGCGCGTGAGCGTGGCCAGCGGCGCGCCGGGCCAGCTGCGCGAATAGAGGTCGAGCACGGCTTCGCGCACGGCGGGCGGCGAGCTGACCTGCACCGTGTCGGTGACGTCGAAATCGCTGCGGCGATAGGGGCGTGGCACGCGTCCGCGGGCCTCCTGGATCGGCAGTGCTGCAGGCCAGTCTACGGACTGCCGCCCGGCCCCGGCCGGGGCGTATGCCGCGAACTTGAGCGCCGTCACATCCTGGCCCTCAGCCTATGTCAAACGCGGCCGTGACCGGCGCGTGGTCCGAGGGCCGTTCCCAGGCGCGCGGCGCGCGGTCGATGGCGCAGGCCCTGCAGCATGCGGCGAGCGCGGGGGAGGCCAGCAACAGGTCGATGCGCAGGCCGTGATTGCGGCGGAATGCATTCATGCGGTAGTCCCACCAGGAGTACGACTGCTCCGGCTGCTCGAAGCGCCGGAACAGGTCCACGAAGCCGAGCGCCGCGATCGCGGCCAGCGCCTCGCGCTCGGGCGCGCTCACGTGCACCGAGCCTTCCCATTTCGCCGGATCATGCACGTCGCGGTCCTCGGGCGCGATATTGAAGTCGCCGGCGACCAGCAGCAACGGGTGCTGCTTCAGCAGGCCGGCGAGATGATTCCGCAGGCGCGCCAGCCAGTCCAGCTTGTAGGCGTACTTGTCGGAACCCACCTCCTGACCGTTCGGCACGTACACGTTGACCAGCCGGATGCCTGCGACCGTCGCCGCGATCACGCGCCGCTGCGGGTCGTCGTGGCCCGGGATGCCGGTGGCGACGTCCGCGGGCGGCTTGCGGGCAAGGATCGCGACGCCGTTGTAGGTCTTCTGGCCGTAGTGCGCGGCGTGCATGCCGAGCGCGCGCACCGCGTCCGCCGGGAACTGCTCGTCCGGCGTCTTCAGTTCCTGCAGCGCGATCGCGTCCACCGGATGGTCCGCCAGCCACCGCCCCAGGTGCTCGAGCCGCACCTTGAGCGAGTTGACGTTCCAGCTGGCGATGCGGATCACGGCAGCAGCCCTACGGGCCGGAAGCCTAACGACCGGGCGGCCAGGCGGTGCGGAAACGCGGCGCAGCGCAGGTTCAGCACGCTGGCCGCGGCGTTGTACTGCTCGCGCCGAGCGGCGACGCGCGCGTCCAGTTCGTCCGTGCGCGCGGCGAGCGCCGCGAAGGCCGTGCTGGTCGCAAGCTGCGGATAGCCGCTGGCGACGGCGAACAGCTCGCCGGTCGCGGCGCGGTGCTGCTCCTCCGCGGCGGCGAGCGCGGAGATATCCGCGCGGGAGGTGGCGGCAAGCACGGCCAGCGTCGCCATGCGCGCCCGCTCGAGCGTTTCCGGTTCCTCGTGCATGAGGCGTCCGCAGAGTTCGATGACGCGGGACATGAGTTCTTCGCGCTTGCCGAGCTGCGTGGCCAGCGTCTCCCAGGCTTCGCGCACCTCGCGCTCGAGGCGCAGGAGTCCGCGGCGGATGACGACGACTGCCGCCACGGCCAGCACCGCGAACGCGGCCACGAGGATCCAGGCCATGACCGCATCGAGTATATCATCGGCGCCGACGGCAACCGGATGACGGCCATGGCGACACGCTGGGACCTGATCGTGATCGGCGGCGGCAGCGGCGGGCTTGCCTGCGCGCAGCGCGCGGCCGAGCACGGCGCGCGCGTGGTGCTGGCGGAGCCCGGGCCGATCGGCGGCACCTGCGTCAACGCCGGCTGCGTGCCGAAGAAGCTCATGTACCACGCCGCCGAGCTGGCGCACGGCATCGCCGACGCGGCGGACTACGGCTTCGACGTGGCGCTCGGCGCGCACGACTGGGGCGCGCTGAAGGCGCGCCGCGACGCCTATGTGCGCAAGCTGCACGGCGTCTACCTCGAGAACCTGACGAAGCGCGGCGTGACGCTCCTGACTGAACGCGCGCGCATCGCGGGCCCGGGCAGGGTCGTGATCGGGACCCAGGAGCAGGCGGCGGGGCGCATCGTGATCGCCAGCGGCGGCCATCCGCTGGTGCCCGCGATCCCGGGCGCGGAACTCGGCATCACTTCCGACGGCTTCTTCGCGCTCGAGCGCATGCCGGCCACGGTCGCCATCGTGGGCAGCGGCTATGTCGCCGCGGAGCTATCCGGCGTGTTCGCGGCGCTGGGCGCGAAAGTGACGGTGCTGATGCGCCACGACCGCATGCTGCGCAGCTTCGACGGCATGCTGTCGCGGCGGCTGATGGCGGCGATGACGGCGGACGGTATCGAGCTGGTGGCGGATGCGGTGCCGGCGGCGGTGTCGGGACGCGCAGGCACGGCCACGGTCGAACTGGCCGACGGCCGCCGCCCCGGCCCCTTCGAGTGCCTGATCTGGGCGGTGGGCCGCACTCCGAATGCTGCGGGCCTCGGCCTGGAAGCCGCGGGCGTCGCCCTGGGCGGCGCGGGCGAGATCGTCACCGACCTGCGCCAGGACACGAACGTCGCCGGCATCCATGCGATTGGCGACGTCACCGGGCGCGTGGCGCTGACGCCGGTGGCGATCGCGGCCGGGCGGCGCCTCGCCGATCGCCTGTTCGGCGGGGAGGCGGACCGGCATCTCGAATACCGCAACATCCCGACCGTGATCTTCAGCCACCCGCCAATCGGCACCGTCGGGCTTTCGGAGGAGGAGGCTCGCGCGCAGTTCGGCGACCGGGTCGCCGTGTTCCAGGGCGACTTCATGCCGCTCTACCACGGCATCACGGAGCGGCGCCGGCGGGCGGAGGTGAAGCTTGTGGCCACGGGGCCGGACCGTCGGGTCGTCGGGCTGCACGCGATCGGCATGGGCGCGGACGAGATGCTCCAGGGCTTCGCGGTCGCGATCCGCATGGGCGCGACCAAGGCCGACTTCGACGATACGGTCGCGATCCATCCGACGACGGCGGAAGAAGTCGTGACGTTGCGCGGATGAGTACTGAGTACGAGCGCCTGAACGGTTTCAGGTGTGATCGAAATCGGGGCAAGCCCACTATGCGTCCCTTGGAGATCGCGGGAGTTTATCCATCACTCGTTCAAGCACCACAGCGCCAAACGCTATCGCTAGCGCGACCCCTATGACCGCGCCCACAGTCTGCAGCAAATTGAGCTGACCACCGCCGAGCGCCGCAATTGTGCCAAACAGAATCGCCGACGCGAGAAACCAGGCAACAAGACGTTGCATCGTCCGGTTGCCACGACCAGGTCGGTTCGTCTCTCGTTGGTTTGCCACTTGTCTCTCCTTCCCTCGCCTCTGCGACAGGCGAATTGGCGAACAAGTGCTAAGGAAGGTCTGATTAACCCACGCGTGATGATGCATGATCGAGTCCCACGCGGGAGGCACGATGAAGCAGCAGACGCTGGCGGGATTTGAGAGGTACGCCAAGACGACGCGCCGCGCGCAGTTCCTGGCGGACATGGACCGGATCATTCCATGGCCGGAGCTGGCGGCGGCAGTGCAGACGGCGTATCCGAAAGTCAGCGAGAGCGGCGGTCGACCGCCGATTCCGCTGGAGCGGATGCTGCGGATCTACTTCCTGCAACTGTGGTTCAACCTGTCGGATCCGGCGGTGGAGGAAGCGCTGTACGACTCGGTGGCCATGCGCAGCTTCGTCGGACTTGACCTCGGGGTGGAAGGCGCCCCCGACGAGACCACGGTGTGCAAGTTCCGGCACCTGCTGGAGCGCAACAAGCTCGGCAAGGTGCTGCTGACGGCGGTTAACGACCACCTGCATCGCAGCGGCATCAAGATTGCTCGCGGCACAATCGTGGACGCCACGATCATCGGCGCGCCGAGCTCGACGAAGAACAAGGACGGTAAGCGCGACCCGGAGATGCACCAGGCGGCGAAGGGTCAGCAGTGGTACTTTGGGATGAAGGCGCACGTCGGTATCGACAGCAAGACCAAGCTGGTCCACACCGTGCTGGTGTCGGCAGCCAATGTCCACGATCGCGACGCACTGCCGCATTTGCTGCATGGCCGGGAGACGCGGGTCTGGGGTGATCAGGGCTATCACGGCCAGACGGAAGTCATTCACCGGCGCGCGCCGCGGGCCCAGGACTTCACCAACAAGCGCTATCGGTTCCACGGACAGATCAATGCAGTCGAGAAGGCGAAGAACCGCAACAAGTCGCGGGTACGCGCGAAGGTCGAGCACGTGTTCGGCGTGATCAAGAACATCTTCGGCTTCCGCAAGACCCGCTATCGGGGTCTGGCCAAGAACCTCCACCGACTGGAAGTCACGGCCGCGCTCGCTAATCTGTACCTGATCCGACGACGATTGCTGGATGCGTAGGAGACGTGTCGGTGGAAATCGGGAAATGCCGGCGATCAAAGTCAAAAACGCCACATCGACGAGCACCAATCCTGCCGTTGGCGATCTCCGCGCAAATCCCATGCCGGCGCCCGCTCTCATGACCGGTTCTTCAGAGTTTCCTTAGCATCCAATCCTTTTTGTTGCCACGATTTGTCTTTACTTGGATGGCTACCGATCTCGAGGCGTCCGCGTTGGCAGCCAAGATGTCGACGCCCCTTGTGTTTCGCAGTGTTATCGACGCGATATAGCCGCGACGCGACAACTCGGCAGCGACGAAGTATTCACCAGATACTCCCACGAGGATGGACGGCAGCCCATCAAGATATCGACCAGATCTGGCCATTCCGTATGCCTCAACGTCCGGAGTCAGCGCGCCGCGTGCCTTCGGCGCGCTCGCGCGGGCTTGATGGCCTGCCCCCGGCGTTTCTGTAAAACGACATGTCACGCCCCACTTGCGATGCGAGAGAAATCAGTTCCAACGTATTCTTGGCATCGATCCTTGATGTACTCAACCCTCTTTCCGCTCGTCTTGTCTGTGCGTGTTCCGTTGAACCAGATGCTTCGCAGTCCGACATTCTTACCCGTCCTATTCTGAACCGCCTCGGCGATGAACTCCTCTGAAGTCATGATCCAGGTCGCGGCAAGTCGTTCGGAGTAAAAGACGAACCAGTAGTCCTGTCTTTGTTCGTGCGAAATTGTAGCGAACAACGAAGCGTCTCTCATCTTGACGGTTGAAGTGCGTGCCTTGATCTGTACAAGAGCGATGGATCCGTTCTTCCGGCGAACGATTGCGTCTACGGCGTGATCGTCCACGAGAGGTACATACACGTCCATCCCCTCCTTGAGCATGAGTCCGATGATCCAGTACTCAATCCACTTGCCAAAACCGGCTGAGTGGCGAAAGGTCTGCGTCATATGAGCGCGTTGGTGCCTAGCGTCACGCTTCAGCGGCGGGCCGAGCGCGCAGCGCGAGGACCATCAGCTCGGAGCGCCTGCTAGAGCGCACTTGCTAATTCCACTTTCGTGAACTGGTCATCGCCGTGGCACCACCCCAAGAATAGCCGCGGCTGCTTAAAGGATTCTGCACAATAGAAACCGGGGCCGATTTGATCAACCTTGAGGGCAGCGCAGAAATCTGCGAAGTCGG
>JAHCAM010000030.1 GCA_019634895.1 Steroidobacteraceae bacterium | reverse complement strand
ATCAGCCACGGCCGCGCCCATGCCACCTGTGCAGAGCTTCCCTAGGTCTTCGGGTTCCGTCAGGTCAGGACCAGCGCGCCCAGGCCCAGCAGCGCCGCAAAGCCGACCACGTCGGTGACGGTCGTCAGGATCACGCCGCCGGCCAGCGCGGGATCGATCTGCATGCGCTTGAGCGCGAGCGGTATCGCGACGCCCGCGACCGCGGCCGCGATCAGGTTGATGACGATCGCCACGAAGATGACGGCCGCGACGTCCCAGGTGCCGAACCACAGCCAGGTGGCGACGGCGACGACGCCGGCCCAGACCAGGCCGTTGACGGCCCCGACGGCGAGCTCCTTGAAGAACAGCCAGCGCGCGTTCGAGGGCTGGACCTGCCCGAGCGCGATGCCGCGGATGATGAGCGTGACGGTCTGCGTGCCGGCGATGCCGCCCATGCTGGCGACCACCGGCATCAGCACCGCGAGCGCCACGACCTTCTCGATGGTGGCCTCGAACAGGCCCACGACCCAGGCCGCGAGCAGCGCGGTCAGCAGGTTGATCCCGAGCCAGAGCGAGCGCCGGCGCGCGCTCTTGCGCACGCCGGCGAAGACGTCGTCATCGCCTTCGAGACCGGCGGCGGCGAGCGCCGGGTGCTCGGCCTGCTCGCGCACGACGTCCACGACGTCGTCCACGGTGATGCGGCCGAGCAGGCGCCCGTCCGCGGCAACCACCGCGGCGGAGAGCAGGTCGCGCGACTCGAACACACGGGCGACCTCGGCGGCCGCCGTCTCCGGGGCGATGGGTGCCACTTCCGGGTCCATCTCGCCGCTCACGATCCGCGCGGGATCGGCGGTCAGCAGGCGCGTGACCGGCAGCGCGCCGAGATAGCGGTCGTTGCGATCCACCACGAACAGGCAATCGGTGCGCTCCGGCACCTCGCCGCGCATGCGCAGGTAGCGCAGCACGACCTCGAGCGTGACGTCGGGCCGCACGGTCACGGTGTCGGTGTTCATCAGGCCGCCGGCCGTGTCTTCCGGGAAGCCGAGGACGGCGGAGAGCCGTACGCGGTCCTGCTGGTCCATGGCGCGCAGCACCTGCTGCGTGACCGCCTCCGGCAGTTCCGCCAGCAGGTCCGCGAGGTCGTCGACGTCCAGGCCCTCGGCGGCCGCGACGACCTCGTCCGGCTTCATTTCCGCGAGCAGCTCGCTGCGGACCTCCTCGGAGAGCTCGACCAGCACTTCGCCCTGCACGTCCTGGTTGACGAGCTCCCAGGCGAGCGCGCGCTGCGCCGGCGGCAGGGATTCGAGCAGCAGGGCGGCCTCGGCCGGATGCAGCGCGTCCACCATCCGGTCGGCGCCGCGCAGCCGGCCGGCGGCGAGCGCCGCCTGGATGGCCGCGAGCCGGGAGCCGCGGTCGCTGCGCAGCGGTGCCGCCGGACTCACGTCGACAGCGCGTTGTGGCGCACGAGCAGGTTGGGATAGCGCGGGCGGAAGTGCGCGGCGAGGCGCTCGGCCAGGTAAACCGAGCGGTGCTGCCCGCCGGTGCAGCCGAGCGCGACCGTCAGGTAGCCGCGGTTGGCGGCCTCGCACTCGGGCAGGCGCGCCTCGAGGAAGCGGATCAGGTCCTCGGCCATGCGCCGCACCTGCGGGCTCGCCTCGAGGAAGGCGACGACCGGCCCGTCCCTGCCGGTCAACGGCCTGAGCGCGGGCGCCCAGTACGGGTTCGGCAGCGTCCGCGTGTCGAACACGAAGTCCGCGTCGCCGGGTACCCCGTGCTTGAAGCCGAAGGACTCGAACAGGATGGACAGCGGCGCCGGGCCCTGGGTCTCGAGGCGCCGGCCGATCAGGTCCCTGAGCTCGTGCACGCTCATGCGCGAGGTGTCGACCACGAGGTTGGAGCGGTCGATCAGCGGATGCAGCAGGCGCCGTTCCTCGGCGATCGCGTCGGCGAGGCTGCGGCCGGCCCCGGTCAGCGGATGGCGGCGGTGCGTCTCGGCGTAGCGCCGCAGCAGCACCTCGTCGTCCGCGTGCAGGTACACGACTTCGCAATGCAGGCCGGTGCGGGCGAGCGCGTCCAGCAGGCCGGGGACCGCAGCGAGGTCGTCCGGGCGGTTGCGCGCGTCGAGGCCCACCGCCAGGCGCTGGTAGACCGGTTCGCCGGTCTGCACCGCGTGCGACACGACCGCCTGCAGCAGCCCGGCCGGCAGGTTGTCGATGCAGTACCAGCCGAGGTCCTCGAGCTGGTTGAGCGCCACGCTCTTGCCCGAGCCGGAGAGGCCGCTGACGACGACGAGCCTGCCCATCATGGCCGCCGGCGCTTCAGGACGGGCGGCCGCGCGCCACCTCGGACGCGCGGTGATCCGTCAGCTTCTCCTTGTGCTTGCGCAGCCGCCGCCCCAGCTTGTCCACCAGCGCGTCGATCGCGGCGTACATGTCGCCTTCGATCGCGTCGGCATGGATCACCGCGCCGCTGACCCCCAGCGTCGCCTCGGCCCTGTGCCGCAGTTTCTCGACCGTCAGCACGCAGTGCACGTCGATGACGTGGTCGAAATGCCGCACCACGCGGTCGAGCTTCTTCTCGACGTAGCCGCGCAGCGCCGGGGTGACGTCCAGGTGATGTCCGGTCAGCGTCAACTGCATGTCTTGCTCCTCCTGCGTTCGCTCGATGGCGGGATGCCGAGTGCCTCGCGGTACTTGGCGACGGTGCGCCGCGCGACCGGGATGCCGTCGCCGGAGAGCATCGCGGCGATCTGGTGGTCGGACAGGGGCCGGCCCGGGGGTTCCTGCGCGACCAGCCTGCGGATCTTGGCGCGGATCGCGGTGGACGAGACGCCGGTTCCGTCCTCCGCGGGCACCTGGCTCGAGAAGAAGAAACGGAACTCGTACACGCCGCGCGGCGTGTGCATGTACTTGCCGGTCGTGACCCGCGAGATCGTGGACTCGTGCATCTCGATGGCCTCGGCGACGTCCCTCAGGATCATCGGCTGCATCGCCTCCTCGCCGCTCTCGAGGAAGGCATGCTGGCGCTCGACGATCGAGCGCGCCACGCGCAGCATGGTCTCGTTGCGGATCTCGAGGCTGCGCAGCAGCCAGCGCGCCTCCTGCAGCTGGGTGCGCAGCACGGCGTGGTCCGGCGCGCGGGTGATCATGCCCGCGTACGAGTCGTTGAGCCGCACGCGCGGCAGCGCGGCGCCGTTGAGCTCGACCGACCAGCCCTGCGGCGTGCGCCGCACGAACACGTCGGGCACCACGTACTCGGTGCGGCCCGCCTGGAAGGCGGCGCCCGGGCGCGGGTGGCAGCTGCGCACCAGCGCCAGCGCCACGTCCAGTTCGTCGTGGCTGCAGTGCATCTGCCGCTGCAGCAGCGAGAACTGCTGCGAAGCGACCAGCTCGAGGTGGTCGCGGGCGAGCGCGCGCGCGGCGGCGAGGCCCGGCGTCGCCGGATCGAGCTGCGCCAGCTGCAGCCCGACGCATTCTGCGACCGAGCGCGCGCCGACGCCCGCCGGGTCGAACTGCTGGACGGTCGCCAGCACCGCCTCGACGCCCGCGGCGTCGGTGCTGATTTCCGGGGCGACCGCGGCGGCGATCGCCTCCGCGGTCTCGGTCAGGTAGCCGTCGTCGTTGATGGCGTCCACGATGGCGCGCCCGATCTCGAGCTGCGGCGGCGGCAGGTGCGCCAGCTCGAGCTGCCATGCAAGGTGGTCGTGCAGCGAGTGGCCCGACTCGTCGGCGAGCTCCGCGTCACCGTCGCCGGACCGCGACCACGGCGCCTCCGATTCGGCGGCGGTCGGCTCCGACCACTCCTCGCCGATCTCGACGACGACCTCGTCTTCCGCGGCCTCGCCGGTTTCGGCGTCCTCGCGGCGCTCGTCCGTCAGCGCCTCGAGCGTGGTGGTCGGGTCGGTTTCCTCCTCGGCCTCCAGCATCACGTTGCTGTCGAGCGCCTGCTGGACCTGCGCCTGCAGCTCCGCCGTCGGCAGCTGCAGCAGCCGGATGGCCTGCTGCAGCTGCGGCGTCATCGCCAGCTGCTGGCCGATCCGTAACTGGAGGCTGGGCTTCATCATGCGGCGGGCGGGGCCTCGCGGACCGGCGGCAGCGCCGGCGGCGATCGCCGCGGGTCAGAGCCGGAAGTCCTGCCCCAAGTAGACCTTGCGCACCTCGGGATTGGCAAGGATTTCGTCGGCGGTTCCGGAGGCCAGCACGGAACCCTGGTTGACGATGTACGCGCGGCTGCAGATTCCCAATGTTTCCCGCACGTTATGGTCAGTGATCAGGACGCCGATGCCGCGCTCCGCGAGGTGGCGCGCGATGCGCTGGATGTCGTGGACCGACAGCGGGTCGACGCCCGCGAACGGCTCGTCGAGCAGGATGAAGGCGGGGTCCGCCGCCAGCGCCCGCGCGATCTCGACGCGGCGGCGCTCGCCGCCCGACAGGCTCATGCCCAGGTGATCGCGCAGGTGCCCGACGTGCAGCTCCTCCAGCAGGCGCTCGAGCGCCTCCTCGCGCTGCGTCGCGTCGAGGCCCCCGCGCATCTCCAGGATCGCCAGGATGTTGTCGGCGACCGTCAGGCGCCGGAACACCGACGCCTCCTGCGGCAGGTAGCCGAGGCCGCGCGCGCGCGCATCGGCAGGCGGGTGATGTCCTCGCCGTCGAGCTCGATGCGCCTGCCGTCGCAGGGCACCAGGCCGACGATCATGTAGAAGGCGGTGGTCTTGCCGGCGCCGTTCGGCCCAGCAGCCGACGACCTCGCCGCTCGAGATGTCGAGCGACAGCGAGTTTGACGACCCGGCGCCTCCTGTAGCTCTTCTCGAGCCCGGTCGCGACCAGGACGCTCATTCCGGCGGCTTCGGCCCGGCGGGCTCGGGCGGCTTCGCCGCGGCGCCGTCGGGCGCCGCTTCCGGCGCCTGCTCACGCGGCTGGATCGTGAAGGTCACGGGCTCGCGCGAGATCACGCGCTGGTTGACCGTGCTGTAGACGAGCGTCGAGCTGGTGATCTCGTTGCGCCCGTCGGTGAGCCAGGCGTCGCCCGCGAGTTCCACGGTGCCGCGGCCGAGATCGTAGTCGATGCGGTTGGCGCGGCCCTGGGCGACCTGCTGGTCGCGCTTCTGCTCGAAGGACGCCGGCGCCCCGGTCACGCTCGCGCTCTGGATCTGGCCATCCGTGAAACGGACGCGCGCCGCGTCGCTCGCGAGGCTGGAATCCGTCATCGCGATGCGCACGGCGCCGCTGAACTCCCAGCTGCTGTCCTCGAAGTCGAGTCCGCTGGCGCGCGCGCGCTCGGCCGTGATGCGGATGTCGCCCTGCGAGATGGTGATGCCGTTGAATACCAGCACGCTGGCCTGGTAATCGAAATCCGAGGACAGCGCCTCCACCTTGATCGGCAGCTGGCTGCGGTCCTGCGCCCCGGCCGCGCAGGCGGCCAGCGCCAGCGCCAGCGCTGCCTTAGGGACTGAACAGGCCATGGACGTCGGACTCCAGCCGCAGGCTGCCCGCCTTCAGGTCGGCGCGCATGCCCTGCGCCGTGATGCGGTGCCGGCCGAATGCCAGCTCGACCTCGCTCTTCGTCTGCGCCAGCTCGGCCTCGGTGTCGAGCAGCATGCGCGCGGTGCGCAGCTCCGCGGGCGCCGCGCGCGCGGCCGGCGTGCCCGCGAGCAGCACGTCGCCCTCGAATTCGACCACGCGCCCGCCCTGCGGGACCTGCGCCGTCGCCGAGGTCAGCACCCACAGCTGGCCGGTGGGCGCGTGATAGTTCACGGCGACGTCGGTGAGGCGGACGATGCCGCTCGCGGCGTCCTCGTCCGCGCGCGCGGACTGCAGACCGAGCCGCAGCCGCCCGTCGGCGCCGAACTCCTCGAGGTCCACGCCGGTCAGGTAGTAGCCGGGCCGGGCGGCCTGGGCCGCCGGCGCCTGCGACCCCCGGTCGAGCAGGCGCCACTGCACCAGCACGGCGAACAGCGCGGCGAGTGCGGCGAGCAGGACCAGCCGGGCGATCATCGTTTCGCGCCCCTCGCCGCCAGCAGCCAGTCGCAGAACTCGCGCACGGCGCCGCGGCCGCCGGCGGCGCGGGTCACGTGCCGCGCGGCCGAAAGCACTGCGGGATGCGCATCCGCGACCGCGGCGGGCAGGCCGACGGCAGCCATCAGGCCGAGGTCCGGGGTGTCGTCGACGAGGCAGGCCGCATGGCGGGATTCGATGCGCAGGCGGCGCAGGAGTTCGGCCAGCGCCTGCGCCTTGTCGGCGACGCCCTGGGCCACGTCCTTGACGCCGAGCTCCCGCATGCGCGCGTCGACGGCGGCGGAACGCCGCCCGGAGATGACCGCCACGCGCACGCCGGCCTCGAGCAGGCACTTGATGCCGTGGCCGTCGCGCACGTCGAAGACCTTGGCCTGCTCGCCGTCCGGCCCGAACCACAGGCGGCCGTCGGTGAGCACGCCGTCCACGTCGAGGACCACGAGCGCGACTTCGGACGGCGAGGTCACATGACTCCCGCGCGCAGCAGGTCGTGGACGTTGAGCGCGCCGATCAGGCGGCCCTGCTCGTCCTTGACCAGCAGCGCGTTGATCGCGTGCTTCTCCATCATCAGCACGGCTTCCGCGGCCAGTTCCTGCGGGCCGATCGAGCGGCCGCCCAGCGTCATGACGTCGTCCATGCGGCTCGCCTGGATGTCCACGCGCCGGTCGAGCGCGCGGCGCAGGTCGCCGTCGGTGAAGATGCCGAGCACGCGGTCCGCGGCGTCGACGATCGCCGTCATGCCGAGCCGCTTGCGCGACATCTCGAGCAGGCCCTCCGGCAGCGGTGTCTCCGGCCGTACCCGCGGCAGGTCGGCGCCGGTGCGCATGACGTCGCTGACGCGCAGCAGCAGGCGCCGGCCCAGGGTGCCGCCCGGGTGCGAGCGCGCGAAGTCGGTTTCGGTGAAGCCGCGCTCCCCGAGCAGGGCCACGGCGAGCGCGTCGCCCATCGCCAGCGTCGCGGTCGTGCTCGCGGTCGGCGCCAGGTTGAGCGGGCAGGCCTCGGCCGGCACGCTGACGTCGAGGTGCACGTCGGCCGCGCGCGCGAGCGTGGACTGGGCATTGCCGGTCATCGCGACCAGCGGCACCCCCATGCGCTTCACCAGCGGCAGGATGGTCAGGATCTCGGCGGTCTCGCCCGAGTACGAGATCGCCAGCATCACGTCGTCCTTGGCGAGCATGCCGAGGTCGCCGTGGCTGGCCTCCGCGGGATGGAGGAAGAAGGACGGCGTGCCGGTCGAAGCCAGCGTCGCGGAGATCTTGTGGCCGACGTGGCCGGACTTGCCCATGCCGGAGACGACGACCCGGCCGCGGCAGCCGAGCAATACGCGGCAGGCCGCGGCGAAGCCGGCGCCGAGGCGGTCCACCAGCGCGGCGACTGCCTGCGCCTCGATCCGGAGCGCCTCGCGGCCCCGGTCGATCAGGCGCGGGCTGTCGGCGGCGTCGTTCATGGTGCCGCGATGATATTCCAATTCGGTGCCGGGTCGCGGATTCGCGGATTCGGTGCGCGCTCGGCTCAGGTCCCCGAATCCGCGAATCCGCGACCCGGCACCGCTAGAATGGCGGCGTGACGCCGGACGAGATCAGGAACCGGATCGAGGCGGCCCTGCCGGGGGCCCGGGTCGAGGTGCGCTCGGACGACCACGTGCACTTCGCGGCGCTGGTGGTGGCGCCCCAGTTCGACGGCCGGCGCACCATGCAACGCCACCAGATGGTCTACGGGGCCCTGGGCGCCGCGGTCGGCCGCGAAATCCACGCGCTCTCGCTGGATACCGCGACGCCCGCCGAATGGGCCGGGCGCGGCGCCGGCTGAAGCGGGGCCTCCCTGGACAAGCTGCAGATCACGGGTGGCCGGCGCCTCGCAGGCGAGGTCCGCGCCTCGGGCGCCAAGAATGCGGCGCTGCCGATCCTCGCCGCGGGCCTGCTCGCGGATGCGCCCGTGACCGTCGGCAACGTACCGCACCTGCACGACGTGACGACGATGATCGGCCTGCTCGGCCGCATGGGCGTCGCGGTCACGGTCGGCGACCGCATGCGCGTCGAAGTGGACGCGCGCGCGCTGTCGACGCCGGTCGCCCCGTACGACCTCGTCAAGACCATGCGCGCGTCCATCCTGGTGCTCGGGCCGCTGCTGGCGCGCCACGGCGAGGCGCGCGTCTCGCTGCCCGGCGGCTGCGCGATCGGCGCGCGCCCGGTCAACCTGCACGTCGCCGGGCTCGAGGCGATGGGGGCCGAGGTCGCGATCGAGGGCGGCTACATCCACGCCAGGGCCGGGCGACTCGAGGGCGCGCGCATCGTGCTCGAAACCGCCACCGTCACCGGCACCGAGAACCTGATGATGGCCGCCGCGCTCGCGCGCGGGCGCACGGTGATCGAGAACGCCGCGCGCGAACCGGAGGTCGTCGACCTCGCGGCATTCCTGAATGCGATGGGCGCGCGCGTCTCCGGGGCGGGCACCGACACCGTCGAGATCGAGGGCCGTGAGCGGCTCGGCGGCTGCGAGTACGACGTGCTGCCGGACCGCATCGAGACCGGCACTTTCCTGGTCGCGGGCGCGATCACCGGCGGCCGCGTGCGCGTGCGCGGCGCGCGTCCGGACCACCTCGACGCGGTGCTCGCCAAGCTGCGCGAGGCGGGCGCCGAAGTGGAGGCGGGCGCCGACTGGGTCGCGGCCGACATGCGCGGGCGGCGCCCCGCGTCCGTGGACATCCGCACCGCGCCGTATCCGGGCTTTCCGACCGACATGCAGGCGCAGTTCGCGGCGCTCGACTGCGTCGCCGACGGCGTCGGCACCATCGTCGAGACCATCTTCGAGAACCGCTACATGCACATGCTGGAACTGCGCCGGCTCGGCGCCGACATCCGCATCGAGGGCCACACGGCGGTGATCCAGGGCGTGCCGCGGCTGTCGGGCGCGCCGGTCATGGCGACCGACCTGCGCGCCTCGGCCAGCCTGGTGATCGCGGGGCTGGTGGCCGAGGGCACCACCGACGTGCAGCGCATCTACCACATCGACCGCGGCTACGAGTGCATCGAGGAGAAGCTGCGGCAGCTCGGCGCGGACATCCGCCGCGTCCCGGGGCCGCGCACCTAGGGAAGCTCTGCACAGGTGGCATGGAGCGCGTTGCGCGCGCGCCGCGCGGCCACCAGGCGCGACCGACGAAGTGTGGTAGTTCCACACGAGGAGGGAGCAACGCCGTGGCGGCGCGGCACGCGCGCAACCCCCTGGGGCCGGGCGGATTTCCGCCCGGGCGGCGTCACTCGTCGCTCATGTATCGCGATACACATCGCTCCTCGTTCCTTGCCCGGGCGGAAATCAGCCACGGCCGCGCCCATGCCACCTGTGCAGAGCTTCCCTAGGCCGGGTCCGCGCCGGCCGGGCCGGCTCAGGACGAGCCGGACCGGATCGCCTGCGGCGACCGCTCGCCGACGTCGATGCGCACGTTGTGCTCGTGCACCTCGGGCTGCAGCGGCGGGCCGCGCCAGATCCTGAGGCGCGCGCCCTGGCCCGGCTTCAGCATGGCGACCCTGGACAGCAGGTCCTGCGCGCCACGCAGCGCCTGGCCGTTGAACTGCGTGATCACGTCGCCGGGCGCGACGCCCTGCAACGCGGCCGGGCTGTCGCGGAAGACCTGGCGGACCAGCACCGATCCCTCCGGCATGCCGTACTGAGCGAACTCGGCTGCCGTCAGGTCGCGCGGGATGACGCCGATCCAGCCGCGAAGCACGCGGCCGTCGCGCAGGATCGCGTCCACGACGCCGCGCACCAGGTCGGCCGGGATCGCGAAGCCGATGCCCTCGATGCCGGCCTGGCGCCCGGCGATCGCGCTGTTGAGGCCGACCATGCGGCCCTGCGCATCCACCAGCGCGCCGCCCGAGTTGCCGAAGTTGATCGCGGCGTCGGTCTGGATGAAGTTCTCGAAGGTGGTGACGCCGAGCTGGCCGCGGCCGGTGGCGCTGACGATGCCCTGCGTCACGGTCTGCCCGAGTCCGAGCGGGTTGCCGATCGCGAGCACCGGGTCGCCCACCCGCAGCCGGTTCGAGCGGCCGAAGGTCATGATCGGCAGCGTCTGCAAGTCGATCTTGAGCACGGCCAGGTCGGTGTCGGGATCGGTGCCGACGAGGCTGGCGGGGGCCTGGCGCCCGTCCCGGAGCTGGACGTTGATCTGGGTCGCCTGGGCGATGACGTGGAAGTTCGTGACCACGTGGCCCTTGACGTCGTAGATGATGCCGGAGCCGAGGCTGCGCTCGACGCGCTCGCGGTACTCCGGCCAGACGTCGCCGAACAGCTGCCCGAACTGCGGCGGCAGCGGGGTGTTGCGTTCGACGATGCGCCGCTGCGTGTAGATGTTGACGACGGCGGGCGCGGCGAGATCCACCGCGTCCGCGTAGCTCGGCAGGGCAGCGGAGGCGGGCGCGGGGGCCGCGTCCGGCTCGGGCGCCGCCGCCGGCGCGGCGTCCGGTGCGGCCGGCGCGGCGGGTTCCGGTGGCGCGGCTTCACGCGCCGGGCGCAGCAGCACGATCGCGAGCGCCGCCGCCAGGCCGAGCGCGACCCAGGGCGAAATCCAGCGCAACCAGCCCCATCGTGCGGCCATGGGTGTCGGCAACCTCCGTGCGGCGCCTGTATAATGCGGCAACTCCCCACACGAACGAAAACGGAACCGATGGGCGAAGCAGTTGACCGCGGCCGGCGACAGTTGTTGACCGCCGCCACGACCTTGACCGGAGCCGTCGGTGTCGCGTTCGCCGCCGTGCCGTTCCTGGCCTCCTGGAAGCCGAGTGCGCGGGCCAAGGCGCTGGGCGCGCCGGTCGAAATCGACATCAGCAAGCTCGAGCCGGGCGCGATGATCAAGATCGAGTGGCGCGGCAAGCCGGTGTGGGTGGTGCGGCGCACGCGCGAGATGATCAACCGGCTGGCCTCGGTCGAGGGCTTCCTGGCCGACCCCGGGTCCGAGCGCTCACGCCAGCCCGGTTACGCGAAGAACGAGGCGCGCGCGGTGAACCCGGAGTACTTCGTGGTGCTCGGCGTCTGCACCCACCTGGGCTGCGCGCCGATGAGCCGTTTCGAGCTCGGTGACGCGGAACTCACGACCTCGAGCCCGGGCGACTGGCCGGGCGGCTTCTACTGCCCGTGTCACGGCTCCAAGTTCGACCTCTCGGGCCGCGTGTTCCGCGGCGTGCCGGCGCCGACCAACCTCGAGGTGCCGCCGTACACCTTCGTCGACAGCGGGCACATCGTCATCGGCGTGGACCAGGGGAGCTTCGGCTGATGGCCGGCCAGGCGGCGCCGGCCGCTGCGGGCAAGATGGCAGCGCTAGTCGCATGGATCGACGCGCGCTTCCCGATGACCAAGATGTGGAACGAGCACGCGGCGCAGTACTACGCGCCGAAGAACTTCAACGTCTGGTATTACTTCGGCTCGCTCGCGCTGTTCGTGCTGGCGCTGCAGATCGTCACCGGCATCTTCCTGACGATGAGCTACAAGCCCTCCGCGGCCGACGCCTTCGGCTCGGTCGAGTACATCATGCGTGACGTCGAGTGGGGCTGGCTGATCCGCTACCTGCACTCGACCGGGGCCTCGGCGTTCTTCATCGTGGTGTACCTGCACATGTTCCGCGGGCTGCTGTACGGCTCGCACCGCCGGCCGCGGGAGCTGCTGTGGATCTTCGGCGTGCTGATCTACCTGGCGCTGATGGCCGAGGCCTTCTTCGGCTACCTGCTGCCCTGGGGCAACATGTCCTACTGGGGTGCGCAGGTGATCGTCTCGCTGTTCGGCTCGTTCCCGGTGATCGGCGACGCCCTGGTCGAGTGGATCCGCGGCGATTACTTCATCTCCGACATCACGCTGAACCGCTTCTTCGCGCTGCACGTGGTGGCGCTGCCGCTGGTGCTGATCTTCCTGGTGGTCGCGCACCTGCTCGCGCTGCACGAGGTCGGCTCGAACAACCCGGACGGCATCGAGATCAAGAAGGTGAAGGGCCCGGACGGGCATCCTGCCGACGGCATCCCGTTCCACCCGTACTACACCGTCAAGGACGTATTCGGGCTCGGCGTGTTCCTGGTGCTGTTCGCCGCGGTCGTGTTCTTCGCGCCGGAACTGGGCGGCCTGTTCCTGGAGGCGCCGAACTTCGAGCCGGCCAACCCGCTGCTGACGCCCGAGCACATCGCGCCGGTGTGGTACTTCACGCCGTATTACGCGATGTTGCGGGCGGTCCCCGCGTTTGCGGGCACGCAGGTGTGGGGCGTGCTGGTCATGTTCGCGGCGATCCTGCTGCTGTTCTTCCTGCCGTGGCTCGACCGCGCGCCGGTCAAGTCGATCCGCTACCGCGGCCCGGTCTACAAGGTCGCGCTGATGCTGTTCGCGGCGACCTTCATCATGCTCGGGTACTGCGGCCTGAAGCCTGCGGTCGAGCCGTTCAAGACGATGTCGGTCATCGGCACGATCTACTACTTCGTGTTCTTCCTGGCGATGCCGTGGTACTCGCGCATCGACAGCCACAAGCCCGAGCCCGCGCGGGTGACGAAGTGAGCGCAGCCGGCCGGCTGGTGGCCGCGATCGCGCTCGGCTTCGCCGCGGCGGCGAATGCCGCGACCACGGGCTGGCCCCTGCAGAAGGCGCACACCGACGTCAGCAGCCTCGCCTCGCTGCAGCGCGGCGCGCGCAACTTCGTCAACTACTGCCTCGGCTGCCACTCGCTGCAGTACATGCGCTACAGCCAGATCGGCGACGACCTCGCGCTGACCGAGCAGGAGCTGCGCGACAACCTGATGTTCACGGGCGAGCGCGTCTACGACCCGATGCGCTCGGCGATGCCGCCGGACCGCGCGCGCGTCTGGTTCGGCAACGCGCCGCCGGACCTGTCGCTGATCGCGCGCAGCCGCGGCGTGGACTACGTCTACACCTACCTGAAGTCGTTCTACGAGGATCCCTCGCGCCCGACCGGCGCCAACAACGCGCTGCTCGCGAACACGGTGATGCCGAACGTGCTCGCCGTGCGTCAGGGCGCGCAGTTGCCGCGCTACGAGGAGCGCAAGGGTGCCGACGGCCAGCCCGTGCAGCACCTCGCCGCGCTCGAACCCGGCGCGCCGGGCGAGATGAACGCCCAGGAATTCGACGGTTTCGTGCGCGACACGGTGGCCTTCCTCGAGTACGTGTCCGAGCCGGCCAAGGCCCAGCGCCAGGCGCTGGGCGTCTGGGTGATCCTGTTCCTGCTGCTGTTCACCACGCTCGCGTATTTCCTCTACAAGGAATACTGGAAGGACGTGAAGTGACGCCCTGCCCGCGGCGGGTGGCCTGAGCCGTGGCCGCGCAGCAGACCTCGCGGCGGCCGTACCTGGTCCGCGCGATGCACGAGTGGATGACCGACAACCGGCAGACGCCCCACCTCGTCGTGGACGCGGGGATCTCCGGCACCGAAGTGCCCAAGGCCTACGTGCGCGACGGTCGCATCACGCTGAACGTGAGCTGGCAGGCGACGCAGGACCTCAGGCTGGGCAACGACTGGATCGAGTTCTCGGCGCGCTTCGGCGGCGTGCCGCAGCAGGTGCGCGTGCCGCTCGCGGCCGTGCTCGGCATCTACGCGCGCGAGACCGGCCAGGGCATGCTGTTCCAGGAGGACAGCGACGCACCGCCGCCGGCGCCCGCCCCCGACGATACCGGCAGCCGCCCGAAGCTCCGCGTCGTCAAATAAGAATAAAGGGGACGCGTCCCATTATCCGGGCGCAGCGCCGCAAGGCAGCCCGCCGCGTACGATAATGGGACGCGTCCCCTTTATTCCAGGCGGAAGGCGTCGCGGATCAGGCGGCAGGAGAGCGTGCCGGCCGGGCCGCTCACCTCGATCACGTCGAAGCGGGCCGGCAGCCGCGCCAGCGCCGGTTCCGCGGCCAGCAGCACGCGTGCGGCGCGGACGATGCGGCGCTGCTTGCCGGCGGTGATGCTGTCGGCGCCGCCGCCAAATCGGCCGCCCGCGCGATAGCGCACCTCGACGATCGCGAGCGTGCCGCCGTCCTCCGCCACCAGGTCGATTTCCCCGCCGCGGGCGCGGAAATTGCGCCGCAGGATACGGTAGCCGCTGTGCTCGAGCATCTGCGCCGCAGCCGCCTCGGCGGCCCGGCCGATCTCGAGGTGCGGCGCGCTCACGTCGCGGGTGCGGTCGGCGCCGGCGGCGGCGGCGGCGGCGACACCGCGCGGCCGTTCACGACCTGCGCCCAGTCGAGTTCGCGGCGCAGGCGCCCTTCGCGATCCAGGGACAGTCGGCCGGTCAGGCCCGGGAGCGGCGACGAGCCCCCGCGCAGGCGGCGCAGTTCGCCGATGACCCGGAAGGCGTCGTAGCCGAAGGCGTGCAGGCGGCCGAGCTGGCCGGGACGGCCGGGCCAGCTGCGCTCGGCCGCCTCGCGCGCCGCCGCGGCCGGCCCGTAGGGGTCGAGCACCCAGGGCATGTCCGGGAAGATCACGCCGTCGAGGTCGACGTTGCCCTGGCCCGCAGCGTCGAAGACGTCCGAGGTCGCGTACATCGGCAGCGCGCTCGCGTAGTTGAACCGCAACTGCGTGCGGATCAGGCGCCCGTGCACCGGCTGCGCGGCGACGAAGATGAACTGCGCGTCGGGCCGCGGGCTGCTGCCGCGCTGTCCCGTGGTGCGCAGCAGCCGCCGCAGGACGTCGTTGAAGTCCACGGTCGAAGGCACGTAATCCGCCTGGTCCACGATGGCGCCGCCGGCCGCGGTGAACTCCTCGGCAAAGGCCGCGGCCACGCGCCGCCCCCAGTCGGACTGCGGCACCAGCGTCACGCCGCTGCTGCGCCCGTCCTCGACGATGCGCCGCGCGGCAAGGCGCGCCTCGTCCTCCGGCGACAGCGCGTACTGGTAGAAGCGCTCCGGCACCGCGACGCCTTCCGGCAGGAAATTGAGCGCGAGCGTGGTCGCGCGGCCGTCGTGCAGCGTCGCCAGCGAGGCGACGTCCTCGCGCGTCAGCGGCCCGACCACGAAGTCGCTGCCGTCGGCCAGCGCCTGCAGGTACGCGGATGGCGCGTCACGCGCGGCCACGTCGTAGATGCGCACGCGCGGGCGCGCCGCGCTGCCGTGGTCGTAGTAGGCGGCGAGGAAGCCGTCGCGCACCGCCTGGCCCGCGGCTTCCGCGCGGCCGGACAATGGCAGCAGCAGTGCGACCTGCCGCGGCAGGTCGCCCGCCGCCACGGGCAGCCCGGCAAGGCCGCGCCAGAGCGCCTCAGCCGCCGGGTGCGCCGGGTAGCGCTCGCGCCAGGTCTGCAGCCGCCGCTGCGTGCCGAGCGCGCCGGCGCGGGCATCGGAGAGGATGCGCCCGAGCTCCAGCCAGCCCGCCAGCGTCGCATCCGCCCAGTCGGGCGCGCGCGCGCTGCCGCCGCGCTCCAGCGCGGCGCCGATGCCGTCCACGATCAGGCGCTGGTTCGCGAGGCGCTCGGCAGCGTCCGTGAGCAGGGCCTCGCGCGCCATCAGCGTGGTGACCGCGTCGGCCACGCGCAGCTCGCCGAAGTGCACGCGCGCGCGGGTCGCGAGCGCGGCGGCATCGCCGGTTTCCGGCAGTCCGCGCAGCAGCGCCGCGGCGCGCGCCCGGTCGCCGCGCGCGAGCGCAAGCTCGACGTCCAGGCGCAGCCGTTCGCGCGTGTCGGCATCCGAGACCGGCGGTTCCAGCATGCCGATCGCCACCTCGGCCGAGGCGATGTCGGCGGCCGCGATCCACTCGCCGGCCGCTGCGAGCCACAGGCGGTTGCGTGCCGTGTCGGCAGCGATTCTCGCCGCCTGCTCGTAGCTGCGCGCGGCGGCGGCGTGCTCGCCCTGCCGCGACTGCCGCTGTGCGCGTTCCGCCGCGCCCTCGGCACCGCCGACGCGCTCCAGGCCGGGAATCTGGCAGGCTGAAGCGAGCGCCGCCGCGAGGCAGGCGGCGGCGAGTCGCAGGGCGGGACGGAAGTTCGCTTGCATCGGCGGCGGCCCTTGGCGAGGATCACCCGGCCGCCCGGCGCGGTCGGGGAGGGACATTATAGTGGGGCAATCCGGCGTCCTTTACCTGGTGGCGACGCCCATCGGCAACAGGGGCGACATTTCCGCGCGAGCGCGCGAGATTCTCGCGGCCGCGGGCGTCGTCGCGGCCGAGGACACGCGCCACAGCGGACGGCTGCTGCGCGATCTGGGCCTCGAGCGCCCGCTGGTCTCGCTGCACGAGCACAACGAGCGGGCGCGCGCCGCGGAGCTGGTCGCGCGCCTGAAGGCGGGAGAGAGCGTGGCGCTGGTGTCGGATGCCGGCACGCCGCTGGTGAGCGACCCGGGCTTTCCGCTGGTGCGCGCAGCCGTGGCGGCGGGAATCGCGGTCGTGCCGGTGCCCGGGCCCTGTGCCGCGATCGCCGCGTTGTCGGCATCGGGCCTGCCGGTGGAGCGCTTCTGCTTCGAGGGCTTCCTGCCCGCGCGCGCTGCGGCGCGGCGCCAGCGCCTTGCGGAACTCGCCGCCGAGCCGCGCACGCTCGTGCTCTACGAGGCGCCGCACCGCCTGGCCGCGAGCCTCGAGGACCTGGCGGCGGCACTCGGCGCGGACCGCCGCGCCTGCATCGCGCGCGAGCTCACGAAGGTTCACGAGTCCTTCTATCGCGGCGGCCTCGGCGAGCTCGCGGACCGCGCCCGCAGCGACCCGGACCTGAAGCGCGGCGAGTCGGTGATCGTCGTCGAAGGCGCGCCGGCTGCGGCCGGCGGCGCCACGCGCCTCGACGAGACGCTCGCGGTGCTGCTGCGGCACCTGCCGCCGTCCGCGGCGGCGGCGGTGGCCGCGGAGCTGACCGGCGCGCGGCGCAACGACGCCTACGCGCGCGCGCTGGAAATGGCGGAAAAACCCGCGCGCGAAAGCCCTTGAGGCGGCCGCCGCAAGCGTCTAAGGTGATCGCCGGAGTCGGCCAGGCAATCGCCGTTTTCTCGCGAAAACGGAGGAAAGTCCGGGCTCCACAGGGCACGGCGCCAGGTAACGCCTGGGGGGCGTGAGCCCACGGAAAGTGCAACAGAAAACACACCGCCCAAGCGTGCGCAAGCACGACGGCAAGGGTGAAAAGGTGCGGTAAGAGCGCACCGCGTCGACGGTAACGGCGACGGCACTGCAAACCCCGCCTGGAGCAAGGCCAAATAGGGAAGCAAGCGGCGCAAGCCGCAGCGCGCTGCCCGCGCGTGCTTCCGGGTAGGCCGCTTGAGGTGCGCGGCGACGCGCATCCCAGAGGAATGGTTGCCCACGACAGAACCCGGCTTATCGGCCGACTCCTTTTTCCGTCTCAACAAGAACAAGAATGGATGCCGACTTAGAAGTCGCTGTAAGAGCGGCGCGTAACCCGCTGATTTTCTGATCCATCGCACGGCTAGAGTGGGCCGTCACGATCGGCTGTAAGTGTCTGACGCGTCACAAATTTTTTTCGCGCGGCCCGTTGACCGCTCCCGGATGCCTGCCTATAGTGGCGGCGAGTGGGAAAAAGTGGGAGGAAATGGGACAAGTTCCCGTTTCAACAGATGTTCCGGGGCGCCACCAAGGTCACGATCGATGCCAAGGGCCGGATGGTCATGCCGACCCGTTACCGCGAGCGCCTGCAGGAACGCGGCGAGGCGCGCGTCGTGGTCACGATCGACCGCGACCAGTGCCTGCTGATCTACCCGCTGCCCGACTGGGAAGAAATCGAACGCAAGCTGATGCGCCTGCCGACGCTCAACGAGCACGCGCGCCGGCTGCAGCGCCTGATGGTCGGCCACGCGACCGACGTGGACCTCGACGGGCACGGGCGCCTGCTGCTGCCGCCCAAGCTGCGCGAGTTCGCGCACCTGGATCGCAACGCGATCCTGATCGGCCAGGGCAACCGTTTCGAACTGTGGGACGAACAGCGCTGGGACGAGCGGCGCGAACAGTGGCTGAACGGCGAGGAACCGTCGGTGTCGCTGCCGGCGGAGCTGGGCTCGCTGTCGCTGTGATGGGCGCGCCGTGAGCGGCGCGCAACTGGAGGAGCCGGGCGGCGGGGAACACGCGCCGGTCTTGCTGGACGCCGCGCTCGATGCGCTCGCGATCCGTGCCGACGGCTTCTACGTGGATGCGACCGCGGGTCGCGCGGGCCACGCCGGGGCCATCCTCGGCCGGCTCGGGGAAGAGGGGAGGCTGCTTGCCATCGATCGCGATCCGGAGGCCATTGCGGCGACATCGCGGCGCTTCGCCAGCGAGCCGCGCGTGCGTGTCGAGCAGGCCCGTTTCTCCGACCTCGGCCGCCTGGTCGCGCCCCGGACCGCGCAGGGCATCCTGTTCGACCTCGGCGTCTCCTCGCCCCAGCTCGACGATCCGCGGCGCGGCTTCAGCTTCCTGCGCGACGGCCCTCTCGACATGCGCATGGATCCGCGTGCCGGCGAATCGGCTGCCGACTTCCTCGCGCGCGCCGGCGAGCGGGAGATCGCGACGGTGATCTCCCGTTACGGCGAGGAACGTCACGCGCGGCGCATCGCGCGGGCCATCGTCGCGGCGCGCGCCGAGGCGCCGATCGCGACCACCGGCCGCCTCGCCGGAATCGTGTCCGCCGCGGTGCCCGCCCGCGAGCCCGGCCGGCACCCGGCGACCCGCGCCTTCCAGGCGATCCGCATCCACGTCAACGACGAGCTCGGCGAGATCGAGCGCGCGCTGCCGCAGGCCGTCGCGGCGCTGGCGCCGCGGGGCCGCATCGTCGTGATCAGTTTCCACTCGCTCGAGGACCGCATCGTCAAGCGCTTCCTGCGCGCCGCGTCGCGCGAGGCACCGGAATGGGCCGGGATGCCGGAGGTGCCGCCCGAGGCACGCGCCCGGCTGAAGCTGGTCGGCCGCGCCGTGTTTGCGGACGAGGCCGAGGTGCGGCGCAATCCGCGCGCGCGCAGTGCCGTGCTGCGCGCAGCCGAGAGGCTTGCAGAATGAACCGCGTCACCAGTATCGGCGCATGCACGCTGCGCGCGCTGCCGGGGTCGCAGCTCGCTCGCGCAGCCGGAACTTACGCGCTCGCTCGCAGGACCCCGGCAGCGCGCAGCGTGCGACCGCTGCTGCCATCGCGGTTGCTGCAGCTGGCGTGCGCGAGGTGGCGGGGTGCTCGCGAGCAAACTCGTCAGTTCCGGCGGAGTTTGCGAGCGAGCAACCCCGCCGGATCCCGCGCACGCCGGCGGCCATCCGCGTCGGAGCACGCCGCATGAGCCGCCGCTGGATGATGGCCCTGCTGCCCGTGCTGTGGCTGGCGGTGCTCGCCTCCGCGATCGCGGTCGTGCGCGCGCGCCACGAGGCGCGGACGCTGTTCGTGCAGCTCGAGCGGCTGTCGGCCGAGCGCGACCGGCTCAACATCGAATGGGGCCAGCTGCAGCTCGAGCAGAGCGCCTGGTCCAACCACGGTTTCGTCGAGCGCGTCGCCAGCGAGCGCCTGCGCATGACGCTGCCGCGTCCCGAGGAAGTACGGATCGTGGCGCCATGAGGCGGCGCGACGGCGAGATCGAGTTCGACGCCCAGCAGTTCCGCCTGCGCGCGCGCCTGGTCGCCGGCGCGCTCGCGCTCGCGGCCGTCGCATTGTTCGGGCGCTCGGTCCAGCTGCAGGTCCTCGACCGGCAGTTCCTGGCCGAGCAGGGCGACATGCGCCACGCGCGGGTCGCGCGCATGCCGGCGCACCGCGGCGTCGTGCTCGACCGCTTCGGCGAGCCGCTCGCAGCCAGCTCGCCCGTGGACACCGTGTGGGTCAATCCCCAGGAGTTCGCGCAGGCCGGCGACGGCATCGCGCAGCTCGCGCGCGTGCTGAAGCGCGACCGCCAGTGGCTCGCGCAGCGCGTCACCAGCAACCTCGATCGCCAGTTCCTCTACGTCGCGCGCCACATGGACCCGGCCGAGGCGGCGAAGGTCAAGGCGCTCGGCATTCCGGGCGTGTACCTGATGCGCGAGTACCGGCGCTACTACCCGAACGGCGAGGTGACCGGGCACCTGCTCGGCTTCACCAACCTCGACGAGAAGGGCCAGGAAGGGCTGGAACTCGCCTACGACCAGTCGCTCGCCGGCGTGGACGGCCGCAAGCGCGTGATCCAGGACGGACGCGGCCGCATCGTCCAGAACGTCGAGAGCATCGCCGCGCCGCGCCCCGGCGAGGCGCTGCAGACCAGCATCGACCTGCGCATCCAGTACCTCGCCTATCGCGAGCTGAAGGCCGCCATCCGCCGGCACCATGCGCGCGCGGGCTCGGTGATCGTGCTCGACGTCACCACCGGGGAGGTGCTGGCGATCGTGAACCAGCCCTCGTTCAACCCGAACGACCGCGCGCAGTACGAGGTCGCGCGCTACCGCAACCGCGCGGTCACCGACATCTTCGAGCCGGGGTCGAGCATCAAGCCATTCGTGGTCGCGGCCGCGCTGGCCTCGGGCCGCTACCGGCCCGACTCGATGGTGGACACGGCGGCGATCCGGGTCGGCATCAAGACAATCCAGGACAAGCGCGACTACGGCGTGGTGGACCTCGGCCAGGTGCTGGCGCGCTCGAGCAACGCCGGCATGGCCAAGATCGCGCTGTCGCTGGAGCCCGCGCAGCTGCACGGGACGCTCACCGCACTCGGCTTCGGCGAGGTGACGGCGAGCGGCTTCCCGGGCGAGTCGGCGGGGTTGCTGTCCGGCGCGGCGCACTGGCGCCCCATCGGCATCGCGACCATGGCCTACGGCTACGGACTGTCGGTCACGCCGCTGCAGCTGGCACAGGCCTACGCCACGATCGGCGCGGGCGGCGTGCACCGCCCGGTCACCTTCCGCCGCGTGCAGGGACCGGTCGAAGGCCAGCGCGTGCTGCCCGAGCGCATCGCGCGCGACCTCGTGGGACTGCTGGAGGAGGCGGTCAAGCCCGCCGGAACCGGCGTCAAGGCCGCGGTGCCCGGCTACCGCGTCGCCGGCAAGACCGGCACGGCGTGGAAGGCGACCGCCGGCGGCTATTCGACCGACAAGTACCTGTCCGTGTTCGCCGGCGTCGTGCCCGCGTCGCGTCCCCGCCTCGCGGTCGTCGTCATGGTGGACGAGCCGGGCGGCGCGCTCTACTACGGCGGCGACGTCGCGGCGCCCGTATTCTCGGCGGTCGTCGGCGGTGCGCTGCGGCTGATGTCGGTCGCGCCCGACGACCTCGAGCGCATCGCGCCGGTGACGCTCGCGGGAGCGGCGCCGTGAGCGCCGCCATGCCGCTCGACGCGCTGCTCGCGGGAATGGCCGAGGCCCCGCCGCTCGCCGTCGCGGGCCTCGCGCTCGACTCGCGCGCCGTCGGCGGCGGCGACGCCTTCGTCGCGCTGCAGGGCGCCAGCCGGCACGGCCTCGACCATGCGGCCGATGCGGTGGCGCGCGGCGCCTGCGCCGTGCTGTACGACCCGGAGGAATCAGGCGCGCGCGCGATCCCGGACCAGGTGCCCTGCATCGCGGTGCGGGCGCTGCGCGGCCGGCTGGGCGCCATCGCCGACCGGTTCTACGGCGCGCCGTCCTCGCATCTCGCGGTCGCCGGCGTCACCGGCACCAACGGCAAGACCACCTGCGCCTGGCTGCTGGCCGGCGCGGTGGCGCGGCTCGCGCGCCGCGGCGCCTACCTCGGCACGCTGGGCGCGGGCTTCCCGCCCGACGTCGGCGGCGCCGCGCTGACGACGCCCGACGTGATCACGCTGCACCGGCAGCTGCGCGCGCTCGCGGACGCGGGCGCGACCCACGTCGCCATGGAGGTGTCCTCGCATGCGCTCGACCAGGGCCGCGTGGACGGCGTGCGGATGCGCGTCGCCGGCTTCTGCAACCTGACGCGCGACCACCTCGACTACCACGGCACGATGGAGCGCTACGAGGCGGCCAAGCAGCGCCTGTTCCGGCTGCCGGGGCTCGAGCACGCGGTGATCAACGTCGGCGACCCCGCCGGCGCGCGTTTCGCCGCGGCGCTCGCGCCCGGCGTCGCGCTGACCGCGGTCGCGGTCGGCGGCGATGCGCCTGCGGCGCCCGGCTTCGTGCACGTGACGCGCGCCGTCCCGGGCGCCGGCGGGCTCGAACTCGACCTCAACGGGCACTTCGGAGCGCGTCGCCTGCGCTCGCGCCTGGTCGGCGGCTTCAACGCCGAGAACCTCGCGGTCACGCTCGGGATGCTGCTGGCCTGGGACTTCGGCGTGGACGAGGCGATCGCCGCGCTCGGCGAGTGCGACGCGCCGCCGGGGCGCATGGAAGCCCTGCGCCTGCCCGGCGGCGTGCTGGCGGTGGTGGACTACGCGCATACGCCTGACGCGCTCGCCAAGGCGCTCGCCGCGCTGCGCTCGCATGCGCGCGGCCGCGTGCTGGTGGTGTTCGGCTGCGGCGGCGAGCGCGACCCCGGCAAGCGGCCGCTGATGGGCGAGACCGCGGAGCGCCTCGCCGACCTCGTGATCGTGACCGACGACAACCCGCGCGGCGAAGATCCGGACCGGATCGTGGCCATGATCCTCGACGGCATTCGCGACCGAGCGCGGGTGCGGGTGGAGCGCGATCGCGCGGCGGCGATCGCGTCGGCCGTCGCCGAGGCGGGCCGGGACGACGTCGTGCTGATCGCCGGCAAGGGACACGAGGACTACCAGCAGGTCGGCGACCGGCGCCTGCCGTTCAGCGACCGCGCCTGCGTGCTGCGCCTGGCGGGAGGCGCGCCATGAAGGGCCGGCTGTCGGAGGTGGCGGCGGCGACCGGCGGGCGTCTCGCGGGCGCCGATACGGCGTTCGCCGGCGTCTCGACCGACTCGCGCAGCATCGAGCGCGGCCAGCTGTTCTTCGCGCTGCGCGGAGAGCGCTTCGACGGCCACGCCTACGTGGCCGCCGCGCAGCAGCGCGGCGCGGCCGGCGCCGTGGTGGAGAGGCCGGTGGACGGCGGCGGCGCGCAGGTGGTGGTGCCGGACGTCCTGGCGGCGCTCGCTGCGCTCGCCCGCCACTGGCGCAGCCGGTGCCGCGCGCTGGTGATCGGCGTCGGCGGCAGCAACGGCAAGACCACGACCAAGGAATTGCTGGCCTCGATCCTGCGCGAGGCCGGCCCGACGCTGGCGACCAGCGGCAACCTCAACAACCACATCGGCGTGCCGCTGACGCTGCTTCGGCTCGAACCCGCGCACCGCTTCGCGGTGATCGAGATGGGCGCGAATCACCCCGGCGAGATCGCCGCGCTTGCCGCGCTCGCCGCGCCCTCGATCGCGCTCGTGACCAATGCCGGCGACGAGCACCTCGAGGGATTCGGCGACCTCGACGGCGTCGCGCGCGCGGAAGGGGAGATGTTCGCGGCGCTGGCCGCGGACGGCACGGCGGTCATCAACGCCGACGATCCGTTCCACGGCCTGTGGCGGACGATGTCGCGCGGCTCGCGGGTGCTCGGCTTCGGCATCGAGTCGCCGGCCGAGGTGCGCGCCTCGTCGATCCAGGGAAGGATCGAGGCGGGCGCGTTCGTCACCGTCTTCACGCTGGCGCTGCCGGGCGCGAAGTCGCGCGTGCGGCTGCACCTTGCCGGCCGCCACAACGTGCTGAACGCCGCCGGTGCGGCCGCCGCCGCGCACGCGGCGGGAGCCGGGATGGCGGAGATCGTGGCGGGCCTCGGGCGCGTGCGCCCGGTCAGCGGGCGGCTGCAGCTCAGGGCCGGCGCGCGCGGCGCCTGGATAGTAGACGACTCCTACAACGCCAATCCCAGCTCGATGCGCGCCGGCATCGACGTGCTCTGCAGCCTGCCGGGCGAGCACTGGCTGGTGCTCGGCGAGATGGCGGAACTCGGCGCCGCGACCGAGTCGAGCCACATCGCCGTCGGCGACTACGCGCGCCGCGCCGGCATCACCCGCCTGTTCGCGATCGGCGACGCGGCGCGGCACGCGGTCGCGGCCTACGGCAACCGCGCCGCCTGGTACGCCGATGCGCAGGGCCTGGCGGAGGACGTCGCGGCCGGCCTCGATGCCGGCGTGACCGTGCTGGTGAAGGGCTCGCGGGTCAACCGCCTGGAGCGCGTCGTCGAGCGCCTCGCCGCGCCGCCGGCGGCCGCCGGCAACGGCAACTGAGGTCGCCATGCTGCTCGAACTCTTCGACTGGCTGACGCAGTACTACGGCGGGTTCCGGGTGTTCGGCTACCTGACGTTGCGCGCGATCCTCGCCGCCCTGACGGCGCTGTCGATCGCGCTGCTGGTCGGACCATGGATGATCCGCGTGCTGGCCGAGCGGCAGATCGGCCAGGTGGTCCGCGACTACGGCCCGGACACGCACCTCGGCAAGTCGGGCACGCCGACGATGGGCGGCGCGCTGATCCTGGTGGCGATCGCCGCCGGCACGCTGCTGTGGGCCGACCTCGGCAACCGCTTCGTCTGGATCGCGCTCGCGGTCACGCTCGCCTACGGGCTGATCGGCTTCTATGACGACTACCTGAAGCTGATCGTGAAGAACCCGCGCGGCCTGGCCGCGCGCTGGAAGTACTTCTGGCAGTCGGTCGCCGGCCTGGCGGCCGCCATCGCGCTGTGGCAGACGGCGGCGGGCCCGGCGGAGACCGCGCTCTACGTGCCGTTCTTCAAGGAGGTCGCGCTGCCGCTCGGCGCGGTCGGCTTCGTCGTCTTCACCTACTTCGTGATCGTCGGTTCCAGCAACGCGGTCAACCTGACCGACGGCCTCGACGGGCTCGCGATCATGCCCTGCGTGATGGTCGCGGGCGCGCTCGGCGTCTTCGCCTACGCGACCGGCCACGTCAACTTCGCCGCCTACCTGCAGATCCCCTACGTCCCCGGCGCCGGCGAGGTGATGATCTTCGTGTCGACCATCGTCGGCGCCGGCCTCGGCTTCCTGTGGTTCAACACCTATCCCGCGCAGGTGTTCATGGGCGACATCGGCGCGCTCGCGCTAGGCGCCGCGCTCGGCGTGGTCGCCGTGATCGTGCGCCAGGAAATCGTGCTGGCCATCATGGGCGGGATCTTCGTGCTCGAGACCGTCTCGGTGATCCTGCAGGTCGCGTCGTTCCGGCTGCGCGGCAAGCGCATCTTCCGCATGGCGCCGATCCACCACCACTACGAGCTGAAGGGCTGGGCGGAGCCCAAGGTCATCGTCCGCTTCTGGATCATCTCGTTCATGCTGGTCCTGGTCGGGCTGGCGACGCTGAAGCTGCGCTGATGCAGGCCACCGCCAGACCGCAGAGCGTCATCGTGGGCCTGGGCCGCACCGGCGTGTCGGCGGCGCGCCACCTCGCGGCGCGCGGCCACCGCCTGGTGGTCACCGACTCCCGCGCCGACCCGCCGGGCCTCGCGGAACTGCGCCGGCTGGTGCCGGAAGCCGCGACCGCGCTCGGCGGCTTCGATCCCGCCGTGCTCGACGGCGCCGACCAGGTGGTGGTCTCGCCCGGCGTCTCGCTGCGCGAGCCGTTCCTGCAGCAGGCCGCCGCGCTCGGCCTCGACCTGGTCGGCGACATCGAGTTGTTCGCGCGCGAGGCCGGCGGCCGCGTGGTCGGCATCACCGGCACCAACGGCAAGAGCACGGTGACCACGCTGGTGGGCGAGTTCGCCAGGGCGGCCGGCATCGAGGTGCGCGTCGGCGGCAACCTCGGCGAGCCGGCGCTCGACCTGCTGGCCGGGCCGCCCGCGGCGATGTACGTGCTCGAGCTGTCCTCCTACCAGCTCGAGACCACGCATTCGCTGCAGCTCGAGGCCGGCGCGGTGCTGAACGTCACGCCCGACCACCTCGACCGCTACCGCGATGTCGCCGAGTACGCGGCGGCGAAGGCGCGCATCTACGAGCGCTGCGCGACCTGCATCGTCAACCTCGACGACGAGCTGGTCGCCGGCATGCCGCGGCCGGGCCAGCGCCGCGTCGGCTTCAGCCTGCGCCGCGCGGACGCCGAGTTCCGGCTGCTGGCGCGGGACGGCGAGGAATGGCTGGCCGAGGGCGCCGACGCCCTGCTGCCGGTGTCCGCGCTGCGGCTGCCCGGGCGGCACAACGCCGCCAATGCGCTCGCGGCGCTCGCCGTCGGCGCCGCCTGCGGCCTGCCGCGCGCGGCGATGACCGGCGTGCTCGCGCGCTTCACCGGATTGCCGCACCGCGCCGAGCTGGTCGCCGACTGGCGCGGGATCCGCTGGATCGACGACTCCAAGGGCACCAATGTCGGCGCCACCGCCGCCGCGATCGCGGGGCTCGACGGGCCGCTCGTGCTGATCGCCGGCGGGGAGGGGAAGGGCCAGGACTTCGCCCCGCTGGCCGCGGCCTGCCGCGGCAAGGTGCGGCACGCCGTGCTGATCGGCCGCGACGCGAAGCTGCTCGCGGCGGCGCTCGCGGGTGCCTGCGAGTTCTCCTTCGCCGACGCGATGGACAGCGCGGTCGCGGTCGCCGCCTCGCTGGCGCGCCGCGGCGAGACCGTGCTGCTGTCGCCGGCCTGTGCGAGCTTCGACATGTTCCGCGACTACGCGCACCGCGGCGAGGCGTTCGCCGCCGCCGTGCGGGAGCTGCCGGCATGAGCCAAGGCGTCAGCACACGCATGCACCGCGCGCGGCCGGGCCACCTGCTCGCTTGCGCCGCCGGAACTTACGCGCTCGCTCGCAGTGGCCCGGCCGCGCGCCGTGCGCGAGCGCTGGCGCAATTGCTGCCGCGGACCGCGTGCGCGGGCGGCGGCGGGGTTGCTCGCTCGCAAACTCCGCCGGAACTTACGAGTTTGCGAGCGAGCAACCCCGCCGGGTCACTCGCACGAACACCGCGCCCGACAGAGGAGCCTGCGTCGTGAGTGGCACGGGCGTCGCGCTCCAGTACTCGCGGTCGGCCGGCCGCCAGCCGCGCCTGGTGCTCGATCCCGTCATCGTCATGGCCGTCGCGGGACTGCTGCTCGCCGGGCTGGTCATGATGACCTCGGCCTCGCTGAACGTCGCCGAGCGCGCGACCGGCGACCCGTTCTTCCACTTCGAACGCCAGCTGCTGTCGGCGCTGCTCGGCTGCACGCTCGCGGGCGCGCTGCTGTTCGTGCCGGTCTCGGCCTGGCAGCGCTTCGCCCCGGTGCTGCTGGTCGTGAGCTTCCTGCTGCTGGTCGCGGTGCTGGTGCCGGGCATCGGGCACGAAGTGAATGGCAGCCGCCGCTGGATCCGCATCGGCCTGCTCAACTTCCAGCCGTCGGAACTGGCGCGCTGGCTGCTGCTGACCTACGTCGCCGTGTTCGCGGTGCGCCACCAGACCGAGCTGCGCTCGAGCGCGCAGGGCTTCTTCAAGCCGTTCGCGGTGCTGGTGATCGCGGCCGGGCTGCTGCTCGCCGAGCCGGATTTCGGCGCGGCCGTCGTGCTGTGCGTCGCCGGCACCGCGGTGCTGTTCGTCGCCGGCGCGCGGCTGCGCGACTTCCTGCTGGTCGCGGTGCTGGGCGCCGCGGCGCTCGCCTTCCTGGCGTTCGCGAGCGACTACCGCCTGCAGCGCCTGACCGGCTTCCTCGATCCCTGGGCGGACCCGTTCCGCAGCGGTTTCCAGCTGACGCAGTCGCTGATCGCGATCGGCCGCGGCGAGTGGCTGGGCGTCGGCCTCGGCTCCTCGATCCAGAAGCTCTTCTACCTGCCGGAGGCGCACACCGACTTCGTGTTCGCGGTCCTGGCCGAGGAGCTGGGGCTGCTGGGCGTCGCCGCGGTGGTGATCGCGTTCCTCGCGCTGGTGCTGCGCAGCCTGCGTCTCTCGCGCATCGCGGCCGACGCCGGCATGCCGCTGCACGCCTGCCTGGCCGCGGGCTTCGGCGTGTGGCTCGGCCTGCAGGCCTTCATCAACATCGGCGTGAACATGGGCCTGCTGCCGACCAAGGGGCTCACGCTGCCGTTCCTGTCCTACGGCCGCTCGAGCATGCTGGTCACGCTCGCCTGGGTCGGCATGCTGCTGCGCGTGCACCACGAGGTGGCGGCGAGCGGCCGGAGCGCGCTGCCGCCGGAGGCGCGGCAGCCATGAGCGCGCCGGTGATGATCATGGCGGGCGGCACCGGCGGGCACGTGATCCCCGCACTCGCGGTTGCCGGCGCCCTGCGCGGCCGCCGCGAGGTCGTCTGGCTCGGCACCGAGCGCGGCATCGAGGCGCGCCTGGTGCCCGCCGCCGGCTATCCCGTGGAATGGATCGAGGTCGCGGGCCTGCGCGGCAAGGGTGCGAAGGGCTGGCTGGCGAGCCCGTTCACGATCCTGCGCGCCGTCCGCCAGGCGCGGGCGGCATTGCGGCGGCGGCGTCCCGGCGTCGTGCTCGGCTGCGGCGGCTTTGCCGCCGGGCCGGGCGGCATCGCGGCCTGGCTCTCGGGCACGCCGCTGGTGATCCACGAACAGAACGCCGTCGCCGGCCTCACCAACCGCTGGCTGTCGCGGGTCGCGGCGAAGGTCGCCGAGGGATTCCCCGGCAGCTTTCCCGCGCGCCGGCACGCGGCCTTCGTCGGCAACCCGGTGCGGCCCGAGATCGCGGCGCTGCCGCCGCCGCGCGAACGCTACGCCGCGCGCCACGGCCCGCTCAGCCTGCTGGTGATCGGCGGCAGCCAGGGCTCCGCCGCGCTCAATCGCCTGGTGCCCGAGGCGATCGGGCTGCTGCCCGCATCGCGCCGTCCCGCGGTCGTGCACCAGTGCGGCGCCCGCCACCGCGAGGCGACCGAGCAGGCCTATGCGAGCGCCGGCGTCGCCGCGGTCGTCTGCGAGTTCATCGGGGACATGGCAGCCGAATACGCGAACGCGGACCTGGTGATCGCGCGCGCGGGCGCCTCGACCGTCGCCGAGCTGGCGGCCGCCGGCGTGGCCGCGATCCTGGTGCCGTTTCCCGCCGCGGTGGACGACCACCAGACCAGGAACGCGGCCTGGCTCGCCGAGACCGGCGCGGCGCAGGTCGTGGCGGAAGCAGGACTGACCGGCGCGGAACTCGCGAACCGCATCGCGACGCTCGGCTCGGGCGGCCGCGCCAAGCTGACGACGATGGCCGAGGCGGCGCGCGCGCGCGCGGTCACCGATGCCGCGGAGCGTGTCGCTGCGCTGTGCCTCGAGGCCGAGGAGGCGGGCGCATGAGCAGTGTTGCCAGCGCTCGCATGAACCGCGCGCGGCCGGGCTGCCTGCTCGCTCGCGCCGCCGGAACTTACGCGCTCGCTCACAGGCGCCCGGCCGCTTGCGACGCGCGCGCGCTGGCCCCGATGCCGCCGCGGCCGACGTCCGCCGGGTCGTCCACCCGCCGGGAGCGCCCCGCACCGGAGCCGTCGCCATGAGCGACCGCATGCGCCGCATCGGCGTCATCCACCTGATCGGCATCGGCGGCGCCGGCATGGGCGGCATTGCCGAGGTGCTCGTAAACCTCGGCTATCGCGTGCAGGGCTCGGATCTGCGCGCCAACCCGGTCACCGCGCGGCTCGAACGGCTCGGCGTGCGCGTGTTCATCGGCCACGATGCGGCGCAGGTCGCGGGCGCCGGTTGCGTGGTCGTGTCGAGCGCAGTCCGCGCCGACAACCCCGAACTGGTGGCGGCACAGGCGGCGCGCATCCCGGTCGTGCGCCGCGCCGAGATGCTGGCCGAGCTGATGCGCTTCCGCGAGGGCATCGCGGTCGCCGGCACGCACGGCAAGACCACGACCACCAGCCTGGTCGCCTCGGTGCTCGCCGAGGGCGGGCTCGATCCCACCTTCGTGATCGGCGGGCAGCTCAAGAGCGCGGGCAGCAACGCGCGCCTCGGCGCCGGCCGCTACCTGGTGGCGGAGGCGGACGAGAGCGACGCCTCCTTCCTGCACCTGCAGCCGGTGATCGCAATCGTCACCAACGTGGACAACGACCACCTGGCGGCGCACGGCGGCGATTTCGAGAAGCTGAAGCAGAGCTTCGTCGAGTTCCTGCACAACCTGCCGTTCTACGGGCTGGCGGTGGTCTGCGGGGATGACCCGGTGCTGCGCGAGCTGCTGCCACAGATTGGCCGGCCGATGGTGCGCTATGGCCTCGGCGACGACGCCGACCTGCGCGCGGTCCGGCTCGCCTGCGAGGGTGCACACACGCGCTTCGAGGCGCTGCGCCCCGGGCGGGCGCCGCTGCCGGTGACGCTCAACCTGCCGGGCCGGCACAACGTCCTGAACGCGCTGGCGGCAATCGCCGTCGCGACCGAGCTCGAGGTCGAGGACGCCGCGATCCAGCGCGCGCTCGCCGCCTTCGCGGGCATCGGCCGGCGCCTCGAATTCGTCGGGGACGTGGCGACGGGGACGGGACGCGTGACGATCGTCGACGACTACGGCCACCACCCGACCGAGATCGAGGCGACGCTGGAGGCCGCGCGCCAGGCCTGGCCCGGCCGCCGGCTGGTGCTGGCCTTCCAGCCGCACCGCTACACGCGCACGCACGACCTGATCGACGACTTCGGCCGCGTGCTGTCGCAGGCCGACGCGCTGGTCGTGACCGAGGTGTATGCGGCCGGCGAGGAGCCGATCGCGAATGCCGACGGCCGCGCGATCTGCCGCGCGGTGCGCAGCCGCGGGCGCCTGGAGCCGGTGTTCGTCGAGGACGTGCAGGAGCTCGCCGCGGCGCTGGCCGGCGTGCTCGCGGACCGCGACGTGCTGCTCACCATGGGAGCGGGCAGCATCGGCGCCGTCGCCCACGAGCTGCCGCGCGCCCTCGCGGCGGGAGCGGGGCGATGAACGCGCTCGCCATCCCGCCCGGCTTCCAGGACCGCGTGCTGCGCGACGAGCCGATGTCGAGGCACACCACCTGGCGCGTGGGCGGTCCCGCGGATGCCTGGTACTCGCCCAGGGACGTGGCGGACCTGTCCGCATTCCTGCGCTCGCTGCCGGCCGCGGTGCCCGTGACCTGGGTCGGCCTCGGCAGCAACCTGCTGGTGCGCGACGGCGGCATCCGCGGCGTGGTGATTTCCGTGCACGGCATCCTGAACGCCCTCGAGCGCGTCGGCGACGATCGCGTGCGCGCCGAGGCCGGCGTCGCCTGCGCGCGCCTCGGCCGCCAGTGCGCGAAGTGGAAGCTCGGTCCCGCGGACTTCTTCGCGGGCATCCCGGGCACGGTCGGCGGCGCGCTGGCGATGAACGCGGGCGCCTGGGGCGGCGAGACCTGGCCGCGCGTGGTCGAGGTCGAGACCATCGACCGCTCCGGCGCCTGCCACCGCCGTCCGGCATCCGGGTACCGCTACGGTTACCGCAGCGTCACGCCGCCGGTG
>JAHCAM010000003.1 GCA_019634895.1 Steroidobacteraceae bacterium | reverse complement strand
CAACTGAGCTACACCGGCGAGGGGCGCGAAGTATAGGCAAGGGCCGCGGCCGCGGCAACGCCGTCAGCCCGGGCGGCGCACCCGGACGACGACCTCGACCGAGACCTGTTCGGCACCTGCCGGCAGCGGCGGCAGGCGCGAGAATTCGACCGATCCGGGCGGCACGTCGATCAGCTCTCCGGTGCCCTCCACGTGAATATGGTGGTGCGGCCTGGTGTTCGAGTCGAAACGGCAGCACTCGCGGTCGAGCGAGAGCGCCTTGAGCAGGCCCTTCCCGGCGAACAGGTTGAGCGTGTTGTAGACGGTCGCCTTGGAGACGTGGCTGCCGTTCCGGCCGAGGGCGTGGATCACCTGCTCCGCCGTCAGGTGCTGGTCGCGGCAGAACAGCACCTCCGCCACCCGCACGCGCTGGGCGGTCGGCTGGATGCCGTGCTCCGCGAGCAGGGCCTTGAGGCGCTGCCGCTCGCTCCGGGCGGGGTCGACGTGGTCCATGGGCGGCGAATATACGCCGCGACGGAAATCCGCTCAAACACGGCGGATTACCGGCGGGGCGCGGACGCAGCCGCGCGCTAGCCTCGCCGCATGCCTGACCACATGGCCGCCGCGAACGGTTACAGCATCGTCGAACTGCTGGCCACGCTCGCACTCGTGGGCATCCTGGCCCTCGCCGCCGTGCCGACGTTCGCCGGCTGGCTGCTCGACCTGCGCCGCGATGCCGCGGTATCCACGGCGCTGCATGCGGCGCAGGTCGCCAGACAGATTGCCGCCGTGCGCGGCGAGGACGTGCGCCTTTGCGGCAGTCATGACGAACGGCGCTGCTCCGGCCTCGGCAACTGGACTGGCAACCTGCTGGTGGCGAGCGAAGTCGCTCCCGTACGCCGCAGCCTGCCGATCGGTGCCAACACGCAGTTGCGGTCCAACCGCTCGGCGATCCAGTTCGAGGCCGGCACCGGCCATGCGACGCCGGCCACCCTGGTCATCTGCGATCGCCGCGGCGCCGGCGCCGCGCGCACCGTCGTCGTCAGCCGCAGCGGCCGCCCGCGCGCCACGGGTCCCGGAGAGGCGGTCGTCGCATGTTGACCATCGGCCGCATGCGCGGATTCACGCTGATCGAAGCGCTGGTCGCCCTCGCGATCCTGCTCACCGGCATCGCCGGCGCCACCGTGCTGCTGCTGCAGGGCGTGCAGCACGAGCGCGAGTCGGCCGCGCGGCGCAATGTCCTGCGGATCGCCGGTTCGCTCGCCGAGGAACTGCGGGCGCTCAGTCCGCTGGACGGCTCGCCGCTGCCGGCGGATGCGCCTGCGATCGCCGCCTGGCGTGCGTCCGCCCTGGCCGTGCTCCCCGACGGCGCCGACGCGCGCGCGGAACCCGCCGGTGAGTCACCTGCCGCCTATCTCATCACCATCGACTGGCCGGTCGCCGGACTCGGCCTGCAGCGCCTTGCGCTGGCGGTCACGACATGAGGCGCGCGGCCGGTCACACGGTCGTCGAAGTCATGGTCGCCATGCTGCTGGTGCTCGTCGTGACCGCCGCCACGCTGGCCTTCGTCGCCAGGGGCCGCGACGCCCAGCGCAGCGGCGAGTCGCTGGCGCGCCTGGAGGAGACACTCGACGACGCGTTTACGGTACTGGCGGACGAAATCCGGATGGCGGGTTATCTCGGCCTTGCGCCAACCGGCACGCCCGTCGGCGGCGCCGCCCCGCTGGGCGCCGCGGAACCGGCGGAACTCGCGGTCGCCGGTGGCTGCGTCTCCTCGCTCGCGCTCGACCTCGACATGCCGGTCGCGGCGGCGGACGGTGCCTACCGTGCCGCCGCCGATGTGCCGCTGGGTTGCAGGCCGACGCCGCGTGGACGCCATCTCGCCGGCAGCGACGTGCTGACGCTGCGTCATGCCGCCGCACAGGCATCGGCGCCGGCGGCCGGCCGCATGCAGGTCGAATCCACGCTGCGCGCCGCGCGGCTGGCGGCCGATGGTGTCGGGCACCTGGGCCCGGGTGCGCGCTGGCACGACCTGGAGGTCGGCGTGTACTACGTCAGTGCCGACTCGACCGGCCGCGACGGCTGGGCATCGCTGCGGCGCAAGCGCCTGGTCGGCGGCGCGCGCCCGGCGTTCCAGGACGAGGAACTCGTGAGCGGCATCGCCGACCTGCAGCTCGAGCTGGGCATCGACGACACCGACGATGCCGACGACGCCATCGACCGCTGGACCATGCCGGGCGAAGCTCCGGCAACCGGCACGCTGCGCGCACTGCGCCTGACGCTCGAGGCCAGGAGCGACGTCATGGAGGCCGGGCAGCCGGAACGCAGCCGGCGCAAGCGTGCAACTCGGGTCATCCAGCTGCGCAATGCGGGAGCACCGGGATGACCGGTCGTGAGTGCGGCGCCGCACTCGCGGTCACGCTGATCCTGCTCACCGGTCTCGGCCTGCTGGCACTGACGGCCGCGGCGGCCGCCATCACCGCGCTCGCGCTGGCGGGGCACCAGCAGTCCTCGCAGCGGGCATTCGAGGCGGCCGAAGCGGGCATCGCCCATGCGCTCGTCCTCGCCGCCCGGGCGCGAAGCGATGGCGCGATTGCCGAAACCGTGCACGACGGCGATGCCGGATCGCCGGCCATCTTCCAGGCGCGCATCGAGCGCGCGGGAATTCCCGGTGCCTTGCCGGCGGGCTTCAGCATCGGTGAACACAGCGGCGCCTTCGCGACCGAGAGCTTCTACGTCGTTGCCGACGGCCGCGCGGGCCGCGGCACGCGGATGCGCCTGGAGCAGGGTTTCTACCTCGTGGTCCCGGCGTCCGGCCGATGAACGGCAACAGGACGGCGGTGGTCGCGGCCATGACTCTGCTGCTCGCGCAGATGTCCGCGGTCTCGAGCGCGGATCAGGACGAGGCCTGGCTGCATCGCGCCGAGCTGCCAGCCGGCATGCATCCGCTTCTCGTGCTGCTCGTGGACAATTCGGAGGCGGCGGCACGCAGCATCTCGGCTCCGCCGCCCTACGATCCGGCCGAGGACTATGCGGTGCGGGTGCCCGCCGCGCTGCGCTGCGATCCCGCCCGGGTGTACTGGCGTCGCGGCCCGGGCTCCGCGCCGGACTGCGTGGCGCAGACGGCACTGCGCTTGACGGGAGATGCCCCGAACCGCGGCTTTCATTGCGAGGCCGCGCGCGCGGGGCTGACCACGCAGGGCTTCTTCATCGCCTCACGCGCCGCACAGTGGCGGGTCGAGGACGGCCATGGCCGTTGGGCAGCGCTGGATTCCGGATCCGCGGGGGCCGTCGAGTGCCGCGCGGACCGTGGCCGTCACGGCCACGCCGCCGGTGCCTGGTATGCGACCGACGGACCGGGTGGTCCATGGACCGGCCGGGCCGAAGACGAAATCCGCTGGGACCGCGCACCGCACGCGGATCCCCATGTCTTCTATCTCGGCAACTACCTCAACTACCTGCGCGCGGAGCCGCCCCGGCAGGAAGTCGCGCTCGCGGACTTCGTGCGACGCCATCTGGCTGCGGCACTCCGGGCCACGGAAGGCCTGGAAGCCGCGCTGCTGCAGTTTGGCGCGGGCGGCCAGGGCGGCTACGTGGCCCGTGCCGCGGCGCCCGCCGCGGTCGTGGCGGATGAACTCGAGGCGCGCACGGCGGCCACGCCCGTGACTGGCGCGCCACTCGCGGAACTGCTCGCGGAGGCAGCGGCTTGGCTTTCGGGCGGCGCCGTGCGCTTCGGTCACGATGCGGCTGCAGATCCGCCCGCGTTCGATGGCACGAGCGGGCGATACCGCTCCCCCTACACACACGCCTGCCGGCCGCTGACGACGGCCTACGCGACTGCCGGCATCGGGTCGCACGACGAGTCGGCATCGGCGGCGGCAGCGGCATTGCCCGGATTTCTCGCGGCGGCCGGCGATTGCGGGGACGACTGCCTCGCGGCGCTCGCCCGGTTCCTCGCCGGGCAGGACCTGCACGACGGCCTGCCGGCGCGGCAGTCGGCGCCATTGCACTGGCTCACCACCGCGCCCGCGACGCGGGACGTCGCGGCGGCAGCCGGCGAGGAGGCGATCCTCCGCCTCGACGAACCGCAGGCCTACCTCAATCTCGTCGCGATCGCTCACCAGCACGACGCTGCGGTTCCCGCAGCCCCCGCATTGTCGGCGGCCGGATTCATGCCCGCTTCGGCCACGACCCATGAAAATGCGGTCCTCTTCGGCCTGTCGGCACCCAGGGCGAGCGCGCGCTGGGTCGGCAATGTTTTCCGCTACGGACTTCGACCGGCCGAAATCCCGCTCGCACCGCCGGTCCTGGTCGACCGCGACGGCGATCCCGCCATCGACCGGGAAAGCGGCCTGCCGCTGCCGGGCTCGCGCAGCCTCTGGAGCGATGCGCCGGACTCCGGCCTGCTCGCCGGTGGCGCCGCAGGCCGCCTGCCCGCCCCTTCCGCTCGGCGCATCTACGCCGAGCTCGCCTCGCCAGAGCTCACGGATCCGCGCAACCGGTTGCTGCCGGAGAATCCCCGCCTCGATCGCGCGCTCGTCAGCCTCGGCGCGACCGATGACAACAGTGTCGAGGACGTGATCGAGTGGCTGCAGGCGGAGCGGCCGCTCGGCGACCCGGGAGTCCGGGCGCCGCTCGTCGTGAGCTACCGCGCCCAGGGACTCGCCATCGCATTCGCCGCGACCCATGACGGTCTGCTGCACGCGTTCGATGCCGGGAGCGGCATCGAGCGCTGGGCGTGGATGCCGGTCGCGCTGATGCCCCGGCTTGCGGGCCTGATGCACGACGGCGCGACCACGGTCCGCAGTCATGGCATCGACGGGCCGCTGGTCCTGCATCGCCACGATCCCGATGGTGACGGCCGCATCGACCCGGCGCGCGGCGAGCACCTGTGGCTGCTGCTGGGCCTGGGCCGCGGCGGGCACGCCTACTACGCGCTCGACATCGCCGACCCGGACCAGCCGCGGCTGCTGTGGACGCATTCCGCCGCGCGCCCCGGCGGCGCGAGCCACCGGCCCGAACCGGTCGTCACACGCCTCGCGACCGGCGACGCGGGGCAGTCCGCCGGCAACTGGGTCGTCCTGCTGGCGAGCGGCGATGAACTGCACATCCTCGACGCGCAATCGGGCCGCAGGCTCTGGAGCGCCGGCGCGGGCGGCGGCGCCACGCTGCGGATCGCGGAGTTCACGGAAATGCTGGCATCGGCGCCGCGTGCCCTCGACCTCGACGGCGACGGCCGCCTCGACCGAGCCTACCTGCTCGACTCGGCGGGCGGGCTGTGGCGCTTCGACTTCAAAGACGGCATGCCGCCGGCCGAGCTCGCGGGCGCGCGGCGCATCGCGCTGCTGGGCGACGGCTCGCAGGAATTCCTGTCATCGCCCGACGTCTCCGTCGCCGACGTCCACGGCCGCCGCGAACTGGCGATCGCCGCCGGCTCCGGCCGCATCGATCGCCCGCGCGACGCCACCGTCATCGACCGCACCTACGTGCTCTTCGACCGCGGCCTGCGCGGGGCCCTTGCCGAGCACGACCTGCACGATGCCACCGGCGACGAATCGCCGATGCCGGCGGCGGCGCCCGGCTGGTACCTGCGGCTGGACCTCCATGGAGCCGGCGAGAAAGTCGTCGGCCCCTCGCTCACCTTCGATCACGTGCTGCGCTTTCAGACCTACCGGCCGCTGTCGCCGGCAGCCGATGCGCCCTGCGGGCCGCCGCGCGCGGTCCGGCGCCTGTATGCCCGTGACATCCGCAGCGGCCTGCCGGCGACCAGCGTGGAGTGGCCGGACGAGTCCCGCGAGGTCGAGACCGAGGCGGTCGGCCTGCCGGTGGAACTGCGTTTCGCGTTTCCCGGGCTGCCGGACGCGCCCTGCGCCGGTTGCCGTGGCCGCGCGGCCGGATTCATCGGCACCGAAGTCTTCGACGCCGGCTATGCCGGCGACCCGGTCAGGACCTCATGGCGAAAGCTGCCCGCGGATTCACCCTGATCGAACTCATGATCGCGCTCGCGATCGCCGCGATCACGACGTCGATCGCGGTGTCGTCGTATCGAGGTTACGTACTGCGCAGTCACCGCCTGGAGGCCGTGGTCGCGCTGCTCGCCGCTGCCGCCGAGGAAGAGAAGTTTCACCTGGCGCACGGCCGCTACAGCGACCGCCTCGGTGCCGCCGCCGACGGCGAGCCGCCCGGACTGCCGGTCGCCGCGGCGACGCCGCAGGGCCGCTACCGACTGGCGGTCGCATTCGCCGATGCCGCAGCATTCCGCATCGTCGCGGATGCCACCGACGAACACGGCGACCCGCTGTGCCGGACCCTGTCGATTGATGAAGTGGGCAGGCGGGAAGCACGCGACCGCGACGGCCGCGACACCACTGCCCGCTGCTGGTGATCCCCGGAGGAGCCGGCCTCAGGCCGAACGGGATCGCGTGAGCTGCCGCAGCGCCTGCGGCAGGCCGAACATCACGCTCTCTTCCCGCCCGACCACCTCGACGGCCTCCGTGCCGCCCCATTCGCGCAACCGCGCGACCACCTGCTGCACCAGCGCCTCGGGCGCCGAGGCGCCGGCGGTGACGCCCACCGCCTGCCGACCTTCGAACCACTCGCGCCGCAGGTCGTCCGCGCCATCCACCAGGTAGCCCGGGATGCCGCGGGTGGTGGCAATCTCGCGCAGGCGGTTGGAGTTCGAGCTCGACTGCGACCCGACCACGACGATCACGTCGCACTGGGCGACGAGCTGCTTCACGGCGTCCTGCCGGTTCTGCGTGGCGTAGCAGATGTCTTCCTTGCGCGGCGTCGCCAGCGCCGGGAAGCGCTGCCGCAGGGCATCCATGATGCGCGCAGTGTCGTCCACCGACAGCGTGGTCTGCGTCACCACCGCGAGCTTCGCCGGGTCGCGCACTTCGATGCGCCCCACGTCCCCGACGGTCTCGACCAGGTGGATGCTGCCGCCGCAGGCGGCGTCGAACCGGCCCATGGTGCCCTCGACTTCCGGGTGCCCGGCGTGGCCGATCAGGATCACGTCGAAGCCGTCGCGCGCGTAGCGCCCGACTTCCATGTGCACCTTGGTGACCAGCGGGCAGGTCGCGTCGAATACGGCGAGCCCGCGGCGGGCGGCTTCCTGCTCCACGCGCGAGGGCACGCCGTGGGCGCTGAAGATGACGGTCGCGCCGTCCGGCACTGCGTCGAGTTCGTCCACGAACACGGCCCCCATGCCGCGCAGGCGCTCGACCACGTGGCGGTTGTGCACCACCTCATGGCGCACGTAGATCGGCGCGCCGAACAGCTCGAGCGCGCGCTCGACGATGTCGATGGCCCGGTCCACCCCGGCGCAGAAGCCGCGCGGGTTGGCGAGCAGCACCCTCACGCGCCGCGCTCCTTGACCCGGCGCGTGTGCAGGATCGCGTCGATGATCAGCATGATGGCGCCGGTCGTGATGCCGATGTCGGCCACGTTGAAGGCCGGGAAGTACGCGCCGCCCCAGTGGAAGTGCAGGAAGTCCACCACGTAGCCGTCGCGGGCGCGGTCGATGCCGTTGCCGATGGCGCCGCCCAGGATCAGCGCCAGGCCGATCGTGAGCCAGGGATGCCCGCGCGCCGGCAGCGTGGAGAGCCACCAGCCGATCAGCACCGTGATCCCGCCGGCCAGCGCCAGGAAGAACCAGCGCTGCCAGCCGCCCGCCTGCGCGAGCAGGCTGAATGCGGCGCCCTCGTTGTGCAGGCGCGTCAGCTCGAGGAACGGCGCCACCGGCAGGATCTCGAACAGCGCGAACTGCTGCACCACGATCCACTTGGTGAGCTGGTCGAGGACCACGACCGAGGCCGACAGCCACAGCCAGACCAGCGCGGACTTCTTCGCGACCACGGTTTCGTTCATGCGTGATGCCTCGTTTCGCCGGGGCCGTCCAGGTTGCCGACGCAGCGCGCGCAGATCTCCGGGTGCCGCGGGTCGCTGCCGACGTCTTCGCGCCGGTGCCAGCAGCGCGCGCACTTCCTCGCATCGAGCACCGACACCGAAATCCAGGCGCCCTCCTTCGCCACGGAGGTTGCCGCCACGGCCTCCGCAGGCCGCGCGGACGCCGGGCGCAGCCTGGCCTGCGAGGTGATCAGCACGAAGCGCAGTTCGTCGCCGATGGCCGCCATGCGCCGATGCTGCACGTCGTCGAGATAGACGTCCACCCCGGCCTCCAGAGGCGCGCCCAGCGCGCCCGCCGCGCGCAATCGCTCGAGTTCGCGCGCCACGTCGGCCTTGAGCGCGATCACCGCGTCCCAGTCCACGTCGCCCGCGGCTCTCGCCTCCGGCAGCGGCCACCAGGTCGCGAACAGCACCGACTCGTCGCGCGGACCCGGCAGATACGGCCAGATCTCCTCCGTCGTGAAGCTCAGGATCGGCGCGAGCCAGCGCACCATCGCCTCCGCCACGTGGTGCATCGCGGTCTGCGCCGAGCGGCGTCCGGCGCTGGCCGCCGGCATCGTGTAGAGCCGGTCCTTCAGGATGTCGAGCCAGAACGCGCCCAGCTCGACCACGCAGAAGCCGTGCACCTTCTGGTACACGAGGTGGAAGTCGTAGCTGCGGTAGGCCTCGACGACCTCCTGCTGCAGCCGCGCGGCCGTCGCCAGCGCCCAGCGGTCGATGCCGACCATGTCCGCCACCGGCACCGCGTCGCGCTGCGGGTCGAAGCCCGCCAGGTTGCCGAGCAGGAAGCGCACCGTGTTGCGCATGCGCCGGTAGCTGTCGGTCATGCGCTTCAGGATCTCGTCGGACACCGCGATCTCGGCGCTGTAGTCCGTAGCCGCGACCCACAGCCGCAGCACGTCGGCGCCGAGCGACTGCATCACCTTCTGCGGCGAGACCACGTTGCCGAGCGACTTCGACATCTTGCGGCCCGTGTCGTCCACGGTGAAGCCGTGGGTGACGACCTGGCGGTAGGGCGCGACGCCCTTGCCGGCGACCGAGGCGAGCAGCGAGCTGTGGAACCAGCCGCGGTGCTGGTCGGAGCCCTCCAGGTACACGTCCACCGGGAACGGGATGGTCTCCGGCCGCAGCGCCGGCAGGCAGTGGTGCACCGAGCCGGAGTCCAGCCAGACGTCCATGACGTCGTCGCATTTCTCGTACACCAGCGCCTCGTCGCCGAGCAGGTGCCGCGGGTTCAATGCGAACCAGGCCTCGATGCCGCCCTTCTCGACCAGCTCCGCGACCCGTTCCAGCAGCTCCGGCGTCTGCGGGTGCGGCTCGCCGGTTTCCTTGTGCACGAACATGGCGAGCGGCACGCCCCAGGCGCGCTGGCGCGAGATGCACCAGTCGGGGCGCGTCTCGATCATGCTGGTGATGCGCTGCTCGCCCCAGTCCGGCACCCAGCGCACGGTGCGGATCGCCGCCAGCGCATCGCGTCGCAGCCCCTGCTTCTCCATGCTCAGGAACCACTGCGGCGTGGCGCGGAAGATCACCGGCGACTTGTGCCGCCAGCAGTGCGGATAGCTGTGCGGGTAAGGTTCCTGGTGGATCAGGCGGTGCTCCCGCTGCAGGATGTCCACGATCGTGGCATTGGCGTCGAATACGGAGAGGCCCTCGACCTGCGGCGTGCCGGCGACGAAGCGCCCGTCCGGGCCCACCGGGTTGTCGATCGGCAGGCCGTAGCGGCGGCCCATCTCGTAGTCCTCGGCGCCATGCCCGGGCGCCGTGTGCACCGCGCCGGTACCGGTCTCGAGCGTCACGTGGTCGCCCAGCACCACCGGCAGCTCGCGCTCGTAGAACGGATGCGCGAGCCGCAACCCTTCGAGCTTCTCGCCGCTGGCCTTCGCCAGCACGCGCGTCGCGCTGGCGCCGATCCGCTTCGCAACGGCTTCCAGCAGTCCCTCCGCGACGACCAGCCGCTCGGTTCCGGCCGGGCGCTCGAACTCCGCCAGCACGTAGTCGAGCAGCGGGTGCAGGCAGACCGCCTGGCTCGCGGGCAGCGTCCACGGCGTCGTGGTCCAGATCGCGACCGAGGCCTGCGCCAGGTCTTCGGTGACCAGGCCGAAGCGGCGCGCGGCATCCATCGGGTCCGCGATGGCGTAGCGCACGTCGATCGAGGGCGAGGTGCGGTCCTCGTACTCGACTTCCGCCTCGGCGAGCGACGAGCGGCAGTCCAGGCACCAGTGCACCGGCTTGAAGCCGCGCACCAGGTGGCCGCGGCGGATGATGCCCGCGAAGCCGCGCAGCTGCTCGGCCTCGAAGCGCGAGGCCATCGTCAAATACGGATCCTTCCAGTCGCCGATGACGCCGAGGCGCTGGAAGTCCGCCTTCTGCACCTCGACCTGGCTGGCCGCGAACTCGCGGCAGGCCTTGCGGAAGGCGTCCGCGTCCAGCTTCTGCCCGACGCGGCCGTGCTTCTTCTCGACCTGCTGCTCGATCGGCAGTCCGTGGCAGTCCCAGCCCGGCACGTAGGGCGAGTCGCAGCCGTCCAGCATCCGCGACTTGACGATGATGTCCTTGAGGATCTTGTTGACCGCGTGGCCGATGTGGATGGCGCCGTTGGCGTAGGGCGGGCCGTCCAGCAGCACGAACTTCGGCCGGCCGGCCGCGCGCGCGCGCAGCCGCGCGTAGATGTCCTGCTCGAGCCACTTCGCGACCATCGCCGGCTCGCGCTTCGCGAGGTCCGCCTTCATCGGGAAGTCGGTCGCGGGCAGGTTCAGGGTCAGCTTGTAGTCCACGCTCGGTCCTCAGGCGGCCAGCAAGGCGCGCGCCTGCGCCGCGTCGCGATGCATCTGCTCGGTCATGGCGCCCAGATTGTCATATGCGATCTCGTCGCGCAGCCGCGCGATGAAATCCACGTCCAGGCGCTGGCGGTACAGGTCGGCCTCGAAGTCGAACAGGTGCACCTCGAGCAGCCACTCGCTCCCGCCCACGGCCGGCCGCGTGCCGACCGAGGCGACGCCCGGCCGGCGCTCGAAGGCGAGGCCCGACACGCGCACCGCGAAGATGCCGGCGACGGGCGACCTGCGCCGGTGCAGGCGCAGGTTCGCGGTCGGAAAGCCGAGCTTGCGCCCGAGGCGCGCACCCGCAATCACGCGGCCGCTGATGCGGAAGTCGCGGCCCAGGAGCGCTCCCGCATCTTCCAGGCGTCCCGCCGCGAGCGCCTGCCGCACCCGGGTGGAGCTCGCGGGCATGCCGCCGACCGCAAAGGGCGGGACTTCGTCCACGCGAAAGCCGCTTGTCGCGCCGGCGCCCCGCAGCAGCATCACGTCGCCGCCGCGGCCGCGCCCGAACCGGAAGCCCTCGCCGATCACCACCCGCTTCGCTCCCATGGCGCGCACCAGCACGCGCTCTATGAACGTCATCCCGTCCCACCGGCTCACCGCCGCGCCGAACCGCAGCACGCGCAGCTCGTCGATGCCCTGCGCGGCGAGCGCCTCCGCCTTGTCCCGCAGCCGCATCAGCCGCGCCGGCGCGGCCTCCGGCGCGAGGTGCTCGCGCGGGTGCGGCTCGAAGGTCAGCACCGCGGCGGGCAATCCCTCCTCGCGGCCGCAGCGGCGCAGCACGTCGAGGATCGCCTGGTGCCCGAGATGCAGGCCGTCGAAATTGCCGATCGCGACCACGCATCCGCGGCGCGCGTTCCGGCAGGGTTCGTCGCCGCGTCGGATCAGCATCGGCCCGCCGGATGGAAGAAACCTGCTTGGGGGAATTATAGGGACTTCAGGTGCCGGGGTCGCAGTCCGCCGACCCAGAGGGCCGCGAAGTACACGGCCGCGCCGCCCGCGACGGTGAGCGCCATGCGCCAGGCCTTCTCCGCGGCGCGCAGGCCGTTCCAGGCCGACCAGTCACCCGAGGCCCACCACAGGAAGGCCGCCATCGCCGCCGAGGCCAGCAGCACCTGCGGCAGCAGCCGGCGCCAGGTCGCGCTCGGCGTGTACACGCCCCGCAGGCGCAGGCCGCGATAGAGCAGCGTGGCGTTCAGCAGCGCCGACAGGCCGGTGGAGAGCGCGAGCAGCGCGTGCGGCACCGGGAATCCCGCGAGATGGGCCGGCACCACGACCGCCAGGTTGAAGCCCATGTTGACCGACAGCGCGATGATGCCCACCTTGACCGGCGTCTTCGTGTCCTGCCGCGCGAAGTAGCCGGGCGCCAGAACCTTGACCAGCGAGAAGCCGATCAGGCCCAGCGAATAGGCCATCAGCGCATAGCCGCACATGAGCACGTCGCGGTCGTCGAACTTGCCGTAGCCGAATAGGGTCGCGATCAGGGGTCCCGCGAGCATCAGCAGGCCGACGGCCGCCGGGGTCGCGATGGTCACGGTCAGCCGCAATGCCCAGTCCAGCGTCGCGTTGAACTTCTCGCGCGACTCGGCCGCGTGATGCGACGACAGCCCGGGCAGGATGACCGTGGCGAGCGCGATCGCGAACACGCCCATCGGGAACTCCACCAGGCGGTCGGCCGCGTACATCCAGGTGACGCTGCCGACCATCAGGAAGGAGGCGATGATCGTGTCGAGCAGCAGCGACACCTGCGCGACCGACGAGCCGAAGATGCCGGGCAGCATGAGCCGCGCGATGCGCCTGACGCCCTCGTGCGCGAGGTCGAAGCGCGGCCGGGGCAGCAGCCCCAGTCCGCGCAGTGCCGGAAACAGCGCAATGAGCTGCACGAAGCCCGCCACGAACACGCCGATCGCGAGCACCAGTCCGGGCCTTTCGAAGTGCGGCGCGATGAGCGCCGCGGTCGCGATCATGACCGCGTTCAGCAGCACCTGGTTGAAGGCCGGCATCGCGAAGCGGCCGTAGCTGTTCAGCACGCCGCTGCCGAGCGCCACCAGCGAGATGAAGAAGATGTAGGGAAAGGTGAAGCGCAGCATCTCGACGGTGAGGTCGAAACGGCCCACGTCGTCGCGGAATCCCGGCGCGAACAGGAAGGCCAGCACCGGCGCCGCGACCGCACCGGCCGCGGCGACCACGAACAGCACCGCCCCGAACACGCCGGCGACGCCGGCGACCAGGCCGCGGACCTCCGCATGCTCGCGGCGCACGCGGTACTCCGAGATGACCGGCACGAAGGCCTGGGAGAAGGCGCCCTCGGCGGTGAGGCGGCGCAGGAAGTTCGGGATCTTGTAGGCGACCAGGAAGGCGTCCATCAGCGGGCTGGCGCCGAACGCGATCAGGTAGACCTGGTCGCGTATGACTCCCGTCACGCGCGACAGCAGGGTCAGGGAGCCGACGACCGAGGTGCTGCGCAGGAATCCGCGGTGCATGCGCCGGGCACTATACCGCGTTGACAACCGGGCCCCGCATCCGGACAATGCGCGCCCTTATGGCCAACACCAAGTCAGCCGAAAAGCGGGCCCGCCAGGCGCTTGCCAGCCGCGCGCAGAACGTCGCTCACCGCTCCAAGGTGCGCAGCGCCGTGCGCAAGGTCGTTGCCGCGATCAACGCCGGCAACAAGAAGGACGCCCAGGCCGCGCTCAAGGATGCGATGCCGGTCATCGACTCGATGGCGCGCAAGGGCATCATCCACCGGAACAAGGCTGCCCGGCACAAGAGCCGCCTCGCCAGCCAGGTCAAGGCGATGTCGTAAAGGGGACGCGTCCAATTAAGGAAAGCCGGTCGATTGACCGGCCTTCCTTAATTGGACGCGTCCCCTTTTTCTTCGAGCTGCTGCATCACGGCCTGGCACAGCTCCTTCGTGCCCTCGCCGGTGGCGCCGGAAATCCGGAAGACCCTGCCCTTGAAGCGCAGCCGCCGCACGATGTCGGCGCAGCGGCGCTCGCGCTCCGCGCCGCTCACCAGGTCGATCTTGTTGAGCACCAGCCAGCGCGGCTTCTTCGCCAGTTCCGGACTGAACTTCTTCAGCTCCTTCACGATCGCGCGCGCACCCTCGACCGGATCCGCATCCGGGTCCGGCGGCGCGATGTCCACGAGGTGCAGCAGCAGCCGGGTGCGCTGCAGGTGCTTGAGGAAGCGGATGCCGAGCCCCGCGCCCTCCGCCGCGCCCTCGATCAGGCCCGGGATGTCCGCCATCACGAAACTTTTCGCAGGGCCGACCGAGACCACGCCGAGCTGCGGGTGCAGCGTGGTGAAGGGGTAGTCGGCCACCTTGGGACGCGCGGCGGACACCGCGCGGATCAGCGTGGACTTGCCGGCATTCGGCAGCCCGAGCAGGCCAACGTCCGCGAGCAGGCGCAACTCGACACGCAGTGTCCGCGACTCGCCCGGCAGCCCCGGCGTGATCTGTCGCGGCGCGCGGTTGACCGAGCTCTTGAATCGCTGGTTGCCCCAGCCGCCCTTGCCGCCCTTGGCGACCAGCAGTACCTGACCGGCCTTCGACAGGTCGCCCAGGGCCTCGCCGGTGTCGTCGTCGATCACGACCGTGCCGACCGGCATCGGCACGTACAGGTCCTCGCCGCTCCTGCCGGTGCAGTCCTGGCCGCCACCCGGCTGGCCGTTCTGCGCGCGGAAGGTGTGCCGGATGCGGTAGTCCACGAGGGTGTTGATGCCTTCCTGTGCGCGCAGCCAGACGCTGCCGCCCAGCCCGCCGTCGCCGCCGTCCGGACCGCCGAAGGGCACGAACTTCTCGCGGCGAAAGCTGACCGCGCCGCGCCCGCCATGGCCGGCGACGACCTTCACCATCGCTTCATCGACGAATTTCATGCGCTGGCCCCAACGAAAAACCCCGGCCGGGCCGGGGTCTTTCCTCGATCCTGACGGCCCCGGCTCAGTCCGGAAGCACCGACACGAAGGTGCGCCCGTCGGAGCCCTTCTTCCGGAACTGCACGCGGCCGGTCTTGAGCGCGAACAGCGTGTGGTCGGTGCCGATGCCGACGTTGTCGCCGGCGCGGTACGGGGTGCCGCGCTGGCGCACGAGAATGTTGCCCGCGAGCACGCGCTCGCCGCCGAACTTCTTGACGCCAAGCCGCTTCGACTGCGATTCGCGGCCGTTCTTGGTACTGCCGCCGGCTTTCTTGTGTGCCATGTCTCTGTCCTCGTTCGGTCTTCAGGCCGCCGTGATGCCGGTCACCTTGACCTCGGTGTACGGCTGGCGGTGGCCCTTCTGGCGCAGGTAGTGCTTGCGGCGCCGGAACTTGGTGATGCCGACCTTGTCGGCCTTGCCGTGCGCCTGCACCGTTGCCGTCACGCGCGCGCCCGTGACATAAGGAGCGCCGACTGCGACGTCAGCCCCCTCGCCCACCAGCAGCACCTGGTTGAACTCCACGGTGGCACCCGCGTCGGCGTCGAGTTTCTCGATCCGCACGACGGTGCCTTCGCTCACCCGGTACTGTTTGCCCCCGGTGGCAATGACGGCGTACATGATTGACTGGACTCCAAAAAGAGCCGGCAATTGTAGTGTCGGGACCCCCGGGGGTCAAACCGGGCGGATCGCCCCGAAGTTCCCCGGGCCGGTGTTTGCCGCTAGGATGCGCCAGCCGCAGGGGAGCCTCCAGGAAGCCATGCAACTCAAGGACCTACGGGCGCTGGTCGCCGCGGACCTCGAGGCCGTGGATGCCGAGATCCGCCGCCAGCTGGGCAGCGACGTGGCGCTCGTCAACCAGGTCGGCGAGTACATCGTCGGCGCCGGCGGCAAGCGCATCCGGCCGCTGCTCGTGGTGCTCGCCGCCCGCGCGGCCGGCATCCGCGATTCCGACCACATCCCGGCCGCGGCCCTGATCGAGTTCATCCACACGGCGACGCTGCTGCACGATGACGTCGTCGACGATTCGGCCAAGCGCCGCGGCCGCGACACCGTGAACGAGGCCTTCGGCAATCCCGCCTCGGTGCTGGTCGGCGACTTCCTCTACTCGCGCGCGTTCCAGATGATGGCGGCGCTCGACTCGCCGGCGCTGATCCGGGTGATGGCGGATGCGACCAACACCATCGCCGCCGGCGAGGTCATGCAGCTCATGAACTCCGGGGACCCCGACACCACCGAGATCCGCTACATGGAAGTGATCTACCGCAAGACCGCGCGGCTGTTCGAAGCCGGCGCACAGATCGCGGCGATCGTGGCCCGGGCACCCGCGCCCATCGAGGCGGCGCTGGCGCGCTACGGCAAGCACCTCGGCATCGCCTTCCAGCTCGTGGACGATGCGCTCGACTACCGCGGCGACACCGAGGAACTCGGCAAGAACGTCGGCGACGACCTGGCCGAGGGCAAGCCCACGCTGCCGCTCATCCACGCGCTCCAGCGCTCCGCCCCGGCGGACGCGGCGATGATCAGGAGCGTCATCTCGGAGGGCGGCACCGAGGACCAGGCACGGATACGCCAAGTCGTTGAAAGCACGGGGGGTCTTGATTACACTGCCCGACTCGCCGAAAACGAGGCGAGCCGCGCGATCGAGATCCTGGCCGGGATTCCCGCCTCGGCCTTCCGCGACGGGCTCGCGGCACTCGCAAGGTATGCGGTGTCGCGCAGCGCCTGACCGATCCGCAGTCCACGAGTTCGGGGTGTAGCTCAGCCTGGTAGAGCACTACGTTCGGGACGTAGGAGTCGCAGGTTCAAATCCTGTCACCCCGACCACCTGCTTCGAGTCGCGGCCCTCATCGGCGGCCGTTCCGCTGCGCCGCTTGATGAAGCCTCCGTCATTGTCGAACAGCGGCGTCCGGATGCCGAACAGGTCCAGCACCGTGTCGAACACGTGCTCCTGGAGGTACTCGCGACGTTCCAGGATCGAGACCGGCACGGACGCCTTCACGATCAGCGGAATCTCCGCCTGCTCCGGTGGCAACGACCAGCCGGGCGGCATCCCGTGAAACAGCCGGCCCTCCTCCATCAGCGATTCGCCATGGTCCGACAGGTAGATGAACACGTACGGTGCTCCCGACCGGTCCAGAGTCCTCAGGATCCCGTCGAGAACATGGTCCACGTACAGGATCGTGTTGTCGTAGGCGTTGTACAGTTCCTCGACCGTGCACTGGTTCGCCACGTCGGCATCGCGGCACGCCGGCCGCAGCAGCTCGAACTCTGGCGGGTGCCGCTCGCGGTACAGCGGCCCGTGGCTGCCGCCGCCGAGATGCAGGACGATGAATCTCTTGCCGGATTCGTAGCCGCCCAGATTCCCTTGCAGCAGCGGGATGACGTCCTCGTCGTAGCACTTTCCGCCGTGGCCGCAGTTGCTGACCTTGACTTCACCCACCGACGAGCAGTTGTCGTACAGGCTGTAGTTGACGTAGCACGACGTCGGTATGCCGAGCCCGGAGACGATGGCCGGCAGCTTGATGCCATCCTTCTCGAGAATTTCCGGCAGTGCGTTCAGGGTCGATCCGCGCCGGGCGACGCCGTCCAGAAGGCGAAGCCCGCCGGTCTTCGCCAGGGCGGGGTTGGTGTCCCGCCGGCCGTATCCATAGAGGCTGAAATTCCGCCTCCTGGAAGCCTCGCCGATTGCGAGCACGACCACCAGGTCGCCCGGGGACTCCACGCGGCCGGGTATCGCGATGTCGTTCCTGTCCGTCGCGAAGTAAGGCTTCACGGACTTGTATGCGGCACTGATGCCGCCGGACAGGAAGTTGATCGGAACCAGCGAATAGACGATCTGCTTCCTCGATATGTTGCCGGCGCGATGGATGGGGTTGTAGTTCAGGTACAGCGCGGCCATGGCGATGACCAGGGCAGCGGCGATCAGCCCGGATGTGGCGAACAGGTACCTTCCGGACGGCCGAAACGTGATCTCGGCACAGACGATGGCCAGCACCGGCAGCGCGATCAGGAACACCCCGTAGGGCAGCATCTGTGCCGAAAGCAGCTGACCGACTTCCGTCGAATCCGTGTGGACCACGTTCAACATCATCGAGCTGTCGATGGCGACGTCGTACTTGTCGATGAAATAGGCCGCGGCAACGCTCAGCACCACGAACAGGATGGCCGCCGGCTTGACGGTCCGCCGGTGGGCCAGCAGCGCGAAGACGGCAATGAACAGGCACAGCCCGGCCAGCAGGTAGGCCGCCAGCGCCACGTAGTCCAGTCCGTCCTTGCCGGTGAACCACCGGGCCAGCCTGTCGATGTTGAGCGCGTTGCAGGCGAAATACAGGAATGCCGGAAACACGACCGCAAAGCTCGTGTGCGACATCCTGAGTCTGGGTCGCCAGCCATGCGCCATCGGTATCTGCGGCATCACGGCAGGGACTTCCCGGCCGCGCCGATCAGGATGCCGGTTTCCGCCGCCGGTTTGTGCGCCAGCGGCTCGGGATCCGGGCCCAGCATGTGGAACTGGAGAAAGTCCGCCACGATCAGCATCACGAAGAACGAGACCACCGTATCCGAGAAGAAATGGGCGCCGGTGGCGATCCTGGCAGCCGAGACCAGGACACCAAACCCGACGCCCACCGTGGAGACCGCTCGTTTCCTCGTTGCCGTCAGGACGAACGCCAGTGCGAAGAATGCGCCCGCCGAATCGCCCGACGAGAACGAGCAGTTGTGGTCGCAGGCGTCGGAGATCACGAACGCCGGGGTGAACTGCTCGGAACCGCCGAACTCCGCGATGTCCCTCGGCCTGGCGCGGCCGAAGTTGTCCTTGAGCGCCACGTTGACGATCAGGCCGGCCCCGAGAACCAGGACCAGGAGCAGGTAGGCGACCTTCCTGCCGTCGACTGCGAACAGCTTGCGCCTCGTTACGCGGTTGAAGACGTAGATCCCGGCGACCGACACCGTTGCGAGAACGATGAAGTCGCGCACGCTGTCATGCAGGAGGTTCGCCCAGCGCTGGCTTGCCAGGTGGAACCCGTGGTCGAAGAACATTCCCGAGATGCTGATGTCGATGCCGGAGAACGCCGCCAGCAGCAGCGAAGATGCCAGGAAAGACGCGAAAATCGTGCGCGTGCGCCGACGTTCCAGGTATTTCCCGAAGCGTGCCAATGCCGCGGCCGACGCGGCCTGCAGGGTGCTGAGATATCGGCGGTGGGCTTCGGTCATGGGCAGCAACTCGCGCGACGATGGGCGTTGCGGCACCCGGACCTTCGGTCCATCATTGGCGGCGCACACCCGGTTGGACGCGGGCAGGCGGACAAGCCAATCGCGAAAGTTGTGAAGAAGGTATCGCTCGTCGGCGCACCCACGGACGTCGGCGCCGGCACCCGCGGCGCGTCCATGGGTCCGGAGGCGCTGCGCGTGGCGCAGCTGCAGGCCATGCTCGATTCACAGGGTGTCGAGGTGGCCGACCGCGGCAATCTCCAGGGACCGGGCAATCCGGGCCTGCCGCCCGTAGAAGGCTACCGCCACCTGCCCCAGGTCGTCGCGTGGAATCGCGCCGTATTCGAGGCCTGCCGCGCAGAGTACGCGGCGGGACGGCTGCCCATTCTCATCGGCGGCGATCACTCGCTCGCGATCGGCGCGATCGCGGCCGCGGCGCAGCGCGCGCGCCGGTCAGGGAAGGCGCTGCGCGTCCTCTGGTTCGACGCCCACGCGGACGCCAATACGAGCGTGCTCACGCCGAGCGGCAATATTCACGGCATGCCGGTCGCGATACTCCTCGGCCACGGGCCCGAGGCGCTCGTTGAAATTGGCGGCAAGGGCCCGGCCCTGCGGCCGTCCGAGATCCGCCAGATCGGGATCCGCAGCGTGGATCCCGGCGAGAAGCGCTTCGTCCACGAGCTCGGCTTCGAGGTCTTCGACATGCGCTACATCGACGAGCAGGGCATGCGCGCGACGATGAACGCGGCCCTGGCCGGGCTCGACGGCGGCACTCACCTGCACGTCAGCCTCGACGTCGACTTCCTCGACCCCGACATCGCGCCCGGCGTCGGCACGACCGTGCCGGGCGGCCCGTCCTACCGCGAGGCGCAACTGTGCATGGAAATGGTGGCGGACACCGGGCTCCTGGCGTCGCTCGACGTCACCGAGCTCAACCCCGCACTCGACGTGCACAATCGCACGGCCGGGGTCGTCGTCGACCTGGTGGGCTCGCTGTTCGGCAAGAGCACGCTGATGCGCCGGACTCAGGACCCGGGGTCCTGACGGCCCCGCAGCCCCCGCCCGGTCAGCGGCTGGCCCGCCTGCGTCCTGGGCGGCCTGGTGCGCGCCCGGGAAGCCCTGGCGCCGTACTTGTCGAGCAGCATGTCCACGGCTTCGCGCAAGTAGGCCGCGAGCGGCACGCGCGTGCGATCCGAGAGCGCGCGCAGCGCATCGTGCTGCGCGCGGTCGAAATAGACGCCGGTGAACACCCGCTTGCTGCGATCCTTCTTCTGCGGCATCGGAATCGCTCCGGGAACCGTACGGCCACGGATTGTAGCAGCGGCGCAGCGCGTCACCCGCTGGCAGAATGGCCGGTATGCGATACGCCATGAAAGCCGTCTGCTGCATTCCGTTGCTGCTGGCCGTGCTCGCGATGGGGCCCGCCATCGACCGCTCGCGCGTCGCCCAAGCCGGGATCGTCGATGGAGACGCCGGCCAGCGCATCCTGCAGCTCGTAAACGAGGCGCGGTCGCAGCCGCGACGCTGCGGCTGGAAACGCCACGGCGCGGCACCACCACTGGTGTTCTCCGCCACGCTGCAGAGCGTTGCGCTCGCCCACGCCCGCGACATGGCCTCGCGTGGCGAGCTGGACCACGCCGGGCACGACGGTAGCACGCCTGCCCTGCGCGTCACGCGCGCCGGCTACCGCTGGCGCTTCACCGGAGAGAACATCGCTTCCGGCCAGCCGACGGCGGAGACCGTCGTCGCGGGCTGGCTCAAGAGCCCGCGCCACTGCGCCAACATCATGGACCCGGACTTCACCGAGCTGGGCGCCGGTCACGCAGTCGAGCCGCGAGCGGCCGGGCGCATTTTCTGGGTGCAAGTGTTCGCGTCGCCGCAACCCTGACGGGCGGCGGCGCATACGCCCGCCTCACGCCGGCCACGCCCCGTCGCGGGTGTCGACCGCCGCCATTCTGCCCGCCCTAGGATTGGCGGGAAGCGCGCGAATCGCGCGGAGCGGGAGTTGCGCATGAAATCCATCATCGTCGTGCTGGTTGCCAGCGTCACGTCGTGTGCGTCGGCTGCCGCACGGCCGGTCACGGCGCCGCCGCCCGAAACGATCGCACCGGGCGTCACGTTGCTGCGCGGGGACATGCTGCCCATGCGCGGACCGGACGGGAACACCGTGGTTTTCGAGGCGCCCGAGGGCCTGGTCGTGATCGACACGGGGCGACACGCCTGGCACAGCGACGCGATCCTCGCGTTGGCCGCGGCGCGCGGAAAGCCCGTGGCCACGATCGTCAACACGCACTGGCATCTGGATCACTCGAGCGGCAACGGACGCATCAAGGCGGCTCACCCGGGCGCGCGGCTGTACGCGACGGCTGCCGTGGATCGCGCGCTCGCGGACGGCGGGTTCCTGGCGCGCAATCTCGTGGCCCAGCGGCCGCGGCTCGAGGACCCGGACGTGAGCGCGGCCGAGAAGGACGAAATCGAGATCTTCGTGCAGACGATGGCGGAGCGCGAAAGCCTGCGGCCCGACGTGGTCGTCGGAAAGGGCGGCCTGCGCCGCCTCGCCGGCCGCAAGCTCGACCTGCGCGTGACAGACCGCGCGGTCACGGAGGCGGACATCTGGATCTACGACCGCAGGACCGGCGTCGCGGTTGTCGGCGACCTGGTGACGCTGCCCGCGCCTTTCTTCGAAACCGCTTGTCCCGACCAGTGGCGCGCTGCGCTCGACGAGGTCTGGGCCGTGCCATTCAGGTCGGCGATTCCCGGGCACGGCGAACCCATGAGCCGCGTGCAGTTCGATACCTATCGCGGGGCATTCAACGCGTTCATGGATTGCGTGACCAGCGATGCCGCGCCGCAGCAGTGTGCGGCGGGCTGGCAGGCCGGGGTGGCATCGCTGCTCGGTGACGAGCGCATGCGCCGCATGGCGCTGGGCTATGCGGAATACTACGTGGACATGCTGCGCGCGAACGGGGGCAGGAGTTCGGAGTGCCGGCCCGGTCCCGGCTGACCGCTTGACTCGCGGTCGGTGAAACAAACACCTCCGCCTGGCGTCTCAAGGCGTACATTGTCCGCCGGCACCCGGCAGGCAGGTACAGGTGGCGCTTCTGGGCGACCCGCACGCAACGCGAACCCGAGCGGTCGCCAGGCTGTCCTGGCGCCGGCGTCTCCTGTTCGGCGCTTTGCTCGTGATAGTGACCACCGGCAGCCTGTACGTCGCCTGGCTCGACCACGTCGTCGCCAGGCAGTTCATGGGTCGGCGCTGGGACGTGCCGACTCAGGTCTTTGCGCGCCCGCTCGAACTGCGCCCGGGGCTGCCGCTGCCGGCGGCTGCGCTGGAACAGGAACTGAAGCGCCTGGGCTACCAGTCCGGCAGTGGCGCGAAGCCTGGCAGCTATCGGCGGCTGGGAACGCGATTCGATGTCATGCTGCGCAAGGCGCGCTTTGCCGACCGCCAGCGCGAGACGCAGCTGCTGCGCGTCACCGCGGATGGCGACGCCATTCGCTCGCTGACCGACTCCGCCGGTCGCGGTCTGGCCGTCGCCAGCTTCGAGCCGCTCCTGATCGGCAGCCTGTTCCCGGTGCACGGCGAGGATCGCATTGTCGTCGCTCCCGGCGACGTGCCACCGCTGCTGCCGGCGGCCCTCAAGGTGATCGAGGACCGCAGTTTCGATTCCCACCCGGGCATCGACCCGAAGGCGATCGCACGCGCGGCCTGGGCGAACCTGCGCGCCGGGCGCGTCGAGCAGGGCGGCAGCACGCTCACCCAGCAGCTCGTCAAGAGCTGGTTCCTCGATGAGCGCCGCTCGCTGCGGCGCAAGGCGCAGGAAGCGCTCATGGCGATGCTGCTCGAACGGCGCGCGAGCAAGCCCGAGGTCATGAACGCCTACGTCAACGAGATCTACCTCGGCCAGGACGGCGAGCGCGCAATCCACGGCTTCGGGCTCGGCAGCCGCTACTACTTCGGCAAGCCGCTGGACGAACTGGATCTTGCGGAGACGGCGCTCCTCGTGGGCATCGTACGCGGCCCGTCCCACTACAATCCCCGCACGCAGCCCGAACGCGCCAAGGCCCGCCGCGACTTCGTCATCGCGCGACTGGCGGAATTCCGCGTCGTCACGCCGGCCGAGGCGGAAGCCGCCGCCAGGCTTCCGCTGGGCGTCGTGCCGCGCGCGACCGAGGGCTATTACCCGGCCTTCCTCGATTTCGTCCGCCGCGAGCTGCGCCGCGAATCCCGCGGCGAGGAACCCGCGCGGCAAGGCATGCAGGTCTTCACGACGCTGGATCCGCGGGTGCAGGCGATAGCCGAACGTGCCTTGACCCAGCAGCTGGCGCGGCTCGACCGCCGCCAGCGGTCGAAGGACCGCCGGCTCGAGGGCGCGCTGGTCGTCACCCAGCCGCAGACCGGAGAGGTGCTCGCGATCGTCGGCGGGCGGGAATCCCGCGTGGCCGGGTTCAACCGTGCGCTCGACGCGCGCCGGCCAATCGGATCGCTGGTCAAGCCGATCGTCTATCTGGCGGCGCTCGAAACCGGCCACTATCACGCCGCAAGCGTGCTCCACGACGAGCCGATCGAGATCCGCATGGCGGGCGGGCAGAACTGGCGCCCGCAGAATTTCGACCTGGAGACGAGGGGACCGCTGCCGCTGGTGCGCGCGCTGACGGAATCGCGCAATCTGGCCACGGTACAGCTCGGGCTCGAGGTGGGGCTCGGCCCGGTTACGGCCAAGTTCGGCGAGCTCGGCCTTGAACGCAGGCCGCCGAAGTTGCCGGCGCTCCTGCTCGGCGCCGTCGAGCTGACTCCGCTCGAAGTGGCGCAGGTCTATGGCGGGTTTGCTGCCGGCGGCATCACCCACGCGCCATTCGCGGTGCGGGCTTTCATCACGCCCGACGGCCAGGCCCTGCGCCGCACGCCGCCCGCGGCGCAGCGTGCGGCCGACGAGGTCTCGGTCTACCAGCTCAATCGCATGCTGGCCCAGGTCATGACGCTGGGCACCGGCCGTGCCGGCGCGGCGTCGCTGCCGCCCGGTCTCGTGACCGCCGGCAAGACCGGCACTTCGTCGGACCTCCGCGACAGCTGGTTCGCCGGATTCTCGGGCAGCCATCTGGTCACGGTCTGGATCGGGTACGACGACAACGCGCCTACCGGCCTCACCGGCGCGGAGGGTGCGCTGCCGGTCTGGTCCGCCGTCATGACGGCAGTTGGAGCGACGTCGTGGCAGGCGCCGATGCCCGCAGCGCTCGACGAGGTGTGGATCGACTACGAGACCGGCCTCGTGACCGAGCCCGGCTGCGCCGGCGAAGTGATCGCGGTCGCGGTGCCGCGCGACGCGCCGCTCGAGGCCATGGACGGCTGCTACGCGCCGGGCTTCGACTTCTTCTCGCGCCGGCTGCGCGATTGGTGGCGCCGCTTCACCGGTTGAGCCCGATCCGTCCGGTGACAGCCGTTCAGCGGTGGCGGCGGCTGTCGGGGTGGTTCAGCGCGCGGTCGACGTAGCGGATTGAAGTCGCGCGCGGCCTCAGCCAGTTGTGCCGCGTCATTCGCGGTGTGGCTGGTGGTCGGCCGCGAATCGACTCGCTCATGGTATCGCTGCGCCGTCCGGTCGAGCCGGTCGGCGGCCGACCCGAGGCTGCCGGCCGAGCTGCAGCCGGCGAGAAGCAGAATCAGCACGAGACTGGTGGCCAGGCGATACATACCCGCTCCTCCGAAACGCGGCGACATGCCACTGCGGGATTGGAGTGCGGACGCCGTCGATCGGCTCGCGGGCGACAGGACGCTGATCGAGCTCCTGAAGTGAGCGAGGGCGCTATCGCGGCCTGACTCCCGTGATGAGCCGCGCCCCGCGCTCGAACGCGAAGTAGGACCACAGCCACTGCGTCACCACGAGCAGCCGGTTGCGCAGGCTCACCAGGAAGTAGATGTGTGCGGCGCCCCACAGCCACCAGGCTGGCCAGCCGCGCAGCTTAAGCCGTCGATACGCGATCACCGCGGACTTGCGCCCGATGGTGGCGAGCAGTCCGGCGTCGCGGTACGTGAATGCCCGCACCGGTCTGCCCACCATCCGCGCCCGGATCGCCCGCGCGACCCAGGCGCCCTGCTGCTTGGCGACCGGCGCGATGCCGGGCAGCGGCTTGCCGCGCGCATCGCGCACCAGCGCGGTGTCGCCGATCACATATATATGGTCATGGCCCGGCGCCGTGAGATCGGAACCGACGGGCACGCGCCCGGCGCGGTCGCCGGCGATGCCGAGCCAGGACGCGGCGGGTGATGCGGTGACGCCTGCGGCCCAGACGATCGTCGCGGCGGGAACCCGCTCGGCGCCCACGGTGACGCCATCCGCGTCGCAGCAGCTCACCGGTGTCCCGAGCCGCACCTCGACGCCCAGCTTGCCGAGCGCGTCGGCCGTGTAGCGCGACAACGGCTCGGGAAAGTTCGGCAGCAGGCGCGGGCCGGCTTCGATCAGCACCACGCGTGCCTGGGCCGGGTCGATGGCGCGGAAATCGGCGGCGAGCGCGCGCCTGGCGAGTTCCGCGATCGCGCCGGACACTTCCACGCCGGTCGGCCCGCCGCCGACGATCGCGATCGTGAGCAGACGGCGTGCGATGTCCGGGTTGGAAGCCATCTCGGCGCGTTCGAAGGCGAGCAGCAGGCGGCCGCGGATCGCGGTCGCGTCGTCGAGGTTCTTGAGGCCGGGCGCATGTACGGCCCACTCGTCGTGACCGAAGTACCCGTGCGTCGCGCCGGTCGCCAGCACCAGCCAGTCCCAGGCGACGGGCCCGTCGCCCAGCATCACCACGCGGCGTGCGGGGTCCACGGCCGTGACTTCGCCCATCAGCACCCGCGTGTTCGCCTGCCCGCGCACCAGGCGGCGGACCGGCCAGGCGATTTCGGCCGGCGAAAGTCCCGCGGTCGCGACCTGGTAGAGCAGCGGCTGGAACAGGTGATGGTTGTGCCGGTCGATCAGCGTGACATCCGCTGGCGCACGCGCGAGCCCCCGGGCGACGGCCAACCCGCCGAACCCGGCCCCGACGATGACGACTTGCGGACGAATCACCTAAGGCCTTGGCTGTGAAGGAGTTTCCGCCAGTATAGCGGGCGGGCTGAGGGTCGCGCGGCCTGAGGCGGCCGCCTTGCCCGGCGGGCGGCTGCGGGCGTACTCTCAATGGTCGGCTCCGGGGGTGCCATGCTCCGCATCGTTCTGCTCAATCCCAAGGGCGGTTCCGGCAAGTCCACGGTCGCGACGGGCATCGCCGCGATGTACGCGGCCCGCGGGTTCAATACCGCGCTGATGGACTTCGACCCGCAGGGCACCAGTTCGCGCTGGCTGGAGAAGCGTCCGCGTTCGCGTGCCTCGATCCATGGCGTGGAGGCCTTCTCGCGCGCGATCGGGGTGACCCGCAGCTTCCAGCTGCGCGTGCCGCCGGGCACCGACCGTGTGGTCGTCGATACGCCCGCGGCCCTGCAGCCGCAGAGCTTCAACGAGCATGTCCGCGATGCGGACGCAGTGCTGGTACCGGTGATGCCTTCGGACGCCGACATCCATGCCTGTTCGCGCTGCATCGGGCACCTGCTGATCTCCGGCAAGATCAAGCGCCGCGAGAACCGCCTCGGCGTGATCGCGAACCGGGTCAGGCCGAACACCATCATCTTCCGCACGCTGATGCGCTTCCTCGACCAGATGCAGATCCCGGTGGTCACCACGCTGCGCGATTCGCAGAGCTACGTGTACGCGGGCGAACACGGCCTCGGCCTGCACGAGATGAACCCCGCGCGCGTGCAGCCGGAGCTCGCGCAGTGGGACGCGCTGTGGTCCTGGCTGGAGTCGCGCAAGCCCTTCGTGCAGCCGGCGACTGCGGCCGGCGTCGCCGGCGTCTAGGATTCGCGGATGGTTTCCGCCGCCTGCCGGCTGCTCGCCGGCCTTTTGATCGCGCATGCCTGCTGGAGTCCGCCCGCGGCTGCGGCCGAGGCGGCGCGTTACCAGGGCCGGCCGGTCGCCGAGGTGCTCGCGGAACTGCGCGGGCCGGCACTGGATTTCATCTACAGCTCGGAGCTGCTGCCGCCGGAACTGCCGGTGCTCGCCGAGCCCGGGTCCCGCGAGCCGCTGCGGATCGCCGTCGAGATCCTGGCGCCGCACGGCCTGGCGCTCGATGCCGTGCGGCCGGGACTTTATGCGGTGGTTGCCGCGCCGGCACGGGCAGCGCCTGCCGCCGTCACGGCGCCCGACTCAGGCCCGTTGCCCGGGCGCACCGAACTCGCGGCCATCGTGGTCTCGACCAGCCGTTACTCACTCGATCACTCGGCCACCGGCGGCGCCGTGCGCATCGGCGGGGAACTGCTGGCCGCGCAGCCGGTGCTCGGCGAGGACGCGCTGCGCGCCATCGGCCGTCTGCCGGGCATCGCCCAGGGCGGCCTGTCGGCGCAATCCAGTGTCCGCGGCGGTGAATCCGGCGAAGTGCTGACGCTGCTGGACGGCTTTCCGCTGCGCCAGGCCTTCCACCTGCCGGGCTACCTGAGCCCGTTCGGCGTGCTCGACCCCGGGCTGCTGGCGGAGGCCGAGGTCTACACCGGCGGCTTTCCGGCGCGCTACGGCAACCGCATGTCCGGCGTCTTCGACCTGACCACGATTGGAGCCACCGACGAGCCGCGCACGGCGCTTGGCCTGTCCGTATTCAACGCAATGGCGCGGCACGGCGGCGGGACCGGAGGTGGCACGATGGACTGGCTCGGCGCGGCGCGCATCGGCACGCTGAAGCCCTTCATCAAGGCGTTCGCGCACGATGCGGGCGAACCGGCCTACGGCGACGCGTACGGTCGGCTGGGAATCGGTGAGCCGGACCGGTTGCGCCTGACGGCCAATTTCCTCTGGTCGCGCGACGAACTGGCCATCGAACGCGAGGACCAGTTCGAGCAGGCTGAGATCGAGAGCCGCTCCCGCTACTTCTGGTTGCGCGCGGACCGCAACTGGGGCGACACGGTGCAGGGCGCGCTGTGGCTCGGCCACAGCCGCGTGCACGCCCTGCGCCAGGGCCGATTGGACGACGCTGACTACGCGGTGGCGACGGTCGACGACCGCCGCTCCTCCACCTACAAGGAACTGCGTGGACGCATCGACTGGGATGCGGGCGCGCATCACTGGCTAGAAGGCGGGTTCGAGTGGGTCAGCGAGGAAGCGGACTATTTCTACGCGGCGGACGCCGCCTACGCTGCCGCGGTTGCCGCGCTGTTCTCCCGCGATGCGGCGCTGTCGCGAGCGGCGGCGATCTCTCCGAAGCGCGAGCGCCTGGCGCTGTTCGCAACCCACCGCTGGAGGCTAGGAGATTCGCTGGTATCCGAGCTGGGTCTGCGCACCCAGCGCACCGTCACCGCGAATTCGACCACCGAGGAATGGCTCCCTGACCCGCGGGTCAGCCTGCGCTGGGAAGTCGCCGACGGCACCAGCCTGCGCGCGCACTGGGGGCGCTTCCACCAGACCGACGAGGTGCACGAACTGAAGGTAGAGGATGGGCTGACGGCTTTCCCGGAAGCGCAGCGGTCGGATCACTTCATCGCCGGTTTCGACCACCGCTTTGCGGATGGCCTCGCCATGCGCCTCGAGTGGTTCCGCAAGCTGCAGTCGGACCCGCGGCCGCACTTCGAGAACCTGCTCGACCCGCTTTCCGTGGTACCCGAGGTCGCGCCCGACCGCGTGATGATCGTGCCGCAATCCGCCGACATCCGCGGCGCGGAGCTGTCGCTGGTTTCCGAGTCGCGGGAACTGGGCTGGTGGGCGTCCTTGGCATGGTCCGAGGCCAAGGACATCGTCGCGGGACGACGGGTGCCGCGCAGCTGGGACCAGAGCTGGGCGGTCACGGCGGGATTCGACTGGACGCGCGGAGACTGGCGCCTTGGCGCGATCACTTCGGCGCGACGCGGCTGGCCCACGACGCGCGTGCTGCCGGCTTCGCTCGGCGAGCGCAATGCCGCGCGCTTTCCGTCCCGCATCGGCGTCGACCTGCGCGCGGAGTACCGCAGGCCGCTTGCCGCGGGCCGCCTCGCGGTCACGATCGAGGTGACGAACGCGCTCAACGTGGGCAACAGCTGCTGCCAGCAACTCGTGCCGACTTCCGACGGCGCCGATGGCGTCGTGTTCGCCTCGCGGCGCAGTGACTGGCTGCCGGTCGTGCCGTCCGTCGGCGTGCTCTGGGAATTCTGACGGGCCCGTCCCGACCGGTGGATTGCGGCCCCCGCTGCCGTCCAACCGGCGATGGCGCACCGGCTCAAGCTCTTGATCTGCCTCGCTGTCGCGAGCCTCGCCATCGGCGGAGTCGCGCGCGCGCTGCTGTGGTGGCACTACGGCGCCGCGGCCGGCGTCGGCGCGATCGCGCTGCCGGCCATCCTCGCCGGTGGCCTGGTCAACGACGCGGTCGTGGCGCTCTACCTGTTCATGCCGCTCGCGCTCTACACGGCGCTGCTGCCGGACCGCTGGTACCGCGGCGCGCTGAACCGCAGGGTACTGGCGGCCGGCAGCTGGCTGACGGTCTTCGGCCTGGTGTACCTCGCGGTGGTCGAGTCCTATTTCTTCCAGGAGTTCGACGCGCGCTTCAACCTGGTCGCCTTCGACTACCTCGCCTTCCCGACCGAGGTCGCGGGCGACGTCTGGGCCGAGTATCCGGTGCTGTGGGCGGCATTCGCCTCGGCCGCGGCCGCAAGCTTCGCACTCTGGTGGCTCCGCCACCTCGTCGGCGACGGCGGCGAAGCGCCCGCCGGATTGCGCGAGCGCTTGCGGCCGCTCGCAGCTCATGCCTCGGCGGTCGCGCTCGCCGTCGCGTTCTGGCCGACCGACCTGCTGTCGCTTGCCGACAATCGCGTCGCCAACGAGCTGGTGCAGAACGGCATCAGCAGCTTCATGCGCGCGGCCACCACTTCCGAGATCGACTACCACGCGAACTACCGGAGCGCGGACCCGAAGGAGAACCTGGCGCTCGTGGCGCGCGAGCTGGCGCGCGGCGGCGGCCGTTTCACGCGCCTCGGGGAGGGCCGGCTGGATCGCGCCTTCCCGGCCAGGCCCGACGGCCTCGGGCGGCTCAACGTGGTGCTGGTGTCGAGCGAATCCTTCGGCGCCGAGTTCAGCCGGCTGTACGGCTCGAAGGATGACCTGACGCCCGAGTTCGACGCGTTCGCGCAGCAGGGCATCTGGTTTCCGCACGCCTATGCCTCGGGCACCCGCACCGTGCGCGGCCTCGAAGCGCTCACCAGCTCGATCCCGCCGATTCCCACGGTCTCGATCCTGCGCCGTCCCGGCAATGACAACGTCGCCACCTGGGGCGCGGTGATGCGCTCGCTCGGTTACCACACCAGCTTCCTGTACGGCGGCTATGGCTACTTCGACAACATGAACGACTTCTATGCCGGCAACGGCTTCGAGATCCAGGACCGCCGGTCCATCGAGTCGGTGCGCTTCGAGAACATCTGGGGCGTCGCCGACGAGGACCTGTTCGACCACGCGCTCGGCCACTTCGACCGCCTGCACGCGGCAGGCGAGCCGTTCTTCTCGATCGTCATGACGACCTCGAACCACAAGCCGTTCACGTTCCGGCCCGGCCTCGAGCGGTACGGCATTCCGGCCGAGGGCGGCGGGCGGGCGGCGGGCGTGCGTTACGCGGATTTCGCGCTCGGCCGGTTCCTGCGCGCGGCGGAGAGCCATCCATGGTTCGCGGACACCGTGTTCGTGGTCGTGGCGGATCACGGCGCGCGCGTCTATGGCCGCGAGCAGATTCCGCTGAAGACCTACGAGATTCCGCTGATGATCTACGCGCCGAAGCACATCCGGCCACGGCACGTGGATGCGCTGATGACGCAGATCGACGTTGCGCCCACGGTGCTGGGACTCCTGGGCCTGCCCTACGAAGCGCCGTTCTTCGGCCAGGACGTGCTGCACGCGCCGGCGGACGGGCGCGTGGCGTTCTTCAACCACAACCACGACGTCGCCGTCTATCGCGACGGCGAGATCGTCGTCTACGGGCTCAAGAAGTCGGTGCATACCTATCGGTATGACGCGGAGCATGACCGTTACAGCCCGGCACCGCGCGACCCGGAGCTGGAGCGCCTCGGTCTCGCCTATTTCCAGACCGCCTACGAGCTGTTCGAGTCGCATCGCTACGAGCCCGCGGATGCCCGCCCGACCAGGGCGCGGCTCGCCGGGAGTCGCTGATGCTCGGCGCGGTGGCTGCTTGCCTGCTGTGCACGGCATTGCCGCCGGCGGCGCCCATCGACGAAGCGGCGGCGACCTGGCCCGACGACGCGGAGCTCGAGGCCCGCGGCACCCGCATCGGCACCGTGACCGTGCGCGACCTGCCGATCTTTGACCCCGGCGTCGCCGGCGAAAAGAAGGCCGTCTACCGCCTGGCCGACCGGCTGCACGTGGACACGCGCGACTCCGTGATCGAGGCCCAGCTCCTGTTCCATCCCGGCGACCTCTACTCGCGCCATGCGCTCGAGGAGACCGAACGCAACCTGCGCCGGCTGCGCTTCATCCGCGAGCCGGAGGTCCGCATCACCGGCTACCACGACGGCGTCGTGGACCTCGAGGTCGTGGCCCACGAGGTGTGGACCACGAATCCCGGCATTTCCTTCGGCAGGAGCGGCGGCAGGAACAAGACCGGCGTCGAGCTGGAGGAGCTCAATCTGCTCGGCTTCGGCAAGCACCTCGCCTTCGACTACAGCGACGACGTGGACCGCAGTACCTACTCGGTCCACTGGCACGACCCGAACCTGTTCGGCAGCCGCTGGCGCAACGACCTGATCCTGCGTGACAGCGACGACGGCTCGGGCTACTGGCTTGCCCTCGAGCGTCCCTTCTATGCGCTGGACACGCACTGGAGCGCCGGCATGGCGCTCGGCCGCGATGAGACCGTCGAGCACGTGTACCGGCTGGGCGAGGAGACGGCGGGCTACGGCCAGCGGCTGGAATCCGTGGAGCTGCGTTACGGCTGGTCCGCGGGGCTGCGCGCCGGCTGGACCCGGCGCTTCACCGCGGGCTTTCGGCGCGACCATGCCGACTTCGGGCCGGCGGCAGGCGAGATCGCGCCCCTGGCGCTGCCGGCGTCGCGTCATCTCGATTACCCGTGGCTGCGGTTCGAGGCCATCGAGGACGACTTCACCACCACCCGCAACCGCGACCAGATCGCGCGCACCGAAGACTTCGAGTTCGGCACGCGCTATGCGCTCGAGCTCGGCTGGGCCTCCCCGGATTTCGGCTCGGACCGCAGCGCGGCGCTGCTGCGCGCCGAGGCCTCGCGCGGCTTCCGGCTGGGCGACGACCACGCCCTGTTCCTGGACGCGGCGTTGTCGGGCCGGCATGAGTCCGGCGACTTCCGTGATGCACTGCTGACCGCCGGGCTGCGCTACTACCTGCCGGACGGCCCGAAACGGACTTTCTACGCGTCGCTGTCCGCGGAGCTCGGACATGAGCTGGACGCCGACCACGAGCGCCTGCTGGGCGGCGACAGCGGCCTGCGCGGCTACCCGCTGCGTTACCAGGTGGGCCAGGGCCGCGCACTGCTGACGCTCGAGCAGCGCTTCTACACGAAGTACTCGCTGTGGCGGCTGGCCGATATCGGTGGCGCGATCTTCTTCGACATGGGCAGGAGCTGGGGCGGGTCCGCGTTCGGACCGACCGGGAACCAGGGGCTGCTGAAGGACATCGGCTTCGGCCTGCGCCTCGGCAGCACCAAGACGGGCCTCGGCAACGTGCTGCACATCGACGTCGCCTTCCCGCTCGACGGCGACCGCTCGATCAGCAGCGTGCAGTTCCTGGTACAGACCAAGCGCAGCTTCTAGGCATGCGAACCTCGCGCTTCTGGCTGTTTCACGCCTGGCTGCCCGCCGCCGCCCTGGTTGTGGCGCTCACGGCGCTTGCGGCCTTCGATCTCGACCGGCGCATCGCCGATGCCCTGTTCTTCGACCGGGCCGCCGGCACCTGGGTCGGGGCCGACAGCTGGTGGGCCGTGGACCTGATCCACACCGGCGGCGCGCTGCTGGTGCGGCTGGTCGGGCTCGCCGCGCTCGCCGCCTGGGCGTCGAGCTTCGCAGTGACGCGTCTGCGCGGGCTGCGCCTCCGGGCCGGATACGTGGTGCTCGGCATGATCCTGTGCACTGCCGTCGTCGGGGGCTTGAAGCAGGTGACCGGCGTGGACTGCCCGCGCGACCTCGCGGGTTATGGTGGCGGCCGCCCGTATTCGCCCTTGCTCGCCGACCGGGCCGGCGACGACCCGCAGGGACGCTGCTACCCCGGCGCCCACGCCTCGTCGGGATTCGCGCTGATGGCCCTCTACTTCGCGCTGCTGGACCGCCGGCCACGCCTCGCGCGCGGCCTGCTTGCGGCTGCCGCGGGCACCGGCACCGCCTTTTCCGTGGGCCAGCAGGCACGTGGGGCGCATTTCCTCTCGCACGACCTGATGAGCGCGGGCCTGGCCTGGTTCCTGCTGCTGGCCCTGTGGCATCGGCTGCTAGAATCGCCGGCCCCGGAGGCGCCGCGGTGGAATTCATCCCCGCGGCGCGTCCAAGCACTGGATGGGACCCCGCCGCATGGACCAGGACCTGCCGCAAGACCAGGAGCTCATCCGGCGCATGCTCGCGGGGGACGAGCGCGCATTCGAGTCGTTCTTCAACGCCTATTTCCCGCGGCTGTACCGCTTCGCGCTGCCGCGCCTGAATGGCGACGTCGAAGCCACCCGCGACGTGGTGCAGGCGACGCTCGCCAAGGCCATGCGCAAGATGTCTGACTTCCGCGGCGAGTCGGGCCTGTTCACCTGGGTCTGCCAGATCTGCCGGCGCGAGGTCGTGGACCACATCCGCGCCCGCCGCCGGCACACGCGCAATGTCGTCCTGATCGACGACCTGCCGGACGTGCGCCGCGCGATCGAGTCGATCGAGGCGCCGGAGGAGTACGACCTGGTGCGCGCCCACGGCCGCGGGGAAGTCGCGCGCCTGGTGCGATCGGTTCTCGACCGGCTGCCGTCCAACTATGGCGACGCACTCGAATGGAAGTACATGGAGGGCCGCTCGGTCGAGGAGATCGGCGAGCGGCTGGGGATCGGGACGACGGCCGCACAGTCACTGCTGGCGCGCGCGCGGGCCGCGTTCCGGGAGGCGCTGGAAAGGGTGTTCGGCGCGGACGCCGCCGACATCGCCGGCAGTCTCGGCGCGTGAGGTGAAGCACATGCACGACGACGACATCGAACGGGTGCTAAAGGCCGCCGGGCCGCGCGAGCAGCCGCCGGCGGAGATCGAGCGCGAACTGCGCGAAAGCCTGCGGCGCGAATGGCTGGCCGTGGTCGCGGAGCGCCGCGGCCGCCGCCGCACCGCGGTCGCGCTCGCGGCCGGCGTCATGGCGGCCACCGTCGGCGCGTGGATCGCCGTCCCGCAGATTACGGCGCCGGCGCCGGCGGTCGGCACGATCGCGCAGGTCAGCGGCGAGTTGCGCGTCAGGTCCGGCTGGCTTGGCCGCTGGCAGCCAGGCGGCGACGGCCGGGTCGTGACCGAAGGTGAGATCCTCGCCACGGGGCCGTCTGCGCGCGGCGCGCTCGCGCTTGCGGGCGGCATCTCGGCGCGCCTGGACCAGGACACGCAGCTGCGGGTGGCGGCCGCCGACCGGCTGGTCATCGACCGAGGCGCCATCTACGTGGATGCGGGAATCGAGTCGGCGGCCGCGGCGCCGCTCGAGATCGTCACCCCCACCGGCTCGGTGCGTCACCTGGGAACGCAGTACGAAGTCCGGGTGCTGGATGACGGCCTGCGCCTGCGCGTGCGCGAGGGCCGCATCGAATGGCACTCGGGTGGCACCAGCGCCACAGGCGTGGCCGGGGAGGAGCTGACGATCGGGGCCGACGGCAGCGTCGGGCGCGGTCCCGTCGCGATCCACGGCGAGGCCTGGGACTGGGCCATGCAGGCGGCGCCCGCCATCGACATCGAGGGCCTGCCGCTCGCGGGCTTCCTGGGCTGGGCGGCGCGCGAACTCGGTTGCCGCATCGAGTTCTCGACCCAGGAAACCGAGCGGGAAGCCGCTGGCGTGATCCTGCACGGCACGGTTGCGGGCCTGCCTCCGGCAAGGGCCCTGGAGGCCGTATTTGCGACCACGCGCCTGCGGGCCGTGGTCCTGGACGGCCGGATCCTGGTATCGACCCGGGAATAGGGCCGTCTCTCGGTAGTAGCCACGATTGGTTTCCGGGCGGGGCTGCGTCTAACTGTTTTTATGGACGCAGCCACCGGCTCCCCGGAAGCCCGGGCTCCCCTGCCAGGCCTGGCCGATCCGGCGCAGGACACGGGCATTGCCGCCGTTGCCGACCTGCTCGCCTGTCCGAGGTGCAGAGCCGCGCTGCAAGTATGGCCCGAAGGCATCCGCTGCAGCGGCTGCAGTTCCCGGTATCCGTTCCACGAGGGCATTCCGCTGCTGGCGATCCGCGGCACCTCGGAGACCTGGGGACAGGCCCAGGCCACCGAACAGAGCTCGGCCTACCAGGCCGAATACCAGCGGGTCGAGAACGCGGCGACTTACAACCTCGCCTATCGGGACAAGCTGCTCAAGCGCAGCAGCACGCGGCGCGAATACGAACTGATCGCGCGTCACATCGCACGCGTGGGTCGATCGCGCGTGATCCTCGACCTGCCCTGCGGCGGCGGACGCCTGACGGCCGCCTTCGCCGGCTCCGCCGACCTCGTCATCGAGGCCGACATCGCCCTCGGCCAGCTGCTCTATGGCCGCGCCGAGTCCGCGGTGGCCACCCCGCGGGCCTGGATGACGGCGTCGGCCTTCCACATCCCGCTGCGTGACCAGTCGGTCGACGGAACCGTCAGCGTGCGCCTTTCGCACCACCTGCCGACCGCAGCCGAACGCGAGCGCCACCTGGCCGAACTGCTGCGCGTGTCGCGGCGCTTCGTCATCATGACGTTCTTCGATCACCATTCGCTGAAGAACAGGCTGCGGCAGCTGCGCCGTCCGTTCGACCGGCAGCCGCCAAAAATGACGATGACGACGGCGCGCGTCGCCGAGATCGCCCGCGCGCACGGCGCGCGGCTCGTGGATGCGCCGCCGCTGTCGAGGATCGGGTCAGGGCATCGCTACGCACTGATCGTCAGGGATGCCGTGCCGGCATGAACGACCCGGCCTTCCTGGCGCGGCAACGACTCTACAAGGCCGAAACCGGCACGCTCGTCTGGTCCGAGCCGCTGCCCTCCGGCGGCAACGCCGTGGTCAAGCTCTACCGCCGCCGCCCGCTGCTGGATCCCATCCGCCGCCGCTTCATCCCCTACCGGGTCGAGCGCGAATACGGCCTGTTGCGGCGGCTTTACGAGCACGGCGTGGCCTGCCCCGAGGCGCTCGCCTGGTCGCACGGCAGGAGCCGCGTCCACGGCCGTTTCGAGCGCCTAGACACGCGCGAGGTCGAAGGCGCGGTCCCGCTCACCGACCTGCCCGGGGGCCCCGCGTCGCTGGAACTCGCGCCGCTATTCGCGCAGGTCCGGCGCATGCATGCAGCCGGCGTCGCGCATGGGGCGCTCTATGCGCGCAACGTGCTGGTCGCCCGGACGCCCGGCCCGGGGCCGCAGTTCTTCCTGATCGACCTGGCCCATGGCCGCGCATTCACCCGCGACATCGCCGGCTCGCATCCCGGCGACTACGACCTTCTGGACCTGCTGCTGAGCCTCAAGCGGCAAGGCGCGATCGACGCGGCCGTGGAATGGCTCGCTGCCTATGGACTGACGCCCGATGCGGCCCGGTCGCTGCTGAAACGCCTGGAGCGGCACCGCAACGAGCGGCCGTGGCGCCATTTCCGCCGCATCGAAACCGATTCCCGGGCGCTGCTCGCTGCACTCGGTTCGGGCGCCAGCCGGGCGTCGGCAGCAACGCTCACGGTTCCCGACCAGGGCTAGTCCCAGCTCGCTGCGGATTCCCGGCAACCGCCATCTTCCCAACCGGTCCAGGCGCGGCCGCGCACGACGCGCCCGGGCCGCGCATCGGTCGGCTCGCCGTCGTCGAGCGCCAGCGTGCCGTTCACGATCACGTGCGAGACTCCGGTCGCGTACTGGTGCGGCTGCTCGTAGGTCGCGTGGTCCTGGATCGTCGCCGGATCGAAGACGACGAGGTCGGCGAAGTAACCCTCCCGCAGCAGCCCGCGCTGGCGCAGGCCGAGCACGGCGGCCGGATGGCCGGTCATGCGGCGCACGGCGTCCTCGATCGGCACGATCCCCTCGTCGCGCACGTAGCGCGCCAGCACGCGCGCGAAATTGCCGTAGCCGCGCGGGTGCAGGCTGCTTTTCAGGAACACGCCCTCCGCAGACACGGCCGTGCCGTCGGAGCCGAAACTCATGTACGGCAGCGCCGCCTTGCGCCGCACCTCGTCCTCCGACATCAGGAAATAGACGGACTGCACCCGGCTCTCGTCCTCCGCGACCAGGTCCATGGCGGCCACCTCCGGCGCGACGCCGCGCTCGGCGGCGATTGCGGCGAGCGTCTTGCCGATCAGCGGCTTGAGCGACTCCTTGCGCAGGCCGACGATGAGCACGTTCTCCGGGCCGCCGGCCTCGCGCATGGTGTTGGACCATCCCGGTTCGTCGCGCTGCATTTCCGCGGCGACACGCGCGCGGACGGCGGGATCGCGCAGCCTTGCATACCAGGCTGCATTGCCGCCTTCCTGCACCCAGGGCGGCATCGCGGCGTCGAGCCCGGTGGAACCCGCAGGGTAGGCGTACATGTCGGCCGTGATGCGCAGGCCCTCCCTGCGCGCCGCCTCGATGCGCGCGATCGCCGGCTCGAGTTTCGGCCAGTTCTCGCGTCCGGCGGCCTTCAGGTGGTAGATCTCCGCCGGCGCGCCGGAGCGCCGGGAAATCTCGATGGTTTCTTCGAGCGCCTCCAGCAGTCGCCGGCCTTCGCTCCTCATGTGCGTCGCATAGATGCCGCCGCAGCGCGCGGCGGCCGACGCCAGCGCCACCAGTTCCGCGGTCTCCGCGAAGGTGCCGGGCACGTAGATCAGCGACGAAGCGACGCCCAGCGCGCCTTCTTCCATCGCCCGGCGCACGACCTCCTGCATGGCGGCGAGCTGCTCCGCCGTCGGATCGATGTCCTCCGAACCCAGCAGGTTCATGCGGGCGGTGGCCGCGCCGATGTGCGAGGCGACGTTCTGCGAGATCCCCCTGCGCTCCAGCGTCTCGAGGTATTCGCCGAGCGTCGTCCAGCTCACCTCGTACTTCAGGTCGCCCTGCTGTGCAGTCATCTCCTCCTTCATGCGCGGGGTGAGCGGGCCCATGGAGTCGCCTTCGCCCATGACCTGCAGCGTGACGCCCTGGCGCAGCTCGCCCTGGCCGCGGCCGTCGATCAGCAGCGATTCGGTCGACCAGGACAACATGTTGATGAATCCGGGCGTGACCGCCTTGCCGGTGGCATCGATCACGCGCCGCGCGCTGCCAGGCGCCGCGGACCCGACGTACGCGATGCGATCGCCCGCAATCGCAATGTCGCCCGCATGTCCGGCCGCGCCGGTGCCGTCGTAGATCGTGCCGCCGCGGATCAGCAGGTCGTACTCGGGCTGGCGCGCGCAGGAGAGCGCGAGCGGCAGCAGCAGCAGGAGCACGCTGCACAGCGGCAACGCATGCCGTACGCGCGCCACCCTAGAGGCCCCTCGCCACACGCGCATCCCAGGTCTTGAGCCAGCGCGGCAGATCGCTCCCCGGCATCGGCCTGCCGATGAAGTACCCTTGCGCGAGATCGCAGCCGTGTTCCCGCAGATAGCGCCAGTCCTCCGCATTCTCGACCCCCTCCGCAACGACCTGTATGCCGAGTTGCCGGGCGAGCGACAGGCTGGCCTCGCAGATGGCGCGCTTCTTTTCGCTGTTCACGGCGCCATGAACGAAACCGCGGTCCACCTTCAATTCGTCGAACGGTATGTCGCGCAGCTGCGCCAGGGAGGAATGCCCGGTGCCGAAGTCGTCGATGGACAGCCTGAATCGCTTGAGGCGCAGCCGCGTCAGCACGTCGAGCGCCGTGACGATGTTGGACATCAGGCGTGATTCGGTGACTTCGAGTATCAGGTCAGACGCAGGAACATTGGCACCCGCCGCCAGCCGCTCGAGCCGGTCCGGAAAGACCAGCGTCATCAGGTTCTCCATCGACACGTTGACACTGACCTGGAGCGGCAAACCGGACTGCCGCCAGGCCCGCGCCTGGTCGATCGCCTGACCGATCACCACTTCCGTCAGGGCATCGATGTGCCCATGCTCCTCGGCGACGCCGATGAACCGGTCGGGGAACACGAGGCCGTCCCCGGGATGCAGCCACCGCACCAGCGTTTCCACTCCCACCAGCGCTCCGGTCGCGACCGACACCTTCGGCTGGTAATGATTGACGAGTTCCCGGTTCCCGATTGCGCGCTCGACGTCCTCGGCGCTGTAACTTCGCGTCGCCCGGCGCGAGTCCGGCGCCACGCCCGGCTGCCACCTGCCGATCAGCGCCGCGAGCGCGTCCGGCTGCACCGGCTTGTGCAGATGACCGAGTGCCACGATGCGGTGCGCACGCACCAGGTTGACCGCCGCCTGCTGGATGGTTTCGTCCTCCCCGCTCGCAAGGATCACGCCGCCTTCGTAGCGGATCTCGACCAGCCGGCGCAGGAACTCCACTCCGTCCATTTCCGGCATGTTCAGGTCCAGCAGCACCAGATCCACCGCGCCTCCACTGCTCCGAAGCCACTCGAGTGCGCTGGCACCGCGCTCGAATGCCACGACGTCCTCGAACCCCAGATTCGCCAGCATGCGTTCCAGGACCGCGAGCATCACGGGCTCGTCATCCAGGATGAGGATCCGCAGCCGGGCCGTTCCGGTCATAACGCCTCGAGCGCGGACGCGACTGCCGCTGCTTCGGTGTCGAACTCTGCCAGCAGCCCGTCGAAGCGGCCGACGTCTCCGGCCCGTGCCGCGCGCTCGAGCTCCGCGCAGACCTGGCCCAGCCGCAATGCCCCGACGGAGCGCGCCGAGGATTTCAGGCGGTGAGCCGCGTTGCGCACCGCATCGGCGTCCCCGGACCGGCAGGCGTCGCGGAGTTCGGTCGAGACGGCCGGCAGGGTGTCGCGGAAGACACCGAGGATACGGTTGATTGCGACGAAATCACTGCCCACGAGCGAGGCCAGTACGCCCATTTCGACCGGCTGGCTGGACGCGGCCGCGGCGGCCGCCATCTTGTGCTCCTGTGGATGGGTCTCGCCGACGGTCGGCAGCCACCGGTCGAGCACGGCCTGCAGCTCCTTCAGCGGCGCCGGCTTGCTGAGGTAGTCGTCCATCCCCGCCGCCCGGCAGCGCTCCGCCTCGCCGCGCAGTGCGTTTGCGGTCAGGGCGATGATCGGCGTGCGCGCCTGGCCGCGCTCGGCCATGCGGATCGCGCGGGCGAGGTCGTAGCCGTCCATGCGCGGCATGTGCAGGTCGGTCAGCACCAGCGAGTAATGGCCCTGCTCCCAGCGATCCAGTGCCTCGCGGCCATCGTCGGCGAGGTCGGCCGCGAATCCGAGCACCGCGAGCTGCCGCAGGATCACCTGCTGGTTGGTCTCGTTGTCCTCGGCCACCAGGATCAGCCGGCCCGCTTTCGCTGCCTGCGCGCGTTCCGGCGGACGAAACTGTTCCTCGCCCTTGCCCTCCTGGATCAGCGTCTGGTCCGCCTGGGCGCGGCCCGCCGCGAGCGCGACGGCATTGATGAAGGTGCGCCGCGTGAGGGCATTGGCATCCACCGTGACGAGATCCTGCGCCTCGCTGCGCGGCCTGCGCCGCTGGCCGCGACCGATCACCACGAACTGCGCCGACGTCAGGCCCGCGCGGGCCGCGGTATCGCGCAGCTCCTGCGGGTCGGGCGGCGCGCGTTCGGCGTCGATCACGCAGACCGGGCGTTCACCATCCCGCGCGGCGGTCCCCGCCTCCGCCAGATCGGTTGCGCGCGCAACCTGCGCGCCGGCATGCCGGAGGTAGCTCGCGAGGTCCGCGGCGATGCCGTCATCGCCGCCGACGACCACGCAGCGCAGTCCCGCCACCGGCGATTCCTCCGTCCCGGACTCCGGTTCGTGCGCCGCGCGCGGCAGCCGCAGGCGCACGGTGAAGGACGATCCTGCCCCGGGCCGGCTGTCGACCGAGATGGCGCCGCCCATCGCGTCCACCAGGTGTCGGGCGATCGTCAGACCGAGACCGGTGCCGCCATACCGGCGCGTGGTCGAGACGTCGGCCTGGGTGAACGGCGTGAACAGCCTGGCCATGACCGCCTCGTCCATGCCGATGCCGTTGTCGGTCACGCGGATCTCGATGCCGGCGCCGGCCTCGTCCACGCCGTCGGCCAGCACGCGCAGCGAGACCTTGCCCTGCCGCTCCAGTCCGCTCGAGAACTTGATCGCGTTGCTCAGCAGATTGACCAGCACCTGGCGAAGGCGCACGGCATCGCCGGTCAGCGCGCGCGGGATTGCGGGGTCCACGAACAGCGTGAGCTCCACGCCCTTGCGCGCCGCAAAGTGCTCGAGCATGCCGCAGCTGGCCTTGACGACCGCGGCGATGTCGAGCGGGCCATCGTCGAGCTCGAGCCTGCCAGCCTCGATCTTGGAGAAGTCCAGGATGTCGTCGATGATCGCGAGCAGCGAGTAGGCGGACTCGCGGATCAGGTCCACCATCTCGACCTGGTAGCCGCGCAGGCTGGTCTGCTGCAGCACGTCCACCATGCCGATCACGCCGTTCATCGGCGTGCGGATCTCATGGCTCATGGCCGCCAGGAACTGCGATTTTGCGCGGTTGGCCTGCTCCGCCTCCCGCTTCGCCTGCTCGAGCTCAGCGGTCAGCCGCAGGCGCGCGTCCTCGCTCTGCTTGCTGGCCGTGACGTCGCGCGCGGTCGCGTAGATCAGGCCGGCGTCCGCCTGCGGCTGCGCCTTCCAGGACAGCCACCGGAAAGAACCGTCCTTGCACCGATAGCGGTTCTCGAAGGACAGCGTCGGCATGCCGTAAGCCAGGCGCTCGAGCTCGGCGGTGGTCGCCACCCGGTCGTCCGGGTGCACGAAATCGAGGAACGGCCGCGCCAGCAGTTCCTGCTCGCTCCAGCCCAGCGTGGTCGTGAAGGCAGGGTTCAGTCGCTTGAACCAGCCATCCGTGCCGGCAATGCACAGCATGTCGAGCGGCAGGTTGAAGAAGCGCTCGCGTTGCTCCTCGGCGACGCGCCGGTCGGTGATGTCCTGGATCATCACCAGCGCCGCCGGCTTGCCCCGGTACAGGTATGGCACGGCCGTTGCCTCGCAGTCGACGGTCTGGCCGTCCAGGCGCAGCCACTTCGATTCGGCCGGCGGCACGGCCTCGCGCGCCTCGAGCAGGCGGCGCACGCGCTCGCTGACGAGCTCGCGGCTGTCCGGGTGCACAAAATCGAGCACGCGCCTGCCGACCACGTCCGGCACGTTGCGCGCGCCCAGGATCTCCAGCGCGCGCGGATTTGCGAAGACGAAGTAGCCGCCGGCGTTCACGAACACGCCGAACGGCGCCAGCTCCACGAATCGCCGGTACTTGCTTTCGCTGTGCGCCAGCGCGCGCGCCGCTCTCCGCTCCCTGGAGACGTCCCGGAAGATCAGCACGACGCCCCGGATCGCGCCGTCGTCGCCGCGGATCGGGGCCGCGCTGTCCGCGATGCTGTGCTGGGTGCCGTCCCGCGCTACCAGCGCCGTGTGATTCGCCAGGCCCTGGATCGCGCCGCGCTCCAGCGCGGCATCCACCGGATTCTGCGCCGGCTGCCCGGTGTCCTCGTTGATGATCCGGAACACCCCGTCGACCGGGCGTCCGGCCGCCTGCGCCTGCGGCCAGCCGGTCAGCCGCTCGGCGACCGGATTCATGCGCTGGACGCGTCGATCGGTGCCGACCACCAGCACGGCGTCGCCGATCGAGTCCAGCGTCACCGCCAGATGGCGCTCGCTGTCGCGCGCCGCCGACTCGGCGGCCAGCCGCGCGTCGAGTTCGCGCTGCAACGCCAGCGTCCGCGCTTCGACCTCGGCGGCGATCGCCGACGTGCGGCCCGCAGCGGTCAGCGTCACCAGCGCGACCAGCAGTGCCGTCAGCACCGAGACCACGCGCAGCGCGCGCGACTGCCAGCCCGCGCCCGGCGCGCCGCCGAGGTACTCGCTGCCGAGCGTCACGCGCCAGGTCCGCCCGACGAAGGTGACGTTCCTCTCGATCGCGACCGGCAGGCCCGTGACCGCGCCGGTGGCGCCCGCGACCTGCCTCGCGGCTTCGCCAGGGGTGACGTCCTCGACCGAGAAGCGGATGCCGCGACGGCCGGCCTCGCGCGCCAGCGCCGCGAGCAGCACCTCCACGTCGAACGCGGCAACCACGTATCCGCGGATCTGCGCAGGCGCATCATTCGCCCGTACCGGCACGAATACAAGAATCGCGGCCTTGTGTGTGGTCACGAATGTGCTGAGCGGCGTGCCGGTCGCGCGGCCGCTGTCGACCGCCCGCTTCATGGTCTCGCGGCGCGCCGGATCGGATCCATGATCGAGCCCGAGCCGCGAGGCCATGCTGGCGTACGGTGCCGCATACCGCACCGGGTAATGGTCCTCGTAGGCGGCGAACACGCCGTCTCCGTCCGGATCCACCGGGAATACGCCGCGGCTCGCACCATGCTCCGCCCGCAGCGCCGCCTCGAACGCGCCACGCTCCGCCGCACGCACGCGCGGCGCCCATTCGACCGACTGCACGCCGGGCAGTCCCGTGATGCGGGTCGTGAAGACGGCGAATTCGTCCGCGGATACGTCCTGGCTCGCGGCGAACAGGCGCTCGACGGAATGCAGCGCTTCGACATTGACGTCCAGCGACGCCACGCCGGTGTCGAGGGCCGCCTGCATCTCGCCGAGCGTCCGCTCGCGGCCATGCGCGATCTCCGTGCGTTCCAGCCAGATCTGCGCGCCGGCGACCAGCGCGGCGGCCACTGCCAGCGGCATCGCGATCTGCAGCGCCCGGATGCGTCTGGCGACGGACAGTCGCGGCAGCAGCGCGAACACCAGCGGCGCCGCCAGCAGCACGCCGATGACGTCGGCGACCCACCAGTCGAACCAGGCGACTGCCTGGCCGCCCGGCGCCAGGCCGCCGAACTGCGATTGGACCAGGATGACCAGGCTTGCAGACACCAGCGATGCGATGGGACCGGCGAGCAACAGGAACCGGGCAGCCTGCGCCGGCGCCGCCAGCGGCACCGGCGCATCCAGCAGGCCGCGCGTCAGCCGCCAGCCGGCAAGCGCCTGGAGCGTTGCCGCCAGTGCCACTGCGGTCGCGAGCGCGATCTGCGGCGCCGCCAGGCCCTCGGGCGCGGCCAATGCGCGATGCAGCAGGTCGGATGCGATCGACCCGGCGAACACGCCGGGCCAGCAGCGCCAGCCGCACACGAGCAGCGCACACAGTGCGACGCCGGCTGCCGGCCAGAGCGGCACCGCCGCGCCGCCGGCGATCGCGAGCCAGCGCGCCAGTTCCGCGGCGGCAAAGTAGGCGAGCGCAGTCCAGGCGCAGCGAGTCAGCGTTGTCACCGATCCGCTCACTTCACTGTGATCGTGATCGTTTCGGACAGTACCGGCGGGTCGTGCGGAATGTGAAGATGATCGCCCAGCAGGAGCTGCAGCCGGTGGACCCCGGGCGCCAGTTCGATGGCCGCTTCGGTCTGGCCCCTGCCGAAATGGATGTGTCGCTCGTCGGCCGGGATCGGCATGTCGAACGACGGCGGCTCGACGTCGACGAGCAGGTGGTGGTGTCCGGTGTGCTCCAGCGGCACTCCAGCCGGCGCCACGCCCATGCCGCGCAATCCGAACCGCACGGTCACCGGGCTGCTGACGACGGCCCCGTCCTGCGGCGAGATGAAGTACAGATGCGCGCCTGCGGGCGCGGTGCTGCGCGGCAATGCCGCCACGGCGGCGGTGGAGACCAGCAGGAACAGTGTCGCCAAGCGCACGGTCGCGGATCCCTCCGTTGCCGGCCGCCGGCAATTATGCACGGGTGGCTGTCACCGTGCACGCCGTCCGGACCCGGGGTGCGCGGCGATCGGCGCTTTGCTAGGGTGCGCCTGTGGCGGCGAACCGCATCGAAACCGCGGATTTTCCCGGGCGCGTGCTCATGGTCGGCTGCGGCAGCATCGGCCAGGCCGCGCTGCCGCTGCTGCGCCGGCACCTGACGCTGCCCGAGGACGGCCTGACCGTACTCGAGGCGAGCGAACAGGGACGGGCGCTCGCCGCCGCCCACCAGGCGCGCTTCGTCCACTGCCACCTGAAGCCCGCGACCTACCAGCGCGAGCTCAGGCGGCGCCTGAAAGCCGGCGACCTGCTGCTGAACCTCTCGGTGGACGTCTCGAGCCTCGATCTCGTCGAGTGGTGCGCGGATCACGGCGTGCTGTACGTGGACACCTCGATCGAGCCCTGGCCCGGCGTGTTCGACAATCCGATGCTGACCATGCGCGAGCGCACCAACTTCCGCACCCGCGACGACATGCTGAAGCTCGGGCGCCGGCTCGGGCCCGGCTCGCCGACCGCCGTCGTGGACCACGGCGCCAATCCCGGCCTGGTCTCGCACTTCGTCAAGCAGGGCCTGCTGGACCTCGCATCCGGGCTCGGCCGCAGTATCGAGGCGCCCGCCGCGTCCGAAGGCTGGGCCGCGCTCGCGCGCGACCTCGGCGTGACGCTGATCCAGATTTCCGAGCGCGACACCCAGGCGACCGACCGGCCGAAGCGGCCGAACGAGTTCGTCAACACCTGGTCCATCGACGGCTTCGTGGACGAGCTGATGCAGCCGTCGGAGCTGTCGCTCGGCACCGCCGAGCCCGGCAAGCCGGCGGGCTCGCACTGGCACCGCCCGCGCTGCGGTTCCGTTTACCTGCACCGTCCCGGCGGCGCCACCTTCGCGCGCAGCTGGCTGCCCTCCTCCGGCGGCTACCAGGGCCTGTTGATGACGCACGACGAGGTGTTCTCGATCGCCGACCACCTGACGCTGCGCAACGGCGCGAAGGCCGAGTACCGCCCGACCGTGATGTTCGTGTATCACCCCTGCGACGACGCCATGCTGTCGGCGCTGGAGCTGGAGGGACGCGGCTGGCAGCCGCAGCCGGTGCGGCGCATCATCCGCGCCGAGATCGTCACCGGCATGGACGAACTCGGCGTGCTGATCGCCGGGCACGCGAAGAACGCCTACTGGTACGGCTCGCAGCTGTCGATCTCGGAGGCGCGCCGGCACGTGCCCTACACCAACGCGACCTGCCTGCAGGTCGCGGCTGGCGCCCTGGGCGCGACGCTGTGGGCCATCCGCCACCCGCGCGAGGGGGTACGCGAGGCCGACGACCTGGACTTCCGCGAGGTCATCGAGATCGCGCGGCCTTACCTCGGCTCGCTGGTCGGCGCCTACACCGACTGGACGCCGCTGCAGGGCCGCGGCGAGCTGTTCACCGAGAAGCTCGTCCCGGAGCAGCCCTGGCTGCTGCAGAACGTGCGTGCACGCCAATGGAGATGACATGAAGAGGATCCTGACGATTGCCGCCGCCGTCCTGCTCGTTGCGCCTGCCGCGGTCGCGGCAGATGCGCCCGCAAAGCGGCCGATCTCGCACGAGGACGTCTGGCTCATGAAGCGCGTGGGCTCTCCCGCGCTCTCGCCGGACGGGAAATGGATCGTGGTGCCGGTGGCGCAGCCGGCCTACGACGAAGCCCAGAAGTCCAGCGACCTGTGGCTCGTGCCCGCGGACGGCAGTGCGCCGCCGCGGCAGCTCACATTCACGGCCGGCGCGGAATCGGGCCCGGCCTGGAGTCCGGACTCCCGGCGCATCGCGTTCGCGGCCAGGCGGGAAGGCCAGGATGAGAACCAGATCTACGTGCTCGACATCGCCGGCGGCGGCGAAGCCGAGCGTGTGACGAATGTCGCGACCGGCGCGTCGCGCCCGCAGTGGCGACCCGACGGCCGGGCGATCCTGTTCGCCAGCATGGTGTACCCGGGCACCATGAACGACGCCGACAATCGCGCCCGCATCGAGGAGCGCAAGGCGCGCAAGTACAACGCCCGCGCCTACGACGCTTTCCCGATCCGCCACTGGGACCGCTGGCTCGACGAGCGCAAGCCGACGCTGATGATCCAGCCGCTGGAGCCCGGCGCGCCTGCCGTCGACCTGCTCGCGGGCACGCAGCTCGCCGGGGGCCGGGGCTTCGGCGGCGACCTCGGCAATGAGAGCGAGACGCTGGCTGCGGCCTGGTCGCCCGACGGCAGCGCGATCGTGTTCACGGCGACGACCGACCGCGACCAGGCTGCGCGCGCGATCGTGCAGCAGTCGCTGTTCGTGATCCCGGCCGGCGGCGGCGAGCCGCGCCGGCTGACGGGGACGGAGGCGAGCTACGCGGATCCGCAATTCGCGCCGGACGGCTCGGCGCTGTACGCGCGGCAGACGCTCCGCACCCGCTTCGTCTACAACGACGCGCGCCTGGTGCGCTTCAATTGGGGCGACCCGTCGCCACGGCCGGTAGCGTTCGACTTCCACCGCTCCGTGGGAACCTTCCGCGTCGCGCCGGATGGCGAGCGCATCCTGTTCGTCGCCGAGGACGAGGGTCACGACCGCATCTTCGCCGTGCCGGCGACCGGCGGCGAGGCTCGCGAGCTCGGCCGGCTCGGGGCCGGCAGCTACGCGGGGCTGGCGGTCGAAGGAACCGAGGACGCGCCGGTCGTGGTCTCGAACTGGGGCAGCGCGGTGAGCCCGGCCGAGGTGCACCGGATCGATGCCGCCACCGGCGCGCGCAGCGCGTTGTCGGCGTTCAACGCCGCGCGGGCCGCCGAAATCGACTGGCAGCCGGTGCAGGAGTTCTGGTTCACGTCGAAGCGGGGCCGGCGCATCCACAACATGATCGCGCTGCCGCCCGGATTCGACCCGGCGCGCAAGTATCCGCTGTTCGTGCTGATCCACGGCGGGCCGCACACGATGTACAAGGACGAGTTCTTCGTGCGCTGGAACTACCACCTGCTGGCGCAGCCGGGTTACGTCCTGCTGATGACGAACTACACCGGCTCGAGCGGCTTCGGCGAGGCATTCGCGCAGCGCATCCAGGGCGATCCGCTGGCGGGTCCCGCCGAGGAGATCAACCAGGCGGCGGACGAGGCGATCCGGCGCTACCCGTTCATCGACGCCTCCCGCCAGGCTGCGGGCGGCGCCAGCTACGGCGGTCACCTGGCGAACTGGCTCGCGGTCTCGACCACGCGCTACCGGGCGCTGGTCAGCCACGCCGGTCTCTACGACCTCAAGTCGCAGTGGACCACGAGCGACATCGCTTATTCCCGGGAGCGGAACCTCGGCGGACCGGCCTGGGAGGACCGCGCCGTGTGGCGCAGGCAGAGCCCGTTCTGGCACTCCGCGAAGCTGCGCACGCCGATCCTGGTGACCTTCGGCGAGCGGGACTTCCGCGTGCCGCTCAACAACGGCCTGGAGTTCTGGACCGTGCTCAAGCGCCAGCAGGTCGAGAGCCGGCTGGTGATCTTCCCGGACGAGAACCACTGGATCCTGAAGGGCGAGAACAGCCGCTACTTCTACCAGGAGGTGCACGGCTGGCTGGCCCGGCACCTGGCCGCGCCATGATGGACCCGCTCGCACTGGCGAGGCTGCTCGGCACCACGCCGTCCGCCATTGCCGGCCTGCTGAGCGCCGTGCCGGTGAAGCCGGCCGACGTGCGCCGGCTGGCGCGGAGTCTAGGCATCGACTACGAGTCGATCCGCACGTTCACCGACGATGCGCTGGCGCCGCTGACCGGCTTCGACGCGGAGACGCAGCTGATGCTGCGACTGTGGCAGAAGCTGGACACGAAACGGCGCCAGACCGCGCTCGCCGTGCTCGCCGATATGGCCGCCGCACGCGGCCGCCGCGTCCGTCGGCGGAAATAAAGGGGACGCGTCCAATTACCTTTCTCAATTACTTCTCTGCGTAGTGACGCAGAAAAGTAATTGGACGCGTCCCCTTTATTTCACGGCAGCTGGATGCCGCCCTTGCCGCCCATGCCCTTGAGGGCGGCGGAACCGGCCTCCGGGATCACGATGGAGGATGCGGCCTGGCGGCGCATTTCCTGCAGCTCGCGGGCCGCGTCCTCGATCGCCTGCTGGGCCGCCGTCCCGAAGCGCGCGACTGCGCCGGCGAGGTCGGTGGCATCGAGCTCGAACGACAAGGGCAGCGAGCCCATCGGCGTCATCACCGTGGCCTGGCCGATGAAGATCACCGGGCGCGACGGATCGTCGCTGCCGTCGGCGCGCACCGGCTGAAGCCGGCGCACGGTGCCGACGCGCTGGTCGGTGAACACGTCTTCACGGTACAGGGTGTCCGCGTTCATGCGCGGCTCCCCGGGGCGTTCGTTGCTCATGCGCGGATTTTACCGGATCAGCGCGCCACCGCGAAATCGCGGTTCGCCGCGCTCCATTGCGCCGCCCGCTCGATCGCGGGCAGCACGTCTTCTGCCGCGGCGACCACCGTCCACATGCGATCGTGGCGGGCGTCCATGAAGCGGCCGCCGATCGCGGCCGTGAGCTGTGCCAGCAGCGGGTCGTAGTAGCCCGCGGTATTGACGATCACGATCGGGCCGAGGAACAGCCCGAGCCGCTTCAGCGTGATCGCCTCGAACAGCTCCTCCAGTGTGCCGGTGCCGCCGGCGAGCGCGACCACCGCACCCGCGCGCGTCAGCATCTCGTGCTTGCGCGTGCGCATGTCCTCGACCACGTGCAGCTCCGACAGGTCGTCGTTGCCCCACTCGAGCTCGATCATGAACTTCGGGATCACGCCGACCACGCGGCCGCCCGCGCCGAGTGCGCCTTCGGCCAGCGCGCCCATCGAGCCCGAGCGCCCGCCCCCGTACACCACCGTCCATCCGGCCCCGGCGAGCAACGCCCCGAGTCGCCGCGCCACCTCGTGGAACTGTGCGTCGCAGGCCGCGCTGGAGGCGCAGTACACGCAGACGCTGCGCTGCGGCTCGGTCAATGCCATGCGTTCCCCCGTGCCGCCCCGTCAGCCCGTGGCCTGCAGCCCGAGCGCGATGGCCGACACGCTCGCCAGCAGCGCGTCGAACAGCTCGCGGTCCGCGCGGCCGCCGGCACGCCAGCGGCGCAGCAGGTCCACCTGCATCAGGTGCACCGGATCGAGGTACGGCGCGCGCAGGATCGTCGAGCGCTGCATCGACGGCCGGCTGTCGAGCAGGTCCACCTCGCCCTTGATCCAGGTGATCCAGCGCGCCGCGAGCGCGTGCTCGCTGCGGATGTCCGCGGTGATGGCCGCCGCGTCGGCCGTGGCCAGCTCGTCGTAGTGCGAGGCGATCTCCAGGTCCGCCCGCACCAGGTCCATCTCCACGTCGTCCAGCAGGTTGGCGAGGAAGGGCCATGCGGACCAGGCCTTGGCGAGCTGCTGCGCGCCCAGTTCGCGCGCGGCGGCGTCCAGGCCGCTGCCGACGCCGTACCAGCCCGGCAGCGCATAGCGGCACTGCATCCACGCGTAGATCCACGGCACCGTGCGCAGCGCATCGATGCCGCTGCCCTCGCCGTGCGCGGAGCGGCCCCCGATCTGCATGCGCTCGATCACGTCGATCGGCGTCACCGCGCGGAAGAAGGGCAGGAAGTCCGCGCGCTCGTGCACCAGCGCCCGGTAGCGCGCGCGGCTGGCATCCGCCACCGCGCGCATGACCGCCTGCAGCTCGGCGGACTGGCCGGGCGCCTGCGGCACCTCGAAGCGGTCGAGCAGCACGGCGTTGGCGGCCTTCTCGAAGGTGCGCAGCGCGATGCGCCGCAGGCCGTAGGAGTTGCTGATGCCCTCGCCCTGCTCGGTGGCCCGCAGCCGGCCGCGCGTCGCGCCGGGCGGCGCGTTCTGCACCAGGCGGTCGAGCGGGCCGCCGCCGCGGCTCGCGGTGGCGCCGCGCCCGTAGAACAGCGTGAGATCCACGCCGGCGTCGGAGGCCGCTTTCACGAGGTCCACCTGCGCCTGGTAGATCGCATGGCGCGAGGCGGCGATGCCGATGGCCTTGTTGCTCTCGGAATAGCCGATCAGCACCGTCTGGCGGCCGCCGCGCGCGGCCAGGTGGCGGCGGTAGCCGGGTTCGGCCAGCAGCCCCGACAGCAGCGGCCCTGCGCCCTCGAGCGCGGTGACGCTCTCGACCTGCGGCACCACGTCGAGCGGCACCTCGCCGGTGTCGCGGTCGGTGATGTTCGCCCAGCGCGCAAGCAGCAGCACCGACAGCACGTCGTCGGCGGCTTCGGCGCCGCTCACGACGTAATCGCCGACCGCGCGCTCGCCGTAGCGGTAGCGGCCCTGCATCATCGCCTCGAACACCGCCAGCGTACGGCGGCCGACCGCGTCGAAGGTGCCCGCCGGACCGAGGTCGCGCGACAGCGACTCGCACAGGACCTTGGTCCGCAGCGACGACTTGGTCCCGTACCAGTCCGGGCGCGCGAGCCCTTGGCGGACGACGTCGCGGTGCACGCCGGCCTGCTGGCGGACGTCCAGCGTCGCGAGGTGGAAGCCGAACGTGCGCGCGCGGCACAGCAGCCGCTCGACCGGGAACAGGCCCGCGTGCCGGCCGAGGTTGGCGACGAGGCTCGCCGCGATCAGCTCGACGTCGCCGACGAACTGATCCGCCGACTCGTAGTGGTTCGGGCGTCCGTCGTAGGTCGTGCGCAGCCGCTCGGCGACCTGCGCCAGGAAGATGCGGTACGGCATGCGGTCGTGGCGGCTGGAGGCCGCCTCGCGCGCCTTCGGCAGCAGGATGTCGTACTCGGCGATGCGCGCCTCGAGCTCCTGGCTCACGCCGACGCGGCCCGCGCTCTGCGACAGCTGGCCCGCGAGCCGCCGGCATTCGTCGAAGTAGAGCGGGATCACGCGCTGCTGCTGGCGGTGCAGCGTCTCGCGGATCGCCTTGGCGTGCACCTCGGTGTTGCCGTCCATGTCGCCGCCGACCCAGCTGCCGAAGCGCAGGATCAGCGGCAGCCGCGCGGGCGCGGGCTCGGCGCCGAACACCGCGTGCATCCACTGCGCGATCTCCTCGTAGAGCGCGGGCACCACGCGGTAGATCACCTCGGCGAGGTAGAAAAGCACGTGCTCGCGTTCGTCGGCGACCGTCAGGCGCTCGTGCGGATGGGCCTCGGTCTGCCAGCCCGAGGTCACTTCCATGCGGATGCGCTCCCAGGCCGCGCGGCGCTCGGCCGGCGTCAGCGTCGGGTCGAGGCGCTCGATCATCAGGTCCGCGATCTGCTGGTTCTTGCGCAGCATCGTGCGGCGCGTGGACTCGGTCGGGTGGGCGGTGAAGACCGGGTAGATCGTCACCGCCGACAGCAGCTCCAGCACGCGACCCGCGTCCAGTCCTGCGGCCTTCAGGCGAAAGAAGCAGTCGCCGATGCCGCCCGGCTGCGGCCGGTCGCTGCCGGACAGGTACTCGCGCCGGCGCCGCACGCGATGCACGCGCTCCGCGAGGTTCACGACCTCGAACCACTTGCTGAAGGCGCGGATCAGGTCGCGCGCCTCCGCGGCCGGCCGGTCGGCCGCGCGCACGGCGAGCTCCACCGCGCCCTCCGGTACTCCGCCGCGGCGCCGGATCGCCGCGACACGGTCGCCTTCCACCAGGTCGAAGAGCTTGCGGCCGCCCTGGTCCAGCAGCACCTCGCCCACCAGGCCGCCGAGCGCATGCACGTCCTCGCGCAGCGCCGCTTCCTTGACGGGAAACCGGACCTTGTGCCGCTCGATCACGTGCCCGCCTGCATCAGGTTTCCGGTCGGAAGCGCACGTGTGCCCACCAGCGCTTGAAGCGCTTCACCAGCGCGAGTTCGCGCACGCCGCGGGTGCGGCCGACGTCGCCCCAGTCTTCGGCCCTGAGGCCGTATCCGGGCAGCCGGTCGATCAACTGCTGCACGGAGTCGGTGTCGAGGTTGAACTCGATCAGCTGTCCCGGGCGGTCCTTCATCGCGGAGCGCACATCGGCCAGGTGCGCGTCCCACTCGCGGCGCCAGAGCTCCGCGACTTCCTCCGCGGTCGCGACCCCGCGCTGGCGCATGACGCGCTGCAACAGTTCGCCGCGGCCATGGCCGAGCCGCGAGCGGATCCAGTCCTCGCGGTCGCGCACGTTGAGGATCAGGATGGTGTCCGGGTAGTCGCGCAGCATCTCGCGAAAGTGCCGGATCGCCTCGAAGCTCTCGGTCTCGCTCTGGTGGATGAGCCCGGCATAGAGCACGTAGTCCTCCATGCCCGCGAACACCGGCCGCCCGGCGCGAAGGTTCTGCTGGATCAGGTACGCGGCCTTGCGGCTCGGCCGGAACGGCTTCCTGACCTTGTGCTGCACGACCGGATGCCCGGCACGCTCGAACAGGCGCTGGAAGCTGCGCGTGCCGCACTTGTTGAAACCGATCTGCACGACCCGTGGCAGCCGCGGCGCAGTCTCCCGCTTCACGCTCAACGCCAGTCCAGCCGGATGTGGCCGGCGTCCAGCCCGGCGAGGCGCTCGCGCAGCAGCCGCGTCGGCTCCGCCAGCGACCTGTTCTGCCGGTCGTGCACCTCGACGAAGACCTGGTCGATCTGCCGGTGCAGGCCCTCGTCGAGCAGCCGGTTGAGGATCGCGACCTCGGCGCCCTCGATGTCCATCTTCAGCAGCCGCACGCGCGCCCCCAGGCCGCGGACGAACTCGGCGAACGGGATGCCCTCGACCAGCGTGTAGTGGTCCTCGCGGACGTTGCGCTTGCCGGTGACCAGCGTGGAACCCGACGAGAAATGCAGCGGATCGTCGTCGGAATAGCGGTGCAGATAGAGCTTGACCGCCCCGGGCTCGGTGGTGGCGGCCGCCTGCAGCGCCTTGACGTTGGGGTAACCGGCCGTCGCCTTCACGAGTTCCGCGAAGGCGTCCGGATTGGGCTCGAAGGCGTACACCGTGGCACCCGTCTGCGCCATCGGCACCGTGAACTTGCCGACATTCGCGCCGCAGTCGATGGCGATGTCGCCGGGCCCGAGCTTCGCGACGCACTCGTCGAAAGCGGTCACTTCCGGCCTGCGCTTGTTGTCGCGGCGACGGCTGTCGAGACGCCTCAGGAACGCCAGCAGTCTCATGCTCCAGGGACCTTTGCGTCCGCGCCCGGCCTGAAAGGGGTGCAGCTTAATCCGGCGTCCGGGACCTGTCGAACCGGCGCCGGATCGCGCCGCGCACGCGGCCCGAGAGGCTGCGGTCGCGGTAGCGGCCCTTGCTCGCGTGCCGGATCCGGTACACGCCGGGCACTTCGACCGGCGCGCCCGGGCTGCGGAGCAGCCAGCGGTAGGCACGGTCCTCGGTGCACTTGGTCCACACCGGCGACGGCTGCTGGTAGACGCGCAGTTCCCCGCAGTAGCCGCGGGCCCGGGCGACGTCGCCATGCGCGATCTGCAGCGGCCCGGTGGCGCGGTCGCGGACCTGGCGCTCGAAGCGCGACGGGTCGATGTCCACGGGCATCGGCCCGCGGCGCCCGCGCTCGAGCATCGGGTCGTCCTCCGCCAGCAGCGCCGAAACCGCTTCCGCCTGCGGGAACACCAGTGCGTCACGGCGTCCCTGCAGCGCGTCTGCGAGCCCGTCCAGGCAACCCGCGTGGAACAGCAGGTCGCAGTCGGTGAACCAGACCCAGTCGGCCGCCGTCGCCCGCGCCGCCAGGTTGCGTCCGATGCCGCGCCGGAACAGCCGGCCGCGGTCGAGGGCCTGCCAGTTCCAGTTGACGTTCGGCACGCGGCGGGCGCCGATGTCCCCGAGCAGGGCCACCGTGCCCGCGTCTTCCGCAGCGTGGAACACGGTCATGGTCACCGACAGGCGCGTGGGCGGGTGCAGCACCAGCGAACTGAGCTGATAGGCGAGCAGGTGCGCGTAACGCCAGCAGTGGCTGACGATCTCGAGCCTGAGGTGGCCGGTCCGGGCAGCGCGCGCGGCCTCCGCCGGAGGTGGCGGCGCAAACCACCCTGCCGGCACCAGCCCGCCCGCAGCGAGGCGCAGGAACCAGAGCTCGACGACGTCCCGGGCCGTCGTCTTCGGGGTTTCGGCGTCGCTCAAGCGGGACCTCGGCGTGGTCGGGAGATGCATTCTACCGCGGGGGTCGGCTACCCTTGCCGGCATGCTGCTGCGCGAGATCACCCGGGCGCTGGTGAAGCCCTTCGGCTACACCACCGTGCAGACGCCGACCGGCTTTCGCGTCGCCAAGCGCCACGCCAGGGACCTGGTGTACCTGCACGACTACGAGGGCGGCTACGAGCAGTACCGGGCGACCCAGGTCTTCCACAACAAGCGCAAGCTGGACGAGGTCTGGGCCGACGACAGCACGCTCGCGAGCCTGGTTGCGCACCTGAAGCAGCGCATCCCCGCGCCGCGCGCCGGCATCTGCCATGGCGCGCGCAACGGCTGGGAGGTCGAGGCGCTCGCGCGCCTGACCGGCGCGGAGGTCATCGGCACCGACATCTCCGAGACCGCCACCCGCTTCCCGCACATGGTGGTCTGGGACTTCCACGAGGAGAACCCGGCGTGGAGCGGGAAGTTCGACTTCGTGTACACGAACTCCCTCGACCAGGCGATGCGGCCGGAGCGGGCGCTCGCCGCCTGGGCGAAGCAGCTGGCGCCCCATGGCCTGATCTACGTCGAGCACACCATGCGCCACTCCGCGGCCGGCGCGTCCGAAATGGACCCCTTCGGCGCGCACCCGATGTGCATGCCGTACCTCTTCTTCAAGTGGGGCAAGGGGCACTACCGCCTCGCGGACATCCTGGAGCTGCCGCCCAAGGCCAACAACCGCGAACCGGTGTGGCTGTTCGCGCTGGAGCGGGAGCCGGCCCCGGCAGCCGGCTAGTGGTGGTGACCGCCCGGTCCGTGCACGTGGCCGTGCGCGATCTCCTCGTGCGTCGCCTTGCGCACCTCGGCGATCTCCACGCTGAAGTGCAGGGTCCTGCCCGCCAGCGGATGGTTCGCGTCCACGGTGACGAAGTCGCGCTCCACGCGCACCACCGTGACCATGCGCGCGCCCTGCGGCCCGCTCGCGCGCACCTGCATGCCAGGCGCGATCTCCGCGCCTTCCGTGAACTTCGATCGCGCCACGATCTGCACCAGCGCGTCGCTGCGCAGGCCGTAGCCCTGCTCGGGCGGCACCGTGACCTCGAGCCGGTCGCCGGCGGACTTGCCGGTCAGCGCCTGCTCGAGGCCCGGGATGATGTTGCCCTTGCCGTGCAGGTAGCTCATCGGTCCGCGGCCGGCGGAGGCGTCGAGCACCGTGCCCGCCTCGTCGCGCAGCGTGTAATGGAATGAGACGACCCGGTTCTTCGCGATTTCCACGGTCTGCCCTCGTGCCGGCGGAGCCGCATGGTAGCGGTTCGCGGCCGGGCACGGTACCGGTCGTGGCCGCGGCGCTGCTGCTGGCCGCGGCGCCCGTCCCGGGCGATGCAGCCCTGCCGGAACTCGACACCGTCACGGTGGTCGGCAAGCTGCCGCAGCCGCTTGCCGACGCCGCCGCCGCGGTCTCCGTCATCACCGCCGCCGAGCTGCAGGCGGACGTGGCCTTCGACCTGCGCGATGCCCTGTTCCGGGAGCCCGGCATCTCGGTGCCCCGCGATCCGCAGCGCTTCGGCGCGGGCGGCGTCACCGTGCGCGGGCTCGGCGGCAACCGCGTGCTGGTGGAGACCGACGGCGTGCCGGGCTCGAAGGCTTTCGCGGTCGGCAGCTTCTCCAGTGCCGGGCGCCGGTTCGCGGATCTCGAGGTCATCGAGCGCATCGAGCTCCTGCGCGGTCCGGCGTCCGCCCTCTACGGCAGCGACGCGATCGCGGGCGTCCTCGCCGTCACCACGCTCGATCCGGCGGCCCTGCTGGGCGACGGCGGCGATACCAGCCTGCGCCTGCGGACCGGCCACGCGAGCGACGACGGCTCGACCTTCGCAGGACTCACCGGCGCGCTGCGCGCCGGCCCGCTCGAAGGATTGCTGGCGTTTGCCCGCCGCGAGGGCGGCGAGCTGGATCATGCCGGCGGCACGCCGCCGCCGAATCCGCGTGACCACTCGTCGGACGCGCTGCTCGCGCGCGCGGTGCTGCCGGTGGCCGGCCGGCCGCTGCGGCTGTCGCTGTCGTGGAACCGCGAGCATGCGCGCACCGACGTGGACTCGCTGGAACTGTCGGGCGGGCGATTCGCGAACACCATCCGCCTCGAGGGCGACGACCGCGCCCAGGCGCTGGGCATCCTCCTCGACCAGGCGCTCGGCGGGACCGCGGTCATCGACGACGGGCGCTGGCGGCTCTACTGGAACGAGACGGTCTTCCGGCAGTTCACCGACGAGGAGCGCCGCGCCGCCCCGCCCGCGACGCCGCCGCTGTCGATCCAGCGCGAATTCCATTACCGCGAGCAGGCGGTCGGCGCCGAGCTCACCGTCGCGCGCAGCTTCCAGCCGGCCTCGGGTGCGCACCGGCTGCTCGGCGGATTCGAGTTCACGGAGACGCGGGTCGTGGAGCGCCGCGACGGACTGCAGACCAATCTCGCAACCGGCGTGGCGACGAAAATCATCCTCGGCGAGTCCCTGCCGGTGCGCGACTTCCCGGTCTCGAGGATCCGGGAGGCGGGCCTGTACCTCCAGGATGACTGGCGCCCGGGCGACGGCCGCTGGTCCCTCATCCCGGCGCTGCGCGCCGACTGGTACCGGCTGACGCCGGTCGTCGACGCGATGTACGCCGCCGACAACCCGAACGAGCCGCCGGTATCGGTCGAGGAGACCTCGGTGTCGCCGAAGCTCGCTGTCGGCTGGCGCCTGCGCGACGGCCTGTCGCTGTACCTGCAGTACGCGCACGGCTTCCGTTCGCCGCCATTCGACGACGTCAACATCGGCCTCGACCTGCCTCAGTTCAACACGCGCGCGATCCCGAACCCCGAGCTGAAGCCCGAGCGCAGCGACAGCCTGGAGCTTGGCCTGCGCTTCTCCGGCGAGGTGCTCACGGGCAGCGCCAGCGTCTACGCCAGCCGCTACCGCGACTTCATCGAGTCGCGCGTCAACATCGGCGTCGAGCCAGGCACCGGCACCACGCTGTTCCAGTCGCGCAACCTCGCGCGCGCGGAGATCCGCGGCGCGGAGGCGGCGCTGGATGTCGATCTCGGCGCCTGGCGGGCGCCGCTCGCCGGCTGGGCCGCGCGTCTCTCCGCGGGCATCACCGAGGGCGAGGACACGGTGCGCGACGTGCCGATCAACGGCATCGACCCGCCGCGCGGCACGGTCGGGATGCGCTACGAGGCGCCGTCCGGATCATTCGGCGCAGCGCTCGACCTGACGGTCGCCGGGGCCAAGCACGGCGTGGACGAATCGGCGGGACCCCTGTTCCGGCCGGGCGGCTACGCGACGCTGGACCTGCGGCTGCAATGGCGCCTGCACGAGCGGGTGCGGGCCAGCATCGGGCTGTTCAATCTCGGCGACAGCCGCCACTGGCAGTGGGCGACCGTGCGCGGCCGCGCCCGCGGGGATCCGCTGCTGCCGCTCTACCGGGAGCCCGGCCGCAATTTCGCCGTCACGCTCGGTGCGACATTCGACTGAGGCGCGGGCGTCTCAGTAGATGTCGTGCTGCGTGTTGTAGACGTTGAACTTGCCGGTCGGCGTGACCAGGCGCGGGTCCTTGATCACGGCCTTCAGTTTGCGCGTCTTGTCGTCCACGACCACCAGCGCCGACTGCTGGTTCATGCCGTTCCAGACCGAGAACCACACCTCGTCGCCCGACTTGTTGTACTCGGGCTGCACCACGCGCTTCGGGCCCTCGCCGAGGTCCGCCCACTCCGCGATCGGCAGCACCTCGTAGCCCGCCTCGGGCTTGCGGATATCGAACACCGCAACGCTCTGGCTGATCTTCTCGTCCGGGTTCAGCGGCGTATCCACCCACAGGTTGGTCGAGTGCGGATGCGTCTTGACGAACAGCGAACCGCCGCCCTGCCCCTTCAGCACGCGCACGGCCTTCCAGGCATGCTCGGGATGCTTGTCCGGGTCGGTGCCCAGGAAGGTGATCTTCTCGTTGCCGAGCGCGCTCGTGATCCACACCGGTCCGAAGTCCGGGTCCTCGATGTTCGCGCCGCGGCCGGGGTGCGGGATCTTGTCCACGTCCACCAGCGCAGCGAGCCGGCGCTTCTTCGAGTCCACCACCGCGATCTTGTCGGACTGGTTGGCGGCCGTCAGGAAGTAGCGCAGCGTACGGTCCCAGCCGCCGTCGTGCAGGAACCGCGCGGCACCGATCTGCGTGACCTGCAGGTTGTCCACGTCGCCGTAGTTGACCAGCAGGATCTGCCCGGTCTCCTTGACGTTGACGATCCACTCCGGGTGCTCGTGCGAGGCCACGATCGCCGCGACCCGCGGTTCCGGGTGGTACTCCTGCGTGTCCACGGTCATGCCGCGGGTGGACATGATCCTGAGCGGCTCCAGCGTCTGGCCGTCCATGACCACGAACTGCGGCGGCCAGTAGGTGCCGCCGATCGCGTAGCGGTCCTCGAAGCCCTTGTACTTGGAGGTCTCCACCGAGCGCGCCTCGAGGCCGAGCTTGATCTCGGCGACGATGGCGGGCTTCTCCATCCACAGGTCGATCAGGTCCACCTTGGCGTCGCGGCCGACCGTGTAAACGTAGCGGCCCGAGTGCGACATGCGCGAGATGTGCACGGCATAGCCGGTGCGCAGGATGGCGACGATCTCCTTGCTGTCGCCGTCGATCAGCGCGACCTCGCCGGAGTCGCGCAGAGTGACCGAGAAGAAGTTGTCGATGTTGTAGCGGTTCATCTTGCGCGTCGGGCGTTCGGCCGGCGGCACGAACACCTTCCAGGTGTCGCGCATCTCCTTGAGGCCGTACTCCGGCGGCATCGGCGGCACATGCTGGATATAGCGCGCCATGATGTCCACGTCCGCGGGCGACATCTCGCCGGAAGTGCCCCAGTTCGGCATGCCTGCCGGCGAGCCGTAATTGATGAACACCTTCAGGTAGTCGGTGCCCTTGGCCTGCGTGATCTCGGGCGTCAAGGGCTTTCCGGTCGCGCCCTTGCGCAGCACGCCGTGGCAGCCGGCGCAGCGCTCGAAGTAGATCTGCTTGGCGCGCTCGAACTCGGGGCGCGACATGCCCGGCGCGCCCGGCGACGTGACCATCTCGATCGCCGCAGCGGCCTCGCCGACCGCGGACGGCGCGCCCTGGTACTTGAGCTCCGCGACCGAGGTCGCCGGATGCTCGGTCGGGGACTGCGCGGTCCGCTTCGGCTGCGGGCCGGCGCGCACGGCGGCGACCTCGGTGGCCGAGACCACGCCCCAGGCGTTGCCCCAGGAGTTGAGGGAGTAGGTCAGCGCGTCCGCGATCTCGGCGTCCGAGAGCTGCGACATCGGCGGCATCACCGAGTTGTAGGTGACGCCGTTCACCACGATCGGGCCGGTGAGGCCCTGCAGCACGTTACGGATCGCGCGCTGCTTGTCGGCCTTCAGGTAATCGGAACCCGCGAGCGGCGGGAAGGCGCCGGGCAGGCCCTTGCCGTTGGCCTGGTGGCAGGCCATGCAGGCCGACTGGTAGGCCTTCTCGCCGGCCTGCATCTGCGCGGGGGAGGGTATGCCGCCCGCGGCGGCTTCGGCCCGGTGTACCGCGACCGGGTCGGCCGCCTGGGCCGCAGCGTAGAGCGCGACGCCCGCGGTCACGGCGCCCAGCGACAGGGCGATCCAGCTGAGCGTGAGGGAATAGCCTGCGGTCATGATCCATCTCCCGTTGTGCGCCGCGATGCACAGCACACCGCCGGCCGGCACGGGCATCCTAGCCAGCGGCGGCGCCGGCAGCCTTGACGTGGATCAAGACGGAATCCGGGCCCGGATCAGGCCGGGAAGAACTCGATCGGCTTGGTGGTGGTCATGGCCTCGACGTCCTTGTCGGCGAAGCGGAACATGCGGATGCGCGCCACCAGCTTGCGCTCGAGCTCGGCGTCCTTGAGCTCGCTCGAGACGATGCGGCAGTCGGTGACCTCGCCCCAGGGCGCGATGGTCAGCTCGAACACCACCTTGCCGAGCAGCGCCGGGTTGTCGCGCAGCGCGCGGTTGTAGAGCGCGTAAATCGCGGCCTTGTTCCGGTCAAAAACCAGCTCGATCTCCTCCTGGCTGCGCGAGGCCTTCTTGCCGCCGCCGCTGCGGCTGACGTTGTCGCCGCCGCCCGCGAGGGCGTTGCCGCTGCCGGAGCCGCCGAACGGCACCTGCATGCGGGTGGTGCCGTGGCCGTCGAGCGTGCCGGAACCCGAGCCGAAGCCGCGGCTGACGCCCGCGGTGTTGATGCCGCCCGTCAGCGTGCCGGTGCGGGCGGTGATCAGCGAGCGCTCGGCGCGCGGCGTGTCGCCCTCGCCTTTCGCGCTGGCGAGCGGCTTGAGGTCGTCCTTGCTGACGTCGAACTGGTCGCGCAGGTCGGCGAGCTGGTCCACGAACGGCAGCAGGCCCGCCTGCGCAGCCTTCCTGCGCGCGTTCTGGGTGCGCGCCAGGTCGGACTCGGGCCTCGGCACCGGCTTCTGTTCGGGCTTCGGCGTCTCGGCGCGCTCCGGCTGCGGCGGCGGGGGCGGCGGTGGCGGCGGCGTCGCGCGCTCGAGCACGAGCTGGGCGATGCGCGGCGGCACCGGCGGCGGCACGTCGAACGGGCGCTCCGGCACCGGCAGCCAGGGCATGGCGATCGAGAACAGTAGCACGACCGCGAGCGCGGTCCGCCACATCTTGCGGAACCGGTCGCGCTCTTCCCGGTCCGTGTCCCAGGGCAGCTCGAAGCTGCGGTAGAAGAAGGTGATGACGGCTGGCATCGGATTCTCCCGGGTCAGCCTCCCATGCGCTCCACGTGCATCGCCTCTTCCTTCTGCATGACCGCGAGCGACAGCTTGCCGAAGTCCGCCTCCGTGCAGGTGGCCATGACCTTCTTCAGCACCCGGTAGGGCACGTCGCGGTCGCCCAGGATCGTGATCTCGCGGGCGCTCGGGTCGGTCGCCGCGGCCTGGACCAGCCGCCGGTCGGCCTGCCTGGCCAGCGCGCGCCTGAGCGGCGCGATGATCATGCCCTCGGTACGGTCGACGTCCGCCACGCTCACGACCGCCTCGTCCTGCACGAACACGGTGTCGCCCGTCACCATCACGATCACGGTCTCGCGGGGGCGGTCCTGCGCCACCGACTCCGGCAGCGTCAGCGCCTTCGGCGGCTCGAGCGTCTGGATCTCGGCCGAGTTCACCAGCAGGAAGAACACCAGGATGGTGAAGATGTCCATCAGCGACACCAGCGAGAGCGCCGCGGGCTTCTTGCGCGCGTGATGGCGGGCCATGCGCTGGGCGCGTGCCGAGTGGCTCATCGCCTGCGCTCCTCGACCATGGGCGCGTCGCCGATCGAGATGTCCGGGAACAGCGCGACCTGGTAGGTGCGGTGGCCCTCGGTGACCGTGCGCACGCGCGCCAGGTCCATGACCTGGACGATCGTGTCGTAGGAGACGTCGGGCTCCACCAGGATGGTCGCCGCCGCCAGGTCCGGGAAGCGCGTCTTGACCTCCTCGACCAGGAACTTGCCGACGGCGGCGTAGTCCGGACCCTCCGGCGTGTTGCGGAACACCGGACCCAGCCTGCCGCTGCCGCGGTCCGCGACCTCGATCAGGTCCTTGCGCACGACGATCTCCAGGTTGATCGCCTGCGGCGTCTCCGGCAGCGACTGGCTCGAGCTCGGCAGGTTGAGCTCGAGGATGGTCATCCGCGAGAACACGGCAGTGATGAGCAGGAACGGCACCAGCACCACCATCAGGTTCATGAAGGCGGTGATGGAGAGGTCCGCCGCCTCGTGGCGGCGGTGCCGGCGGGCGGCGCGGGTGGTCAGGCTCACGCAGCCTCCGGCCGCCGCTCGACGACCGTGTTGAGGAACTTCACCGACGCCATCTCCAGGCTGTCCACGATCGAGGTGGTCTTCGACTGCAGCACCGAGTGCATCAGCAGCAGCGGGATCGCCACGATCAGGCCGAAGGCCGTGGTGTTCATCGCCACCGAGATCGACGCCGCCAGCAGGTCGGCGCGCTCGGCGGGGCTCGCGTTGGACACCGCCTGGAACGCCTGGATCAGCCCGATGATGGTGCCGAGCAGGCCGAGCAGCGTGGCGATGTTGGCGAAGCTCGCGAGGTAGTGGGTGCGCTTCTCCAGCTTCGGCACCACTTCCATCAGGCTCTCCTCCATCGCCTTCTCGACGTCGTCGCGGCGCTTGGCGGTCTGCACGCGGGCGAGGCCGTAGCTCAGGATCTGTCCGATGGCGGAGACGGAGCTCGAGGTCGCGGAGATCGCGCGCTTGAAGTCGCCGGTCCGGAGGAACGGCGAGACCTCGTCCCACATGCGGCGGTTGGCGCCCTCGGTGCGCCACAGATAGAACCAGCGCTCGAGCGCGACCGCGGTCCCGAGCGCCGCGATGAGGGCGATCGGGTACATGAAGACCCCGCCGTCCTGGAAGAACCTGACGATCGTTGCGTACGTATCCATGGGGTGACTCCTGGTGTCTCCCTGCCGATTGCCCAAGATGCTATGGCCGCGCCGTTTCCGGCGTGACCGGATTCTCGCCCTGAGAGGCCCCGTCGCGGATTCCCCCGGACAGGGTCTCGAAATACCCGATTTCGCGGCGGAAGACCTCGCGGTCGACCGGCGCGAGGATCTCGTCGATCAGCGACCTCGCCGGCTTGCCCGACAGCTCGCCCAGCTCCGCCTTCTTCCAGGGCACGACGTACATGACCTTCGGCAGCTCCTGGTTGCCGGTGATCGAGGTCGTGCCGAGCTCGAGGCGGTCCATGGTCCGGAAGCGCGTGTCGCGCGCGGCGGGCGGGGCCTCGGCCTGCGCGGGTGCGGCGGCCGCGGGCGCCGCGGACGCTTCGGTGACCGGCTCCTGTGCCAGTGCCAGCAGCGGAGCCGCAAGCAGCAATCCCGACAGCAACCGTTTCATGGCGTCGCCCCCGCGCTCTGTTCCTCGAGGCCCGCGCGCCGCCGGACCTCCGTGATCCAGGCCGTGACCTGCAGGTCGGCTCCCGCGGCCAGGGCCTGGTAGCGCTCGTAATCCACCAGCGCCGCTTCCGGCCGGCCCATGTAGAGATCGAGCAGCACGCCGCGATTGAGCACCGGCAGCGGATCGCCCGGGTCCAGCATGGCGGCGCCCTCGTAGGCTTCCTGCGCCTCGGCCATGCGGCCGAGCTGCCGCCGCGCCACGCCGATCGCGGTCCAGGCGGCCGCCGCGGGCGCGGCCTGCGCCAGCAGGCCCTCGGCTTCCGCGTAGCGGCCTGCCGCAAGCGCCGCGAGTCCGTTGGCGATCTCGGGGTGCGCGGCGGCATCCGGCAGCCGCTCGGCCTTGCGGTAGCGCGCGGGCTTCAGCTCCGCGAGCGCGGCGAAGCTCGCGCGCACGCCGTCGTCGTAGATCCCGCCCAGCACGCGCGCGGCGTTGGCCTCGTGCAGCCGGATCGCCTCCTCCTCGAAGGGGTAGGCCTGCTCCTCGAGCAGCAGCGCGTACTGCTCCTGCTCCTCCTCGTTCAGGCTGCGCGGGCGCTCGGAGGCCAGCAGGTCTGCCGCCAGCTTCCGGTACATCTCGGCGGTCGCGGAGGTCGCCTGCGTCGCGACCTCGGCGACCCCGTAGTCGGCCGCAGCCCGGTATGCCGTGAGCGCCGCTTCCATCGCGTCGCGCTTGGCCTTGAGCGACTTCGGCAGCGGCGCCGTGAGCTGCACCGACTCGAACGCCACGCGCAGCGGGGCCGCCACCTCGAGCGACGCGCGGGCCGCGAGCACGCGGCTGCCGTCGCTGCGGTCGGCACCCGCGCCGGCGTCGGCCGCGATGATCTCCCGCAGCCAGCGCACGCGGCCCTGGCCGTCGCCCGCGTCGCGGGCGAGGTCCGCGAGCTTCTGGCGCGCCGACATGGCGTCATCCAGCGGCCGCGGGTAGCGCTCGACGAAGCGCGCCCAGACCCGCACCGTCGCCGCGCGATCGCCGGTCCGGTCGTAGAACTCCGCGGCCTGCAGCAGCGCCGTGCGCCGGAATGCGGCGTCCTCGCCCGCGTCGTCCGCCACGCGCTCGAACTCGACCGCCGCCTCGTGGTGGCGGCCCGATTCGGTATAGGCCACGGCCAGGTTGCGCGGCACCGTGCGTGCGAGCTCGTGCTGCGGATAGTCGCGGCGGAACGCCTCGAGGATCGGGATGGCGCCATTCCAGTCGCGCGCCCGCAGCAGCAGCGTCGCGGCGTCGAACTGCGCGTTCGAGACCAGCTTCGATCCGGGCGCCGCGGTCGCCACGCGCAGGAAATCGGCCACTGCGCCCGCGGTGTCGCCGGCCTGCTGGCGCGCCTCGCCCTGCTTGTAGATGGCGGCGCCGAGACGCTCGGTCACCGCGCCCCGCTCCGGCGCGCCGGAATCCAGGCGCGTCAGCACCTCCGTGTAGGCGCCCTCGGACTCCCCGAAGCGGCCCAGCTCGAAGCTCGAGTCCGCAATGATGCTCCATGCCGCGCGCTCTTCCTCGCGGGCCATCGGCGGCATGCGCGTCACCACCTGGCCGGCGGCATCCGCCGCCGGCGCGTACTCGGCGAGCGCGAACAGCTGCTTCGCGCTCCTGAGCCACATCGGGCCCGACTGCGGATGCTCGGGCCACGCCATCGCGAAGCGGATGGCGGCGTCGATGCTCTGCCGGTGCCAGGCGGCCCGCTCCGTGCCTGCCAGCGCCGCCTCGTGGCGCTCGCGCGCGACCAGCCCCGCATAGCCCGCGGCGGAACTGCGCGGCCCCGGCGGCTGCACATAGGCCGTGCGTTCGTACTCGAGTGCCGCATCGCCGAAAGCGCCGCTCTCGAACAGCACGTCCGCGAGCAGGTAGTTGGTCTCGGCGGCGTCCGGCTCGTCCGGGAACGACTCCAGCAGGTCGCGGTACCAGCGCGCCGCCTGCTGGTAGTCGGCGGGCCTGCGGTTCGCCTGCGCGACGGCGTGCTGGTGCGTGGCGACGTCGCGCAGGTGCGCCTTCAGCTGCTTCACGACCTCGGGCGCGTCCGCGCGCGTGCGCGCCGCCCAGAACGGTCCGCTGAAGCGGTACAGCTCCACGTACTCGCGCTTGCCCTGCATGGCGAGCTCGGCGAAGCCGCCCTTGCCGTAGGCTTCGATGGCGAGTGACTGCAGTTCCGGGGAGCGCAGGTGGTCCGGGCGGCGCGACGCGAACGCGCGGTAGGTGTCGGCCGCGTCGGTGTAGCGCTCCTTCCCGACCAGCAGGTCGCCGAGCGACGCATGCAGGCGCCAGGCATAGACCGGCCAGCCATGGCGCTCGAGCGCGCCGGTGAGCGCGCCGGCGGGGTCGTCCGCCGTGAACTGGATGCCGAGCGCGCGCTCGGTGTCGAGGATGAGCTCGCGGTCCGCGCGCGGCAGCGATGCCTCGTCCGCGATCTCGACGCCCGGGGCGCTCTGCAGCTTTCGGTCGAGCACGCCGAGCAGCGAGCGGGCGCTGTCCTCGACGTTCGACTGCTTGAACAGCGCCCAGCCATGCTTGTAGAGGGACTGCAGGTAGAACGGCGATTCCGGCCGCATGCCGGTCACGGCCGCGTAGGCCCGCTCGGCCTCGGACCAGCGCTGCGCGCTGAACAGGATCTCGCCGCGACGGAACTGCGCCTCGTCGATGTGCCGGCTCCCCGGAAAGCGCGCCACCAGCCGGTCCAGGTACTGCAGCGCCCGCTCCGGCTCGCCCTCGGCTTCCCAGGCACGGCCCAGCTGGTACAGGACCGAGTCGATGCGCGGATGGTCCGGCTCCGCCGCCAGCAATTCGTCGTAGAGCGCGATCGCGGCGCGCGTCTCGAGCACGCCTGCGGAGGGCGTCGAGCCGTCGCCACGGGCCGCATCCGCGGCCTCGAGCTCCAGGTCGGCGAGGCGGCGCAACGCCTCGGCGCGCAGCTGCGGGTCGCCGGCCTTGAGGTCGAGGAAGTGGCGGTAGGCCGCGCGCACCCGCGCCGCCTCCACCGGCGCCGCCGGGCCGGTCTGCACGGGCGCCTCGCGCTTGCGCAGGTCGCCGACGGTCTGTGCCGCGGCACCCGACGCGGCAAGCGCCGCCACGACGATTGCGACGACGTGCTTCATGGCGTGGGCGCCTGCGCGCTGGCGCGGTCGTAGATGGTCGCGATCGCATAGCGCGCCTGGACAGAATACTCGTCCAGCCGCTGCCGCTGCGCCTGCAGTTCGCTGACCGCGATGTCGGCCAGGAAGCGCTCCTGCGCCGCCTTGGCGGACTCCACCCGCGCAGCCAGTTCGGCGACCCGCGGCGCCACCGCGGCGACGCGCCGGCCGAGCTCGGCATTGCGTTCGGGTGCCCCGCTGCGCGCCCGGTTCGACGCCGTCTGGCGCGTGCGCGCGTCGTAGACCGCGGCATCGAGCTCGCGCATCGAGCGGCCGGCCCGCCAGCTGCGGACCTTCCAGGCCTCGTCGAGCCGCCACATCAGCACGCCTCGCGCCAGCCTGGCCTTTTCACGCGCCTCGTCGAGACCCGGGTCGCCGGCGCGCGCGGCGAGCTCCGCGTCCACGCCGTCCAGCTGGTCGAGCCAGGCGCGTTCTTCGTCGGTCGCGAACGCGGTCACGTCGCGCTGCGCGTGCGCGGCCTCGTAGCGCGCCCGCAGCGCATCGCGCCGTGCGTTGAGCTCGCCGATGTCCACGGTCGCCAGGCGCGATTCGGCCGCCGGCAGCCGGGTGGCGAGCGCCTGCTGCCGGGTCTCGACCATGCTCCCGAATGCATCGAGGCTGCCCGACCAGGCCGTCAGGTTGCGCGCCATGTCGTCGAGCGCGCGATAGCTCTTGAGTCCTTCCTGGAACTCGTGACCGGCCATCAGGTGATAGAGGTAGCGCGATTCCGGCGAGTCCGGCAGCTCCGCGAGCTGCGCGAACCAGCCGCGGCGGCCGTCGTCCCGGGTCGAGAGCGCCGCCCGCAGCAGCCGGCCCGCGCGGATCGCCGCGATCGACTCGTCGATGCGCGCGCGCTCGGCGTCGTAGGACGCGATCGCCTGTTCGTAGTACCCGACGGCCTGTCCGATCGCGCCCAGCTCGGCGTAGGCATAGGGCACGGCGAGATAGGATTCCTGCACCGCGCCGTCCTGCAGCGCCCGCTGGTGCAGCTCGAGCCAGGGCACCAGCGCGGTCCGGTAGCCGCCCTCTGCCGCATCGGCCCAGCCGGCGCCCAGCAGCGCCTTGTTCGCCTGCGGGCCCGCGAGCTGCACGCGGTCGAGCGCGAGGCGCGCGGCGGCCGGCCGGCCGGACTGCAGCTGGGCATAGCCGATCGCGACGTTCGCCTTGTCACGCAGCGCGATCAGCTCGGGGTTCTGCGTCGCCAGCGTGCCGACCGCGTCCAGCAGCTCGAGGCCCGGCGCCTCGCGCCCCGCCCGCACCAGCGCCACGCCGAGGTTGAAGCGGGCGTAGGCGGTCCATTCCGGGGCGCCGCTCCAGCCGTCGAGCACGGCGACCGCCTCGTCGAAGCGGCCGCGGTACATGAGCCCCTGGGCCAGCAGCAGCAGCCGCTCCGGGACCAGCGCCGGCGGCAGCTCGCCCGCCACCGAGCGCAACGCCCGCTCCGAAGCCTCGAATTGCCCCGCCGCGTAGAGCACCTTGCCGAGGTAGAACCAGGCCTGGTCCCGCACCGGCGCAGGCGTCGACGGGTCCGCCAGCAGCGACTCGAAGATCGCGCGCGCCTCGCGGTGCTGGCCGAGCGACAGCCACAGGCCCCCGCGCAGCAGCTCGGCGTCACGGGCGTGCGCCGCCAGGCGCCCCTGTTCGCGGTAGCCGGCGAGCCGCACCAGCGCGTTGAAGTGCTCGGCCTGGTAGAAGTGGAACAGGACATCGCCGTAGTGCAGGTCCTGGACCTTCACGGCCGGCAGTCCGCCCGGGGCCGGGCCGGCCGCAGGCGCGGGATCTGCGGCCAGCAGCGCGGTCAGCAGCACGGCGGCCGGCATCGCGGTCACTCCCAGACGCGGACCACGAATTCGGGCTGCAGCCTGCGCACGCGGTCGCTGATCCTGAGCTCGACGTACTGCGCGCCCACGCCCTTGTTGACCGTCAGCGTCGCGCCGCGCTTGTAGTCGCGCTCGTGCGTGCCCTGGCCGGTGAAGAACGCCACGATCTCGTGCTCGCCGGCCTTGAGGTTGCCGAGCCAGATGCGGTGCACGCCGCCGCGCTTGAGCGCCTCGAGCTCGCGCGCCGTGTACAGGTAATTGGCGACCTCCTTGTCGTCCACCTTGATCTGCACCGAGTCGAGCTGGAAGAAGGTGCCGACGTCCATCGACACGAACACGGCGACCTGGGTGCTGGCCGGAAAAAGCAGGTCTTCCTCGAGCATGAACAGGTCGCGGTTCAGGTCCACCACCTGCCGGCGCAGCTCCTGCACTTCCGCATCGAGCGCCGAGCGACCGGCGGACGGCGCGGGATCGTCCTGCGCGACTGCGCGGGGCGGCACCGCGAACATCAGGACACCCGACAGCAGTGCCGACACCGTCATTCTCATGGCTTGCATCCCGTTCATTCGTCGATCAGATCGCGCAGGCTCACCAGTAGTCCGCGCTCTTCGCGCTCGTCCAGCGCGTCGTGTCGCGCGCGGACGACGCCGTGCCGGTCCACCAGCACGATCAGCGGCAGTTCGTTCGCGCGGTAGCTCCGGCTGACGGCCTTGGAGACGTCGAGCAGCACCGGATAGCCGATGCCGGCGGCGTCGGCGATGGCGCGCGCCTGGCCCGGGTCCTTGTCGAGGTTCACGCCGAGCACCACCAGGCCGGCATTGCCATAGGTACGGCGCAGGCGCTCGAAGCGCTCGAGCTCGCGGCGACACTCCCCGCACCAGCTCGCCCAGAACAGCAGCGCGACGACCTCGCCGCGGTGCTCGGACAGCCGGTGGTTGCCGCCGCTGGCTGCGCGTAGCGCGAAATCAGGCGCCGTGGGGCCGTCCGCCGCGCGCGCGGCGGCGAAAGGCAGCGCCAGCGCCAGGGTCAATGCGAGGCACGCAGCCGGCCGGCGGCGGTGACGACGGTCGTCCATAGGGGCCCATGTAACATAACGCCGGCCGTGCCGGCTTGGTATATGTTTATTCAGCCGGGCCCGGCGGTCTCGTCGCACGTCACGAAATGGTGCCGTTGACGATGGGGTTGAAGGCGATGAGGCTGTCCTGAAGACTGGCCGATCCCAGCCCATGGCCCGGGAATCGCCCGCCGAACAGTCCCTGTTCGCCGTGCAGCGCCATGTAGTTGAGGATCACGGTGTTGACCAGCAGGTTGACGTTGTTGGCGGCCGGCGTCGACGACGTCTCGACCGAGGCGTCGCGCCGGAACCAGCCGATCTGCCGGTGCTGCTCGGGCGGCCGGTTGTCCCCCGTGTACAGCTGGGCACGCCCCGCAGGGTTGTACACCAGGAAGAACGACGCCGCCGTCTGCTGGTTGTCGCTGGTCCACATGAACTTGCCGCGGCCGTCCACGGTGTTGTCGACCACGCCGTCGGCCGACAGCGAGCCGTCGCTGAATACATAGAGCATCAGCGGCACGCCGCGCCGGGCCGCGTACTCGAGGCAGGCGCCCATGCAGCGCCCGGCCCGCAGGTCGCGGATCTCGCCGGTCGCGCGGCCCTGGCCGTGGTAGTCGTAGCCGCCCATGGTGATGGTGCCGGCGCCGGCGTAGCCGTTGATCACCAGCTTCATCACCGCCGCGGTCTTGCGGAACTCCGCGTCCGCATTGAACTCGGCCTGGGAGAATATGCCGGCCGGGCCCACGATGTCCGGGTCAAGCTGCGGATTGAGCGCCGACGGGTCGCCGTAGCGGTCGGCGAGGTCCGCGGCCTTCACGTAATTGCAGCGCACCATCTGCTTGATGATCGCGTCGCGGGTGATGGCGGTGTCCACGCGCGCGAGCTTGCGGTCCGACAGCCTCTGGATGGACTCCATCACGCGCACCGCGTCGTCCTGGGCGAGCAGGCCGACCAGGCGCCCGGTGTCCACCAGGCCGGTGACGTCGCTGGTGCGGTCCACCTTGGTCGGCCGCACCGACGGGTCGATGAGCGCCGCCGGCGCCATGGAGTTGCCGCCCGAATCCGAGCTCTGCGAGCCGATCAGCGTCAGCAGCTCGCCGTCCGCGCCCGCGCGCCAGATGCCATACATCGGGTTGTGCGGGTTGTTGCCGGTGTCGTTCTCGGACCGCGCCGGGATCACGGCGCCGTTGATGTTCGCCGCCGTGGTCGGGCTCACCCGATTGACGATGCCGCGCAGGAAGGCGCTGTCGGAATGGAAGCGCAGGCCCAGCGTGCTGTCGACGAAGTCGTTGGTCGGGCTGCCCGGATTCGGCGCGTTCGGCACCATGTCGCCCGGCAGGCCAAGGCGCCCGTAGCCGGCCACCGAAAGGAAGTCGAGCTGGCCGCCCTGCCCGCCCACCAGCACGTTGGAGCCGACCATGTTGGCGCCGCCGGCGAGGTCGATGCAGATGAACGGGATCTTGCCGGCGCCGGCGACGGCGATGCCGCAGCTCTGCTTCAGCGCCTCGAGGTCCGGCGACAGCGCTGCATGCGCCGCGCGCGGGTTGGCGAACATGCCGAAGATCGAGGGCGCGAGCACGGTCGCGGCGCCGGTCATGAAGCCCTGGGCGACGAACTGCCGGCGTGTCACCGGCCGCGGGTGATCCTGCTGGTACAGCGGCGCATCGGGGTGCAGCGGGCCGCGGCGGGACTTTCTCTTCATCGGTGCCAGCTCCTCATTGCAGCAGCGTGCTGGCGCTGCCGACGACGGCCGAGCAGGCCGCCTTGACGATGACCATGGTGCGGTCCGGCGCACAACCCGCGCCGCAGGCCGCGAGGCGGCCGATCAGCGCGTCCACCTCGGCGCCGATCTCCGCCGCGGACGGCTGCGTGGCGATGCCGCTGCCGACCGCGCGCGCGACCAGCGGCCCGGTGATCTGGGCGCGCTCCGCCGGCGTGTCGAAGGCGGTCGCCGCCGGCGCCGCGAAGTTGAAGCCCGGGAAGTAGCTGCTGCGCAGCGCCGCGTCGTCCACCAGCACGTCGCAGTACTCGATCGCGAGTTGCGCCGCGCCGATCTGGTGCGAGGACAGGAAGGCCTCGATGTTCTCGATCGTCGGCAGCTGCTCGCGCACCCGGTCGTAGGTGGCGGCGACGGCCGGTTCCGTCGCCGGCACGCCGGTCATGACCGACATCGAGGCGTTGATCTCCGCGAAGGTGCGCAGGCCGATGTCGGACGAGGGGCCGGAATCCGGCGGCGGCGGCAGCGGCGTGGGCGCGGGCTCGACGTAGGCCCGCGTGTTGCCGGCGATCTGCTCGAAGCTCAGGAAGAACTCGTCGGCGGCCGGTCCCTTGTCGAGAGCGATCACCGTGCCGATGCCCGAGAGCGGGAACCCGGTGTCGGGCTCGTAGCCGGCGGCCGTCACCGTGCGGTCGAGCGGGATGTAGGCCTGGCCCACGCGCGACTCGGCGCCGTTGACGCCGATGCGCACGCCGCGGATGCGGATCTGGTCCGGGTCCTGCGCGGGGTCGAGGCTGATGAAGGCCGGCTTGTCGAACAGGTACGAGTAGCTGTCGAACTGGCTGGCCTCGAACAGCAGGTAGCTCTGCGGCACGTTGGTCAGGTGCGCGACCGAGAACAGCAGGTAGAAGCGCTCGCCCACGCCCGCCTCGAAGTTCTGCTGGATCTGCGGCGGGCTGAGCGCGCGGTTGTGGACCACGACCATGCGCAGCACGCCCTGGAACGTGCGGTTGCTGCTGACCTCGTTGCCGAGCACCAGCGCAAAGGTGTCGTTCCAGTCGGTCAGCAGGCCGGCGCCCACCGGATCCGGGCCGGAGGCCAGCGTGCCGTTCACGTAGATGCGCCGCCCGTCCACCGCGCTGTAGGTCGCCACCACGTGCTGCAGCGTCGCCTGCAGCACCTGGTTCGCGGCCGGCGTGGACAGCGCCGGTGCGCCGTTGCCGGAGGTCGCGGTGCTGCGGTTCATGAAGTCGTAGTTGTACATCGTCTGGCCGAGCGTGAAGTTGCGCGCCGTGGTGCCGCCCGAGTAGCTGACGATGTACGCGTTCTCCTGCACCACGTTGGCCGGCGCCACCCAGGCCTCGATGGAGTACTCGCCGGTGGCGCGGATCAGGTCGTGCAGCTTGCGGCTCGCGGCCGTCGTGCCCTGTGCCTTGCCGCCGCGCAGGTCGATGCCCCAGCCGCCGACCCAGGTGACCGCGCCCGACAGCGTCAGGTTGAGCGCGGGCTCGACGCCGGAGGTATCGTAGGCGACCGAACCGGTGCCGGTCTTGAATTCGTACAGCGCGATCGCGGCGTTGTCGTAGCGGTTGCCGCCGGAGGCGACCGTGCCGTCGTAGAGCGTCAGCGCCTTGGACAGCACCAGCGTCGGGTCCACCTGCGTCACCGGCACGCCGTCGGAGAAGGCCTGCACCGCGGCCTGCATCGCGTTCGCGCTCTGGCCGCAGTCGGTCCAGCAGTTGTGGAACTCCTCGCGCAGGCGCACGACCAGCCGCGAGTCGGCCGGCGTGTCGAGGTTGATCTTCGAGCGCACCGCCGCGTAGGCGACGTCCACGTCGCCCTCGGCGAAGAAGGGCGACTGCGGGGTGGCGGCACCCGACGAATGGCAGCGCGAGCAGTACTGCGTCAGCAGCGGATACACCGTCGAACCGAACAGCGCCGAATTCGCCGGGAACGACTTGGAGGCCCCGACGTCCCTGAGCGGCGGCGGCTGCAGCGTGACGTTGCGCGTGCCGCCGAGCGTCTGGCCGGCCCAGTTGCGGATCCACACCGTGAGCTGGTCGGCGCAGGCCGAGGACGCAGCCAGCCAGCAGTTATGCCCGCCGCCGACCTTGGTGACCATGGTCGAGGCCGACGGATTGGACAGGTCGACGACGCCATTGGCGGCCTCGTAGGCCAGGTTGATGTCGTCGTTGCGGACGAAGGACGGCACCTGCCCGCCGGCGCCGTGGCACTGACCGCAGCGATTCGCGGCCTGCAGGTTGTCCCAGACGTTGATCTTGAACGCCTGCACGTCCTGGCTGGCCGGCGGCGGGCCGCTGTAGCCGGCCGGGGGCGGCGGCGCGACGATCGGGTTCTGGACGGTCGAGGCGCCGCCGCCGCAGCCGGCGATCGCGAACGCGAGCAGCGCCGGCGCGAAGGCCCTGAAGATCCGCGTCCGTGGCCATGCCATGCGATTCATCTGCGGCACCTCAATCGCCCATGCAATACGCGGCGGCATCCGCGAAGGCCTGCTTCAGCCGGTAGCCGCTGGCGCGGAACGAACTGGTCATGGCGTCGATCCGGTTGCGGTCCGCCGCGTTCTCGGGCGGGCGCAGGCAGACCGTGCGGAACACCTTCGTCACCTGGCAGGACGCGAAGGCGTCGCTCGCGCCGAACTCCTGGCCGAGCGACTTGGCGCCGCTGCCCGAGCCCGGCAGCGCCGGGTCCCAGCCCAGCAGCGCGTTGTGGCCGCGGCGCCAGCGGTTCTCCCACTGGTCGTCGGGCGTGACGAAGCCGGGGCGGAAGGTGTCGGCGTTGATGCCGTACTTCGGCTGCACCGACCCGCCCGTGTACACCATGCGGCCCTGCGCGTCGTCGTAGGTGTAGTACGCGAAGGCCTGTGCCATCGGGTCCATGCCCGCATGGCAGCCCACGCAGTTGTTCAGGAACAGCCGCGCGTCGCCGCCGGGGCTGCGGCTCACGTCCTGGCGGATGCGGTCCGGCGGGCGCGACGTATCCTGCAGCGCATCCAGGTCGCTGCACATGTGGTTCATCATGGTGAAGCGGAACATCGCGCGGTTGGTGCCGGCGATGAAGAACGACTGCGCCGCGGCGCGCGTGGTCATGACCCCCGCGGTCGCTGCGGGCGGCGTGCCGTACACGCCGGACTGGGTGGTGCGCACCAGCGCCGTGCGCATGTCGAGGTTGCGCGACTCGATCTGCTCGAAGTGCGTGTTGGAGGACGCCGAGACCGCCGGCAGCCCGAGCCCGCTGGCGCCGACGTAGAGGATGTCCGCCGACAGCAGCTCGTCGAAGGGCACGTCGTCGCGCGCCATGCCGATCACGGTCGCGGTGTAGTCGTTGAGCGGCGCGAACACGGTCTGCTCGCGGTTGGTCCAGGGCGTCACCAGGTTCTTGAGCGTGACCGAGTAGAACGCCGGGTTGTCCATCGCCATCAGCGCCGCCTGCTGCGTGCGCCCTGCGGCGATCTCGGCCTCCATCGCCGACAGCACGGCGTCCGACGGCGGCACGCCGGCGATGCGATCGTGCATGCGGCGCGCCTGCTCGCGCGGCCCGGCCGCCGCCGCGGCAGCGAATGCCGCGAGCGCCACGAGCGTGGTGACGCGCATCACGATCGAACCGGCAGGTGTTGGCGACCAGCGCATTTCCGTGCTCCACTCACACGCAGTTTTCGAGGCTGCGGTCGAATATATCGGCGGCTCCACCGCCCGGTAATGTCTCCGAACCGCGACATTCACCGTGGCCCCGCAGCGGGGTACGCTGCAGCCGTGACGGTCGCGCCCGGGTGCAAATGCCGTAAATCCCTTGTATCCAAGGGGTCGCGCACGCGGCGGGACGGCCGTCACGGCGGTGAAAAACCGCATTCTGTCGAATGGGTCGCAGTTGCAGGAGCGGAGTGAACTGAGATGCCTGTCACGATTCGAGAACGTCTGATCGCGCCGCTGGCGGTGGCGGCCCTCGCCGGCTGCGCCACCGGGCACGACGGCGACGTCAACATCGGCGACGGCCAGAATCCGGACCCGGTCGTGCTCGACATTCCCGTGGCCTACGTGCGCGGTCCGGTGCCGCTGCCCGCGGACCTCGCCGCCATCGACGTGCGCGAGCTCGGCACGGTCAACGAAGGCTCCGACCTGTGGCTGCGCGACCGCGCGGCGCCGGACGTGCCCGAGCGCAACATCACCGAGCGCGTGACCGGCGGGCTGTGGAGCGTGCGCGACGTGGACGCCTCCTACGACGGCGCGCGGCTGCTGTTCTCGATGCGCATGCCGCTCATTCCCGGGGCCGAGGAGAGCGAGCAGCCGACCTGGAACGTCTGGGAGTACGACCGCACGACCGACGTGCTGCGCCGCGTGATCGCCTCCGACCTGGTCGCCGAGGAAGGCAACGACGTCGCGCCCCACTACCTGCCGGACGGGCGCATCGTGTTCACGTCCACGCGCCAGCGCCAGTCGAAGGCGGTGCTGATCGACGAGGGCAAGCCGCAGTTCGCGGCGCAGGACGAGGACCGCAACGAGCACGCCTACGTGCTGCACGTGATGAACGCGGACGGTTCCGGCATCCGCCAGATCTCCTTCAACCAGAGCCACGACCTCGACCCGTCCGTGCTCGACGACGGGCGCATCGTGTTCAGCCGCTGGGAGAACGCCAGCGGCAGTTCCATCCACCTCTACACCGTCAATCCCGACGGCAGCGGTCTCGAGCTGCTGTACGGCGCCAACAGCCACCTGACCGGGACCGGCGCGAATGGCGCCGGCACGACGCCCGTGCAGTTGCTCGCTCCGCGCCAGGCCGAGACCGGCCGCATCGTCGCGCTGATCCGCCCTTTCCGGGGCACTGCGCTCGGCGGCGACGCGGTCTCGATCGACGCCGCCGCCTTCGTCGAGATCACCCAGCCGGTGCTTGCGCACGCGGGACTGCAGGGACCGGCGCAGACCCGGCTCACGACCGTAGACGTGCGCACCGACCCGGGCCTGTCGCCCGGCGGGCGCTACTCGCACGTGTACCCGCTGCGCGACGGCACCGGCCGGCTGCTGGTGAACTGGACCATGTGCCGGCTGAACGACGCGGTGGGTCGCACCCTGCCCTGCACCGCCGCCAACCTCGCCAACCCGGCGCTGACCGCCGCGCCACCTTTATATGGTGTGTGGCTCTACGACCCGCGCGACCTGACCCAGCGTCCGCTGCTGCAGCCCGTGGAGGGCGTGCGCTACTCGGACGTGGTCTCGATGGGGCCGCGCACGAACCTGCCCGCCGTGATCCTCGACGCGGTGCCCGGCATCGACTACGACCCGGTGCTAGCGGCCGAGAACGTCGGCATCCTGGACATCCGCAGCGTCTACGACCTCGACGGCGTGGACGTCGCCCCCGGCGGCATCGCGACGCTCGCGGACCCGGCGCAGGCCGTCGCCGGCCAGCGCCCGGCGCGTTTCCTGCGCGTCGAGAAGGCGGTCGGCATTCCCGACGACGAGGTGCGCGATTTCCGCGCAACCGCCTTCGGCGTCGCCGGCGGCCTCGGCATGCGCGAAATCCTGGGCTACGCGCCCATCGAGCCCGACGGTTCGGTGCGGATCAAGGTGCCGGCCGGCGTGCCGATTGCCATCGGCGTGCTCGACGCCGACGGCCGCCGCATCACTCCGCGCCACCTGAACTGGATGCAGCTGCGCGCCGGCGAAGTGCTCTCCTGCAACGGCTGCCACGTGCCCGCGGGCGCCCAGCCGAATGCGCCGCCGGCGGTCTCGCACGGCCGGCGCGGACTCACCGCTTCCGTGAATCCGGGCGCGCCGACGACCGGCCAGCCCTTCCCCAATTCGAATCCCGCGATCTTCGCGGACCAGGGCGAGACCATGGCGGAGGCGCGCGCGCGCGTGTCCTGCCAGACCGACTGCGCGGCGCTGCGCCCGTCCGTGGACGTTTTCTACGACGACGTCTGGACCGACCCGGTCGCGGCGGGCCGCGCCCCGGATGCGTCGTTCAGCTATCGCTACAACCAGTTGCAGACGCCGGCGCCGACCAGCGCCACCTGCCAGTCGCTCTGGTCCAGCCTGTGCCGCATCACGATCCACTACCCCGACCACCTGCATCCGCTGTGGTCCGTGCCGCGGCCGGTGTTCGACATGGACGGCAACGAGATCGCCGACAACGCGTGCATTTCCTGCCACAGTCCGCTCGACGCCGACCAGGTCGTGCGCGTGCCCGCCGGCCAGCTCGACCTCTCGGGCGGTCCCTCGCCGGACCAGGCCGACCACCTCGTCTCGTACCGCGAACTGCTGTTCACGGACAACGCGCAGGAAGTTAACATGGGCGCGCTGCAGGACATCCTGGTGCCGGGCCCGCCGGATCCGGTGACCGGGTTGCCGACCCTGGTGCCGGTGCCCGTCCCTCCCTCGATGAGCGGCGCGGGCGCCCGGGCCTCGGCGAGGTTCTTCAGCCGTTTCGACGCGGGCGGCTCGCATGAGGGCTGGCTGACACCGTCGGAATTGCGGCTGATCGCCGAGTGGCTGGACATCGGTGGGCAGTATTACAACGACCCCTTCATGGCCCCGGTCAACTGAGTCGATGGCGCGGCTCCTCGCCTGCGCGCTGCTCCTGTGCTTCGCGGTGGCAGCGGGGCAGGCCCGTGCCGAGGGGCTCGAGGTCATCGTCGTCGATCCCTACCTGGAGCTGCGCACCGGGCCCGGCCGCGGCTTCCCGATCGTGCACGTGGTGGAACGCGGCGAGCGCGTGCGCGTGCTCAAGCGCCGCACCGACTGGTTCCACCTCCGGGATGCGGACGGCCGCGAGGGCTGGGTGCACAAGAGCCAGATGCTGGAGACGCTGGTGCCGGCCGGCACCCGCATGCAGATCGACGACCCGGCGCGCGAGGACTTCACCGCGCACCGGCGCGAGGCGGGACTGCTGATCGGCGACTTCGGCGGCGCCAACGTGATCACGGCCTACGGCGCCTATGCCTTCAACGCGCACCTGTCGGGCGAACTCGCCGTATCGCACATCCTCGGCAATTTCTCCGACGGGGAAGCCGCCGCGGTCGGCGTCACGCACGTGCCGGTGCCCGAATGGCGCATCCAGCCGTTCCTGTCGATGGGGACCGGCATGCTGCGCATCCAGCCCAAGGGCACGCTGGTGCAGACGCCGGCGCGCACCGACCAGTTCGCGTACGTCGGCGGCGGGCTGCGCGCCTACCTGGCGCGGCGCTTCATCCTGCGGGCGGAATACAAAGAGTACGTGGTCTTCACCGACCGCGACGAGAACGAGGAAGCCAACGAATGGAAAATCGGATTCGCGTTCTTCTTCTGAGCGCCGCCCTGGTGATGGCGGGCTGCTCGTCGCTGACGTGGCGCGACGCGAAGCCCGAGGCCGCGCCCGAGCCCGCCGGCGGCGGCGCCGGGGAGACCCCGGTGGTGATCGAGCCGCAGGTCGAGCGGCGCGAGATCAAGCCGGCGAAGATCGACACCGAGAACTGGGAGGCGGGACTCACCGTCGGCTCGCTGTCGGTCGAGGACTTCGAGGTCAACGTCGTGTACGGGGCCCGCATCGCCTACCACATCAACGAGGACTTCTTCGCCGAGGGCATCATCGGCCAGAGCGACGCGGGGCTGTCGAGTTTCGAGCGCCTGTCCGGCGGGGCGCCGCTTTTGACCGACAGTGAGAGGCGCTTCACGTATTACAGCCTCGGCTTCGGCTGGAATGCGCTTCCGGGCGAGATTTTCCTGGGCGGGCGGCGCGCGCTGAACAGCACCGTCTACCTGACGCTCGGCGCCGGCAGCACGCGCTTCGCCGGCGGCGACCGGTTCACGCTGACCGCGGGCGCCGGCCTGCGGGTCCTGGTCAGGGACTGGCTGGCCGTGCACCTGGACATGCGCGACCACGTGCACGAGATCGACGTGCTGGGGAAGAACAAGACTTCCCACAACTACGAAGCGACGCTGTCGCTGACGGCGTTCTTCTGAGGAGGAGAGCCGTGACCGCGATCCGCAAGTTCCCCGCCACTGCGCTGCTCGCGCTCGCCGCCTGCCTGGCGCTTGCCGATGCGGGCGGGGCCGGCGCGCCCGCATCGGCACCGGAGTTCCGGCTGGCGAACCGCGCCGGCGGCGAGATCGCGCTGTCGGAACTGCGCGGCCAGGTGGTGATGATCAACTTCTGGGCCAGCTGGTGCGGGCCCTGCCGCCAGGAGTTCCCGGCGCTGGACCAGATCTACGCGAAGTACAAGCCCATGGGCTTCACGCTGGTCGGCATCAACGTGGAGAGCGAGAAGGCCGATGCCGAGCGCTTCCTCGGCCAGCGCCCGGTCAGCTTCCCGATCCTGTTCGACCCCGACAACAGGGTCAGCGGCAACTACGGCGTGCGGGCGATGCCGACCACCGTGCTGGTGGACCGGCAGGGCCGGCTGCGCTGGCAGCACATGGCCTACAAGCCCGGCGACGAGGCCAAGTACATCGAGCAGATCCGCGCCGCGCTGCGGGAGCAGCCGTGATGCGCCGGCGCACGCTCGCGGTCCTGGCACTGCTGGCCGGCGCCGCCGGATGCTCGGGCATCGAGCCCTGGGTCAAGCCCTACGAGCGCGAGAACCTCGCCGATCCGATCATGGCCTGGGATCCGGACCCGGTCTCCTCCTCCTACATGCGCCACGTCTACGAGGCGCGCGAGGGCGCGCGCGGAGGCGGCGGCGCAGCCGGCGGCGGCTGCGGATGCAACTGAAGCGCGCGGCCGCCTTCCTCGTCGCGCTGCTGCCGGCGGCCGCCGGCGCCGGCGTGCTGCCCGAGGACCGCGCCGACCTGATGTGGCACTACTACGACGGCGGTGGCGTCACCATCGACGGACCCTCGCTGCTGGTGCGCAAGAAGTTCGCCGAGAAATACGCGGTCAGCGCCAGCTACTACATGGACATGGTGTCGTCGGCGTCCATCGACGTCGTGACCACCGCGAGCCCGTACACCGAGGAACGCACCCAGTACGGCGTCGGCTTCGAGTACCTGCGCGGCAAGGTCACCTACGCCGCGTCCTTCAGCAACTCGCGCGAGAACGACTACGAGGCCAACACCGCCAGCTTCTCGATCGCCCAGGACATGTTCGGCGACCTGACCACGGTCGCGCTGCTGTTCTCGCTCGGCAAGGACGACGTCACGCGCCGCGGCGACCCGGTGTTCGCGGACGAGATCGACCGGCGCATCTACGGCGTGGACGTGACCCAGGTCGCCACCAGGAGCCTGGTGCTCGGCTTCTCGTACGAGGCCATCGCCGAGGAGGGCTTCCTCAACAACCCGTACCGCCAGGTGCGGTTCGTGGACCCGGACGCGGCGCTCGGCTATTCCTACGAGTTCGAGCGCTACCCGCGCACCCGCACCGGCAATGCCTTCGCGCTGCGCGCCCGCTGGTACCTGCCCTACCGCGCCGCGCTGCAGGGCGACTACCGCTTCTACAACGACACCTGGGACATCCGCTCGCACACGGCGGAAGTGTCCTACACCCACCCGCTGGACCAGCGCCTGACCCTCGACGTCCACTACCGCTACTACACGCAGGACGCCGCCGAGTTCTATTCCGACCTGTTCCCGCGCGCGAACTTCCAGAACTTCCTGGCGCGCGACAAGGAGCTCGCCAGCCTGACCAGCCACACGCTGGGCTTCGGCCTGGCCTGGGAATTCAGGGCGCCGAAGATGGGGTTCTTCGACCGCACGACGCTCAATCTCAAGTACGACCGGATCGAGTTCGAGTACGGCGACTTCCGGGACCTGCGCGCCACCGGCGTCGCGCCGGGTACCGAGCCGCTGTACGCCTTCGGCGCGAACGTGGTCCGGCTATTCGTCTCGGGGTGGTTCTAGACCCTTCGAGTAGAACACCCGGCCGTCGTCGCGCACGATGACCGCGTCCACGTCCTCACGCGCGTTGACCAGCGCCAGCCCGCGCTCGACCCCCAGCACGAACAGGCTGGTCGAGAGGCCGTCGGTCAGCGTCGCATCCGGTCCGATCACGGTCGCGCTGCGCACGCCCGCGGCGCTCCTGCCGGTGCGCGGGTTGAGGATGTGGTGGTAGCGCACGCCGCCCTCCTCGAAATAGCGCTCATAGTCGCCGGAGGTCGAGATGGCCGCGTCCTCGAGCGGGATGCGGGCGATGACGCGATCCGGGTCGTCCGGATGCCGGATGCCGACCACCCAGGGCCGCCCGCGGCGGTCACCGAGGATGCCGCTGTCCCCGCCCGCCGTGACGGTACCGTGCGCCACGCCGTGCGCGCGCAGGATCGCGATCCCGCGGTCCACCGCGTAGCCCTTGGCGATGCCGCCGAGGTCGATGCGCATGCCCGGGCGCAGGAAGCGCACGGTGGACGCCTGCCGGTCCACCTCGATCGAACGCCAGTCCACGGCAGGCAGCGCGGCCTCGATCTCGGCCTCGGTCGGGCGCCGGTGCTCGCGGTACTCGTAGAGGTAACCGACGCTCGCGTAGCTGATGTCGAAGGCGCCGCCGGTCAGCTCAGAAAATTCCAGCGCCCGGGCGATGAGCGCGGCCAGCTCGGGAGCCACCGGCACCGGGCCCGCCGCCGCCTCGCGGTTCACGCGCGAGAGCTGGCTCTCGGGCTTGTAGTGCGACATCAGCGCATCCACGCGGTGCATCTCGGCCATCACCGCGTCGATCGCGGCCCCGGCCACGGCCGCATCATCGTGCCAGGCCTCCACCGCAATGCGCGTGCCCATGACCGCGGCTTCGCGGTGCTGCCAGTCCGCGTATACCGTGCATGGCAGCAGCGCGAACAGCGTGACCCAGGCGGCGAATCGGCGCATCATGCGGTTCCCAGTGTGGCGTCGCGGCGCGGCCTTGTCGATTCGCCCGCGGCACCGTCGCACATTGGCTACAGTCGGCCACGTGCCCGCTCCCGGGAACCCGCAGGATCCGCGGCGGTCTCTGAGGCAGGCCCTGAACAGGAAGGAACGACATGACATTCTCCGCATTGGTTTCCGCCCTCGCGCTCGCCCTGCTGGCTGCCGCGCAGCCCGCCGGGGCCGTGACCCGCGAGGAGGCCACGGTGCAGAACGCGATGGTGGTGCTGCGCGAGCTGCAGTCCATGCCGGACATGCAGATCCCGGACCTGCTGCTGTCGCGCGCCGAGGGCATCGTGATCCTGCCGGCCAACGTCAAGGCGGCATTCGGGCTGGGCGCGCGCGGCGGCAGCGGCGTGCTGCTGGTCCGCAATGCGGACCGCAGCTGGAGCCACCCGGTGTTCGTCGGCACCGGCGCCCTCAGCTTCGGCTTCCAGGCCGGCGCCCAGGTCGCCGACATCGTGCTGGTGCTCACGACCAAGCGCAGCATCGAGGGCATTACCGACGGCAAGCTGACGCTCGGCGCCGACGCCTCGGTCGCCGCGGGCCCGGTGGGCCGCACCGCCATGGCGGGCACCAGCCTGACGTTCGATTCCGAGGTGTATGCCTACTCGCGCAGCAAGGGCCTGTTTGCCGGCGTTTCCTTCGAGGGCAATGCGATCGTCATCAACCGCAAGGGCAACCGCCGTTTCTACGACGGCGAAGGGAGCCCCACGGCGATCCTCGCGCGCCGCGGGGCGGCCCGCGCGCCGGCCAACGAGCTGATTGCCGAGGTGTCGCGCCTCACCTCGGTCGCGGGCGAGCGTGTCGCCGCGCACGACGCGGAGACGGCCGCGAAGAAGTCGGAGCGCCCGGTCGAGCCGCGCACCTACCCGGTGCCCGACGAGGGCTCGCGTCCCGAGCCGCGCTGAGCGGTTTCGCGACCGGGGGATGCCGGCGTGAAGATCGGGGTCATCGGCCTCGGCACGATGGGCCAGCCCATCGCGCAGCGCATCGCGCGCGCCGGCCACGAGGTCCTGGCCTGGAACCGCACGCCGGGCCGGGCCGATTCGCTGCCGCGCGATTCCGCGGTCGCAGTCAGGAGCGCCGCCGAGGCCTGCCAGGCCGAGCTGGTCCTTTCCGTTCTTTCTGACGACGCCGCCGTCGAGGGCGTGCTGTTCGATGGCGGGCGGCTGATCACGGCGGGCGTGCCGGGCCTGGTCCACGCCTGCCTGAGCACGATCAGCGACCGCCTCGCGCGCAAGCTCGCGGCAGCGCACGAAGCCGCCGGCCAGGCGTATGTCTCTGCGCCGCTTTTCGGCCCGCCCGACGCGGCGGCTGCCGGCCGCCTGCTGGTGGTGGCCTCGGGGCCGAGGACGGCCGCCGAACGCATCCGGCCGGTGCTCGAGCTGCTCGGCCGGGTGCAGTACCTCGGCGAGGATGCCGCGAGCGCCAACGTGGTCAAGTCGGCGGGGAATTTCCTCATGGCCGCCGTGGTCGAAAGCCTGCGCGACGCCACGCAGGTCGTGCACGCAGCCGGCGTGGACCCGCGCGAGTTCGCGGGCATCGTCACCCAGTCACTGTTCCCGACACCTGTCTACCAGTACCTCGGCGGCCTGCTGGCCGTGCGCCAGCACCAGGGCGGCGTGCGCGTCCCGAACCCCTTCCTGCGCGGGGCCGAGCAGACCGCGGCGACCGCGGCGGCGCTCGACGTGAGCGCGCCGCTCGCCGCGCATGTCGCGCGTCAGCTGTCCGCGCGCGCGCCCAGCCCGACCGGGCAGGAGACGCCGACCCCGCCGATGCCGCAGTAGCCGTCCGGATTCTTGGCCAGGTACTGCTGGTGGTAATCCTCGGCGTAGTAGAACTCCGGCGCCGGGGCTATTTCGGTCGTGATCGGCCGCGCATGGCCCGCCGCCGCCAGCGCCTGCTGGTAGGCCGCCTTCGACGCCCGCGCCGCCTCGAGCTGCGCCGCGCCGATGGCGTAGATCGCCGAGCGGTACTGCGTGCCGACGTCACCGCCCTGGCGCATGCCCTGCGTCGGGTCATGCGATTCCCAGAAGGTGCGCAGCAGCTCGTCGTAGCTCACCTGCTTCGGGTCGAACGCGACGCGCACGACCTCGGTATGGCCGGTCATGCCGCTGCAGACTTCGCGGTAGGTCGGATTCGGCGTGAAGCCGCCGGCATAGCCTGCGGCGGTCGAGTGCACGCCCGGCAGCTCCCAGAACAGCCGCTCGGCGCCCCAGAAGCAGCCCATGCCGAACAGCGCGAACTCGAACCCCGCCGGGAACGGCGGCGACATGCGGTTGCCGTTGACGAAATGCCTTTCGCTGACGGACATCCGCTCCGGCCTGCCGGGCGGGGCCTGAAATGCGGTCGGCATCGTCGTGCTGCGTACCGCCATGCTCAGCCTGCGACCAGTTCCCGGACCCCGTTGATGACGAACTGCACGCCGATGCAGATCATCAGGAAGCCCATGATGCGCGCGATCGCGCCGATGCCGGCGCTGCCGAGCTTCTTCGACAGCGGCTCGGCCGCGCGCAGCACGAAGTAGCAGGCCAGCGCGGCCACCGCGATGCCGATGATCACGCCGACGTGCTCGACCACGACCTGGCTGCCGTGCTCCTCGCGGCGGATCGTGGAGGACATCGAGATCACGGTCGCGATCGAGCCGGGTCCCGACAGCGACGGCATGGCGAGCGGCGAGAAGGAGATGTCCTCCTTCTCGGACGCTTCGCGCATGGCCTCCGCGGACATGGCCGGCTGCGGCTCCGGGAACAGCAGGCGGAACCCGAGAAACGCGATCACCAGCCCGCCCGAGATGCGCAGGCCCGGGATCGAGATCCCGAACACTTGCATGATCAGCGTGCCGGCCAGCAGGAAGGCCAGCAGGATGCCGAAGGCGTAGACGCAGGCCTTGCGGATCTGGCGCTCGCGCGCCGCGGGCTCGAGGTGCGCGCCGATGCCGAGCAGCAGTACCGCGGTGCCGACCGGGTTGATGATCGGCAGCAGCGTCAGGACCGTCAGCCCGACGTAACTGAGGAAATCCACGGCAAAGTCGGTCACGCCGCTATCTTACAATGCGCCCATGACCGTATCCGGCAGCCGGCCGCGCATCCGGATGCAGCAGTTCGGCTACCTGCTGGCGCTGCTCGCCACCGCCATGAGCGGCGGCCGCGCATTCGAGGGCGGCGCGGGCCTGGCGGCGCAGGCCGCGGGATTCTCGCTGGTTGCGGGCGCAGTCTTGTGGCGGATGTGGGCCACGCTGTTCGTCGCCGGGCGCAAGGACGTGGAGCTGGTCCGCGACGGACCCTACGCGGCCTGCCGGCATCCGCTCTATTTCGGCTCGGTCGTCGCGGCCGCCGGAATCGGCCTGACCACGCGCTCCCTGACGCTGGCGCTCACCCTGCCGCTCCTGATCGGCGCAGTCTCCGTCGTGGCGGCGCGGCGCGAGGAACGGGCGCTCGCCTCCGCCCATGGCGATGCCTGGCGCAGGTATCGCCTCGCCACGCCTGCGTTCTGGCCCGCCTGGCGCGGCGCGCGCCTGCCCGACTCCGTCACCTTGCCGCCGGCCATCTACCGCAAGGCTTTCCTCGACGCCGCGTCGTTCCTGGCTCTCTGGCTGCTGGTGCTGGTGACCGAGACGCTGCGCGCCGGCGGCGCCTGGCATGGCGCCCTGCGCCTGCCCTGACGTTTGCACGGAAAACTGCTCAAGTCCGACCTGTTCGGCGCCGTGTGGCAGGCCGAGGACCACGGGCGCACCCTCGTGGTCCGGGATGCGCGCAGCGCGCGCATCGGCCTGCGGCCCCTGGCGCGCTGGCTGTTGCGACGCGAGGCCGCGGCGCTGGCGCGCCTGGACGGCCTCGCGGGCGTGCCGCGTCTGGTGGACGCGGACCGCGACATGCTGCGGCGCGAGTGGATCGAGGGCCGGCCGATGCAGGCGGCGCGGCCGCGCCATGACGGCTACTTCCGCGCGGCGCGGCGCCTCGTCGCGGCCATGCACAGGCGAGGCGTCGCCCACTGCGATCTCGCCAAGGAACCCAACTGGCTGATGACGCCGACGGGCGGCCCGGCACTCGTGGATTTCCAGCTGGCTTGGGTGGCACCGCGGCGCGGGCGGATGTTCCGCATGCTGGCCCGCGAGGACCTGCGCCACCTGCTGAAGCACAAGCGCACGTACTGCCCGGACCGCCTGAGCGCGCGTGAACGCGCGATCCTCGCGAGGCCCGGCGCCGCCTCGCGCCTGTGGATGGCGACGGTCAAGCCGGTCTACCTGTTCGTGACCCGCCGCCTGCTGGGCTGGGCGGACCGCGAGGGCGCCGGCGACCGCCGTTTCTGAAAGCTGGTATCGTCGCTACATGGCGATCTGCCACGAACACAACCTGCGCGCGCCGCCGCCGCCGGCCACGCCCTACGGCATCCGCGTCACCCTCGATCCGCGCGATCCCTTCTCGCGCCTGGTCGACGCCGACTGGCACAAGGAGCACTGGTTCGCGACCGAGCGCGAGCGCGACGAGGCGCTCGCCGACATGGCGGGCCGCCACCTCTATTCGCGCCAGGGCGACCTGCCCTCGCCGCGCTACGAGAAGATCGGCCCGTAGCTAACGGATACGGCCCAGCAACAGGTAGAAGCTGCGGCCGCCGTCCTCGTCCAGCCCGGCCGCGAGGTACACGGGTCCCAGGAAGGTGTCGAAGCCGAGGAACAGCGCGCCGTTGGTGCGCGCGGAACCGAAATCCATGTCATTGCGCCGCTCCCAGACGTTTCCCCGCTCGAGCGAGGCGCCGAGGTAGGTCGGCACGTTGAGGAAGCCCTCCTGGCCGCTGCCGATGCGCCGGTAGTAGATCGCGCGCGCGATGCCGAAATGCGGCCCGCTGACCGCGTCCGGCGACAGGCCGGACAGGTTGAACAGCCCGCCGAGCGAGTAGAAATCCTCGACCCCGCTGCTGTCTCCGGAAACGCGCGCGCCGCCCGATGCGGAGATCACGATCGTGTTGCGGCCGCGCGAACGCGCGACCTGCAAGTCGAAGGAGATGCGGTCCAAGTCGGCCTCTGCGCCGAGGCTCTCGCGGGGGGCGTCCCACTGCAGCGTGAACAGCTCGCCGTGGCGCGGGAAATGCACGTCGTCGAGGCGGTCCACGGAGAAGCGCGAGAACAGCTCGCCGCGATCGAAGCCGGTGCGCGGCGGCAGGTCCGGATCGCCGGGATCCCCGACCAGCAGGTTGCGCTTGCCCTCACCGCGCAGCACGCCTACCCGCCATTCGCCCCAGCTGCCGAGTTCGCGGCCAAGATCGAGCCCGGCCTCGGCGGTGCGAACCCTGTACGTGGCGAGCCGGTCGTCGCCGTCGCGGATGTCGAACAGCCGGCGCTCGATCAGCAGCCTGGGCGCCACGAACCAGCGCGAGGCGTAGCCGAGCGGCTGGTGGAACTGGGTCCGGAACAGGGGATGCGCCCCGACCTGCAGGTCCAGCTGCAGGTCGGCGCCATAGCGGTTGGCTTCGGTCACCAGCGTGCGCAGTCCCGCATTGAAGCTGTTGCTGCCCTCGAAATCGTCCTGCAGCTCGAGGCCGAAGCGCAGGTAGTTCGGCCCCCAGCTCTTGCGCCGCGCGCTCACCTCGATGCCGCTGCGTTCGCCGTCGCGCACCACGCGGTAGTCCACGGTCTCGAAGTTGTCGTCGCCGTAGAGGCGCGACAGGTGGCGCTCCATCGCCTGCGCATCCAGCGGCTTGCCGACCACCGGCGCAAGTTCCGCCTCGATGCGCTCGCGGTAGCGTGTCGAGCGCTCGTCCACCCGCACGAACTGCAGCCCGGGCCGGTCGGCGGCGCCCGAGCGGGAGGCGAGGTACTGGTTCCAGCGCGCGGCATCGAGGCTGAGCGCCGCGAGCCGCGGGGCCTGCGCGCGCGCGGCGTCCTCTCCAGCCTGGATGGTGCGCGCCACCGCCGTGAAGTCGGTGGACAGCATGGTGCCGAGCGCGGGCGCGATCAGCAGGTCGCCGGCGGCGAGCAGTGCGCGCTGCCTTTCGGTCTCGCGCATCATCATGATGGTGAGCATCTGGTTGGAAACGGCGAACGCCGAGTTGAGCTCCTTGCGGCCGACCGGCACGAAGCCGACGTCCACGGCGATGACCAGGTCCACGCCCATCTGCTTGGCGACGTCCACCGGCAGGTTCTCGACCAGGCCGCCGTCCACCAGCAGCCGCCCGCCGACCTCGATCGGCGCGAACACGCCGGGCGCGGACATGCTGGCGCGCAGCGCCTCGGTCAGGTCGCCGCCGGCCAGCACCCGGCGCTCGCCGGTCTCGAGGTCGGTGGCGACCGCGCGGAATGGCGTCGGCAGCCGGTCGAAGTCGGAGATGCCCGCGACCGCGATGGTCTCGCGGCGCAGGACCTGGGTGAGCTTCTGGCCCTGGATCAGCCCGCGCGGCACGCGCAGGTCGCCGCTCTTCACGCCCAGCGGAAAGCGCACCAGGAACTCGCGGTCGTCCTGCTTGCGGCGGAAGTTCTTGTCGCGGCGCGGTGAACGGTCGCGGAATGCCTCGTACCAGTCGAGCGTGCCGACCAGCGTCTCGATCTGCGCGGGCGTCATCCCGGAGGCGTACAGCCCGCCGATCACGGCGCCCATGCTGGTGCCGGCGATGGCGTCGATCGGCACGCGCTGCTCCTCCAGCACCTTCAGCACGCCTGCGTGCGCGAGCCCGCGCGCGCCGCCGCCCGAAAGCACGAGGCCGATGCGGGGGCGGTCGGCCGTTTCGGCGGGCGCCGCGGATTCGGCGGCTGCCGCCTGGGCGATCAGCAGGCAGCAGAAGCAGGTGACAAGGCGGGCCATGCGCGCATCCATCGGGGCGACAGGATGGTAGCACGGGCAGATTCGCAATCCGGCGATGTTGCGCAGTGACCGGCGGCTCCGTCAGCATCACGGCATGGCCGTGCGCAGGTCAAGAACGGAACCATGGGTGTGGGCGATCGGCATCGCCTGCGCGCAGTGCGCCGAGCCGGCGGCGGCCGGGACGCTCGATGAGGTCATCGTCACTGCGCAACGCAGCCCGGTCGCGCTGGTCGGGTTCCCGGGCAGCGCCACGCGCATCGCGGGCGACGAACTCGAGCTGAACGCGCCCACCCACTCCTCCGAACTGCTCAACCGGGCCGCCGGCGCGATGATCCAGCGCGGCAGCGGCCAGGAATCGCTGACGGCGCTGCGCTCGCCGGTGCTGACCGGGGCCGGCGCCTGCGGCGCCGTGCTGGTGCTCGAGGACGGCATCCCGATCCGGCCGGTGGGCAGCTGCAACGTCAACGCGCTGTTCGAGGTCAACGTCGAGCAGGCGGCCGCGGTCGAGCTGCTGCGCGGTCCAGCAAGCGCGCTGTACGGCTCGAGCGCGGTGCACGGCATCGTCAACGTGATCCCGCCGCGGCCGGACGAGCTGCCGCGCCTCGGCGTGGCGATCGAGGCCGGCAGCGATGACTACCGTCGTGTCCGGCTGGCCGCCTCGGGCGGCACCGGCGCGCGTGCGTTCGGCATCGCGCTGCACGCGACCGACGACGGCGGCTGGCGCGAGGCTTCCGGATTCTCGGAGCAGAAACTCTCCGCCGTATGGGTATCGCCGGCGGCCGCCGGCGAGCTGGTGTTGAGGTTGTCCGCGTCCAACCTTGCCCAGGAGACGGCCGGATTCATCACCGGCGACAACGCCTACCGCGATCGCGCCCTCGCCCGCTCGAACCCCAACCCGGAGGCGTACCGCGACGCGCACAGCGCGCGCTTCGCCGCGCACTACCGCGGAGCGGGCGGCTTCGAGTGGCGCGCGATCCTGCGCAGCTCGCGCATGGATTTCCTGCAGCATTTCCTGCTCGGCCAGCCGCTGGAGGACAACGGCCAGGACAGCGCCGGCGTGATGCTGGCGTGGACGCGCCCGGCCGCGGGCGGCGAGCTGATGCTGGGACTGGATGCGGAACTCGCCGCCAGCACCCTGTTCCAGTTCCAGGAGAACCCGACGACCGGGGGCACGCCCGCCGCCAACGCCATCCGCCCGGCGGGCGCGCATTACGACTACGCGGTGGACTCGGCGCTGGCCGCCGGCTACGCGCAGTGGCGGCGCCCGGTCTCGGCGCGCTGGTCGGCGGAGCTCGGCGCGCGGTTCGAATGGACACGCTATGACTACGACAACCGCATGCTCGACGGCAACACGGACGAGAACGGCGTGCCCTGCCCGGGCGGATGCCTGTACTCGCGCCCGGCGGACCGCAGCGACGACTTCAGCAACTTCGCGCCGCGCGCCGCGCTGGTGTTCCGTGCGACGGACCCGCTGACGGCTTACGGCTCGCTGGCGCGGGGATTCCGCGCGCCGGAAGTCACGGAGCTGTATCGCTTGCAGCGCCAGCAGTCGGTCGCGAACCTCGATTCCGAGCGGGTCGACGCCGCGGAGCTCGGCCTGCGCTGGCGCAGCGCCGCGTTCAGCGCGAACCTCGCGGCCTTCCACATGGACAAGCGCGACGTGATCCTGCGCGATGCGGCGGGCTTCAACGTCAGCGGCGGCCGCACCCGCCATCGCGGCGTCGAGTACGAGGGCGACTGGCGTTTCGCGCCGGGCTGGTCGCTGGCCGCGGCCGGCACGCTCGCCCGCCACGAGTACCGATTCAGCGCCGCCGTCGAGCAGGGCGAGCAGATCACGGCCGGCAACGACGTGGACACGGCGCCGCGGCAGCTGCATGCGCTGCGGCTGCGGCGCGCGGCGGCAACCTGGAGCGCCGAGCTGGAGTGGCTGCGGGTCGGCGCCTACTGGACCAATGCGGCGAACACCGCGCGTTACGGTGGGCACCAGCTGTTGAACCTGCGTGCGGCCTGGCGGCCGCACCCGGCATGGTCGCTGGCGCTGCGCGCCGCCAACCTGGCCGATACGGCCTACGCGGACCGGGCGGATTTCGCCTTCGGCGGCCACCGCTACTTTCCGGGGCGCGGTCGTGCCATCTTTGTCGAACTGGGCTGGCGGGAGGATTGACCATGCCGTACGCCGCGATGATCGCGACCGCGCTGGTGGGCGCGTCGCTTGCCGTGCAGATCGGGCTGAATGCGACGATGAGCCGGCACACGGGCTCGCCGCTCGCGGCCTCGTTCATCAACTTCGCGATCGGGACCGTCGCCCTGCTCGTGCTGCTGTTCGCAGTGCGCGGCGGGCTGCCGGCACTCGCGCAGGCGCCAGCGGCGCCGTGGTGGGCCTGGGGCGCGGGACTCCTCGGCGCGCTGTACGTCGCCTCCTCGACCGTGCTCGGGCCGCTGGTCGGCGGCGCGGCCTTCCTCGCGCTATTGGTCGCGGGCCAGATGATCGCCGCGCTCGTGATCGACCACTACGGCGTGCTCAGCTTCCCCGTACGTCCGATCGACGCCTGGCGGATCGGCGGCGCACTCCTCGTCGTCGCCGGCGTCTTCCTGCTCTCGAGGTAGAAATAAAGGGGACGCGTCCAATTAAGGTACCTTAATTGGACGCGTCCCCTTTATTTCGGGACTTGCTGGGTGATGCAGTGGATGTTGCCGCCGCCGAGCAGGATCTCGCGCGAGGGCACGCCGATGACCTTGCGGCCCGGGAACAGGCGCGAGAGCGCCGCCTTGGCGCGGCCATCGGTACGCGCATCGAGCAGCGGCATCACGATCGCGAGATTGGCGATGTAGAAATTGACGTACGACGCCGCCAGGCGCTCGCCCGCGCGGCGCGGCTTGCAGCCTGGCGCCGCTTCGATGCCCGCCGCTTCCGATTCCGTCATGTACAGCGGTCCGGGCTGCTGTAACTTATGTACTTTCAATAACTTACCGCGCACATCTCGAGCACTGCGCAGCACTTCGTAGGCCTCGTGCGAGATCTCGTACTGCGGATCGCTGCGATCGTCGCACCAGGTCAGCGCCACCTCGCCCGGGCGCACGAAGCAGCACAGGTTGTCCACGTGCCCGTCGGTCTCGTCGTTGTATACGCCGCGTCCCAGCCAGATGATCTTGCGCACGCCAAGATGGTCCTCGAGCAGCGACTCGATCTGCCCGCGCCGCAGGTCGGGATTGCGGTTGGGATTCAGCAGGCATTCCTCGGTCGTCAGCAGCGTGCCCTTGCCGTCCACGTGGATCGCGCCGCCCTCCAGCACGAAGGGCGCGCGGTAGCGTGCGCAGCGCTCGATCTCGAGCACCTTGGCCGCGACCTGGTCGTCGAGGTCCCAGGGTGAGTAGATGCCGCCGGTCAGCCCGCCCCAGGAGTTGAAGATCCAGTCCACCCCGCGCCGCTCACCGCGCGCGTTGACCACGAAGGTCGGGCCGACATCGCGCATCCAGGCGTCGTTCGACGACATCTCCACCACGCGCACCGCGGATGCCAGCGCACGGCGCGCCGCCTCGAACTGCTGCGCCGACACTGCCATCGTGACCGGCTCGCTCTGCGCGATGGCGGAGGCGACCTCGGTGAACGCGCGCTGCGCGGGCGCCGCGCCCTCGCGCCAGTTGTCGTGCCGCTCCGGCCACAGCATCCAGGTGCCGGCATGCCGCTCCCACTCCGCGGGCATGCGAAAGCCGTCGCGCGCCGGTGTCTTCATGCCCGCGATTCTACGCGATGTGGCGCCGCTTCCAGAGCAGGAACACCGAGGGGATGACGACCAGCGTCAGCACCATGGCGCTCGCCATGCCGCCGACCATCGGCGCCGCGATCCGGCGCATGACCTCCGAGCCCGCGCCCGAGCCCCACATGATCGGCAACAGGCCCGCCACGATCGTCAGCACGGTCATCAGCTTCGGCCGCAGGCGCAGCAGCGCGCCCTCCGTGATCGCCTGGCGCACGTCGGCCTCGGCCAGCGCCCTGCCCTCGGCCCGCACCGCGGCCACGCGCCGCGCCCAGGCCTGGTTCAGGTACAGCAGCATGATCACGCCGGTCTCGGCCGCGACGCCCGCCAGCGCGATGAAGCCGACCACGACCGCGATGCTGACGTGATAGCCGAGCGCGTACAGCAGCCAGACGCCGCCCACCAGCGCGAACGGCAGGCTGCCGAGGATCAGCGCCACGTCGCCGAAGCGGCGGAAGTTCAGGTACAGCAGCAGCACGATCACCGCGAACGTCGCCGGCACGATGATCTTCAGCTTCTCGAGCGCGCGCTCCCAGTACTCGAACTGACCCGACCAGTGCAGCCGGTAGCCGGGCGGCAGCGTCACCGCGTCCGCGACGCGCTCGCGCGCCTCGGCGACATAGCTGCCGAGATCGCGGCCGGCGATGTCCACGTACACCCAGCCCGAGGGCCGCGCATTCTCGCTGCGGATCATCGCCGGGCCGTCGGTGATCGTCACGTCCGCGACGTCCGCCAGCGTGATCTGCGCCCCGCCCGACGCGACGATCGGCAGGTTGCGCAGCCGTTCCGGAGAGTCGCGCCAGTCCTGCGGATAGCGCAGGTTGATCGGATAGCGCTCCAGGCCCTCGACCGTCCAGCCGACGTTCATGCCGCCCACGGCGAGCGCCACGATCTCCTGCACGTCCGCAATGTTGAGCCCGTAGCGCGCCGCGTCCGCGCGGCGGATGCCCACGTCGAGATAGCGCCCGGTCGCCGCGCGTTCGGCGTACACGGAAGCGGTGCCCGGCAGTTCGCGCAGCGCCGCCTCGATCTGCCCGCCGATGCGCTCGATCTCGGCCAGGTCCGGCCCGCTCACCTTGATGCCGACCGGCGTCTTGATGCCGGTCGCCAGCATGTCGATGCGGGTCTTGATCGGCGGCACCCAGACGTTGGCGATGCCCGGGAGCTGCACGGCGGCATCGAGCTCCGCGCGCAGTTTCTCGACCGTCATGCCCGGCCGCCATTCCTCGCGCGGCTTGAGCTTGATGGTGGTCTCGAACATCTCGAACGGCGCCGGGTCGGTGGCCGTCTCGGCCCGGCCCGCCTTGCCGAACACGCGTTCGACTTCGGGCACGGTCATGATCAGCCGGTCGGTCCGCTGCAGGAGCGCGCGCGCCGCGTCGGCCGAGATGCCCGGCATCGCAGTCGGCATGTACATCAGGTCGCCCTCGAACATGTCGGGCATGAACTCTCGCCCCAGCCGGCTGGCGGGCCAGAGGGTCGCGAGCAGCAGCACCGCGGTCACGCCGACCACCCATCGTGGATGCGCGAGCGCGAGCCCGAGCGCCGGCCGGTAGGCGGCCATCGCCGCGCGATTGACCGGGTTCGCGGCCTCCGGCCGGATGCGGCCGCGCACCAGCAGCGTGATCAGCACCGGCACCAGCGTGACCGACAGCAGCGCCGCCGACACCATCGCCCAGGTCTTGGTCCAGGCCAGCGGCGCGAACAGCCGGCCCTCCTGGGCGCCGAGCGCGAAAACCGGCAGGAACGACAGCGCCACGATCATCAGCGAGAAGAAGAGCGCCGGCCCGACTTCGCCGCAGGCCTCGCGCACCAGCGCGATCCGGTCGGCCACGGCCTCGCCCGCGGTCTCCAGCTTCCGGTGCACGTTCTCGATCATGACGATGCCGGCGTCCACCATGGCGCCGATCGCGATGGCGATGCCGCCGAGCGACATGATGTTCGCGTTGATGCCCTGCCACTGCATGATCACGAACGCGGACAGGATCCCGAGCGGCAGCGAAATCACCACGATCAGGCTCGAGCGGAAGTGGAACAGGAACACCGCGCAGACCAGGATCACGACGATCAGTTCCTCCGCGAGCTTCTGCCGCAGGTTGTCCACCGCGCGCCCGATGAGGTCCGAGCGGTCGTAGGTCTCGATGACTTCGACGCCCTCCGGCAGGCTCGCGCGCAGCTCGTCGAGCCGCGCGCGCACGGCCTCGATCGTCGCGCTGGCGTTCTCGCCGCTGCGCATGACGACGATGCCGCCCGCGACCTCGCCCTCCCCGTCCAGCTCGGCGATGCCGCGGCGCATCTCGGGCCCGAGGCGCACCTGTGCGACGTCACCGATCATGACCGGCACGGTTCCCGACGCGCGCAGCGGGATCGCCCTGAGATCCGCGACACTCCCGATGTAGCCGCTCGCGCGCACCATGAATTCGGTCTCGGCCAGTTCCACCACCGAACCGCCGGATTCCAGGTTGCCGCGCTCGATGGCCTCGCGCAGTTCCGCGAGCGTGATGCCGTAGGCGCGCAGCCGCGCCGGGTCGGCGACCACCTGGTACTGGCGGACCATGCCGCCCACGCTCGCGACCTCGGCGACGCCGTGCACCGACTGCAGCTCAGGCTTCAGGAACCAGTCCTGGATCGAGCGCAGCTGCGACAGGTCATGGCGGCCGCTGCGGTCCGCCAGCGCGTACTGGTAGATCCAGCCGACGCCGGTCGCATCGGGCCCGAGCGCCGGGCGCACGCCCGCCGGCAGCCGCGGCGCCACCTGCGACAGGTACTCGAGGACGCGCGAGCGTGCCCAGTACAGGTCGGTGCCGTCCTCGAACAGCACGTAGACGAAGGAATCGCCGAAGAACGAGTAGCCGCGCACGGTCGTGGCGCCCGGCACCGAGAGGAAGGCGGTCGCCAGCGGGTAGGTCACCTGGTCCTCGATGATGCGCGGCGACTGCCCGGGCCAGGGCGTGCGCACGATGACCTGCACGTCCGAAAGATCCGGGATCGCGTCCACCGGCATGCGCGCCAGCGCCCAGAAGCCGGCCGCCGTCAGCAGGCCCGCGAGCATCAGCACCAGCGCGCGGTTGGCGAGCGAGGCACGGATCAGCGCTTCGATCATGGCGCGTGCCCCGAATGGTCGTGCTCGGCCGGCGGCGCATGCCCGGAGTGGTCGTGCTCCGCCGGCGGCGGCTGCGGTTCCTCGAAGCGCGCGAGTCCGGAGCGCAGCCGCGACTCGGAATCGATCAGGAACTGGCCGGAGACGACCACGCGCTCGCCCTCCTGCAATCCCTCCAGGATCTCGACCTCATCGCCGCTTTCCCTGCCGGCGACCACCTCGCGTACCTCGAAGCGGCGCTCATCGAGCGCCACCACGATCCGATCGCCGCCGCCGGAGCGGATCAGGGATTCCATGGGCACCAGAAGCGCCTGGCCGCCGTCGCCAGCGTCGACAGCGACCTCTGCGACCATGCCGGCGGCGAGCAGGCCGTCCGGATTGCCGAGCTCGATGCGCGCCTGGCGGGTGCGGGTCGCCGGATCCAGCGCGGGCAGCAGCTCCAGCACCTTGGCCTCGAAGCGGCGGCCCGGCAGCGCCGCGAAACTGACGGTCGCCGCCATCCCGGGCCGCAGGCCGGCAGAGACACGCTCCGGAACCTCCGCCACCACCCACAGCGGGTCGAGCGGAGCGAGCGTCATGGCACTCATGCCGGGCGCGGCCATGCCACCCTCGCGCACGCCGAGTTCGACGACGGTGCCGGGGGCAGGCGCGAAGTAGCGCACGCGCGCGCCCGGCTCGCCGCCCGCGCGCAGGCGCTCGATGGTGCCGGCATCCACGCCGAGGGCGCGCAGCCGCGCAGCCGCGGCATCCGCGAGCACCGCGTCTTGCATCTCCAGCGCCGCCGCCAGCTCGCGCTCGGCCGCCGCCAGCTTCGGCGAGAACAGCTCGAACAGGAGCTGCCCGCGCCGCACGCTCTCTCCCGGCGCGCGCACCGCGAGCCGCTCGACGTAACCCTCGCTCCTGACCCGCACTTCGACGCGCCCGCGCTCGTCGAAGGCGGTGGTGCCGGCGGTGCGGATCTCGCCGCCTGCGGCGCCGCGGCGCACGGCCGCGGTGCGCACGCCGAGGTTCGCCGCCATTGCGGCCGACAGCTCGATCGGCCCGCCGGTCCCGGCCGCGGGACCGCTTTCCTCATAGATCGGGATGTAATCCATGCCCATGTGGTCCTTGCGCGGGACCGGCGAGGTGATGGTCGGGTCCATCGGGTTGCGGTAGTAGAGCGGCTTGCGCTCGGCCTTCTGCTCCGGCTCGTCGCCGGACGGCGCCGGACCGCATCCGGCCGTCATCGCCAGCGCGAGCGACAGCATCAACAGGACGACAGGTTTGTTCATGGCAGTTCTCCGGTCAGCGACTCGAGCTCGGCAACGACGATCGCGAATTCCGCGCTCAATCGCAGCTCCCGGTCGCGGATTTCGAGCAGCCGGCGCTGGGCGCCCAGGACCTCGGCCAGCGTCCCTTCGCCGGCGCGATAGCCCGCGAGGGCCGCTTCGACGGCGGCGCCGCCGACCGGCATCATTTCCTGCCGGTAGAGATCCCGCGCCGCGCGCAGGCTCTCCGCCCGCGCGTAGGCCGACTGCAGCGTGAACTCGAGTTCCCGCGCGGCGTCCTCGCGGCGCGCCTCGGCGCCGCGCTTCATGGAACGGGCGGCGGCCAGTTCGCGGTCCTGACGGTCGCGCGTGAACAGCGGCAGGTCGAAAGTCAGCATCGCCGTCAGCATGCCCGGCCGGCCCTCGCCCGCCATGTCCCGGCCCTGGCGAAAGCCGTAGCCCAGGTCCACGCCGAAGGAGGGCTTGTAGCGTTCGCGCGCGAGCGCGGCATCCAGGTCGGCGGCATTGGCCTGGTGCTCAAGGCCCTGCAGCATCGGATGCGACGCCAGACTCTCGCGCAGGACGGCCAGCGGCGCCGGATGCTCGGGCTCCGGTGCCGGCACGCGCGCGCTGGCCAGCGCCCCGGTCCAGCGTTCGAGTTCCGCCTGCGCAGTCGCGCGCATGCGGCCGCGTTCGATCAGCATCTGCTCGACCTCGAGCAGTTCAAGCCGCGCGGCAAGCAGGTCCGCCTGGCGGCCCTCCCCGCTCGCGTAGGCCGCACCCTCGCCCTCGATCATCAGCATCGCGCGATCGCGTGACTCGACGACCAGCGCCTCGGTCGCCTCGAGATAGTCGAGTTCGCGCCACAGCCGCGCGACCGCGGCGCGGACCTCGCGCGCGCGCGCCGCGGCCTCCGCATCGAAGTGCAGCGCGTGATGCTCGAGCTGCCCGCGCGCAAGGCCGCGGCTCCTTCCGGGCGGGAAGCGCTGCATCACGCCCACCTCTATCATGGTCATGTCCTCGCGCCTGAAGTCGAACGAGTCCGCGGGCAGGTTGACCGCGCCGAGGCGCGCCTCGGGATCCGGCAGCTCGCCGGCAGCGACGGCGCGCTCGCGCGCCGCCGCGGCTTCCGCCACGTAGGCGGCGCCGCCGGCATCGCGCGCGACCGCGAGCGCCTGGGCTTCGGCGAGTGAAACGGGCTCCGCCATCGCGGCCGCCGAAGCGAACGCGAGACCGAGAATCGTCAGGGCCTTGAGACCGGCCCTCGGGTCGAGATCAATGAGCATGCCTCCTCCTGCGCAAGGCGCCGAACACGGGCGAACCTGGCAGGAGCGGCTATTTCAGGTAGGAGCAGTAGCGCTGCTGGAGCGTAGCGTGCGGGAGTGGCGCCGCGCGCGCGCGCGGATGATCCGGAGGTCGGGCTGCGGGCGCCGGAACCGCGCGGCCATCCACGACGGACGGCAGCACCGCGACCGGCTTCGGCAACTCGAGCTTGCGCAGCTCGATCGCCGGCTGCGCGGAAGACACGCAGTCGGCAGCGGCGACGTCCGCGCAATCGGGAACGGATTCCGCCGGCGGGCAGTGCCCGCAGTCGTCCATCGGCATGGAGCCGTGCTGCGGGGCCTCGTCCGGCGCCGGCATCATCGCCTGGCAGGGCGCGACCGCGAACCCGAGCCAGCCGAATGCGAACGCCGCCGCCGCCAGGCGCGCGGCCCGGCTCTGGTGGTAACGCAGTGCGGCGAGCAGGCTCATGACGGCGCACAGTACCCCCGGGCGGGCCTCGGGGTCAATGCGGGCCTGTGCTAATATTTGCTTATTAATCGAGGACTTCCCACCGTATGAACGCCGTCACAATCACGCCGCCCAAGGTCGGCGAGAAGATCCGCGTCTCCGCCGGCAAGCTCGTCGTGCCCGACCAGCCGATCATCCCCTTCATCGAGGGCGACGGCACCGGCCCCGACATCTGGCGCGCCAGCGTGCGGGTGCTGGACGCCGCCGTGCACAAGGCCTACGGCGGCAAGCGGAAGATCTCCTGGATGGAGGTCTACGCCGGCGAGAAGGCCAACAGGCTGATGAACACCTGGCTGCCGGACGAGACCGTCACGGCCTGCCGCGAGTACCTGGTCTCGATCAAGGGACCGCTGACGACGCCGATCGGCGGCGGCATCCGCTCGCTGAACGTGGCGCTGCGGCAGATGCTCGACCTCTACGTCTGCCTGCGGCCGGTGCGCTGGTTCAAGGGCGTGCCCTCCCCGGTGCGCGCGCCGGAGAAGGTGGACATGGTGATCTTCCGCGAGAACACCGAGGACATCTACGCCGGCATCGAGTTCGAGCAGGGCACGGCCGAGAACGCGAAGTTCCTCGCGCTCATGAAAGAGCACTTCCCGAAGCTCTACGGCAAGATCCGCTTCCCGGATTCCTCCGGCATCGGCGTCAAGCCGGTGTCGCGCGAGGGCACCGAGCGGCTGGTGCGCTCCGCGATCGAGTACGCGATCGCCAACAGGCGCAAGAGCCTGACCTTCGTGCACAAGGGCAACATCATGAAGTTCACGGAGGGCGCGTTCCGCAACTGGGGCTACGCGCTCGCCGAGCGCGAGTTCGCGAAGCAGACCTACACCTGGGACCAGTGGGAGCGCACCCGCGCTGGCAAGGGCGAGGCCGCCGCCAACGACGAGCAGAAGCAGGCGCTGGCCTCCGGCCGCATCCTGGTCAAGGACGCGATCGCCGACATCACGCTGCAGCAGGTGCTGACGCGCCCCGAGGACTTCGACGTGATCGCCACCATGAACCTGAACGGCGACTACCTGTCGGACGCGCTGGCCGCGCAGGTGGGCGGCATCGGCATCGCGCCGGGCGGCAACGTGAATTACCTGACCGGCCATGCCGTGTTCGAGGCGACCCACGGCACCGCGCCGAAGTACGCCAACCTCGACAAGGTGAACCCGAGCTCGGTGATCCTCTCGGGCGAGATGATGCTGCGCTACCTGGGCTGGACCGAGGCCGCCGACCTCGTGCTCTCGTCGATGGACCGCACCATCGGCGAGAAGACCGTGACCTACGATTTCGCCCGCCTGATGCAGGGCGCGACCGAGGTCAAGTGCAGCGAGTTCGGCGACGCCCTGATCCGCAACATGCGTTGAGCGACGCCGCCGCCCGGGCCTCCGCCGCGATCGTCGCGGCCTTCGCGAGCTACAACGCGCAGTACCGCGCGATCACGCGCCGCGCCCCCGAACGCTTCGAGAACCTCGACTGGAAGGGCAGCCAGGCGGACGTGGTCGAGCGCCTCGACCTCTACGCCCGCATGGTGGACGAGACCGTCGCGGCCATGCGCGAGCGGCTCGGCCCGAGTGCGCTCGACGTGGCGCTCTGGCAGGCGATCAAGGACGACTACGCGCTGCGCATCGCCGGCCTCGCCGACCCCGAGTTCCTCAAGACCTTCTTCAGCTCGATCACGCGCCAGCTGTTCGGCACCGTGGGCGTGCATGCCGAGATCGAGTTCTTCGCGCTCGACCTCGATCCGCTGCGCGGCGCCGGCGCCGAGAACGTCGCCCGCCGCTACGCCAACCGCGGCTCGCTCGACCTGCTGTTCGAGGAGATCCTCTCCGACTACCGCTTCCGCACGCCCTGGCGCGACTTCGAGGGCAGCGTCGGCCACGTCACCACCGACGTCGAGCTGGAACTCGGCCGCCTCGGCGAGAAGCGGCGGCTGCTCGACGTCGAGATCATCCGCCCGGTGTTCTACCAGATGAGCCGCGCCTACCTGGTCGGGCGCATCAACGGCGACGGCTGGCGCCTGCCGCTCGCGATCGCGATCAGGAACGGCCCCAGGGGCGTGCTGGTGGACGCGGTGATGCTGCGCGAGAGCGACGTCTCGATCCTGTTCTCGTTCACGCGCTCCTACTTCCACGTGGACCTCGAGCGCGTCGCGGATGCGGTGCTGTTCCTGCAGTCGATCCTGCCGGTCAAGCCGGTGTCCGAGCTGTTTACCGTGCTCGGGCGCGCCAAGCAGGGCAAGACCGAGCGCTTCCGCGAGATCTTCCGCCACCTGCAGGACACGGCCGATCGCTTCGTGCGCGCGCCCGGCGAGCGCGGGCTCGTCATGGCCTGCTTCACGCTCGAGAACCACGACGTGGTGTTCAAGGTGATCCGCGACCGCTTCCCGGCGGTCAAGAACATCCGCCGCGAGGAGGTCATGGCCAAGTACGACCTCGTGTTCAAGCACGACCGCGCCGGACGGCTGGTGGACGCGCAGGAGTTCAAGCGCATCCGCCTGCCGCGCGCGCGCTTCGCGCCGGACATGCTGGAGGAGCTGGTCACCGATTGCGCGCTCAACGTGCAGCCGGACGGCGACGACCTCGTCATCGGCCATGCCTACATCGAGCGGCGCATGGTCCCCCTGAACCTCTACCTGCGCACCGCGACCCCGGAGCAGGCGGAGCTCGCGGTCATCGACTATGGCCAGTCGATCCGCGACCTGGCCTACACCAACATCTTCGCCGGCGACCTGCTGCTCAAGAACTTCGGCGTCACGCGCCACAGCCGCGTGATCTTCTACGACTACGACGAGCTGTGCCGCGTCACCGACTGCCGCTTCCGCGACCTGCCGCAGGCGCAGTCGGTCGAGGACGAGATGCGCGACGAACCCTGGTTCCACGTCGCCGACAACGACGTGTTCCCCGAGACATTCCTGCGCTTCCTGGGATTCGAGGGCCGCCTGCGCGAGGTGTTCCTCGAGAAGCACGGCGAGTTGCTCGAGGCGGCCTGGTGGCGGGCGCTGCAGGAGCGGCTCGTGGCCGGGGATGTCGTCGAAGTGCTGCCGTATCACCCGCACCGGGTACGGGTCGCGAGCAGCGCCTAGTCGAAAGTCCTGGACAGCGCCGCCTCCAGGTCCCCGATCAGCTCCTCGGTATCCTCGATCCCGACCGACAGCCGCACCGTCCCCTCCCCGATTCCCGACATTGCGCGCTGCTCCTTGCTGAGTCCGCGCACGCCGAGCAACTGCGGCGGCATCGCGAGCGACTCGACCGAACCCAGGCTCGGCGTGATCGCGAAGAACTCGAGCGTATCCATGAATGGCCGCACGGCTTCCGCCCCGCCCGCGAGGTCGAAGCTCACGATCGAGCCGAATTCGTGCATCTGCGCGCGCGCCAGCGCGTGGCGCGGGTGGTCTGGCAGGCCCGGGTAATGCACACGCGCGACTGCCGAATGGCTGGCGAGAAACCGGGCGATCTTCATGGCGGAGGCCGCCTGCGCCTCGTAGCGCAGGTAATAGGTCCTCATGCCGCGCATGACGAGGAACGCGGCATGGGGGTCGAGCAGCGGCCCCAGCAGCACGCCCTCCCGCCGGATCTCGCGCGCAAGCTCCGCGCGCGCGATGACGGCGCCGCCCATCACGTCGCCGTGGCCGGAGGCGTACTTGGTCAGGCTGTGCACGAACACATCCACGCCGTACTGGCCGTGGTTGTGGAAGCCGGCGAAAGTGTTGTCCATGACCGTCAGCGCGCCGGCCGCATGCGCGGCCTGCGTGATGCGCGCGATGTCGGCGATGCGGGTGATGGGGTTGGTGGGCGACTCGAAGAAGACGATCTTCGTCTTGCGCTGCCCGAGCTCGCGTTCGATGCCGGCGTCGTCCTCGATCGAGAGCATCGTATATGTGACGCCCAGCCGGTGCAGCGTCCCGCGGATCAATGCGAGGCTGGGCGCATAGGTCTCGACGAAGCAGAGGATGTGGTCGCCGGCGCGCAGCTGGGAGATCAGGCAGGTGGCGATCGCCGCCGCGCCGGAGCCGGTCGCGACGCAGTCATCGCGCTGCTGCAGCTCCGCCAGCAGTTTCTCGAGCTGGCGCGTGGTGGGATTGGCGCGCCGCGTGTAGAAATAGCCCTCGCGCTCGCCGCGGTTGAATCGCAGCGTCTCCTCGAGCGTCTCGAAGGCGAACTTGACCGACTCGTAGATCGGCGCGACCAGCGGGCGGTTGTCCGCCGGCAGCGCGACCTCGGGCGGATGGTTGACGCGGGTGCGGCCTTTCATCGGGCTGCCGCCGCGGGCGCCGTCAGACCCGCGTGGTCCAGCCGGCCGGGGTCGGCACCTCGCCCTGCTGCATGGCGACCAGCGCGGCGCGCAGGCGCCTGGTGTTCGGGCCCACTTCGCCGCTGCCGACCTTGTATTCACGCCCGCCCGAGCGCACGAGAGTTCCGACACCCGATAGGACTGCCGCCGTGCCGCAGAGTGCGGCCTCGCCGTCCTTCACCCACTCGAACATCTCGTCAGTGGTGACGATGCGTTCCTCGACCTCAAGGCCCATGTCGGGTGCGATCGTCAGCAGAGAATCGCGCGTGACGCCGTGCAGGATGGTGGGATCGAGCGCGCGCGTCAGGATCCTGCCGTCGCGGATCAGCAGGAAGTTGGCGGCGCCGGTCTCCTGCACCTGCCCGCCCGGGCAGAACACCACCTGGTCGGCCTGATGCTGCTGGCGCGCCTGCACGGTGGGCGCGAGCGCCGCAGCGTAGTTGCCGCCGGTCTTGATCATGCCCATGAGCGTGGCGGTGCGCGAAATCTGCTCCTCGACGTAGATGCGCAGCGGCTTCGGCCCCTTGGTGAAGTAGTCCCATACCGGGCTCGCCAGCACGATCAGCATCGCCTCGGTCGCGGGCGAGGTGGCCCCGCCGATGGAGGCGCCGGTGCCGAACAGCATGGGCCGCAGGTACAGCGCGCCGGGCGCCTCCGGCACCTCGTCGCGCACGCGGTCCACGACCTGCGTGATCATGGCGGTGAGCTGGGCGGCGTCCGGCTGCGGCAGGCACAGGCCCCTGGCGCTCTGGCGCATGCGCGCCACGTGCCGGTCCATGCGGAAGATGTTGATGCTGCCGTCCGCCCAGCGATAGGCCTTGAAGCCCTCGAAGCAGGTGCTGCCGTAGTGCAGGCCATGGATCGCGGGCGACAGCTCGATCGGCCCGTATTTGCGCAGCTCGTGCGCCGACCACTTGCCGTCGCGCCAGCTGGCGACCGCCATCGTGCTCGCGAGCACGGTGCCGAAGGCGGGGCGGGTCGTGGCGGCGGCGGGCTGTGGCATGGCGCGTGCGTTCATGGGTTTCAATCCTGTATGAAGAGGGTGGCAGGATGCTCGAGGCGCTCTTTCAGGGCCTGGATCATGGCGGCGGCGTCGAAGCCGTCCACGAACCGATGGTCGAAGGAAGAAGACAGGTTCATGATGCGGCGGATCGCGATCGCGCCATTGGCGACGACCGGGCGCTCCACCGCCTTGTTGACGCCGATGATTGCGACCTCGGGCGCGTTGATCACGGGGGTCGAGGCAATGCCGCCCAGCTTGCCGAGGCTGGTGACCGTGATGGTCGAGCCCGTGAGCTCGTCGCGCGTCGCCTTGTTGCTGCGCGCCGCCTCGGAGACGCGGCGAATCTCGGCCGCGAGATCGGCGAGCGAGCGCGCTTCCGCATGGCGCACGACCGGCACCTTGAGGCCGTCCGGCGTCTGCGTGGCGACGCCCACGTGCACCGCGCGGTGGCGCAGGATCAGGTTGCGCTCGGCGTCGTAGAGCGCGTTGCACTGCGGGAAGTCCTCGAGCACCCGCACCAGGCCGGTGACCAGGAACGGCAGGTAGGTCAGCGAGGGCGCGCCCTTCGGCTGGCGCGAGTTCAGGTACTGGCGCAAGGACTCGAGTTCGGTGACGTCCACTTCCTCGACGTAGGCGAAGTGCGGGATGTTGCGCTTGGCGGCGCCCATGCGCTCGGCGATCAGGCGCCGCACGCCGATGACCTTGATCTCCTCCACGCCGCCCTTCTGCGCGCGCGCCGCGGGGCGCGCCGCGCCGCCCGCGCGGCCGGCGATCACCGCCTCGAGGTCCTGCGCCGAAATGCGGCCTCCGGGGCCGCTGCCCGGCACGGTGGCGAGGTCGACACCCGCGACATGCGCCTTGCGCCGGGTCGCCGGGGATGCCATCACGCGGCCCGAATTCGCAGCGGGTGCAGCGGCAACCACAACCGCCGCGGCCGGTCTTGCCGACGCGGCTTTGGCCTCAGTGACCGGGGCCGACGCCGGCGTTGCGGAAGTTTCGAACACGATCAGCTCGGAACCGACCGCCACCATGTCGCCGGGCTGGCCGGTGATGGACACCACGGTGCCGGACACCGGCGCGGGAATCTCGACCGCCGCCTTGTCGGTCATGACCTCGGCAATGATCTGGTCCTCCTTGACCGTGTCGCCGACCTTCACCTTCCACTCGACGACCTCGGCGGTGACGGTGCCTTCGCCGAGGTCCGGCATCTTGAACACGTGGCGGCTCATGCGGCCTCCATGACGGCTTTCAGCGCGCGCGCGACGCGCGCCTGACCCGGAAAATACTCCCATTCGAAGGCGTGCGGGTACGGCGTGTCCCAGCCGGCCACGCGCAGGATCGGCGCCTGCAGGTTCCAGAAGCACTGTTCCTGGATGGTCGCGGAGAGCTCGGCGCCGAAGCCGCCGAACCGCGTCGCCTCGTGCACGATCACGCAACGCCCGGTGCGCGCGACCGAGCCGCAGATCGCGTCTGTGTCCAGCGGCACCATCGTCCGCACGTCGATGATCTCCGCGTCGAGGCCGAGGCCGCGCGCAGCGGCCTCGCTCACGTGCACCATGGTGCCATAGGTGACGATCGTCAGCTCGCTGCCCTGGCGCGCGACTTCGGCCTTGCCGATCGGCACGGTGTAATGGCCGTCCGGCACCTCGCCCTTCGGATGCGTACTCCAGGGCACGGCCGGCTTGTGCGGATCGCCGTCGAAGGGTCCGTTGTAGATGCGCTTGGGCTCGAAGAAGATCACCGGGTCGTCGTCCTCGATCGCCGTGATCAGCAGGCCCTTGGCGTCGTAGGGATTCGACGGCATCACCACCTTGATGCCGCAGATGTGCGCAAACAGCGCCTCCGGGCTCTGCGAATGCGTCTGCCCGCCGCGGATGCCGCCGCCGCAGGGCGTGCGCACCACCACGGGCGCGGAGAACTCGCCGCCGCTGCGGTGGCGGATGCGGGCGAGCTCGCTGACGATCTGGTCGTAGGCCGGATAGATGTAGTCGGCGAACTGGATCTCGGCGACCGGGCGCAGCCCGTTCACCGCCATGCCGATGGCGGTCGCGACGATGCCGCCCTCGGCGATCGGCGTGTCGAGCACGCGGTGCTCGCCGTACTTGCGCTGCAGCCCCTCGGTGCAGCGGAATACGCCGCCGAAGTAGCCCACGTCCTCGCCCATGATCACTACGGACGGATCCCGGCCCAGCATCACGTCCATGGCCGAGTTCAGGGCCTGGATCATGTTCATCTGGGGCATTATTTCTGCTCCAGCTCGGCGCGCAGCTCGGCTTCCTGGCGGGCCAGGTGCGCGGGCATGTCCTTGAACACGTCCTCGAACATCAGGCGCGGGTCTAGCCGCGGCCCGTCGCTCAGGGTGCCGTAGCTCACGGCCTCCTTCCAGGACGCTGCGACATGTTCCTCCAGCTCCGCGATCAGGGCGGCATGCCGCTCCTCGGACCACTCGTTGAGGCGGATCAGGTGCTGCTTCAGCCGCTCGACCGGATCGCCGAGCGGGAAGCGCTCGTAATCGTCCTTGGGCCGGTAACGGGAGGGATCGTCGCTGGTCGAGTGCGCCGCGGCGCGGTAGGTCACGTGCTCGATCAGCGTCGGGCCGCGGCCCAGGCGCGCGCGTTCGGCGGCCCACTGCGTGACCGCGTGCACGGCGAGGAAGTCATTGCCGTCCACGCGCACGCCCGCGATGCCGAAGCCCGGCCCGCGCGCCGCAAAGGTCTGGTGCTCGCCGCCGGCGAAGCCCTGGAAGGTCGAGATCGCCCACTGGTTGTTGACCACGTTCAGGATCACCGGCGCCTGGTATACGGAGGCGAACAAGAGCGCGTGGTGGAAGTCGGCCTCGGCGCTCGAGCCGTCGCCGAGCCAGCTCACCGCCACGTCGTCCGTGCCCTTGATCGCCGCGGCCATTGCCCAGCCGACCGCCTGCGGAAACTGGGTCGCGAGGTTGCCCGAAATGGAGAAGATGCGCCCTTCGCGCCACTGGTACATGACCGGCAGCTGCCGGCCCTTGCACATGTCGCGCGTGTTGGACAGCAGCTGGCACATCAGGTCCACGACTGGCCGGCCGCGCACGAAATAGAGCGCCTGGTTGCGATAGGAGGGAAACGCCATGTCGGTGGGCCGCAACGCCATGCCCATCGCCACCGAGATCGCCTCCTCTCCCATCGAGCGCATGTAGAAGGAGATCTTTCCCGAGCGCTGGATGCGCTGCATGCGGTCGTCGAACACCCGCGTCAGCAGCATGTGCCGCAGGCCGACCTGCAGGTCCTTGGCATCGAGGTGCGGATGCCAGGGGCCGACCGCCTGGTGCGCGTCGTCGAGCACGCGCACCAGCCCTTCCGACAGGTAGCGGATTTCGCTGGCCGGTGCGGTCGAGTCCGGGCGCGGCGTCTTGCCGGCGGGCGAGAGCCTCAGGTAGCTGAAATCCGGCTGGTCGCCCGGCCGCGCGGGGGTCTTGGGGACGTGCAGGCGGCTCTTGGAGACCATCGGGGCCTCTCTTGCGGGCTGAGGGCTCGGATTCCGGCGCGTATCCTACGCAGATCGGCGTGAAAATCAGCGATTTCTTATGCTGTCTTGCAAAAAAACGAAAAATAAATCTACAATTACTGCCATATATGAAACAGGTATTGCAGTCCCAGATCGACGCGATCGATCGACGCATCCTGGCCGAACTGCAGGAGAACGGCACGGCCTCGGCCGCCGACGTCGCCGCGAAGGTGGGCCTCTCCACGACCACCTGCTGGCGGCGCATCCAGCAGCTCGAGGAGGCCGGCGTGATCAAGAAGCGCGTGGCGCTCCTCGACCGCGAGGCGCTGGGCCTCGACGTGATGGTCTACGTGCACGTGCGGCTGTCGAACCAGGGCCGCGACGCGCTGGCGCAGTTCGAGCGCGCGATACGCGACCGCCCGGAGGTGCTCGACTGCTGCACGCTGACCGGCGAATGGGACTTCTGCCTGCGCATCGTCACGCACGACATGAAGGAATACGAGGCCTTCTTCCTCGACCACCTGTCCAAGATCCCGAACGTCCAGTCGGTGAATTCCTCGATCGTGGTCACGGTCATCAAGGAATCGACGGTGCTGCCGCTGGCGCGCGCCTGAGTGCTACTGGCAGTTCGCCAGCGAATCGATCCAGGAACCGATCAGCTGCACGCCGGCGGTGTCGATGAGGTTGCTCGCGATCGGCGGCATCATGTCCGGATCGTTGCGCCGGTTCATGCGCGCGTGCAGCACCGAGCGCGCATCGTCGCCGGGCGCGATGATGCGCGCATTGGCGATGCCGAGGTTGCCGCGCGAGGGCGCGACGTCGCAGGCGCCGGTCTGCGCGAGCGGCGTGTCGTGGCGCAGGTCCAGGTTCACGCCGGTCGGCCCGCCCGGGCGGTGGCAGTTGGCGCAATTGGTGTGCAGGTAGCTGCGCGCCCGCGCATTCAGGCCCTGGCCCGCGTTCGACGGATCGGCATAGGCCGGTGGGTTGGCGGCGACCGGCGGTGACAGCACATTGACCGCGTTCAGCGTCGTGATCTGGTTCGCCGTGCGCCCGGTCTGCGGGTAGGTGTGGTCGCGGTTCTGCTGCGCCGTTTCCAGGCCGAGCGCGAACCCGGCCACCTGCGTGTGGCACTGCAGGCACTGCGCCTCGCTGGGGAAGATCCAGGTCTGGCCGCCGACATTGGCGGTGCCGCCGCCGGTGACGCGCGTCGCCTCGGTCTGCGCCGGGTTCCACTGGTAGGTGTAGCCTGCCCAGACGCCGTCCGGGTGGCGCATGAACAGGCGCGTTTCGACGAGCTGGTTGCCGATGCGGAAGTGCTTGACCAGCACCGTCCCGTTCGGCGGCGCCCAGTCGCCGTCGCCCTGCACCGCGATGTTCTGGCCGTTCGGCAGGCCGATCCAGCGCTCCTTGGCGGCGCCGTCCGACCAGAACGGCGCATTGAGCCCATAGGGAATCAGCGACAGCAGCGGCGGCGCGCCGGCCGAGGAAGTGTTGAGGCAACCGGTCTGGGAGAGCAGTTGCGGCACGTTGTCGCCGCCGGAACCGGACTGCGTGAACACCAGCCGGAACAGCTGGCCGCGGAAGAAATCGGTGACGAACAGCTCGCCGGCGTTGCTTTCGCCGAAGGAAGAGATGTTGAGCTGCCCCGGGGCGCCCGCCGGCGCCTGTCCGGGCTGCACGTGGCGCGTGATCGTGTAGGTGCCGCCCGGGCCGGGGGCCAGCGAGGCGATCATGCCGCTGCCGAAATCGGCGAACACGTAGCGGCCGAAGAGCTCGGTGGTCTGCGTGCCGCGATACACGTAGCCGCCGGTGACGGCATTGCCCGACGCGCGGTCATACTCGGCGACCGGGTCGATCAGCCCCGCGGTCTGGCAGCCGCTCGGCGGGTTGAAGCAATGCGCGCCTTCGCGGATGCGCCAGCCGTAGTTGCCGCCGCGGCTCAGGATGTTGATCTCCTCCCAGGAACCCTGGCCGACGTCGGCGACCCACTGCGTCCCGGTCGCCCGGTCGAAGCTCCAGCGCCAGGGGTTGCGCAGGCCGAGCGCGTAGATCTCGGGGCAGTTCTGCGCACCGCTGCCGTTGGCGTTGCAGCGCGGGTTGGCGGCGTAGGGATTGTCCGCCGGGATGCCGTAGGGCTGGCCGCCGGGCTGCGAATTGACGTCGATGCGCAGCATCTTGCCGAGCAGGCGCATCGGGTTCTGCGCGTTGTTCTGCTGGTCACCGCCGCCACCGCCGTCGCCGAGCCCGAGGTACAGGAATCCGTCCGGGCCGAAGTGCAGCTGGCCGCCGTTGTGGTTGTCGAACGGCTTGTTGACCGTCAGCAGCACGCGCTCGGAGTTCGGGTTGAGCGTCAGGCCGCCGTCCGGGCTCGTGAACTCGGAAGTGATGGAGCGGAACTGGGGATCGTTGTAGTTCACGTACACCCGGTTGGTCGCCGGGAAGTTCGGGTGGAACGCGAGCCCCAGCAGGCCGCATTCGCATTGCCCGAGCTGCACCACGCGGTTGCGGATGTCGAGGAACACCTGGGTCGTGGTGACGTTGGGATTGGTGGCGTCGAACACGCGGATGACGCCCGGCTTCTCGACCACGAACCAGCGCGCGTTGTCGCCCGGGGCCTGCAGCATCTGCACAGGGTCCACGAAGGCCGGCAGGTTCGGGAAGACGCCCTGCACGGAGACCGTGGACGTCCCGGTGCCCCTGGCCGGCGCCACGCAGGCGGTGTTGTTGGGACGGCTGTCGAGGCCTGAGCCCGGGGGTGGGGGCGGGGGCGGAGGATTGCCGCCGCCTCCCCCGCCTCCGCCGCAAGAAAGCAGCAAGGCCGCAAGAGCCGCGGGCAGGATCGCCCGAACCGGATGCCAGTGCATTTCCCCTGAATCCCGCGCGTTACCGGATGGCTAGCAATGGACCGGCTGCGCGCTCGAGAGTTGCGTCGTCCTTAGCAAAACAGAAGCGGATCAGCCGCGCACGAAACGGCTCGTCGCAGAACGGCGACAGGGGAATGGCCGCGACGCCGTGCTGCCGGACGAGCTGCTCGCAGAATTCGACGTCCGGCAACCCGGAGATCGCCGAGTAGTCCGCGAGCTGGAAGTAAGTTCCCGCCGCAGGCAGCAGCCGGAAGCGCGAGGGCGCCAGCAGCGCGAGGAACCGGTCGCGGCGGGCCTGGTAGAAGGCGGCCTGGCCGTCGGCGAAGGCCGGCTGCTCGCGCAGGAAGTCCGCGATCGCGTACTGCATCGGGGCAGACACGGCGAACGTCAGGAACTGGTGGACCTTGCGCAGCTCGGCGGTCAACGGCGGCGCCGCGATGCAGTAACCGACCTTCCAGCCGGTCGCGTTGAAGGTCTTGCCGAAGGAGAACACGGCGAAGGCGCGCTCGCGCAGGCGCGGATTCGACAGCACGCCGGCGTGCCGGCGGCCGTCGAACACCAGGCATTCGTACACCTCGTCCGAGAGCACGAAGGCGTCGCGCGGTTCCAGCAGGTCCGCGATGCGTTCCCAGTCCGCGGCGGAAAGGACGGCGCCGCTCGGGTTATGCGGCGTGTTGACGACCAGCAGGCGCGTGCGCGGGCCGATCGCGCCCGCCAGGCGCTCGAAGTCGATGCTGAGATCCGGCAACGCGAGCGGCACGCGCCGCACCTTCGCGCCCGCCAGCGCCGCGGCAGGCGCGTAGGAGTCGTAGCAGGGATCCAGCAGCACGACCTCGTCGCCAGCGCGCACGATGGCGTGGATGGCCGCGAACAGCGCCTCGGTGGCACCGGCGGTGACCGTGATTTCGGCCGCGGGATCGACCGGCCAGCCGTGGCGCCGCGCGGCCTGCTCCGCAATGGCATCACAGAGCGCAGGCAGCCCGGCCATGGGCGCGTACTGGTTGTGCCCGGCGCCGAGATGCGCGGACACCAGTTCCCGCAGCCGCACGGGCGGGTCGAAGTCCGGAAAACCCTGGCCGAGGTTGACGGCGCCTGTCTCCGCCGCGAGCCGCGACATCACCGTGAAGATCGTGGTGCCGACGCCCGGCAGCTTGCTGGGGAAGCCCTCCACGCGGCGTCAATCGTTCGCGGCGATGGCCCGCTGCACGTCCAGGTCGCGCCGCTTCTGCTGGCGCTGCATGTAGATGCCGGCGGTGACGATGCCGATGGCCACGATCAGCACCAGGATCGTCGCCAGCGCATTGATGTCGGGACTGACGCCCAGGCGCACCTTGGAGAAGATCACGATCGGCAGCGTGCTCGCGCCCGGCCCGGAGACGAAGCTCGCGATCACCAGGTCGTCCCAGGACAGCGTGAAGGCCAGCAGCCAGCCAGCGAGGATGGCCGGCATGATGATCGGCAGCGTGATCAGGAAGAACACCTTGGCCGGCCGCGCGCCGAGGTCCATGGCGGCCTCCTCCAGCGACTCGTCGAGCGCCGCGAGGCGCGACTGCACCACCACGGTCACGTAGGCCATCGAGAAGGTGATGTGCGCGATGGTGATCGTCGTCATGCCGCGTCCGGCGGGCCAGCCGATCGCCTGTTCCATGGCGACGAACAGCAGCAGCAGCGACAGGCCGGTGATGACCTCCGGCATGACCAGCGGCGCGGTCGCCATGCCCATCAGCAGCGCCCGGCCGCGGAACGCGCCGAAGCGCGCCAGCGCCAGCCCCGCGAGCGTGCCCAGCACCGTGGCGCAGGTCGCATTCAGGGCGGCGATCTTGAGCGACAGCCAGGCCGCGCCCAGCAGCTGCTGGTTCTGCAGCAGCTCGCGGTACCACTTGACCGAGAAGCCGCCCCACACGGTCACCAGACGCGACTCGTTGAACGAGTAGATGATCAGCGACAGGATCGGCCCGTACAGGAACACGAATCCCAGCACCAGCATGGTCAGCACGAACACCGACTTGCGCGCGTTCACCGGTGCGCTCCGGCGCGGGCGCCCTGGGCGCGCTGGAAGATCATGATCGGGATCACCAGCAGCAGCAGCATGGCGATCGCGACCGCACTGGCGACCGGCCAGTCGCGGTTGTTGAAGAACTCCTCCCACAGCACGCGGCCGATCATCAGCGAGTCCGGCCCGCCGAGCAGCGCGGGTATCACGAACTCGCCGACCGCGGGGATGAAGACCAGCATGCAGCCGGCGATGATGCCGCCCTTGGTCAGCGGCACGGTGATGCGGAGGAACGCCTTGGTCGGCTTGCAGCCGAGGTCCGCGGCGGCCTCGAGCAGCGTCAGGTCCAGCCTTTCGATCGCGGTGTACAGCGGCAGGATCATGAACGGCAGGTAGGAATAGACGATGCCGAGGTAGACCGCGAAGTTGGTCTGCAGCATCACCAGCGGCTCGTCGAGTCCGAGGAACATCAGCGCCTTGTTGATCACGCCGTCGGTGCGCAGCAGGCCGATCCAGGCGTACACCCGCAGCAGGAAAGAGGTCCAGAACGGCAGCATCACCAGCAGCAGCAGCAGGTTGCGCCAGGCCGGCTTCGAGCGCGCGATGCCGTAGGCCATCGGGTAGCCGATCAGCAGGCAGATCAGCGTGGAGATGCCCGCCGTCACCACCGAATTGAGGTAGGCATTGCGGTACAGCGCATCCTCGAACAGGAAGGCGTAGTTCGCGAAGTTGAGCTTCAGCTGCATCACCTGGGCCTGCGCCCAGGTGAACAGCGGCTCGTAGGGCGGCATGCCGAGGCGCGCGTCGGACACCGAGATCTTGAAGACGATGATGAAGGGGACCAGGAAGAACAGCAGCAGCCACAGCGTCGGCACGCCCATGACCGCGGTGCGTCCGCCCTGGCGCCATCCGCGCAGCCGGTGGCTCGCCCAGCGCCAGGTTCCCAGCGCGCGTATCCAGGCGCGCAGTTCCGCGAGCCGCATCGTCCGGCCACCGCCGGCCGTTGCCCGGGCGGCGTTCACCGCGTGACCACCACCGGGCTGGCCGAGTCCCAGCCGAGCCAGACCGCGTCGTCCCAGCTGATGCGCAGGCTGCCCTGCCGGATGATGTTCGGCTGCGTGACGCGCACCTGCCGGCCGTTGGCGAGCCGCACCAGGTAGACCGACTGGTCGCCCCGGTAGGCGATCTCGGCGACCGTGCCCTGGACGCGGTTGTCGCCGTCGCCGTCCGGCCGTTCGCGCGAGATCTGGATCTTCTCCGGACGCAGCGCGACCCACACCGTCGCGTCCGGCGCGGCGCTGACGCCGTGTCCGACGTGGAACACCCCGCCGAGCTCGTCCGACCTGACGCGCACGTAGTCGGGCTCGTCCTCGATCAGCCGTCCCTCGAACAGGTTGACCGAGCCGATGAAGTCGGCGACGAAGCGCGAGCCCGGGTATTCGTAGATCTCGGTCGGCGTGCCGGTCTGGACGATCTCGCCGTGGTTCATGACGCCGATCCGCGTCGCCAGCGTCATCGCCTCCTCCTGGTCGTGGGTCACGACCACGAAGGTGACGCCCAGCGTCTCCTGGATGTTGATGAGCTCGAACTGGGTGTGCTCGCGCAGCTTCTTGTCGAGCGCGGCCAGCGGCTCGTCGAGCAGCAGCAGCTTCGGGCGCTTGACCAGCGAGCGCGCCAGCGCCACGCGCTGGCGCTGTCCGCCCGAAAGCTGGTGCGGCTTGCGCTTCGCAAAGGCATCCATGTGCACCAGCTTCAGCATCTCCGCGACGCGGTCGCGGATCTCGGACTTGGCCACCCGGTCCTGGCGCAGGCCGAAAGCCACGTTCTGCTCCACCGTCATGTGCGGGAACAGCGCATACGACTGGAACATCATGTTGACCGGCCGCTCGTACGGCGGCATCGCGGTGATGTCCACCCCGTCGAGCGAGATGGTGCCCGCGGTCGGGGTCTCGAATCCCGCCATCATGCGCAGCAGGGTGGTCTTGCCGCAGCCGGATCCGCCCAGCAGGCAGAAGATCTCGCCACGGTAGATGTGCAGCGTGACGTCGTCGACGGCGACGAACTCGCCGAACTTCTTGGTGACCTTGTCGATCCTGACGTAGGGCGTGGCGCCCGGGTCCTTCCAGGGCTCGTTCTTCTGCTCCGGGCGGGCGTGGGCCATCGGCATCATCCCCCTTCGCGCGAAGGCCCCGGCGGACGCCGGCCGCCGGGGCCCCTGCATCAGGACATGGCTATTGTCCGGTGCGGACGCGGGTCCAGGCGCGGTTCAGCTCGCGGCTGTACTCCTGCGACTCCGCCAGGTGCGGGTGCAGCTTCTTCTTCACCTCGTCGGTCGGGTAGACGGACACGTCGTTGCGCACGTCCTCGCTGATCAGCTCGAACGACGCCGCGTTGCCGTTGGCGAACGCCACGTAGTCGGTGATGCCCGCCGCGACCTCGGGTTCCATGATGAAGTTGATGAACTGGTGGGCATTGTCCGGGTGCGGCGCGTCGGCCGGGATCGCCAGCATGTCGAACCAGCTGATCGCGCCCTCCTTCGGCACCGCGTAGGCGACGTTGACCGGCGTCGCCGCCTCGGCGCCGCGGTCGCGCGCCTGCAGCACGTCGCCGCTCCAGCCGAGCGCCACGCAGATCTCGCCGGTCGCGAGGTCGTTGATGTACTGCGACGAGTGGAAGTACTTCACGTGCGGCCGGACCTTGACCAGCAGTTCCTCGGCCGCCTTCAGGTCCTCGAGGCTCTCGCTGTTGGGGTCGCGGCCCAGGTAGATCAGCGCCGAGTCGATCACCTCGCTCGGCGCATCCAGCACGGACAGGCCGCATTTCGCCAGCTTCGCGGCATTGCCCGGCTCGAAGATCGCGGCCCAGCTGTCGATGGTGTCGGTGCCGAGCGCAGCCTTCACCTTGTCGGGGTTGTAGCCGATGCCGGTCGTGCCCCACAGGTAATTGATCGAGTGCTCGTTGCCCGGGTCGTGCAGCGCGACGCGCGCCATGATGTCCGGGTCCATGTTCACCAGGTTCGGGAGCTTCGACTTGTCGAGCTTCAGGAACACGCCGGCCTTGATCTGGCGTTCGAGGAACGAGGCCGACGGCACCACCACGTCGTAGCCGGTGCGGCCCGCCAGCAGCTTGGTCTCGAGCACCTCGTTCGAGTCGAACACGTCGTAGGTGACCTTGATGCCGGTCTTCGCCTCGAAGTCCGCGATCGTGGTCTCGCCGATGTAGTCCGACCAGTTGTAGACGAACAGGACCTTCGCTTCCGGTTTGCCGGCAGCGGCGTCTGCGCCTTCCTTCTTGCCGCCGCAGGCGGCCATTGAAATCGCGGCAAGCGCGACGAGCCCGACCCGGAGTGTGCTGTGCATGATGGCCTCCATCGCCGGGCGTCGCCCGGATCCCACTGTTGTTGCCCGGACGCCGGCGTCCGGTGCTTGTGACTGCAATACTACAGCGGCCGCCGCGGGCGCGGCCACCCGGACGTCGCCGTCAGCCGACGCCGACGTCCCGGGCGGTCAGGTCGAGGCATTTGCGGGCCTTTTCGACCAGCTCATCCACGTGCCGGCGCTCCATGACCAGCGGCGGCGCGATGATCATGGTGTCCCGGACCGCCCGCATGACCAGGCCGTTGGCGAAACAATGGTCACGGCAGATCAGGCCGGTATCGCCGCGGTTGCGGAAGAAGGTCCGGCTCCCCTTGTGCGCGACCAGCTCCAGCGCGCCGATCATGCCGACCCCGCGCACTTCGCCCACCAGCGGGTGGTCGGCGAGCTCCTGCCAGCGCTTCTGCAGGTACGGCCCGATGTCCTCGCGGGCCCGGTCCACGAGCTTTTCGCGGCGCACGATCGCGAGGTTCTCGAGCGCCACCGCGCAGGCGACCGGGTGACCGGACCAGGTGTAGCCGTGGTGGAACTCCCCGCCCTTCCCGACCAGCACCTCGGCCACGCGGTCGGAGACCATGGCCCCGCCGAGCGGCTGGTAGCCCGAGGTGATGCCCTTGGCGATGGTCATGAAGTCCGGCTCGAAGCCGAAATGCTCGCAGCCGAACCAGCGCCCGGTGCGGCCGAAGCCGCAGATCACCTCGTCGGCGATCAGCAGGATCCCGTACTCGCGGCAGATGCGCTGGATCTCCGGCCAGTAGGTCTCCGGCGGGATGATCACTCCTCCTGCGCCCTGGATCGGCTCGCCGATGAAGGCCGCGACCCGTTCCGGCCCGAGTTCCTCGATCTTCTCGGCCAGCCGGCGCGCCGCGCGCAGCCCGTACTCGGCGGGCGTGGCGTCCACGCCGTTCTCGTACCAGTACGGCTGCTCGATGTGCACGATGCCCGGGATCGGCAGCCCGCCCTGCGCGTGCATCGCGGCCATGCCGCCGAGGCTCGCGCCCGCCATCGTGCTGCCGTGATAGGCGTTGATGCGGCTGATGACGACGGACTTCTGCGGCTGACCCAGCAGGTCCCAGTAGCGGCGCGTCATGCGCAGGATCGTGTCGTTGGCCTCGGACCCGGAGTTGGTGAAGAACACGCGCTTGAACTGCGGCGGCGTCAGTTCCGCCAGCACGCGCGCGAGCTCGATCGCGGGAGGGTGGGCGCTCTTGAAGAAGCTGTTGTAGTACGGCAGCTCGCGCATCTGCCGGGCGGCGACGTCCGCGAGCTCGGCGCGTCCGTAGCCGATGTTCACGCACCACAGCCCCGACATGCCGTCGAGGATCTGCCGGCCCTCGGAGTCGTGCAGGTACACGCCCTCGGCGCGGGTGATTACGCGCGAGCCCTCCTTCGCGAGCGCGCGGAAGTCGGTGAACGGGTGCAGGTAATGGCGGGCGTCCAGCTCCTGCCATTCGCGGGTGTTGCGGTTCATACGTTGAGCAGCAGGTGTTCGCGTTCCCAGGAGCTGATCACCCGCGAGAACGTCTCGTACTCGTTCTCCTTCACCGCGCAGTACGCCGCGACGAAGCGCTCGCCGAACAGCTCGACCAGCGGCTTGCAGGAGCGCAGCAGCGCGAGCGCGTCCGCGAGCGTCAGCGGCAGCGCGAACGGCAGGTCGTAGGCGGACCCGGTGATCGGCTCGGTCGGCTTGAGGCCCTCGATCATGCCGAGGTAGCCGCAGGCGAGCGAGGCCGCGATCGCCAGGTACGGGTTGGCGTCCGCGCCGCCCAGGCGGTTCTCGACGCGGCGCGCCTGCGGGTCCGACACCGGCACGCGCAGCCCCGCGGTGCGGTTGTCGATGCCCCATTGCACGTTGATCGGCGCCATGTTGTAGCGCGTGATGCGGCGGTAGCTGTTGACGTTCGGCGCGAACAGCGACATGGCGGACGGCAGGTACTTCTGCAGGCCGGCGATCTGCGACTCGAACAGGGCGGTGGCCTTGCCCTCGGCGTCGCTGAACACGTTGGCGCCGGTGGTCGCGTCCACCACGCTCTGGTGGATGTGCATGGCGCTGCCGGGCTCGGAGGCGAGCGGCTTGGCCATGAAGGTCGCGTACATCTTGTGCCGCAGCGCGGCCTCGCGCGCCGTGCGCTTGAACAGGAACGCCTGGTCGGCGAGGTCGAGCGCGTCGCCGTGGTTCAGGTTGATCTCCATCTGCGCCGCGCCGGCCTCGTGGATCAGCGTGTCGATGTCGAGGTCCTGCGCCTCGCAGAAGGCGTAGATGTCGTCGAACAGCGGGTCGAACTCGTTGACCGCCGCGATGCTGTAGGCCTGTCGGCCGATCTCGGGCCGGCCCGAGCGGCCGACCGGGGGCTTCAGCGGGTAGTCCGGGTCGGTGTTGGGCTCAACCAGGAAGAATTCCAGCTCCGGCGCGACTACCGGCTTCCAGCCGCGCGCGGCGTACAGGTCGAGCACGCGGCGCAGCACGTAACGCGGCGACATCGGCACCGGCCGGCCGTCGTCGTAGAAGCAGTCGTGGATCACCTGCGCGGTCGGCTCGGCCGCCCACGGCACCACGCGGATCGCGTTGGGGTCGCCGACCAGGTCGACATCGATCTCCGACGGGTGGATGGAGCTGTCGTCCTGGGGATACTCGCCGGTGACGGTCTGCAGGAAGATGGATTCCGGCAGGCGCATGCCCTCGTCCTCGGCGTACTTCTCCGCGGGCATGATCTTGCCGCGCGCGACGCCCGCCATGTCGGGGATGATGGCCTCGACCTCGGTGATCGCGTGGTCCTTGAGGAACTGCTGGATGTCGCTCATCTCACCCGCCTCCCGGCCCGTTCGCGCACGGACCGGCCGAATTCCGCAAACAGGGCCCGTGAAAACGGGTTGTCCATGACTTTCCATTCCGGGTGCCACTGCACGGCCAGCGCGAAAGCCGGCGCGCTTTCGACTCGGAAGGCTTCCACCAGTCCGTCAACGGCTCTTGCTTCCACTGCGAGGCCGCGGCCGAGGCTGGCGACGCCCTGCGAGTGCACCGAGTTCACGGTGACGTGCCGCGCGCCCGCGAGGCGCTCGAGCGTTCCGCCCTCGGTCAGCTCCACTTCGTGAGCCGGCCCATACTGCAAGTCCAGCGGCTGCGTCTTGTCCTCGCGGTGGTCGAGCAGCCCCGGCTGCTCGTGCAGTTTCTGGTGCAGCGTGCCGCCGAAGGCAACGTTCATCTCCTGGAAGCCGCGGCAGATGCCGAACACCGGCAACCCGGCCTGCACCGCGCCGGTGACCAGCGGCAGCGTCGTGGCGTCCCGTTCCGGGTCGTGCAGCGTGCCGGGATCCGCGGCCGGACCCTGGTAGCGCTGCGGCTCGACGTTCGAGGCGCTGCCGGTGAACAGGATGCCGTCGCAGGAATCCAGCCAGTCGCGCAGGTGCCGCTCGCCGAGCGCGGGCAGCAGCACCGGCACCGCATCGGCCGCCTGGGCGACGGCCGCGATGTACTTCTCGCCCACGCAGTGGAACCAGTGCTGGCCCAACAGGCGGCGATCGGCCGGAATCCCGATGACAGGCTTGCGCATGGACATCTGTTGATTATTTTGAACAGCCGCCGGCAGGACGGCCCGTTCGACAGGGCCTATTCTCTCACAAATGGGGGTCACGGCGCCTGCCCGGGGAGCGGCCACAAGGCCCCGATGTGCGGCCATATTTGACTTTTGCCGTTTGCCATATTGCCGGCCTTGCGCCTTGCCGGCCTGCGTCCGGGATGGTTATCCTGCGGCGCGGCCTCAGCGCCGCCGTGCCTCAAAATCTTAAACACCGGGTGCAGCATGGCCTTGGTCCGTGACGATTACTCGAATGCCGAGGCCTTTCTGGCCGCCCATCCTGCGGTGAAGGTCGTGGACCTGCTGCTGCCCGACCTGTGCGGTGTGCTGCGCGGCAAGCGCGTGGATCTGGCGGACCTGCCCGGCGTCTACGAGCGCGGCATGTTCCTGCCCGGCTCGATGTTCGCGCTCGACGTGCTGGGCGGCACGGTCCAGGCGACCGGCCTCGGGTTCGACGAAGGCGATGCCGACCGCGCCTGCGTGCCGGTGCCCGGCACGCTGTTCGCCTCGCCCTGGCTTGGCCCGGGCGTCGCGCAGTTGCAGGTGCAGATGCTGGATCACGACGGGTCGCCGTTCTTCGGCGATCCGCGCCGCGTGCTCGATGCGGTGCTGGCGCGCTATGCCGCGCGCGGCTGGCAGCCGGTGGTCGCGGTCGAGCTCGAGTTCTACTTCGTGGACCCGGAGCGCACGCCGGAAGGGCACGCGCAGCCGCCGCGCTCGCGCCTGACCGGGCGGCGCGAGCACCGCACGCAGATCAATTCCATGGCGGACCTCGATTCGGTCTCGGACGTGCTCGCGGAGATCGCGGCCACCTGCGAGGAACAGGACGTGCCCACCGGCGCCGCGCTCGCCGAGTACGGCCCGGGCCAGTTCGAGGTCAACCTGCGCCATGTCGCCGACGCGCGCCTCGCCTGCGACCAGGCGATCCGTTTCAAGCGCATCGTCAAGGGCGTCGCGCTCAGGAACGGCGTCGAGGCTACCTTCATGGCCAAGCCCTACGGCGACATGGCCGGAAGCGGCATGCACCTGCACGTGAGCGTGCTGGACGGGTCGGGACAGAACGTGTTCGCCTCGGCGGACCCGCTCGGCAACGAACTGCTGAAGCAGGCAGCAGCCGGCCTGCTCGCCACGATGGCCGAGGGCATGGCCGTGTTCGCCCCGAACGCCAACAGCTACCGCCGGTTCAAGCCCGAGGCCTACGTGCCGATGCACGCGACCTGGGGCCACAACAACCGCGGCGTCGCCGTGCGCGTGCCGGTGTCGGGGCCGGATGACCGGCGACTCGAACATCGCGTCGCCGGCGCCGACGCCAACCCCTACCTGGTCGCGGCGGTGGTGCTCGCCGGCATGCTGCATGGCATCGAGAAGAAGCTCGCCGCGCCCGCGGCGCTCGCCGGCAACGCCTACACGCAGCGGCTCGCGGCCCCGCGGCTGCCGACCGACTGGCCGACCGCGCTCGCGCGCTTCGGCGGCAGCGCGGCGCTGCGCGAGTGGCTGGGCGACCGCTTCGTCCGCCTCTACGAGCAGACGCGGCGCGGCGAGATGCAGGACTTCCAGTCGCGCCTGACGGCGCTCGACTACGCCTGGTACCTGGAGCCGGTGTGAACCACGAGCCCGCGCGCAGCTGGTACGAGGCCTCGGTCGTCCGGCCGGCGCCGCGGCCGGCGCTGGCGGGCGACGTCGATGCCGACGTCTGCGTGGTCGGCGGCGGGCTGGCCGGGGTCTCGACCGCGCTGCACCTCGCCGAGCGCGGCTATCGCGTCGTGCTGCTCGAGGCCGGGCGCATCGGCTTCGGCGCCTCCGGCCGCTCCGGCGCGCAGCTGCTGCCCGGATATGCGTGCGGCCAGGGCGTGCTCGAATCCCAGCTCGGGCGCGCGGACGCGAAGCGGCTGTGGGACTTCACGCTCGAGGGACTCGAACTCGTGCGCGAGCGCGTCACGCGCCATCGCATCGACTGCGATCTGGCGCACGGCCAGGCGCACGTCGCGATCAAGCCGCGCCAGGAACGCGAGCTCGCGGCATGGCATGAAGAGCTGGCCGGGGACTTCGGCTACCGCTCGACGCGCATGATGGACCGCGCCGAGCTCGAGGGCCTGCTGGCGACGCGCCGCTACCGCGCCGGCCTGTTCGACTCGAATGCGGCGCATTGCCATCCGCTGAAGTATGTTCTGGGGCTGGCGGCGGCCGCGGAAGCGGCCGGCGTGCGCGTCTTCGAGGGCAGCCGCGTGACCTCGCTCGGGCGCGGCGCCACGGTCGTGCTGCGCACGGCCGGCGGCAGCGTACGCGCACCGCAGGCCGCGCTCTGCGCCAACATCGGCCAGCGCGAGTTCGCCCCGGTGCTGGCCCGCAAGACCCTGGGCATCGCCACCTACATCGTCGCCACGCGCCCGCTCGGAGCGGAGCGCGCGGCCGCGCTGATCCGCAACAACATGGCGGTCACCGACATCAACTGGATCCTCGACTACTTCCGGCGGTCGTCGGATCACCGCCTGCTGTTCGGCGGCCGCGTCAGCTACTCCGGTGTGGATCCGATCGGCACCGAGCGGGCGACGCGGCAGCGCATGCTGCGCGTATTCCCGCAGCTCGCCGACGCGCCGGTCGAGTACGCCTGGGGCGGGTTCATCGACATCACCATGAATCGCGCGCCGCACTTCGGCCGCCTCGATCCGAACCTGTACTACCTGCAGGGCTTCTCCGGCCACGGCATGGTGCTGACCGGCATCGCGGGCAGGGTGCTGGCCGAGGCGATGGCCGGCCAGGCGGAGCGGTTCGACGTCTATGCGCGCCTGCGGCACCGCGATTTCCCCGGCGGCATGGCGCTGCGCCGCCCGACGCTGGTGCTCGCGATGCTGTGGTTCCGCCTGCGGGACCTGCTGCCCTGACGGCAGGTCATTTTCCCTCGAGCTCGTCCAGCGTCTTCTGCGCCGCCAGGGTGCGCGGGTGGTCGGCGCCCAGCGCGCGCTCCAGGCGCTGGCGCGCCTCGCGCACTACGGACAGCGCTTCCGCCGTCTTGCCCTGTTCCTTCAGGATCACGCCCAGGTAGTACTGCGCATTCACCGTGCGCGAATGCGCGGGACCGATGCTGTCGCTCAGCATGGCATGCACCTCGCGCAGTAGCCGCTCGGCCTCGGCTGCCCGGCCCAGCCGGTTCAGCGCAAGCGCGTAGCCGAGCTTGGTGCCGGCGGTGTACGCGTGCGCCGGCCCAAGCAGCTGTTCGCGCAGCTCCAGGCTGCGCTGGTAGGCCTGCGCCGCCTTCTGCCATTCGCGGGTCTTCAGGTACAGCGCGCCCAGGTTGTTGTAGGTCGTTGCGATTTCGGGATGCGCGAGCCCGTACATGGCGCTCAGCGGCTCGAGCGCTTTGAGGTAGGCCTGCTCCGCCTCGCCGAACTTCTCGGGAATGTCGGAGATGGCGTTGCCCAGGTTGTTCCAGGCGACGCCGTACTGGCCGTGCCGCTCCCCGTACACCACGCGGACCGACTCCAGGTTCTGGCGCAGCAGCGACTCGGCTTCCGCCGGCCGTCCCGTCAGCACCAGGACGTCGGCAAGGCCGTTGCGGGTCTCGATCGCGCGCTCGGTGTTGCCGCCGCCGGTCGCGAGCTGCATCGCGTGTGCGCGGCGCAGCAGGTCCTCGGCCTCGCCCAGCCGGTCCTGCGCGGCGCGCACGCGCCCGAGCGTGTGCGTGGCATAGACGAACTCCGGGGTGCCGGTCGCGCCGGATTTCTCGAGTCCCTCGAGCGTCTTGACCGCCAGCGCGGAAGCCTCGTCCAGCGCGCTGGACCGGCGCAAGATTTCGGCGAGGTCCAGTCGTGCCACCGCCAGCGTCCGCGCAACCTCGGTCTCGCCGCCGGAACCGGCGGCGGCGAGCGCGCGCTCCAGCGCCTGGACGGCTTCCCGCGCCAGTTCAGCCGCGCCCTCGAAATTGCCCTGGTCGCGCCGCAGCGCAGATTCCGCGAGCAGCGCCTGCGCGAGCGGCAACGGCTCCGCCGCGCCCCGTTCCCGCCGCAGCGCCACGGCCTGGCCGATGAGTCGCGAGGCCTCGCCGTGCTCGCCGATGCCGCGATAGGCGCTGCCAGCAGCCTCCAGCAGCGCGGCCCGGACCTCGGGGCGCTCGCGCAGCAGTTCGGTCTCCAGCCGGCGCACGCCGCCGTCCAGCAGCTCGCGCGCCGTGACATCACTGGCGCCCGCGCTCTCGGGATTCGCCATCTCGAACAGGCCGGCGGTGAAGGCGGTCACGCGCTTGGCGATCTCGGCCTCTGCGTTGGCGCGGTCACGCTCCTGTGCCGTCTCGCGTGCCAGCCAGGCCATGCCGGCGCCGAACAGGATCGCGGACAGGAACAGGCCGGCGGCGGCCGCAGCGGCGAAGCGGTGCCGGCGCACGAAGCGGCCGCTGCGATAGGTCCAGGACGGTGGTCCCGCGAGAACTGCCTCGCTGCGCGCGTGGCGCTCAAGGTCGTCCGCGAGCTCGTGGGCGGAGGCATAGCGACGGTTGCGGTCTTTCTCGATCGCTTTCAGCACGATCCAGTCGAGGTCGCCCCGCAGCCGCTGCGCGAGCGCCCGCGGCGCCAGGCCGCGCCGCGCCGCGCGCCGTGCGGCATCCGCTCCCGCTTCCGCGGCGCGCAGGCTCGGCCGCAGCGGCTCGGCCTCCGCGATCTCCCGCGCCAGCGTCTCCGGGACGATGGCATCGCGCGTGACCGAGTACGGGCGCGCGCCCGTCAGCAGCTCGTAGAGCACGATGCCGAGCGAGTAGACGTCGGTGCGCGCATCGATCTCGAGCGGCGACAGCTGCGCCTGCTCAGGGCTCATGTAATCGGGCGTGCCGAGGACGTGGCCGATGCGGGTGTAGGCATCGGTTTCGGCCCCGGCGGTGGTGGTCGCCTTGGCGATGCCGAAATCGATGATGCGGCAGGCCGGCGCGCCGTCGATCTCGGTCACCAGGATGTTGGACGGCTTGAGGTCGCGATGGATGATCCCGCGAAGGTGCGCGTGCTGCACGCCGGCGCAGACCTGTGCGAACAGCCCGAGGCGTCCCTCGAGCGGCAGCCGGCGCTCGTCGCAGTAGCGCGTGATCGCGATGCCGCCGACGTATTCCATCGCGAAGTACGGCCGTCCGTCCTCGGTCGCGCCGGCGTCGAGGATGCCGGCGATGTTCGGATGGGTCAGCACGGCGAGCGCCTGCCGCTCGAGCTCGAATCGCGCGATCACCTCGCGGGTGCCGAGGCCGAACTTCAGCACCTTGAGCGCGACGCGCCGGCGCACCGGCTCCTGCTGCTCGGCGAGGAACACGTCGCCCATGGCGCCCTCGCCGATGCGCTCCAGGATGCGGTAGCGGCCGATGCGTTTCGGCATGGCCAGCGGCGACAGGTTCTCGACGCCGATGCTCAGCGACGGCGGTTCCTGCTCGTGGATTTCGAGCAGGCGCCGCACGCGCGCGGCGAGCGCCGCATCGGCGCAGCCCGTCAGCAGCCGCTCGCGCCCGGCGGCGTCCGCCGCGAGGCAGGCGTCGAACAGCGCCTGTTCGGCATCCAGGCTCATGTCGGGCGCCGCGCCTCGACGCGCTCCGCGAGCCAGGCCCGCGCGAAGGCCCAGTCGCGCTTGGCCGTCGCCGGCGAGATCTCGAGCGCGCGGGCCGCGTCCTCGATGCTCATGCCGGCGAAGTAGCGCAGCGTCACCAGTTCCGCCAGCCGCGGCCGCTCGGCCGCGAGCTCGGTGAGCGCGGCGTCGATCAGCAGCACGTCGACATCGCCGTCGCCGGCGGGTACATCCACGCCCGACAGCGTCACGCGTTCGAGTCCGGCGCCGCGCTTCTGAGAACGCCGCCGGCGCGCATGATCCACCAGGATGCGGCGCATGGCCTCCGCCGCGGCGGCGAAGAAATGCCGGCGGTTCTCCCAGCCGGGCGCCCCCGACGCGAGCCGCAGGTAGGCCTCGTTGACGAGCGCCGTGGGCTGCAGCGTGTGGCCGGCGGACTCGCGCCGCATGCTGGCCCCGGCCACGCGCCGCAGTTCCGCATAGACCGCGTCGTACAAGCGGGCGTAGGCGCCCGGGTCGCCGCTGCCGGCAGCCTGTAGCAGCCGCGTCAGATCCCCCTGAATCAAAGGCTTGCGCATCCATGAGCCGGTTTCCCCGGATTCTACGCATGTATCCGTGAAAGGGGCATACGGGCCCCGGTTATCGGAGTCGAGACCCATGAATGCTGTTGCCAAGGACATCGCGACCGACACGGCCCGCGCCGCGCGCTATGCCCGCGTGGTCAAGATGTCGAAGAAAGTCGAGTGGCAGATCGACCGCGACCTGATCCGCGGCCGCGAGTTCGACTTCTCGCGCAAGTTCCTGCCGGACGGCCTGTCCTACGCGGACCGGCTGCCGTTCCTGGGCGCGGACGACGCGCGCCTGCTGTCGCAGATCCAGGGGCGGACCTATGCCTACGTGTTCGGGCTGGTCGAGCGCTTCATCAGCGCCAAGATGCTCGAGCAGAGCCGCGGCCACGTGCTCGGCGACCAGATGGCGCTGGAGGGACTGGTGCGCTTCTCCGCCGAGGAGATCAAGCACCAGGAGCTGTTCCGGCGCATGGAGCAGATGATCGGCGAGCGCATGCCGCCGGGCTACCGCATGGTCGCGGACCCGAACGACGTGGCGCGCGCGGTGCTCGCCGCCTCGAGCTGGTCGGTGCTGGCGCTGACCTGCCACATCGAGCTGTTCGTGCAGTCGCACTACGACCAGAGCATCGCGCCGCGGCAGGACATCTGCCCGCTGTTCAAGGACGTGTTCTTCTATCACTGGAAGGACGAGTGCCAGCACGTGATGCTCGACGAGATGGAGTGGACCGCGGAGCACGCCAGGCTCAGCGACGCCGAGCGCGACCGCGCGGTGGATGACCTGATCGGGCTGGTCGGCGCCGTCGACGGCATCCTGCAGGCCCAGTCGGCTGCGGACGTCGAGTACTTCCTCTCGATCGCGGGCCGCGAGTTCAGCGCGGCGCAGCGCGAGGCGCTGTCGGCAGGAGTGCTCGCGGCCTACCGCTGGCAGTACATCATCTCGGGCGTGCAGCACATCCACTTCGGGCGGCTGCTGACCTCGATGACCACGGAGGCGCAGATGGCGCGGATCCAGCGGGCGCTGGCGCCGATCATGCACGGCTGAAGACTACTCATTGCAACCAGGATCAAGCAGAAGGAGGAATCACATGTTCTTGTTCAGGCGTCCGATCGCGGCGGTCACGGCGGGGCTTTTCACCGCCATCATCGGGGTGCTCCTTGATGTGGCCTTCGCCTCGGCCTGGACGGCGCAGCATGCTGCGGCCGTTCTCTGACCGGTAGCCCCGGGGACTACGCAGTCTCCGGGGCCGCCTTCAGGGCGACGCGATCGATCCAGTCCTCGCACAGCGCCACGGCCTCGGCCGGGCGGAAGCCCCTCGGGTCGAGGCACCATTCCAGCCACAGGCCGTCCAGCATCGCCGTCAGTCCGATCGTCGCGAGGCGCGCCTGGAATCGCGACTTCCCGGCTTCCTTCAACAGGTCCCTGACCAGCAACCCGGGCAGCGCGCCGTAGCCGCGCCCCTCCTCGCGATGGGCGCGCCGCATCTCGGGCGACTGCCGGAACAATCCCCAGAACACGACCCAGGCGGTCAGCACTTGCGGGTCGAGGTTCGGCTTCGAGAACACCGCCGCGATGAATGCCGAGAGCCGCGCGCGCGGCCGGCGCGGCGCCCGGTCCACGGCGGCCTGGAATCCAGCCGCGAGCTGGCGGCTGAACTGCCGATAGCTCTCGGCGACCAGCGCGTCCTTGTTCGGGAAATGGTGGTTGATCAGGCCGATCGAGACGCCCGCGCGGGCGGCGACGCGCCGCACCGACAGGCCTTCATGACCGTGGCGCTTGAGGCTCTCGATCGCCGCGGCGATCAGCGCCTGCCTGCGGTCGCCGGCGCTGCGTCGCTCGTATCGCGGCCGGCGCGCCGCGCTCATCGCGGCAGCGCCGCGCGCGCGGCCAGCAGCCCCGACAGCCCGGTGAGGCCCGGGCCCGGATGCGTGCCGGCGCCGCAGAGATAAAGCCCGGGCACGGGCATCGCATGCCGCCCGCAGCCCGCGACCGGGCGCATGAACAGCAGCTGGTCGAGCGCAACCTCGCCGCGCGACACCGCGCCCTCGGGCAGGCCGAAACGGGCCTCGAGGTCCGGGGGCGCAAGCACCGACTGCTGCGCGATGCGCGCGGTGAATCCGGGCAGCTGCCGTTCGACTGCGGCGATCGCGCGCCGCGCCATGGCGTCCCGCGCAGAACTCCAGTCGCCTTCGCGCAGCCGCCATGGCGTGTACTGCACCCGCAGCACCGCGACGTGCCGCCCGGGCGGCGCGAGATCCGGCTGGGTCACGCTCGGGAAGCGCAGCTCGATCACGGGCTCGCTCGAGATGCGCCCGTACTTGGCATCGTCATGCGCGCGCTCGACGTCACGGACGGAAGGCGCGATCCAGTAGCTGCCCGCAGGCGGCCCGGCGTGGCCCGGAATCGCCGGCAGGCCGTCCAGCCCCAGCAGCACGAAGCTCGTGACCCCGCGATGGCGGATGTTGCGCACGGCGTCGATGAACTCGGTGTCGAGGTGCGCGGTATCCAGCAATTCGAGCAGCGTGCGGCCGACACCCGCGCCGGAGATGACGCGTCGGCAGGCGATCTCCTCGCCGGAGGCGAGTACCACGCCGGCGACCCGGTCGTCGTGCACCAGGATCCGCCGCACCTCCGCGCCGGTCTCGATCAGCGCGCCGCCGGCGCGCGCGCGCTCCGCGAGCGCGGTGACGAGCGCCGTTCCGCCGGCCTGCAGCCGCAGGCGATCGCCGAAAGCGCCGGGCGCCGCGCCGACCTGCCGGTGCAGCAGTGCGAGCGCGGTGCCGCCGGCCATCGGCCCCTGCGGCAGGTCGGCGGTGCCGATCGCGGCCAGCAGTCCCTTCAGGCGCACGTCCTCGAACCAGTCATCGAGCAGGTCCGCGAGTGCGATCGGCAGCGTGCGCAGCAGCTCCGCCATGCCGCGCCTGCCGAGCGCGCGGTAGCGCATCCCGAGTCCCGCGAGCGACAGCAGCTCGCGCCCGCCGGTCGCATCGAGCGCGAATGCGGGCCGGCGGTACAGCTCGCCGAGGAACCCCGCGATCGCATGCATCCCGGCGGCGAACGCGGGCCAGGCCGCGGCATCCTTCGCCGAATGGCGGCGCAGCCCCTCGGCGGTCGCGGCCGGCGTGCGGCCGATGGTCAGCACGCCGCCATCTCCCAGCGCCACCGCGCAGTCGTCGGGCACAACCTTGGCGGGCAGCACCGTGCCGGTCGCGCGCAGCACGTCTTCATGCACGTGGCCGAGGTCGCCGGCGAGGGGCGCGGCACGGTACCCGGGCGCAAACTCGATCGCGCGCAAGGTGCCGCCGGGCTCGCGCTCCGCTTCGAGCACGAGCACGCGCTGTCCCGCGCGCGCCAGCACGGCCGCTGCGACCAGCCCGTCTGCGCTGGCGCCGATTACCACGCTGTCGAAGGCGCGGCTCACGACAATGCCTCTGTCGCCGACTGCGGCTGGCGTGCGCGGGATCCGGCGGGGTTGCTCGCTCGCAAACTCCGCCGGAACTTACGAGTTTGCTCGCGAGCACCCCGCCACCTCGCGCACGCCGGCCACAGCTGCAGCACCGGCAGCACCCGAGCAACACATGCGTCCGGCACCCTGCGAGTGAGCGCGTAAGTTCCGGCGGCGCGAACGAGCAGCGGTGCCGGACGCGCGGCGCGAGCGAGCGGAAATTCCGGCCGCAGCGGCGATGCGCGCTTGCTCATGTATCCGCCAGGATACGTTCGGCCGCCAGCTTGCCGGGCGCGCCCATGACGCCGCCGCCGGGGTGCGTGGACGAACCGCACTGGTAGTAGCCGGCGATCGGCGTGCGGTAGCCGGCCCAGCGCACCGCCGGGCGCAGGAAGAAAAGCTGCTGCAGCGCGAGCTCGCCCTGGAAGATGTTGCCCTCGGACAGGCCGGTCGTCGCCTCGATGTCCGCGGGCGTCAGCACCTGCCGGTGCAGGATCGCGCGCCGGAGGTTGGGCGCGTATTCCGCCAGCGTGTCCACGACCGCGTCGCCGAAGGCCTCGCGCTTCGCCTCGGTCCAGCCGCCGTTGAGGTGGTAGGGGCAGTACTGCACGAAGATGCTGGCGACGTGCTGCCCGGGCGGCGCCATGCCCGGGTCGATCATGGACGGGAACACGATGTCCATGTACGGCCGGCGCGAGAACTCGCCGTACTTGGCGTCGTCGTAGGCGCGCTCCAGGTAGTCGACGCTGGGGCTGATCGAGAAGGCGCCCTTGTGCTGCACGCCGACGCCCGGCATGCAGGTGAAATCCGGCAGCTCCGAGAGCGCCAGGTTGACCTTGCCGGAGGAGCCGCGGAAACGGAAGCGCCGCACCTGCTCCACCAGCTCGTCCGGCAGCTCGCGCGCGTCCACCAGGTCGAGGAAGGTGCGCCGCGCGTCCAGGCCGGAGACCACGACCGGCGCGTGGTACTCGTCGCCGTTCTCGAGCGCCACGCCCGTGGCGCGGCCACCCTTGACCAGCACCTGCCGTACCGGCGAACCGGTGCGCAGCGTCGCGCCGCGCGCGCGCGCGGCCGCGGCGATCGCATTGCTGATCGTGCCGTTGCCGCCCTTGCAGAAGCCCCAGGCGCGGTAGGCGCCGTCGATCTCGCCCATGTAATGGTGCAGCAGCACGTAGGCGGAGCCCGGCGAGCGCGGGCCCATGAAGGTGCCGATGATGCCGCTCGCCGACTTGGTGGCCTTCAGCGGCCCGCACTCGAACCACTCGTCGAGGTAATCGGCCGAGCTCATCGTCATCAGCTTCCACAGGGCGTGGAACTTCTCCTCGCCCAGCGACCTGAAGTGCCCGCCGAGCTTCATGAGGCCCTTGATATCGGAGGGCGCGAGCGAGGTCGGGTCGGGCGGGATCATGCCGAGGATCGGCTTCACGGCGCGCGCCATCAGCGACATCAGCCGGCCGAACTCGGTCATGGCCTCGGCATCCAGCGGCGAATGGCGGCAGATCTCGCGCCGCGTCAGGTCGGCGTCGCCCCACATCGCGAAATAGTCGCCGCCGGGAAGCGGCGTGACCGTGCTCTCGAGCGGCAGGATCTGCATGCCGTGCCTGGGCAGCTCGAGGTCGCGGATGATCTCCGGCCGCAGCAGGCTGACGACGTAGGAGAACACCGAGAATGTGAAGCCCGGGAATGCCTGCTCGCTGACCGCGGCGCCGCCCAGCATCTCGCGCCGCTCCAGCACCACGACCTTCCTCCCGGCGCGCGCGAGGTAGGCGGCATTCACGAGGCCGTTGTGGCCGCCGCCGATGACGATCGCGTCGTAGCGGTTCGCGCCGCTCATGCCTTCTTCCGCGGCGGGTCGAAGAACGGCAGCTTGCGCACCCGGGCGCTGGCCCGCAGGCGGCGGTGCTCGACGGTCATCTCCATCTCGACCGGCGTGTCCGGCAGAAAGTGCGGCGCCTCGATGTGGGCAAGCGCGAGGTATTTCTTGAGCAGCGGCGACCACACGCCGCTGGAGGCGTAGCCGACCTGGCGGGAGCCGCGATAGACGGGCACGCTCGCCCGCCAGGCGACCATCGGCAGCGCCGGCGTGAGGTCGACCTCCCGGTACGGGCGCTCGAGCGAGTCCCAGTCCACCTCGATGCCGACGAAGCGCCAGGCCGGCCCGCGGGCCTTCTCCGCGGCGAGCGCGCGCCTGCCGTTGAACGGCGCCTTGTCGAGCGTCACCGACCAGTCCAGCGACAGCTCGAGGGGCGTGGACTTCTGCGCCTCGATCATCGCGTGCTGCGCCGAGTGGTAGTCGACGTCCAGCATCACCAGGCCCGCCTCGATGCGCGCGACGTCCAGTGCCCAGATGCCGGCGGGCATGACGCCGAAGTCCCTGCCCGCCGCCATGATCGCGTCCCAGACCGCGAGCGCGCCCTGCTCCGGCACCCAGATCTCGTACCCCAGGTCGCCGGTGTAGCCGGTGCGCGAGACCTGCAGGTCCACGTCCGCGATCCGGTTGTCCATCATGCGGAAGTACCGGAGGCCGTCCACCGGATCGCGCGCGGCCGCATTCAGCACGGCGCGCGACAGCGGTCCCTGCAGCGCCAGCGCGCCGAGGCGCTCCGACACCTCCTCGATGCGCACGTCCATGCCGAAGGCGTTGCGCCGCAGCCAGCGCAGGTTCGGCTCGGCCGCGGTCATGCGGTACGACTGCTCGCCGAGGCGGGTGATGGTGCCGTCGTCGATGACCTTGCCCCGCGCGTCGCACCAGCTCATGTAGATGACCTGCCCGGGCTGGGTCTTCGGCACGCTGCGGGTGACGACCCGGTCCAGCAGGCGCGTGGCATCCGGCCCCGACACCAGGTACTTGCGCAGCGGCGACACGTCGAACAATGCCGCGGCGTTCCTGACCGCGGCGTACTCGCGGTCGTGCGTGAACTCGTAGCAGCTGGCGGCGGCGTAGCCGGCCCAGCGGCGCCAGTTCGATCCCTGCATCAGCGGCGCGGTGCGGGCGTGGAAGGGCGTGGTCAGCAGCGTGTGCGGGATGCGCATCGGGGTCGGCGGCGCCGTGGAATGCTTGTTGAACAAGCGTACAACATAAGCCCGAAACCGGTCAACGCGGCTTGATTTGTTGTTGAACGATCGTTTAACTTAGTGGGCCATGTCCACGCCCTCCGGACCCGCCGCCGACTTCAAGCTCGCCGATCTCCCGGACGGCGAGCTCGTCGAGCAGATGTTCGACGACCTCTACGACGGCCTCGCCGACGAGATCGTCGAGGGCGTGAACATCCTGCTGGCGCGCGGCTGGGACGCCAAGCGCGTGCTCGACGAGGCCCTGGTCGGCGGCATGAACATCGTCGGCGCCGACTTCCGCGACGGCATCCTGTTCGTGCCGGAGGTGCTGCTCGCCGCCAATGCGATGAAGGCCGGCATGGCGGTGCTGAAGCCGATCCTGTCGGAGACCGGCGCCGAGCCGGTCGGCAAGATGGTCATCGGCACGGTCAAGGGCGACATCCACGACATCGGCAAGAACCTGGTCGGCATGATGATGGAAGGGGCCGGCTTCGAGGTCGTGGACCTCGGCATCAACACGCACGCGGATGCCTACCTCGCGGCCCTGCGCCAGCACCGGCCGGACATCCTCGGCATGTCGGCGCTGCTGACGACCACCATGCCCTACATGAAGGTGGTCATCGAAGCGATGAAGGAACAGGGCCTTCGCGACGCGCACATCGTGCTGGTCGGCGGCGCCCCGCTCAACGAGGAATTCGGCCGCGCCATCGGCGCCGACGCCTATTGCCGCGACGCGGCGATCGCGGTGGAAACCGCGAAGCGCCTGGTCCGGGAGCGGCGCGCGGCGCGCGCCTAGCGCGGCGCGGGGCACGGCGATGCCCTCCCCCGTCCTGGTCATCGGCTGCGGCGCGCTCGGGCGCGAGCTGCACGAGCTGCGCCGCCTGAACGGCTGGTCGCAGGTGACGCTGCGCTGCCTGCCTGCGGAACTGCACAACCGGCCGGAGCGCATCGCGCCCGCGCTGCGCGAGGCCATCGAGGACGGCAGGCGCGAATTCGAACACGTGTTCGTCGCCTACGCCGATTGCGGCAGCAAGGGCGAGATCGACCGCGTCGTCGCGGAATACGGCATCGAGCGGCTGCCCGGCGCGCACTGCTACGAATTCCTCGCGGGCAGCGACGCATTCCGCGCACTCGCCGAAGCGGAGCCCGGCACCTTCTATCTGACCGACTTCCTGGTGCGGCACTTCGACCGGCTGGTGCGGCGCGGCCTCGGCCTGGACCGCCACCCGGAACTGCTGCCGCAGTACTTCGGCAACTACCGCCGGCTCGTCTACCTTTCGCAGGCGGATGACCCGGAGCTCGATGCGCGCGCCAGCGGCCATGCGCGCTTCCTCGGGCTGGCCTACGAGCGGCGCCATTGCGGCCTCGGCCACTTCGATCGCGCGGTCACAAAAGGCGTCGTGCAATGGCGAAGCTGACCTGCATCTTCTGGCGCGACATCCCGGCGCAGGTCATCGGCCAGCAGGGCCGTGTGCGCGTGAAGCGGGAGCTGCCGCCGCGCTTCGCGCAGGCCATCGACCGCGCCGCGATGCGCGCCGGGCGCGGCGCCAGCGACGCCTACCTCGCCGACTGGCGGCGCGTGTCCGAGGAAGCCGAGGGCGAGCTCGAGCGTCTGGTCGCCGAGCGCGCAGCTGCGCTCGAGACCCGTTTTCCGGACGACGTCCTCGAGTCGGTCGTCAAGGCCGGCGGGCGGATCACGGGCGCCGGAGGCGAAACGCAATGACCCGCACCGTCATCGGCTCGAAGAGCCGCACCGTCACCATCGGCTTCGACGAACCCTTCGTCGTCATCGGCGAGCGCATCAACCCGACCGGCCGCAGGCTGCTGGCCGAGGAGATGAAGGCCGGGAACTACGACCGGGTCGTCGCCGATGCACTCGCCCAGGTCGAGGCCGGCGCGCGGGTGCTGGACGTCAACGCCGGCATCCCGCTCGCGGACGAGCCGAAGATCCTGGCCGACTGCATCCGGTTGCTGCAGTCGGTCACCGACGTGCCGCTGTGCATCGACTCCTCGATCGTCGAGGCGCTGGAGGCCGGGCTCGCCGCCTACCAGGGCAAGGCGATCCTGAACTCGGTCACCGGCGAGGAGGAGCGCCTCGAGCGCGTGCTGCCGCTGGTGAAGAAGTACGGCTGCGCCGTGATCGCGATCAGCAACGACGAGACCGGCATCTCGCAGGACGTCGACGTGCGCTTCGCGGTGGCGAAACGGATCGTCGAGCGCGCCCGCGACCACGGCATCCCGGCCGCCGACGTGGTCGTGGACCCGCTGGTGATGCCGATCGGCGCGATCAACGACGCCGGCCGGCAGGTGCTTGCGCTGGTGCGGCGGCTGCGCGAGGAGCTCGGCGTCAACACCACCTGTGGCGCCTCGAACCTCAGCTTCGGCCTGCCGAACCGCAACGGCCTCAATGCGGCGTTCATCGGCATGGCGATCGGCGCCGGCATGACCTCGGCCATCACCAATCCGCTGCATGCCGAGCTGATGCAGGCGGTGCGTGGCGCCGATGTGGTGATGGGGCACGATCCGCAATGCATGGCCTGGATGCGGCATTACCGTGAGCCGCCGCCCGAGGGCGGCGAGACGCGCGGACGGCGCAGCAACCGGCGCAATCGCGCACCGGCGTGAGAGGCAGATGAACGGCGCCGCGCAGGATCCACTGATCGTGTTCTCGCCCTCGGGCAGGCGCGGGCGGTTCCCGCAGGGCACCACCGTGCTGGCGGCGGCGCGCGCACTCGGCGTGGACCTCGATTCGGTCTGCGGCGGCAGGGCCCTCTGCACGCGCTGCCAGGTCGAGGTCGTGGACGGCGAACTCGCAAAGCACGGCATCGTGTCGCGCGCCACCAGCGTCAGCGCGGAGGGCCCGGCCGAATCCCGGCTGCGCAAGCGGCTCGGCATCGCCACCGGCCGGCGCCTGGGCTGCCAGGCCCGCGTGCAGGCGGACGTCGCGATCGACGTGCCGCCGGGCAGCCAGGTGCACCACCAGGTGGTGCGCAAGCCGCACGAAGCGCACGACATCGAGCTGAACCCGGTGCTGCGCGCGTTCCTCGTCGAGGTCGCGCAGCCGGACATGCAGGACCCGAGCGGCGACCTCGAGCGGCTGCTGGCGGCATTGCGCCGAGAGTGGCGACTGGAGGGCCTGGCGATTGCCCTGCCGGCGCTGCACGCGCTGCAGCGGGCGCTGCGCGACGGCGGCTGGCGGGTCACGGTCGCGGTGCGCGACGGGCGGGAGATCGCCGCGGTCTGGCCCGGATTCCGCGACCGCCTGGTCGGCGCCGCCGTGGACGTCGGCTCGACCACGATCGCCGCTCACCTCTGCGACCTCGCCAGCGGCGAGGTCATCGGCAGCGCCGGATGCATGAACCCGCAGATCCGCTTCGGCGAAGACCTGATGAGCCGCGTGTCCTACATCATGATGAATCCCGGCGGCGAGGCCGAACTCACGCGCGTCGTGCGCGAGGCGATCGGCGGGCTGATCGCCACGGCGGCGGCGCAGGCGGGACTCGGGGCCGGCGACGTGCTCGAAATGACGCTGGTCGGCAACCCGGTCATGCACCACCTCGCGCTCGGGCTGAACCCGGTCGAACTCGGCACCGCCCCATTTGCGCTCGCGACCGACGAGGCCGTGGAGGTGACGGCGTCGCAGCTCGGCCTCGGCATCCACCCGGGCGGCCGCGTCTACGCCCTGCCCTGCATCGCCGGCCACGTCGGTGCGGACGCCGCGGCGGTGCTGCTCGCGGAGGCGCCCTGGGAACGCGACGAGGTCTCCCTGATCGTGGACGTCGGCACCAACGCCGAGATCGTCCTCGGCAACCGGCAACGGCTGCTTGCCGCCTCCAGCCCCACCGGCCCCGCCTTCGAGGGCGCGCAGGTGAGCGGCGGCCAGCGCGCGGCGCCGGGCGCGATCGAGCGCGTGCGCATCGACCGCGAAACGCTGGAACCGCGATTCAGGGTGATCGGCTGCGAACTGTGGTCGGACGATCCCGCGTTCGCCTCGCAGCTGCCCGCGGCGGGCGTCACCGGGATCTGCGGCTCCGGCATCATCGAGGCGATCGCGGAGATGTACCTCGCCGGGCTGCTGCTGCCGGACGGCACGATTGCAGGCTCGATGGCGGCGCGCAGCGCGCGCGTGGTCGCCGAGGAGCGCACCTTCGCGTACCTGCTGCACGCCGGCAGCCCGGAGCTGCGCATCCGGCAGAACGACGTGCGCGCGATCCAGCTGGCGAAGGCCGCGCTGTACGCCGGCGCGAAGCTGCTGATGGACCGCTTCGGGGTGCAGAAGGTGGATCGCATCCGGCTCGCCGGCGCCTTCGGTTCGCACATCGACGTCAGGTACGCCATGACGCTCGGCATGATCCCGGACTGCGCGCTCGACGCCGTGTCCCCCGCCGGCAACGCGGCCGGCACCGGCGCGCGCATCGCCCTGCTCGATGCCGCGTCGCGGCGCCTCATCGAGGAGCGCGTGCGGCTGGTCGAGAAGGTCGAGACCGCGATCGAGCCGGATTTCCAGCGCCACTTCGTCGCCGCGATGGCGATCCCGCACGGCACCGACGCGTTCACCGAACTCGCGAAGGCCGTGGCCCTGCCGCGGCCGATGGCGGACGCGGCCGGGACCGGCCGGCGCCGGACGAGGCGCCGGCCGTGACGCCGCCGTTGCGCGCCGGCCTCACCGCGCCGCAATGGGGCGCGCTCGCGCATGCGGTGCGCGAGACCTACATGGAAGTGTTCCCGAGCCCGAGCATCGAGCAGCGCCTCGCAGTCCTCGAGCCCGGCTCCTGGGTCGCGGTCACCTGCTCGCCGACGAAAGGCGTCGGTCCGACGCTCGAGCTGTGCGCGCGGCTTGCGGCGCGGGGATTCCGCCTGGTGCCGCACGTCGCGGCGCGCATGGTGCGCGATCGCGCGCATCTCGGCGAGATCCTGCGCCGGATCACCGACCTCGGCATCGACAGCATCTTCGTGCCGGGCGGCGACGCCCCGCGGCCGCTCGGGTCCTATTCGCGGGCGCTCGAGCTGCTGCGCGACATCGCGGACCACGATCACCGCCTGCTTCACGTCGGCGTCGCCGCGCACCCCGAGGGCCACCCGGCGGCCGACGGCGAGACGCTGATGCGCGAGCTGCTGGCGAAACAGGCCTATGCGAACTACCTGGTCACGCAGATGTGCTTCGACGCCGCGAAGCTGATCGGCTGGCTGCGCGAGGTCCGTGCGCGGGGCATCACCCTGGCGGCATGGCTCGGGCTGCCGGGCGTGTTCGACCGCAGCGCGCTGCTCGCCGCGTCGCTGCGCATCGGGGTCGGGGCCTCGCTGCGCCAGCTGCGGCACCGCGGAGGCGTCATCGGCCGCCTGCTCGGCCCCCGCTCCTACCGGCCCGACGCGCTGCTGTACGGGATCGCACCCACGCTCGGCGACGCCACGCTCGGCGTCGCCGGATTCCACCTGTTCTGCTTCAATGCAGTCGCACAGTCGGAGGACTGGCGCCGCCGGTTCATCGCCGGCTGCCAGTCGCAACGGACGGGAGCCGCCCCATGAGACCGACGATCCGCATGCTGAGTCCCGCGCTGATCGCCTCCATCCTGGCCGAGGCGAAACGCATCATGGCCCAGACCGGCATGGAGATCCGCGGCGAGGGGCTGCGCCGGCGCCTGCTCGACTCGGGGCTGCGCACGGACGCCGGCGGGCGCGTGCTGTTCCCTGCGGAGGTCGTGGATCGCGCCATCGCCTCCGCGCCGAAATCGTTCACGCTGTTCGACCGCGACGGCAATCCGCATGCCGAGATCGGCGGCTGGAACGTGCATTTCATCCCGGGCTCCAGCGGCCTCAAGATCATGGACCATCGCACGGGGGAGACGCGGCTCGCGAACTCGACTGACTTCGTCGAGTACGCCCGGCTCTGCGACGGGCTGCCGCACATCCCCTACCTCGCGACCGCGTTCTCCACCAACGCCGACATCGAGCCGCAGGTGTCGGACGCCTGGCGCCTGTACATGGTGCTGACGAACTCGAAGAAGCCCGTGGTCTCGGGCGCCTTCAGCGAGCACGGCGTGCCGCGCATGGCGGAGATGATGCAGCTGTTCCGCCGCGACCGCGCCGAGCTGGTCGCGAAGCCGATGGCGATCTTCACCATCACCGCCACCGGCAACTTCCGCTACAGCGAGGACTCCTGCCAGAACCTGCTCGACTGCATCGAGGCCGGCATCCCGGTCGAGATCGTCCCGGTCACGCTGATGGGCCTGATCGCTCCCGTCACGCTGGTGGGCGCGCTGGTGTTCCACTGCGTGGACGTGCTGACCGGCATCACCATGGCGCAGATCGTCAGGCCCGGCGCGCCGGTGCTGTTCGGCGGCGCCCCGGCGGCCTTCCACATGAAGGCCGCCAGCTCGCCGATGGCCGCGATCGAGGCCCAGCGCCTGGACGTCGGCTACGTCGAGATCGCGAAGTCGCTCGGCCTGCCGACCCAGGCCTACATGGCGCTGTCCGACGGCAAGTTCCTCGACGCGCAGGCGGGCGCCGAGACCATGACCAGCGCGATGCTCGCCGCGCTCGCCGGCGTCAACTCGGTCTCCGGGCCCGGCATGCTGGACTACGTGCTGACCTTCAGCCTGCCGAAGCTGGTGTTCGACAACGAGGTCTGCGGGCAGTGCCTGCACTTCGTGCGCGAAACGCAGGTGCTCGAGGACCTGCCGGCCGCGGACCTGGTGCAGCAGTTGCGGCAGAATGACCACCTGATCACCGCGCCGCATACCCTCAAGCACTGGCCGCAGGAGCTCTACCTGACCGATCCGGTCATCGACCGCGAGAACCGCGAGACCTGGGTCAAGCAGGGCTCGAAGGACCTCTACGGCCGCGCCTGCGAACAGGTGGACCGGCGCCTGGCGGCTTACGTGCCGGTCGCGACCGACGCCGCCGTGGACGCGGAGTTGCGGCGCCTCGTGACAGCCGGGCTCCGCGAGCAGACCGGGCTGCCGCGGCTGCCGCCGCCGCCGGAGCACGCCGCCGTTGCGACCGTCGCCGGGCGCCGCGGGCGCCCCGGCCGCCGCCGTTCATAGAAGGTGACCGCCACATGAAACCCATCACCGAAGTCTTCAGCACCCTCGGCATCGACCCCGCCAGCCTCGAGCTCTACGGCCGGTACAAGGCGAAGCTGCCGCTGGCGGCGTTCTCCGGCCTCCCGCGGCGCGGCAAGCTGGTGCTGGTGTCGGCGATCACGCCGACGCCGGCCGGCGAGGGCAAGACCACGACCAGCATCGGCCTGGTGCAGGGATTGACGAAGATCGGCGTGCGCAGCGCAGCCGCGCTGCGAGAGCCCAGCCTCGGCCCGGTGTTCGGCATGAAGGGCGGCGGCGCCGGCGGCGGCGCCTCCGAGGTGCTGCCGGTGATGGACATCAACATGCACTTCAACGGCGACTTTCACGCCGTCTCCAGCGCGCACAACCTGCTGGCCGCGATGGTGGACAACGACCTGCACCACGGCGGCAAGGCCTCGCGCCTCGACCCGCGCCACGTCACCTGGAAGCGCGTGATGGACATGAACGACCGTGCCCTGCGCGCCATCATCGTCGGCCTCGGCGGCAGGAGCGAGGGCATCCCGCGCGAGACCGGCTTCGACATCACCGCCGCCAGCGAGGTCATGGCGGTGTTGTGCCTCGCCGACGGCATCCCGGACCTCAAGGCGCGGCTCGGCCGCATCGTCGTGGGCTACGACCGCGAGGGCAAGCCGGTCACGTCGCGCGACGTCGGCGCGGTGGGCGCGATGGCCGCGCTGCTGGCGCAGGCCATCAAGCCCAACCTGGTGCAGACCACCGAGGGCGCGCCCGCCTTCGTCCACGGCGGGCCGTTCGCGAACATCGCGCATGGCACCAACAGCATCACCGCGACCAAGGCCGCGCTCGCCTTCGCCGACGTGGTCGTGACCGAGGCCGGCTTCGCGTTCGAGCTGGGCGCGGAGAAGTTCTTCGACATCAATTGCCGCTACGGCGGCTTCGCGCCCGCCTGCACCGTGCTGGTCGCGACCATCCGCGCGCTGAAGATGCACGGCGGCAGGCCGCTCGCCGAGGTCTCGCAGCCCGACCCCGCGGCGATGCTGCGCGGCTTCTCCAACATGGAGAAGCACGTGGAGAACATCCGCCGCTTCGGCCAGCCCTGCATCATCGCGATCAACCACTTCCCCACCGACAGCGACGAAGAAGTCCGCGTGCTGCAGCAGCAGTGCCGCGCGATCGGGGTCGAGGCCGTGGAGGCGCGGCCGTTCAGCGAGGGCGGCGCCGGCTGCACCGCGCTGGCGGCCCTGGTGCGCGACATGGTGGCGGCCAACGAGCCGTCCTTCACGCCGCTGTACGACTGGAACGACCCGATCGAGAAGAAGATCGCGACCGTGGCGCGCGAGATGTACGGCGCCCAGGCCGTGGACTACACGGCGCGCGCGCGCCGCGACCGCGACCAGCTCGAGAAGGCGGGATTCGGCAAGCTGCCGGTGTGCATCGCCAAGACCCAGCAGTCGCTGTCCGACAACCCTGCGCTGCTCGGGCGGCCGAAGGACTTCCTGGTCACGGTGCGCGAGATCCAGCTCGCCGCCGGCGCCGGCTTCGTGATCCCGATCACCGGCGAGATCATGCGCATGCCGGGGCTGCCGCGCGAGCCGATGGCGACCCGATTCGACCTCACCGACCAGGGCGAGATCACCTTCAGCCGCTGAGTCCCCCGGGGTCCACGCCGTGCTGCGCGCAGGCGGCGGTGATGGTGTTGCGCAGCAGGCAGGCGATGGTCATCGGCCCGACGCCGCCGGGCACCGGCGTGATCGCCCCGGCCACCCGCACCGCGGCATCGAAGTCCACGTCGCCGACCAGCTTCTCGCGCGGTCCCTCCGGCGTGTCGACGCGGACGCGGTTGATGCCGACGTCGATCACGGTCGCGCCGGGGCGGATCCAGTCGCCCCGGATCATGCGCGGCTTCCCGATCGCCGCGACCAGGATGTCCGCGCGCCGGCATTCGTCGGCGAGGTTGCGCGTGCGCGAGTGGGCGACCGTCACCGTGCAGTGCTCGCGCAGCAGCAGCTGCAGCATCGGCTTGCCGACGATGTTTGAGCGGCCGACGACCAGGGCGTTGAGCCCGGCGAGCGCAGGCCGGGTCTCCTTCAGCAGCAGCAGGCAGCCGAGCGGCGTGCAGGGAATCATGCCCGCGCCGCGCGCCGCGAGCAGTCCGGTGTTGACGATGCTGAAGCCATCGACGTCCTTCGCCGGTGCGATGGCGTCGGTGATGGCGGCTTCCTCCACGTGCTTCGGCAGCGGCAGCTGCACCAGGATGCCGTGCACGGCGGGATCCGCATTCAGCCGCGCGACCTCGTCGAGCAGCCGGGCCTGCGAGACCGTCGCCGGCAGCCGCGTCTCGAAGGAGCGCATGCCGGTTTCGCCCGTCTGCCGCACCTTGTTGCGCACGTACACCTGGCTCGCCGGGTCCTCGCCGACCAGCACCACCGCGAGTCCCGGCACCAGGCCGTGGCGCGCGGCCAGCGCCGCGGCCTGGCGCGCGACCTCGGCCCGGATCCGGGCGGCCGCCGCCTTGCCGTCGATCAGCCGTGCCGTGCCGGAACCGCCGCCCGGGTCAGCTTCTGGCATCCGTCGCACCTCGTGCCATACTGATGAGGACGAGCGTAACCGAAGCTCCGGCACCCGTGCCAAACCGCGAGTCCCGATGAACGCAGAGCGCCAGGACCGGCCAGTCCGCGAGGTATCCATCGCGGCGATGCGGGACGACCGCCTGAGCCCGCGGCAGGACCTGGTCGTGGTCGAGGAGCCGCTCGAGATCCGGGTGGCGCGCGCCGGCGAGGCCGGGCCGGGGACCGCGGTGTCCATCACCATGCGCACGCCGGGCCAGGACATCGAGCTGGCGGTCGGCTTCCTGCACGGCGAAGGCATCCTCCGTTCGCGCGAGGACGTCGCCGGCAGCCGGCTCTGCGGCCCCGCGGGCAACGTCGTGCGGATCCAGCTCGCCCCCGGCGCTGGCCTCGATCCCGGCCAGGTGCAGCGCAACTTCTATACGACCTCGAGCTGCGGGGTCTGCGGCAACGCTTCGCTGGAGGCCGTCGAGCGCATGCTGCGCTCGCCGCGCGTGGACGCGGCGCTGACGGTGACCGCCGCGCTGCTCGAGTCGCTGCCGGCGCGCGCGCGGGCGGCGCAAGACGTGTTCCGCGACACCGGCGGCTTGCACGCGGCCTGCCTGTTCGACGCGGAGGGCGGGCTGCTCGACCTGCGCGAGGACGTCGGCCGGCACAACGCGCTCGACAAGCTGGTGGGCGCGAGGCTGCTGGCGGGAGAACTGCCGCTGTCGCGCTGCGTGCTGCTGCTGTCCGGGCGTGCGAGCTTCGAGCTGCTTCAGAAGGCCGCGGCCGCCGGAATCCCCGTGGTCGCCGCCGTGGGCGCGCCATCGTCGCTGGCGGTGGACCTTGCCGAGCGCACCGGGATCCTGCTGGTCGGCTTCCTGCGCGAGGGCTCGTTCAACGTCTACGCCCACCGGGAGCGCCTGCAATGAGCGGCGCAAACGCGCCGGCCGGCCCGGTGGATGAAAGCCGCATCCTCGCGATCGTCGAACGGCACCGGCATCGCGACGGTCCGCTGCTCGAGATCCTGCACGAGGTCCAGGGCGCCCTCGGCTGCGTGCCTGCGGCGGCGGTGCCCGTCATCGCCCGGGCGCTCAACCTGTCGCGCGCCGAGGTCCACGGCGTGGTCACCTTCTATCATCACTTCCGCAGCGCGCCCCCGGGACGCCGCGTGCTGCGGCTGTGCCGGGCGGAGTCCTGCCAGGCCGCGGGCTCCCGCGCGCTCGAGCGCCACCTGACCGGCCGCCTCGGCATCGGCCTCGGCGAGACCACGGCCGATGGCCGCATCACGCTGGAGGCGGTCTACTGCCTCGGGCTCTGCGCCTGCTCGCCCGCTGCGATGCTCGACCAGGAAGTCCACGGCCGCCTGACGCCGGATCGCCTCGACGCGCTGCTGGATGCCGGCGCGAAGGTGAAGGCATGAGCACCCGGGTCTGGGTGCCGCGCGACGCCGGGGCGCTGGCGCTCGGCGCCGAGGCCACCGCACGCAGGCTGCGGGCGGAGGCCAGGGCCACGGGAGCGGACATCGAACTGCGCCGCAACGGCTCGCGCGGCCTCTACTGGCTCGAACCGCTGGTGGAGGTCGAAGGCGCCGCCGGCCGCATCGCCTACGGGCCGGTGACGGAGCGTGAGGTCCCGGATCTGCTTGCCGCGGGCATGCTGCAGGGCGCCGCGCACCCGCTGCGGATCGGGCCGATCGAGCAGCATCCCTGGCTCGCGACGCAGCAGCGCCTCACTTTCTCGCGCGTCGGGCGCATCGATCCGCTGGACCTCGGGGCCTGGCGGGCCGAAGGCGGCGGTCGCGGCCTGGCGCGCGCGCTGGAACTGGGCCCCGAGGCGACCGTGAACGAGGTCGTCGAATCGGGGCTGCGCGGCCGCGGCGGCGCGGCCTTCCCCACCGGCATCAAGTGGCAGACGGTGCAGCGCCAGCCGCCGGGACAGCGCTACATCGCCTGCAACGCGGACGAGGGCGATTCCGGCACGTACTCGGACCGCATGCTGATGGAAGGCGACCCGTTCGCGCTGATCGAGGGCATGGCGATCGCGGGTATCGCGGTCGGCGCGACGCGGGGATTCGTCTATCTCCGGGTCGAGTATCCGCATGCCTTCGAGGTGCTGGGCGCGGCGATCGCCGCTGCGCGCGCGGCGGGCCTGCTAGGCGCCGACCTCCTGGGCAGCGGCCGAAGCTTCGACATCGAGCTGCGGCTCGGGGCCGGCGCCTACATCTGCGGCGAGGAAACCTCGATGCTCGAGAGCCTCGAGGGCCGGCGCGGGGAAGTCCGCGTGCGCCCGCCGCTGCCCGCCGAGAAGGGGCTGTTCGGCGCGCCGACCGTCGTGAACAACGTCATCACGCTGGCGACGGTGCCCGGAATACTCGCCGGCGGCGCGGCGGCCTACCGCGAGTTCGGCCAGGCGAGGTCGCGCGGCACGCTGCCGCTGCAGCTCGCGGGGAACATCCGCCGCGGCGGGCTCGTCGAGCGCGCCTTCGGCCTGACCGTGCGCGAGCTGCTCGAGGTTTACGGCGGCGGTTCCGCCAGCGGCCGGCCGATCCGCGCGGTGCAGATCGGCGGGCCGCTGGGCGCCTACCTGCCGGCGTCGCAGTTCGACACGCCGCTGGAATATGAGTCGCTGGCGGCGATCGGCGCCATGCTGGGCCACGGCGGGGTGGTGGCCTTCGACGACACCGTGGACATGCTCGAGATGGCGCGCTATGCGATGGAGTTCTGCGCGCACGAATCCTGCGGCAAGTGCACGCCCTGCCGCGTCGGCTCGGTGCGCGGCGCCGAGGCACTGGACAGAATCGGGCGCGGCGAGGACCGCGACCGCCAGATTGCGCTGGTCGAGGAACTCTGCGATACGATGTTGCAGGCCTCGCTCTGCGGGCTCGGCGGCATGGCCCCCTATCCCGTGCTGAGCGCGATGAAGCACTTCCCGGAGGACTTCCGGCGGCGCGGAGCCGGACACTGACATGTACGCGATCGACCACAAGGACCTCGGCACGCCGGCCGCCGCGTCGGCGGAGCAGGTCACGCTCGAGATCGACGGCGCGGCCGTGTCCGTGCCCGCCGGCACCTCGCTGATGCGGGCGGCGGCGCTCGCGGGGACTGCGATCCCGAAGCTGTGCGCAACGGATTCGCTGAAGGCCTTCGGCTCCTGCCGCCTGTGCCTGGTCGAGATCGAGGGCCGGAAAGGCTTCCCGGCCTCCTGCACGACGACCGCCGCGCCCGGCATGAAGGTTCGGACACAGTCGCCGCGGCTCGAGCAGCTGCGCCGCGGCGTGGTGGAACTCTATGTTTCCGACCACCCGCTCGACTGCGACGACTGCCCCGCCAACGGGCACTGCGAGCTGCAGGATGCGGCGGCGACGCTCGGCATCACCGGCTCACGATACGGCGCCGGCGCGACGCAGCGTGGCGTCACGCCGGACGTCAGCAACCCCTATTTCACCTTCAACCCGGACCTGTGCATCGTCTGCTCGCGCTGCGTGCGCGCCTGCGACGAGATCCAGGGTACGCTGGCGCTGACGATCGAGGGCCGCGGTTTCGGCTCGCGCGTGTCCGCCAGCGAGCACCAGCCCTTCCTCGCGTCCGAGTGCGTCTCCTGCGGCGCCTGCGTCGAGGCCTGCCCGACCGCCGCGCTGACCGAGAAGTCCCTCGCCTCGCTGGGCGCGCCGGCGGAAGCTGTTTCGACGACCTGCGGCTACTGCGGGGTCGGTTGTTCGTTGAAAGCCGAATTCAGGGACTCGACCGTCGTGCGCATGGTCCCGAACCGCGCGGGCCACGCCAACCAGGGCCACGCCTGCGTCAAGGGCCGCTTCGCCTACGGCTACGCGACGCACAAGGATCGCGTCACCAAACCGATGATCCGCGAGCGGATCACCGATCCCTGGCGCGAGGTCGGCTGGGACGAGGCCATCGGCTTCACGGCGCGCGAGTTCCGCCGCATCCAGCAGCAGTACGGCCGCAACGCGGTCGGCGGCATCACCTCCTCGCGCTGCACCAACGAGGAAACCTTCCTGGTGCAGAAGCTGGTCCGCGCGGCGCTGCTGACCAACAACGTCGACACCTGCGCGCGGGTCTGCCACTCGCCCACCGGCTACGGGCTCAAGCACACGCTGGGCGAGTCGGCCGGCACCCAGGCCTTCACGTCGGTCATGAAGGCCGACGTCGTGGTCGTGATCGGCGCGAACCCGACCGACGGCCACCCGGTGTTCGCCTCGCAGCTCAAGCGCCGCCTGCGCCAGGGCGCGAAGCTCATCGTCATCGACCCGCGCGCCATCGACCTGGTGAGGACCCCGCACGTCGAGGCGGCCGCGCACCTGCAGTTGCGGCCCGGCACCAACGTCGCGGTCATCAATGCGCTCGCGCACGTGGTCGTCACCGAGGGGCTGGCGAAGGACGACTATGCGCTGGCGCGCTGCGAGCAGCAGTCCTACCGCGAGTGGAAGGAGTTCATTTCCGACGCCCGCCACTCGCCCGAGGCGACCGAACCGGTCACCGGCGTGCCCGCGGCGCGGGTGCGCGAGGCCGCGCGGCTGTACGCCACCGGCGGCAACGGCGCGATCTACTACGGCCTCGGCGTGACCGAGCACAGCCAGGGCACGACCATGGTCATGGGCATCGCCAACCTGGCGATGGCGACCGGAAACCTCGGCCGCGAGGGCGTCGGCGTGAACCCGCTGCGCGGCCAGAACAACGTGCAGGGCTCCTGCGACATGGGTTCGTTCCCGCACGAGTTCAGCGGCTACCGCCACGTCTCGGATGCCGCGGCACGGGGCCTGTTCGAGTCGGCCTGGAACGTGACGCTCGCGGACGAGCCGGGTCTGCGCATCCCGAACATGTTCGAGGCGGCGCTCGACGGCAGCTTCCGCGCGCTTTACATCCAGGGCGAGGACTTCGTGCAGTCCGACCCGAACACGCAGCACGTGACCGACGCGCTCGCCGCGATGGAGTGCGTGGTGGTGCAGGACCTGTTCCTGGTCGAGACTGCGCGCTATGCACACGTGTTCCTGCCGGGCGCCTCCTTCCTCGAGAAGGACGGCACCTTCACCAACGCGGAGCGGCGCATCTCGCGCGTGCGCAAGGTCATGGAACCGCTGGCCGGACTCGCGGACTGGGAAGTGACCATGCGCCTGGCGCAGGCGCTCGGCTACCCGATGCAGTACTCGCACCCGTCCGAGATCATGGACGAAATCGCGCGCCTGACGCCGACCTTCCGCGGCGTCAGCTACGAGAAGCTGGACCGACTCGGCAGCATCCAGTGGCCCTGCAACGATGCGGCCCCCGAGGGCACGCCGACCATGCACGTCGGCAGCTTCGTGCGCGGCAAGGGCAAGTTCTACCGGACCGAATACGTGGCGACGTCCGAGCGCTCGACCAGCCGATTCCCGCTCCTGCTGACGACCGGGCGGGTGCTGTTCCAGTACAACGTCGGCACGCAGACCCGGCGCACGAAGAACCTCGCCTGGCAGGCGGAGGACCGCCTCGAGATCCACCCGGACGACGCCGAGAGCCGCGGCATCGAGGACGGGGACTGGGTCGGCGTCGCCAGCCGCGCCGGCGAGATCGTGGTGCGCGCGGCGCTGACGCGGCGGGTGGCGCGCGGCGTCGTCTACACGACCTTCCACTTCCCCGAGTCCGGGGTGAACCTGGTGACGACCGAGAACTCCGACTGGGCGACGAATTGCCCCGAATACAAGGTCACCGCCGTCGAGGTGGTGAAGGTCGCGCAGCCCGAGGCCTGGCGCGAACGCACGAGGGCCGAGCGTGGCGCACGCGTCCATCGGGCCGCGCCCGTTGCCTGAAGGGCCGGCGGCGTGAACACGCAGCGCCTGGTGGCCATGGCGAACGACATCGCGGCGTTCTTCGCCGCCGACCCGGATCCGGCCGCCGCAGCCGAGCAGGTCGCCACCCACCTGAAGAAGTTCTGGGAGCCGCGCATGCGCGAGGAAATCCGCCGCCATGCGGGCGCGGGCGGCGAGGGCCTGAGCCCGCTGGCCCTGCGGGGCGTGAAGCAGCTCGGCTAGCGGCAGGCCCGGGCGGCGCGCACCGTCTCACGCGCCCGGCCTGACCTCGAAACAGTGATGGATGCGCTCGTCGCGCGCGAAGTCGCGCGGGATCGTCTGCCGCGTGATGTCGCGGACGTCGAGGCCGGCGAGGGCGGCCGCATCCAGGCGGAACTTGCGGAAATTGGTCGAGAACAGCAGCAGTCCGCCGGGCGCCAGCCGCCGGATCGTGTCGCGGATCAGCAGGACGTGGTCGCGCTGCACGTCGAGGTCGCGGTCCATGCGCTTGGACCTCGAAAACGTCGGCGGATCGAGGAACACGAGGTCATAGCGCCTGCCGTCGTCCCCGGCCAGCCAGGCCAGGCAGTCCTCCTGCTCGAAGCGGTGCGGCGCGCCCCGGAAGCCGTTGATTTCCATGTTCCGCCGCGCCCAGTCGAGATAAGTGCGCGACATGTCCACGCTGGTGGTGGAAACGGCGCCGCCCGCGGCCGCGCAGACGGTCGCCGTGCCGGTGTAGCAGAACAGGTTCAGGAAATGCCGGCCGCGCGCCTGCGCGCGGATGCGCGCGCGGGTCGGGCGATGGTCCAGGAACAGTCCGGTGTCCAGATAGTCGGTGAAGTTCACCAGGAACTTCAGTCCGCCCTCCTCGACCACCACGCGTTCGCCCTCCTGCGCAATCGCCTCGTACTGGGCGCCGCTCTTCTGTGGCCGGCGCGTGCGCCAGTGGATCGCCTCCGCCGGCACGCCCGTGACCTCGGGCAGCATGACCAGTGCCTCCTCGCGCCGGGCGCGCGCCCTGGCGCGGTCCACGGTCGCCGGCGGCGCGTACTCCTGCACGTACAGCCAGCGGCCGTCGGTTCCCTCCGGACCGCCCTGGTACAGGTCGATCGCGAACGCGTATTCCGGCATGTCCGCGTCGTACAGGCGGTAACAGCACACCGACTCCTTGCGCGCCCAGGCCGACAGCGCCTTGAGGTTCTTGCGCAGCCGGTTGCCGAACATCGCCGCGCCCGGGCGCGCGCGCGCCGCCTCTGCATCGATCGGCGGCGGGCGCCCGGGTTCGCGCGGCAGCTCGAAGCCGGCCGGATCGATCGCGAGCCGCAGCAGGCGGCACTCGATCGGCCCGTTCATCATGCGGTGCGTGCGCCGCGCGCGGATGCCCAGTTCGCGCCCGAGCGGCGGGTTGCCGGTGAACACGGCGGCCTCCCAGCCGCGATAGCCCGTGCGCAGGCGCGCGCCGAGCAGCGCATACAGCGCGCGCAGCGGCTCGGTCTCGCCGATGCGCTCGCCATAGGGCGGGTTGACGGCGACCAGGCCGGCGGGTGCGCGTGCCGCCGGCAGCTCCTCGAGCCCGCAGCGCCGGAACTCGATGCCCTCGCCCAGGCCCGCGCGCGCCGCATTCGCCTGCGCGTCGCGCAGCACCAGCGGGTCGCGGTCGCAGCCGAGGATGCGCCCGGGCCCGAGGCGGTCGAGGTCGCGCCGCGATTCGGCCTCCGCCACCGCAAGGGTCCAGGCGGCGGCATCGTGCTGCAGCCAGCGCTCGAAGCCGAAGCGCCCGCGCAGAAGTCCCGGTGCGACATCTGCCGCGATCAGCGCGGCCTCGATCGGCAGCGTCCCCGACCCGCACATCGGGTCGACGAAATACCCGCCCGCGGCCGCGATCGCCGGCCAGCCGGACCGCAGCAGGATCGCCGCCGCGAGGTTTTCCTTCAGCGGCGCCGCGCCCTGCCCGCCCCGGTAGCCGCGCCGGTGCAGGCTGTCTCCGGACAGGTCGACCGAGACGGTCGCGGCGCCACGCCAGGCATGGACGTTGATGCGCAGCCACGGCTGGTCGCGCGCAACTGACGGGCGCCGCCCGGTGCGCTCGCGGAACTGGTCCACGATCGCGTCCTTGACGCGCTGCGCGCCGAAGTGCGGATGGGCGATGCCCGCGAGCGTCCCCGAGTAGTCCACCGCGAGCGTTCCCGCCGGATCGAGATGGAGCGCCCAGTCGATCGCGCGCACGCGTTCGTAGAGTTCATCCGCGCTGGCGGCAGGAACCTCCTCGATGCGCCACAGCACGCGCAGGCCGACGCGCGACCACAGGCAGGCGCGGTAGGCCTGCGCCAGCGTCGCGGTGCCGGTGGCGCCACCCGGCGCTTCCTGCGCATCCGCGATGCCCAGCGCCGCGATCTCGGAAGCAGCGAGGTCCGTGGTGCCGGGCGCTGCGGTGACGAACAGCATGGCCTCGCTCATGGGCCGCCTTCCCGCGCGCCCGCCGGCGACCCGCGCACCGGCAGCGTCAGCAGTTCCGCGCCCGGCACGGGCCGTTCGAGGAAGCCCCTGAGGATGCGGTAGATGTCGGCGTCGAACGGCTGTCCCTCGAGGCGCCACTGGTCGAAGACGCGGACGTCCTCGGTCCCGCTCCAGTTCCGCTCGCGGATGGCGATGGGTCCGGCAAACGGCCATTCGCGCCGCTTCAGTCCCGCGAGCGCCATGCGCACGCGCAGCGCGTGCACGGCGGCAGGCTCGCCCCCCGCGCAGGCGCCGCGGCAACGGCCCAGTTGATACCCGATGCAGGATCCCTCGGCACGCTCGAGGCCGAGCTGCTTTGCGCACAGGCCGTGTTCCCGCACCAGCCCCTCGAGCGCGCGGCCGGCATCGGCTTCGCGCCGGAACATGCCGTAGCCGTCGCCGGGGTCCTCGCCCGGCGCGAGCGGCACGATCGTCGCACGCGGGCCGGTCGCGTCGGCGCCGAGCAGGATCGTCCACCACTCCTCGGCCCCGCGCAGGCGCCGGTTCAGCAGCGGCCGCCGCTCCTTGACGAGCAGCGCCTCGGTCACGAGCGCGCCGAACTCGCCCGCCGTCTCGATCCAGTCGACGCGCCGCGCGAGCCGCGACAGTTCCTGCCCACGCCGCTCCTGCGGATCGGCGAAGTGGCTCGGCACGCGCGTCGCGAGATTCCTGGCCTTGCCGACGTACAGCAGCGCGTCGTTCTCGCCGTAGATCAGGTAGACCCCCGGTCCTTCCGGCAGTTCGTCGGCGAGCGCGGGATCCAGGTGCGGGCCCAGCCGGGGCGCGCCCGTGAGCCTGGCGACGATGGCGGCGAGCGCGGCAGCCGGGAAGCGCTCGCGCGCGATGCCGAGGAAATCCGCCAGCACGCGCGCGTCGCCGAGCGCACGGTGGCGCGCCCCGCAGGCGATGCCATGGCGTGCCATGACCGCGTCCAGGTTGTGCCCGCGCACGTCCGGCGTCAGCGCGCGCGAAAGCCGCACGGTGCACAGCACCGGCGCGCGGAAGCGCCGGCCGAGTCGGCGGAATTCGCTCCGCAGGAAACCGTAGTCGAAGCGGGCATTGTGCGCGACGAAGAGGCGTCCCTCGAGCCGCGCCGCGAGCGCGTCCGCGACCGCGGCAAACGGCGGCGCATGGGCGACCATCGCCTCGCTGATGCCGGTGAACTGCTGGATGGCGTATGGAATGCGCACGCCGGGATTGACCAGCGTGGACCATTCCTCGACCACCCGGCAATCCTCGAGCAGCACCACGCCCGCCTCGATGACCCGGTCGCGTGCGGCATGGCCGCCCGTGGTCTCGAGGTCCACGCAGGCGATCGCGCCCGCAAGCGGGTGATCAGCCGGCGTCACCGTCCAGCTTCAGCAGCGGACCGTACAGGTCCGGCCGGCGGTCGCGGAACACGCCCCAGGCATGGCGGTAGCGGCGGATCGCTTCGAGGTCGAAGGTCGCGGTCAGGACCTGCTCCGTGTGGTCGTCGGCCTGCGCGACGACCTCGCCGGTGTGGTCGGCGATGAACGAGTGGCCGTAGAAGGCGATCTCGAGCTTCTCGCCGCGCTCGCGGCCGATGCGGTTGGACGCCACCAGCGGCATGACGTTGGCCGCGGCGTGGCCCTGCATCGTGCGCTGCCAGTGGCCGCGCGAGTCGAGCGAGGGATCCTGCGGCTCGGAACCGATCGCGGTCGGGTAGAACAGGATCTCGGCGCCCATCAGCGCCATCGCGCGCGCCGCCTCCGGGAACCACTGGTCCCAGCAGACCGCGACGCCCAGCGTGCCAAAACGCGTGCGCCAGACCCGGAATCCCGTGTCCCCCGGCGAGAAGTAGAACTTCTCGTGGTAGCCGGGGCTCTCCGGGATGTGCGACTTGCGGTAGATGCCGAGCGTCGAGCCGTCCGCGTCCACCATCACCAGCGTGTTGAAATAGGCGTTCTGCGCGCGCTCGAACACCGACAGCGGCAGCACCACGCCGAGCTCCTTCGCGACCTGCGACAGCCGGCGCACGGCTGGGTTCCCGGCCACGGGCGTGGCGAGCTCGAAGTGCTGCGCGAGATGGTCCTTGCAGAAGTACGGGGACTCGAAAAGCTCCTGGATCAGCACCACGTTGGCGCCGCGGCCGGCGGCCTCGCGGACCAGGCGCTCGGCATTCGCGATGTTGGCGTCGCGGTCGGTGCCGCAGGCCATCTGCGTCGCGGCGACGGTCACCTTCATGACAGGTCGATCCAGGTGGTCTTGAGCTCCGTGTACTTGTCCATCGCGTGCAGCGACTTGTCGCGGCCGTTGCCGGACTGCTTGAAGCCGCCGAACGGCACGGTGATGTCGTCGGCATCGTAGCAGTTCACGTACACGGTCCCGGCGCGCAGCGCCTTCGCGACCCGGTGCGCGGTGGTGATGTCGCGGCTCCACACCGCGGCGGTCAGGCCGTAGCTGACGTCGTTGGCGATGCGAACCGCCTCCTCGGCGTCGCGGAAGGTGATCGCCGAGAGCACCGGGCCGAAGATCTCCTCGCGCGCGATCTTCATCTGCATGGTGACGCGGTCGAACACCGTCGGCTCCACGAAATAGCCGCCGGTCTCCTCGCGCACGCGCCGGCCGCCGAGGCGCAGCTCGGCGCCCTGCTTGCGCCCCGACTCGATGTAGCCCATGACCGTGTTGAGCTGAACCTGGTCCACGATCGCGCCCAGCTTCGTCTTCGGGTCCAGCGGGTCGCCGGGCGCCATGCCACGGCCGATCTCCACGACCTTCTCGAGCAGCGCGTCGCGCACCGATTCATGCACCACGAGCCGGGACGCGGCCGAGCACATCTCGCCCTGGTTGAAGAAGATCCCGTAGGCCGCCGCCGTCGCCGCGCGCTCGAGGTCGGCGACGTCCGCCATGACGATGTTCGGCGCCTTGCCGCCGCACTCCAGCCAGACGCGCTTCATGTTCGAGCGGCCGGAGTATTCCAGCATCTTCTTGCCGATGCGCGTCGAACCGGTGAAGGCGACGCAATCCACGTCCATGTGCAGCGCCAGCGCCTCGCCCGCGGTGTAGCCGAACCCGGGGACCACGTTCAGCACGCCCTCCGGCAGCCCCGCCTCCATCGCCAGCTCCGCGACGCGCAGCGCCGTGAGCGGGGACTTCTCGGAGGGCTTCAGCACCACCGAATTGCCGGTCGCGAGCGCGGGCCCGAGCTTCCAGGCGGCCATCAGCAGCGGGAAGTTCCAGGGCACGATCGCCCCGACCACGCCGGCAGGCTCGCGCGTCACCAGCGCGAGCGATTCGTGCGGCACCGGCGCCACCTGGTCGTAGACCTTGTCGGTCGCCTCGGCGTACCAGGCGATGCAGTTGGCGGCCGCCGGAATGTCGACCTTGAGCGAGTCGGTGATCGGCTTGCCCATGTCCAGCGTCTCGGTCAGCGCCAGTTCCTCGCGGTGCTTGCGGACCAGCTCCGCCAGGCGCAGCAGCACCTTCTTGCGCGCGGCCGGCGCGAGCCGCGACCAGCGGCCGTCCTCGAACGCCCGCCGCGCGCCCGCCACCGCGGCGTCCACGTCGGCGGCGTCGCAGGAGGCGACCGCCGCGAGCGGCTTGCCGGTCGCGGGATTGACGCAATCGAAGGTGGCGCCGGATTTCGCCGGCACGCAGCGCCCGTCGATGAAGGCCTGGGTCCTCGGCGCGAAGGACGCCGCGCGCTCGCGCCAGTCCACGGATTTCTGCTCGCGGTTCACGGCTGTGCGCTCCGGTTCAGAGGGACGGGGGGCTCGAGGCGCTGATGATCTCACAGCGCTCGCGCCCGCGATTGCGGAAGCGGTGCGGCATGGTGCTCGCGAAGTAGTAGGCATCGCCGGGACCCAGCACCCGCGTCTGGCCGGCGATCGTCACCTCGACCCGGCCGGCGACCACCACGCCGCCCTCCTCGCCGGCATGGGACAGCATCTCCGAGCCGGTGTCCGCGCCGGGTTCGTAAGTCTCGCGCAGGATCGCCAGGCGCCGGCCCGGCCGGTGCGCCGCGACCAGGCGCAGCGACAACCCGCCCTCCCCGAGCTCGACCAGTTCCGTGGCCGCGAAGAACACCTGCGGCGTGCCGCCCGGCTCCATCGTGAAGAACTCGGCGAGGCTCATCGGGATGCCGTCGAGCACCTTCCTGAGCGACGCCACGGACGGGCTGACGCGGCCGTGCTCGATCAGCGAGATCATGCCGTTGGTGACGCCCGCGCGCTTGGCCAGCTCGCGCTGCGACAGCCCGTGCAGCTGGCGCACGGCCTTCAGTCTGCTGCTGACGTCGTTGGCCATCACGCACCCCGGGGTGTCTAGGATATTAAACGATGCCGGCGTAATATCGCGGTTCCGTTCCGCGAGTGTCAATTATCCTTATCGCCGTGCCACGCCGGAGCTGACCGCCATGAGTGCCCAACCCGCCGATCGCGCCGCCCTCGAAGCCTTCTGGATGCCATTCACCGCCAACCGGCAGTTCAAGGCGGCGCCACGCCTGCTCGCGCGCGCCGAGGGCATGCACTACTGGACCCCGGACGGGCGCCAGGTGCTGGACGGGGTCGCCGGGCTCTGGTGCGTCAACGCCGGCCACGGCCGCCGCGAGATCACGGAGGCGGTCTCGAAGCAGATTGCGGCCATGGACTATGCGCCGCCGTTCCAGATGGGCCACCCGCTCGCCTTCGAGCTGGCGAACGCGATCGTCGGCATCGCGCCGCCGGGCATCGACCACGTGTTCTTCACCAACTCGGGCTCCGAGTCGGTGGACACGGCGCTCAAGATCGCGCTCGCCTGGCACCGGGTGCGCGGCGACGGGACGCGCACGCGCCTGATCGGCCGCGAGCGCGGCTACCACGGCGTCGGCTTCGGCGGCATCTCGGTCGGCGGCATGGTCAACAACCGCAAGTATTTTGGCGCGCTGCTGCCGGGCGTGGACCACATCCGGCACACGCACGACCCGGCGCGCAACCTGTTCTCGCGCGGCCTGCCCGGCCACGGCGCCGAGTGTGCGGACGACCTCGAGCGCCTGGTCGCGCTGCACGATGCCTCGACCATCGCGGCCGTCATCGTCGAACCGATCGCCGGCTCGACCGGCGTGCTGCTGCCGCCCGTGGGCTACCTGCAGCGGCTGCGCGACATCTGCACGAAGCACGGGATCCTCCTGATCTTCGACGAGGTCATCACCGGCTTCGGCCGCACCGGCTCGGCCTTCGCGGCGCAGGAGTTCGGCGTCGTGCCGGATCTGATCACCTGCGCCAAGGGCATCAGCAACGGCGCCGTGCCGATGGGCGCGGTGCTGGTCAAGGGCGCGATCTACGACACCTTCATGTCCGGTCCGGAAGGATCGATCGAGCTGTTCCACGGCTACACGTTCTCGGCCCATCCGGTCGCCTGCGCCGCGGCGCTCGCGACCCAGCGCATCTATCGTGCCGGGCTATTCGAGCAGGCCAGGGCGATGGCGCCGTACTGGTCCGACGCCGTGCATGCCCTGAAGGGCCGGCGCCACGTCGTGGACCTGCGGGCCTACGGCCTGGTGGCCGGCATCGAGCTCGAACCGAGGCCGCAGGCGCCCGGTGCGCGCGGCTACGAGGCCATGGTCGCGGCCTTCGAGGCGGGCCTGCTGGTCCGCACCACCGGCGACACCATCGCGCTGTCGCCGCCGCTGATCATCGAGCGGTCGCAGGTGGACCGGATCTTCGAGACCATCGCGGCCATCCTCGACCGCCTGCCGTGAAAAAGCCGGGCCGCCTTGCGGCGGCCCGGCCGTTCACGCTTCGTCCTGCCGTAACGGAAACGCCCTGGTCTCTAGTTCTTCCAGGGAAACGTCGTCGAGATCGAGAACAGCACGCGCGGCTCCGGATTGAACACGTCGCCGAAGCTCGTGCCCGGCGGCAGGCCCACGTCCTGCTCGTCGAGTTCCGTGCCGGTGAACCGCAGCTCCATGTCGAAGTTGCCGACCGTCTTCGTGAGGCCGACCGCGAAGTCGAAGTACTCGAAGCCGTCGAACGCGTCGCCGTAGTTGTAGCCGAGGTGCAGGTTGAGCCCGAAACCCTCGGGCAGCTCGAAGCCGTAGTTCAGCTCGGTGTACAGCGCGTCCACGTCGCTGCCGCCGTAGTCGTTCGTGTACCACTGCTTGAGCTCGACCGGACCGAAGGTCAGGCCCGCGTACAGCTCCGGGTAATCGCTGATGCTGGAGGCCGTCGGCGAAGCCGAGCTGTCCGGATAGGTATACCAGACCAGCCCGACGTCATAGCCGACCCCGCCCTGCGTCTCTCCGGCAAAGCCCAGGTAGAGGTCGAGCTCGATGTCGCCGTCGATGTCGGAGCCGTAGTCGATGTTGCTCGCCCAGGCGCCGGCATAGAAGCCGCTGTCGTGCGCGTAGTCGATGCTCGCCTGCAGCGCAGGATCCTTCGCCGAGAGCGACACGCCGCGGAAGTCGTAGTCGGACACCGCCGTGACCGTGCCCGTCACCTCGCCGGCATTCGCTGCCGCAGCCGCGCACAGCAGGCCGGCCGCGGCCAGACCAGTTGAATACCTCATGGATGCTCCTTCGTTTGCGCCGGACCCGTGACGGGCCCCGGCATGGCGCGATTGTACTGGAAAGCGGGTCCGGTCGCCGCCGCGCCCGCCCTCAGCCGGCGGGCTTCGGCTCGAAGATTGCATAGCGCTTGCGCGCGGGCTCGACGGTCTCCCAGGTCCCGGCAAACCCCGCCGGAATGACCCAGGCGTCGCCGGCCTGGAACTGCCAGCGGCGCCCGTCCGCCGAGGTGATGACCACGCGACCCTCGAGCAGGTGGCAGAACTCGTGCTCGGTGTACTCGATCTTCCACTTGCCGACCGTGCTGGCCCAGGTGCCGGCGAAGAACTGGCTGCTCGGGTCGCTGAAGTAATTGCGCACCGAAGTGCGCGGCTGGCCCTCGAGCACGCGGTCCGCGGGCGGCGCCGATTCCTCGGTCTTGCGGTTGCGCCGGAAGTCGACGATGGCGGTCGTGGTCATGCTCCCTCCGCGGCCCGTGCGCTCGCCGGGCGGATCGCCCATTGAAACCCATTGCAGCAGGTTTGTTAATGGTGGCAGGCGCGGTGCGGCGGGCGTACGATCCCCGCATGGCCAACCGGCTGGCGCCCGTGGTCGGTAAATGGTACTCGCACCGCGACAAGGGCGAGTTGTTCCAGGTGGTCGCGCTCGACGAGGATTCGGGGACGATCGAGATCCAGGACTTCGACGGCGGCGTCGACGAACTGGACCTCGACGATTGGCGCCAGCTCCAGGTCGAGTCGGCCGCGCAGCCCGAGGACTGGGGCGGCGCCGTCGACGACGTGGAACCGGACGAGTTCGGCTACACCGATCTCGAGCGCGCCGCCGGGCCCGCCGAGGCGGAACAGCCGGCCACGACCTGGGAGCAGATCGTCGAGGACGACGACCTCGACGAACTGCCGCTGCACTAGATCGGCGGCAGCACCACCGGCCGCAGGCTGCCGCGGCGCGGCACCGGCGTGCGGAATCCCGCCGGCTTCAGCACCAGCACGTCGCAGCCCAGGCGGTCGATCACGCGTTCCGCGGTGTGCCCGACGAACAGGCGCTTGAGTCCGCTCCTGGAGATCGCGCCCATCACCACCAGGCCGGCCTGCAGGCGCTCCGCGAGCGCGACCAGCTCGAGCGCGGCGCTGCCGGCGCGCAGGTGCCGCCGTGCGGCCGGCAGTCCGTATTTCCCGACCAGCCCGTCGAACTCGTGGCGGATGCGCTCGAGCTGCCGCGCCGAGACGTTCACCGGCAGCGGCACCGGCTCCATCAGCACGCCGGAGGTGAATGGCGTCACCAGCTGGTAGATGTGGGCGGCGTGGAGCCGGCCGTTGAACGACTGTGCGAGGCCGTCCGCCATCGCCAGGATGTCGGCGTCGAGCGCAGCCGGCTTGGCATGCGCGTGCATCGGGTCCACGGCGGCCACGATGCGCGCGCGGTCGTAGGGGCGCGCCGTCTTCACGAACAGCACCGGGCAGGGGCAGAGCCGGATCAGCTGCCAGTCCGTGTTGGACAGCACGACCCGCGCGAGGCGCGTGTGCCGGTGGCTTTCGGCCACGACCAGGTCCGATTTCTCGCGCAGCACTTCGCGCACGATGCTCTCGTGCACCGGATAGTCCCAGCGCACCCGCACGCGCGCGCGGACGCCGTCCCTGGCCAGCGACGCGGCCAGCCTGCCGAGCAGCTCCTTGCGCCCGCACACGGCGGTCTCGATGTCGCGCTCGAGCGTGTCGGGCCCGAGCAGCCCCTCGCCGGCGATCTCCGGGTTGTACAGGCTGTGGAACAGCGTGACCGTCGCACCGGTCTTCTGCGCGATCGCGGCAGCCTTTGCCAGCGACGCCGTATTCCTGGCCTCGCAGTCGGCGATGGCGACGAGGATGCGCTTCAGTTCCATGGGCTCGGCTCCCGGCCTTGCGGCCATGCTCGGCGCTCGCGGGCGCCGCTACAATAAGATGTTATCCCTAAGGAGACCGACGTGGACGGCAACGAATCCCTGCTTGCCCGGCGCCAGGCCGCAGTCGCGCGCGGCGTCTCGATGGCGCACCCGGTGTTCGTGGATCGTGCCGAGAACGCACTGCTCTGGGACGTGGCGGGCCGCCGCTATGTGGATTTTGCCGGCGGCATCGCCGTGCTCAACACCGGGCATCGGCATCCGCGCGTGATCGAGGCCGCGCGCGCGCAGCTCGAGCGCGTGACCCATGCCTGTTTCCAGGTCACGGGCTACGAGCCCTATGTCGCCCTGTGCGAGCGCCTGAATGCGCTTGCCCCGGGACCTGGCGCGAAGAAGACGCTGCTGATGACGACCGGCGCCGAAGCGGTCGAGAACGCGGTCAAGATCGCGCGCGCTGCCACCGGCCGCCCGGCGGTGATCGCCTTCGGCGGCGGCTTCCACGGGCGCACGCTGCTGGCACTGGCGCTGACCGGCAAGGTGGACCCGTACAAGGCGGGCTTCGGGCCGTTCCCGGCCGACGTGTTCCACGCCCCGTTTCCGAACGCGCTGCACGGCGTGAGCGTCGAGGATGCGCTCGACGGACTGGCCGCGGTCTTCCGCAGCGACGTCGAGCCCGCGCGCGTCGCCGCGATCGTGTTCGAGCCGGTGCAGGGCGAGGGCGGCTTCTGCGCCGCGCCGCCCGAGTTCGTCCGGCGCCTGCGCGAGACCTGCGACCGGCACGGGATCCTGCTGGTCGCCGACGAAATCCAGTGCGGCGCCGGCCGCACCGGGCGCATGTTCGCGATGGAGCACTACGGGCTGGCGGCGGACATCACCACGCTCGCGAAGTCCCTGGCCGGCGGTTTTCCGCTCTCCGCCGTGGTCGGCCGCGCCGAGGTCATGGACGCGTGCCCCCCGGGTGGACTCGGCGGCACCTACGCCGGCAATCCGGTGGCCTGTGCAGCGGCGCTCGCGGTGCTCGACGTGTTCGAAAGCGAGGGAATCTTCGCCCGTGCCGACGCGCTGGGCGCGAAGCTCAGGGCGCGCCTCGAGGAGCTGGCCGTGCGGCACCCGGCCATCGCGGACGTGCGCGGGCTCGGCGCGATGATCGCCTTCGAGGTCTGCGAGGACGGCGATCCGGCGAAGCCCGCCGCGGAACTGACGAAACGCCTGACGGCCCGTGCGCGGGAACTCGGCCTGATCCTGCTGTCCTGCGGGACCCACGGCAACGTCGTGCGCATCCTGGTGCCGATCACCGCGGAGGATGCGCTGGTGGACGAGGGCCTGGCGATCCTCTCGCAGGCGGCCGCGGACGTGCTGGCGGATTCCGGCGCGACGGTGAGGATGCGCCGGCCCGCCGGCTGACCGCCCTCAGCCCGCCCGCTTGGCCGCGATGTAGTCGTCCACCAGGTCCTCGAGGATGGGCAGCGCGACGGCGCCGTTCTTCAGCACGGCGTCGTGGAAGTCGCGGATGTCGAAGCGCGCGCCGAGCGCCGCCTTCGCCTTCTCGCGCAGCTCGAGGATGCGCATCATGCCGATCTTGTAGGACAGCGCCTGGCCCGGCGTGTCGATGTAGCGCTCGACTTCCTTGGTCGCGTCCTCCGGCGTCATCGGGTTGTTCGCGAGCATGTAGTCGATCATCTGCTCGCGCGTCCACTTCTTGGCGTGCGCGCCGGTGTCCACCACCAGCCGCGCGGCGCGCAGCATCTCGTTCTGCAGCCGGCCGAAGTCCTGCAGCGGGTCGGTGAAGCGGCCCTGCTCCTTGGCCAGGCGCTCGGCATAGAGCCCCCAGCCCTCGATGTAGGCCCCGAAGAAGGCGAAGCGCTGGAACATCGGCACGCCCTGCAGCTCCTGCTGGATCGCGATCTGGAAGTGGTGCCCGGGAGCGCCCTCGTGGTAGGCGATGGTCTCCATCTCGTGTTTCTGCTTCGACGTCATGTCCTTGAGGTTGACGTAGTAATAGCCGGGACGGCTGCCGTCCGGCGCCGGCTGGTTGTAGAAGGCGATCGGCGCCGTGGCTTCGCGCCAGGCCTCGACCCGGCGCACTTCGAGCGGGGCCTTCGGCAGGATGTTGAAGTACTGGCCAACGTCGGCGTAGATCGCGTCGATGTAGGCCTTCGACTGGTCGAGGTAGGCCTGGCGGCCCTCGTCGGTGTTCGGGTAGAAGTTCGCGGGATCCTTGCGCAGGTGCTCGAAGAAGGCCGGCAGGTCGCCCTTGAAGCCGACCTTGCGCATGATCGCCTCCATCTCGCCGCGGATGCGCGCGACCTCCGCGAGCCCGGTCTCGTGGACCTGCTCGGCCGTCAGCGTCGCGTCGCTGGTCCAGAAGTCGATCTGGTTGCGGTAGAAGGCCGCGCCGTCCGGCAGCGCCCACACGCCGTGCGGGCCCGGCGACTTGCCGCGCAGGCCGTCGATGCGCGCAATCGCGGCCTCGACGCCGCGGCGGAACGGGCCGGAAAGCGCGGCCGTGCCGGCGGCGATCAGCCGCTCCTTCTCGTCATCTGCGACCTGCAGCTTGCCGACCTTGGCACGGAAGTCCGCGAGTACCGCGGAGTCCTTGCCGCTGCCGTCGAAGGGCGTGCCCTTCAGCACGTTGCCCGCGTCCTCGAGCACCGGATCGAAGGAGAACGACGTCGGCACCACGCCGCGCGCGGCCGCCAGTTCCAGGTTGTCGATGAACTGCTGGCTCACCCTTTCGATGCCGTTCAGGCGCGAGATGTAAGCCTCGGCATCGGACACGTCGTCGACGCGATGCACGTTCTGCATGAACGTCACCGTTTGCGTGATCGGGTTCTGCATGGTCGAGAACGCGTAGTTGTGGAAGCGCCAGTCGAAGTTGCGCAGCGACCGCTCGCGCAGGAACTCGAAGATGCGGTAGCTGACGCGCGACTGCTCCGACAGCTTCGCGACGTCGAACTCCGCCCGCAGCCGCCGCAGGTCCTCGCGCGCGAGGCCGTTCTGCCGGATCGCCTCGGCGTTCGAGAAGTCGCCCCACTTGCCGTAGTCGGGTCCTTTCATGCCGAGCTGGGCCTGCAGGATCGGGCTGTCCTTGACGTTGCGCTTCCACACTTCGTCGAAGAACGCGGCCAGGCGCTGGTCCTCGGTCTGCGCCGCGGACTCGGCCGCAGCCGCCTCCGGCGCGGCCAGCGTGAGCGCAACCAGCAGGACCGCGATCGCGGCGTGGACTCTCGGCATGACGAAGGGCATTCGCGTCTCCTCGGGGCGGACTGTCAGGTCAGGTTATCGGACTGCGGCGTCCGGCGCGGCGGCGCCCGTCGCGCGGACGGGCCATCTGGTCGCAGCGGATCCCGGCATGGCGGACACTGGCATGAATAAATGGTGGCTAGGGAGAGAATCGAACTCTCGACCCCGGGGTTATGAATCCCGTGCTCTAACCAGCTGAGCTACCTAGCCACGCGGCGGGAAGGTACCCACGGGGAGGCGGGATTGTCGGGACCGTGCCCGGCCCTGTCAAGGAGACGAGCGCGGCCGCAGCAGCAGGGCCGGAGCTGCCGCGAGCAGCCCGGCCACCGCGGCGAAGAGCCAGTCGTCGGCGTGCAAGGGCTGCAGGGCCAGCATCGCTGCGGCGGCCGGCCATTGCGTGAACAGCAGTGCGGACAGCAGCGTCAGCGCCATGATCACGCGCGCGACGCGGGTCGCGAGTCCGGTCAGCAGCGCGGCCGTCACGACCCACGCCACGATCAGGGCGACCAGCGCCATCGCCCGCGCATGCTCGATGCCGCCGGACGCGAGCGCATGCCGGTAGCCGGCGACCAGCGCCGCCGCCATCAGGACCCCGGCGACTGCGATCCCGGTCCAGTCCCTGGCGCTGAAGAAATGCGCGCGGCGCCGCGGCACGTCGGAATGACGGCGCATTCCCGCCGGCGCCTGAAACGCGAGCATCGCGGTCGGGTGGATGATCAGTTCCAGCCAGACGATGTGGATCGGCAGGTACAGCAACGGATACCCAAGCAGCGGGATCAGTGCGGCCGTGGACACGAGCGGCAGGTGCACGATCAGCAGGTAGGCGAAGCTCAGCCGGAGGTTCCGGAACAGCTGGCGGCCCTCCGCCACCGCATTGACGATGGTCCGCAGGTTGTCGTCCAGCAGCACGATGGCGCCCGCTTCGCGCGCGCTCTGCGTGGCGCTCTCGCCCATCGCGATGCCGACGTCCGCCGCCTTCAGCGCCGGCACGTCGTTGACGCCGTCGCCGGTGACCGCCACGACCTCGCCCGCCCGCTGCAACGCCTGGACCAGCAGCAGCTTGTGGGCCGGCAGCGCCCGGGCCACGACCTTGAGGCCGGACAGGAAACCGGCGCCCTGCTGCGCAATCGACGGCTCGAGCGATTCGCCGTGCACGACATCCGATTGCAGGTCGCCGATGCCCGCCTCGCGCGCGATCGCCAGTGCGTAGGCCGGGTGATCGCCCGTGACCAGGATGAGACGGACACCCGCCCGGTGTGCGCGCCTGACCGCATCCGCCGCGCCCTTGCGCAGCGGATCCTCGAATGCCAGCAGGCCCGCGAAGCTGAACCCCCGGTCCGGCTCGGCGCCGTCGAACTCGGCGGCCCCGAGATGGCGGGAGGCACAGGCGATCACCCGGTGGGTCGCAGCCAGTTCGTCCGCGCGCCCGCGCCATCGCGCCACCTGCGCGGCATCCAGCCCGCATCGCGCCAGCACCGTCTCGGGAGCGCCCTTGCAGACGGCCAGCAGGCGCCCGTCTCCGGCGGGCCCGCGGCAGATCACGGTCTCCCGCCGACGGTCCTCGGTGAACGGAAACAGGGCGACGCGCGCGCCAGCCGGGCCCGCCGGCCGGACCGCCCGCAGGATCGCGGCGTCCAGCGGATCGTGGCCCTCGCGGCGCGATGCCAGCGCCGCGAGCTGCAGCAACGCCGGTTCGCCAACGCCGTCCGCCGGCACCGCAAGCGCGAACTGCAGACGGCCTTCCGTCAGCGTGCCCGTCTTGTCCATGCACAGGCAGGAGACGCGCCCGATGTTCTCGACCGCGACCGCGCGGCGCACCAGCGCCTGACGCTGCGCCAGCCGGTACACGCCGACGCCGAGGAAGAACGTGAAGACCACCGGGAATTCCTCGGGGAGCGCCGCGACCGCCAGCGTCGCCGCGCTCAGCAGCGCGTCCGCGGGGCCGTATCCCTGCCACAGCCGCACGGCGCCGAGTACCAGGCACAGCACGGCGGCGGCAATCACCAGGATCAGCACCAGGCGGCCGATCGCCTGCTGCAGCGGGGTCCGCCCGCGCCCGCTGGCGCGGGCGCTGCGGACGATCTCGCCGTACAGCGTGTCCGCGCCCGTGGCCACCACGCACATGAGTGCGTCGCCGGTGAGCAGCCGCGTGCCGGCAAAGCCCCAGTGGACGGCATCGACCGCCGCGTCGGGCGCGCCCGCCAGCGGCGCCTTGCGCGCCGGAACGGACTCGCCGGTCAGCGTCGATTCGTCGGCCTGCAGCGCCTCACCACGCACGATCAGGCCGTCGGCCGGAATCGATACGCCGGCCGGCAGCCGGACCCGGTCTCCCGGCACCAGTTCGGTCGCGGGAATCACCGTCGCCACGCCGTCGCGGATCACTTCGGCATGACTCGCCAGCTTGCCGCGCAGCGCCTGCGTCGAGATGCGCGTGCGGCGGTGCAGCCACGCGTCCATGCCGATCAGCGGCACGATGGCGCCGCCCAGGACCAGCGCCTGGTCCGTTTCGCCGATCAGCGCGTACAGCATGCCGATGCCGACCAGGAACCAGATCATCGGATCGCGCGCCGTCTCGCGCGCCAGTTCCCGCCACGGACCGCGAGCCTCGTCGACGATCGCGTTCGCGCCGAACCGCGCGCGCCGCCCGGCGGCCTCGGCCGCCGTCAGCCCGCGCGCGCCATCGGCGATGCCGGCGGCGATCTCGGCCATGCGGTCGGCGGGAACGGGGTGAATCACGGCGGTGCGGCGGGCGCTGCCGGGCGGCGCTCAGACGTTGAAGCGGAAGTGCATGACGTCGCCTTCGCGCACGACGTAGTCCTTGCCCTCGAGCCGGAGTTTCCCGGCCTCGCGCGCGCCGGCCTCGCCACGGCAGGCGATGTAATCGTCCCAGGCGATGGTCTCGGCGCGGATGAATCCGCGCTCGAAGTCGGTGTGGATCACGCCGGCCGCCTGCGGCGCAGTGGCGCCTGCGCGCACGGTCCAGGCGCGGACCTCCTTGGGTCCGGCGGTGAAGAAGGTCAGCAGCCCGAGCAGCCGGTAACCCGCGCGGATGATGCGGTCGAGCCCCGGCTCCACGAGGCCGAGGTCGGCCAGGAAGGCGGCGCGGTCGGCCTCATCGAGCTCCGCGATCTCCGCCTCGATCGCGGCGCAGACCGGCACGGCCTCGGATCCCTCCGCGGCGGCGATGGCGCGCAGCGCCTCGAGGCGCGGGTTGCCCTCGAAGCCGCCTTCCTCCACGTTGGCGACGTACATGACGGGCTTGGCCGTCAGCAGCGACAGTTCGCGAAGCCGCTCGCGCTCGAAGGCGTCGAGCGGCAGCGAGCGCGCCGGCCGGCCGTCGTCGAGCGCGGCGCGGACGCGCTCGAGCGATTCGCGCCAGCGCATCGCGTCCTTGTCCATGGCCTTCGCCGCCTTGGCGGCGCGCTGCAGGGCGCGTTCCACGGTTTCGAGGTCGGCCAGCGCGAGCTCGGTGTTGATGGTCGCGACGTCGGATGCCGGATCGACCCTGCCGGCGACGTGCACGACGTCCGGGTCCTCGAAACAGCGCACGACGTGCGCGATCGCATCCACCTCGCGGATGTGCGCCAGGAACTGGTTGCCGAGCCCCTCGCCCTGCGAGGCGCCGGCCACCAGGCCGGCGATGTCCACGAACTCGACGGTCGTGGGCACGACCTTCTCCGGCTTCGCGATGGCAGCCAGCGCCGCGAGCCGAGGGTCCGGCACCGGCACGATGCCGACATTCGGGTCGATGGTGCAGAACGGGTAATTCTCCGCGGCGATGCGCGCGCGCGTCAGCGCGTTGAAGAGCGTGGACTTGCCGACGTTCGGCAGCCCGACGATGCCGCAGCGGATGCCCATCAGCCGCCGGCCACGGGCGGCTTCGTGTGCAGCCGGTTCATCATCCGCTCGGCGCCTTCGCCCAGCAGCAGCGGGAACTCCGCGACCGCGAGTTCGACCGCCTCGCGCATCAGCCGTTCCTCCACCGCCGTGGGGCGCTCGAGCACCCAGCCGATGACTTCGTCGCGGTGGCCGGGATGGCCGATGCCGATGCGCAGCCGCCAGAAGTCCTCGCCGAGGTGCGCGATGACGTCCTTGAGCCCGTTGTGGCCGCCCGCGCCGCCGCCGAACTTGAGGCGCGCGGCGCCGGCGGGCAGGTCGAGCTCGTCATGCACGACCAGCACCTGGTCCGGCGGCACCTGCAGGTAGTCGCAGAACGCGCGCACCGACTGGCCGCTGCGGTTCATGTAGCCCATCGGCTTCAGCAGCCACAGCGCCACGCCCGCGATCGTCGTGCGGCCGGCATCGGCGCCGTAACGGCGCTCCGGCTTCAGGCGCGCCTCGTGGCGCGCCGCCAGCTCGTCCACGAACCAGAAGCCGGCGTTGTGGCGCGTGGCCTCGTATTCCGGGCCGGGGTTTCCCAGGCCGACCAGCAGGCGGATCATTGCGGTCCGAAGGCGTTGTGGGGACGATGAAAGGCCGGCCGATTCTAGGGCGCGGTTTCCCTTCGGGCATGAAAAAGCCCCGCCTCGGCGGGGCTCGGACACTGGCGTTGGCAGACCCTACTTCTTGTTCTGCTTCTCGCTCTTCTTGCCCTTGGCCGGCGCGGGCGCTGCCGCCACGGCGGCCGTGGCGGCCGCAGCGTCCTCTTCCTCGCGCGGCGCGGTGGCCGAGACGATCACCGGATCCATGCCGCCGTGCTTCACCACCTTGATGCCGGCCGGCAGCTTCAGCTGGCTGGCATGGATGGTCTGCCCCTTGACCAGGTCGCCCAAGTCGATGGTGATGAACTCCGGCAGCTGCGAAGCCAGGCATTCGATCTCGAGTTCGGTCTGCACGTGATTGACCAGGCACTTGTCGGTCTTGACCGCGACCGAGTTCTCTTCGTTGACGAAGTGCAGCGGCACCTTCTTGTGCAGGCGCGTCGTCTCGTCGATGCGCTGGAAGTCGATATGCAGCACGATCTGCTTCCACGGATGCATCTGGTAGTCGCGCAGCAGCACCTTCTGCACGTTGCCCGACAGTTCCATCTCGAGGATCGAGGAATGGAAGGCCTCTTTCTTGAGCGCGTGGAACAGCGCGTTGTGATCCAGCTCGATCATGGCCGGCGTGCCGGCACCGTAGACGATGCCAGGCACCTTGTTGGCGGCGCGCAGGCGGCGGCTCGCTCCGGTCCCCTGCTGCGTACGCTCGAATGCGACGAATTTCATTTTTCGCTCCAATGAAGGGCGCCCGCGACCAGGCGCCTGAAAAGACGGGCCGAAACCCGCCACCCAAGAAGGACTCCCGTGCGGGAGTCCGCAGTCCTACCTAGAAGTTGTTGTTCTGCTCCGCGAACAGCGAGGTCACCGACTCGCCGTCGCTGATGCGGCGGATGGTTTCGGCAAACAGGAACGCCACCGACAGCTGACGGATCTTCGTGCAGGACCGGGCTTCGTCGTTCAGCGGAATGGTGTTGGCGACCACCACCTCGTCCATCTGCGATTCGCTGATGCGCCGGATCGCCGGGCCGGAGAACACCGGGTGCGTGCAGTAGGCGAACACGCGCTTCGCGCCGCGCTGCTTCAGCACGTCGGCCGCGGCCACCAGCGTGCCGGCGGTGTCGATCATGTCGTCCATGATCACGCAGTTGCGGCCGTCGATGTCGCCGATCACGTGCATGACCTCGGATTCGTTCGGATTGGCGCGGCGCTTGTCGATGATCGCCAGGTCGCAGCCCAGCTGTTTGGCCAGC
>JAHCAM010000029.1:30000-31158 GCA_019634895.1 Steroidobacteraceae bacterium | reverse complement strand
CACAGACTATACGTTCACCTGATCACGACGATTGAGCGGGCTCGTCGTTGTTGTTGATCAGGGCCGGCGTGTTATGGCCTTGCGGCCATCCAGGGATCTCAACCCCTGAGTCGTTACGGGGATCGAACTTGCGTTCGATCTTACCCTCGGTATTGCCCGCGGCACCCTGCACGGATGCCGGTGGGGTTCCACCGATTTGAGCCGGTTGACTGAGACGGTGTCGCCACCGCCCCGGGCAATGTTACTTACCCGACAAGGAATTTCGCTTGGTACATCCTCGGCGTTTCCGCCGAAGCCGGACTTTATCTTGAACTCTCTCCACTCGAGCCCGCTGCGTCACTCTCGCGCTCCATCGATCCGCGGTTCATCTTCGAAGCGATGGCGCGGATCTGATCCACGCCCTCACCCGTCAAATGAGCACCCTTCTCCATCAGAGCCAGCACTCGACAAAATTTCATGAAGTCGACGTGCTTTTTCGTCTTGAGCGGATGCGCGGCAAAGAAGGGCACGATGCGTTTCACCAGGTCTTCGGTCTTGCGCACACGAAACGCCATCCGGTCGCCGTGGTTCACGCGAACCACGCCACAACCGAAATACGCCTTGAGTGCGTGAAGCACCTGGATGTCGCGCCGGTGCTGTACGACGGTGAATTCTGGCAACACCTGGATTCCCGCCCGCATCTCGCGATGCCGGCTCAAACCCACGTGAAAGCATCCTTCTCCATCGACAAAACCGGTGACCCACTGGGCATCAAGTTTCATAGAGAGTTCCCGAACGTAAAGTCTCTGAGGGTTCCTGGCTCGCACCAGGTCTTCCCTGCGGATTGTCCCCATGTCCGGCGGATTTTTACTGCCGGCTTCCAGTTGCCTGGCTGCCAGCGAGTACCGCTCGGCTGTTGAGGATGTTCCCGCATATGGTTCGGTTTTACTAAGGCAGCGTCTATTCCACCTTAGGACCGTTATAGTTACGGCCGCCGTTTACCGGGGCTTCGATCAGAAGCTTCGCTTGCGCTGACCTCATCACTTAACCTTCCGGCACCGGGCAGGCGTCAGACCCTATACATCCACTTTCGTGTTCGCAGAGTCCTGTGTTTTTGGTAAACAGTCGCAGCCCCCGATTACCTGCGACCTCTCGCAGCTCACGGAGCTAGTCCGATCA
>JAHCAM010000029.1:0-25000 GCA_019634895.1 Steroidobacteraceae bacterium | reverse complement strand
GATCAGGAAGATGACCTCGTGCCCGAGCTGCTGGAACTGGCGCATCTTGTTGATGAGCACCGTATGCCCGAGGTGGAGGTCGGGCGCGGTCGGGTCGAACCCGGCCTTCACGCGCAGCGGCTTGCCGCGCGCGAGCTTCTTCAGCAGGTCCGGCTCGGTGAGCAGCTCCGCCGCGCCGCGGCGCAGTTCTTCGATTTGTCCCGCCGGCGGCAGCATCGGTCCCCCTGCCGCGAGCCCGTTGCGGCGAACCCCAATTCTGTGAGGCGGGCGGGGCCTTGGCAAACGCCAAAGCCCATGTTCCGGGCGATATCTGTGACGAAGCACAAATCGCGGGCAATCAACGGGTTGACGCCGGGACCCCGGGTTGTTTACCGTCGCACCCCTACCCTGCCTGGAAGTGCCCCGGGTGTCCCGACCCCACCGCAACGGTTCGAGCGCCGAAACCGCAGTCATGGCCCCGCCGCGCCGCCTCGGCGTGGTCGCCTCCTGCATCGTCGCGGGCGCGATCTTCTCGGCCGCCGCCTCCCAGGTCCGTAACCCGCTGCCGGAATCGCTGACGAGCGACCTGCTCGGCCCCGAGGACGAGGCTGCGCTGTCCGAGGCCGCCGAACCGGTGGGGCCGTTCGAGTGGGTCGCCATCACCATCGGCCGCAACGACACGCTCGATGCGCTGTTCCGCGGCATGCAGCTCAGGCTCACGGACCTGGCGGCGCTGCGGACCCTGCCCGACGTGCGCAGGAGCCTGGACATGATCCGCCCGGGCGACGTCATCCAGCTCACGCACCTGGACGGCGAGATCAAGTCGCTGACGCGGCGCATCAACGAGACGACGACGCTCTCGGTTACGCGGACCGAAGGCGGCTTCAACAGCAACATCGTCGAGAACCCGCTCGAGATCGAGGAGCGCAAGCTCGCCGGCACGGTCACGACCTCGCTCTACCTGGCGGTGAACGAGGCCGGCGGCACCGACCGGCTCGCGGTCTCGCTGGCCGACGTGTTCAAGTACGACATCGACTTCGTGAACTCCGTGCAGCCCGGCGACAGCTTCGTGGTCGCGTACCAGCAGCAGTGGCAGGACGGCGAGTTCGTGCGCGACGGCGAGATCCTCGCCGCGGAATTCGTGAACTCGGGGCGCAGCTACCGCGCCGTGCGCTACGTCGGCCCGAACGGGCGCGCGGACTATTACACGCCGGACGGACGCCCGGTGCGCAAGGCGTTCCTGCGCTACCCGGTGGATTACGCGCGGATCAGCTCGGGCTACAGCCTGGCGCGCCGCCATCCGATCCTGAACCGCGTCCGCGCGCACCGCGGCATCGACTTCGCCGCGCCGGCCGGCACGCCGATCAAGGCTGCGGGCGCCGGGCGGGTCGTCAGCCGCGAGTGGAACGGCGGTTACGGCAACGCGGTCGTGCTCGCGCACGCCGGCGGCGTCACCACGCTGTACGGCCACATGTCGCGGTTCGCGGGCGGCCTCTCGGTCGGCGACCGCGTGGCGCAGGGCCAGGTCATCGGCTACGTCGGCGCCACCGGGCTCGCGACTGCGCCGCACGTGCACTACGAGTACCGCGTCAACGGCGTGCACCAGAACCCGGCGCGAGTAACCGTGCCGAAGGCCGACCCGATCCCGGCGAGCCTGATGGCCGACTTCAAGGCGCAGACCGCGCCGCTGCTGGCGCGGCTCGACGCCGCGCCCGCCGACCAGTCCATCCGCGTCGCCTTGAATTAAAGGGGACGCGTCCAATTAAGGTTCCTTAATTGGACGCGTCCCCTTTATTCCTTCAGGTCGAGAACGAGGATCCGCAGCCGCAGGTCGTGGTGGCGTTCGGGTTGCGGATCACGAACTGCGCGCCCTCGAGGTCCTCGCGGTAATCGATCTCGGCACCGGCGAGATACTGGATTGACAGCGGATCCACGACCAGCGTGACGCCCTGGTTCGGGAATTCCGCATCGCCCTCCTCGACCTTCTCGTCGAAAGTAAAGCCGTACTGGAATCCGGAGCACCCGCCGCCGGAAACGAACACGCGCAGCTTGAGGTTCGGGTTGCCCTCCTCGCGGATCAGCTCGCCGACCTTGCGGGCGGCGGCGTCCGTGAAGATGAGGCCTTCGTCCTGGCTCGTGTCTGCAGACATATGTTCGATCACAGTCATGGGGCTTCGACCACGGGATTCTAGGCCCCGGCACCTGGCCGGTCAAAGAACGACCGGCTCGGGCTCGCCCTCGACACGCCACGGAAACGCCTGCCGCCGCGGTTCGGCGTTGCGGCCCAGACGTGTCTCCACCACGAGCTCGGCAGGCTCGAAGCCCTCCGGCAGCGCGACCGGCACCTCGATCTGCTGGAAGAAACGCAGCGAGAACGGCAGTTCGCGCCGCTGGCGGGGCTCGACCTCGTCGAGCGCGAGCTGGCGTGGCTCGCCGCCCTGCGCGCCGCTGACGGTGAGCGTCAGCGTGCCATTCGCGACGGCGTCGCGGGTCGCCGCCTGTACCAGGGTGATGCGCACGCGGAACTCGCGCGCCTCCTCCTCCGCGCGGATGCGCAGTTCCTGCACGCGCAGCGTCCCGGCGCCGAACTGGCGCGCCACCAGGCCGCGGTAGAACTGCAGCTCCTGCTGCTGGCGCGCGGTCTCGGCCTGCAGCTCACCCATCATGCGCTGCGCGTCCGACTGCGCCTGACGGTCCACGCGCTGGCTCAGTTCCGCCGTGGCGACCCGGCGCTCGAGCGTCTCATTGCGCTCGGCGAGTGCGCGGTTCTCGCGCCGCAGCGCGATGCCCTGCTTCATGGCGGCGACGACCGAGTAACCGGACACCGCGCGCCCGAGCTCGAAGCCGCCATACACGAGTGCGAGCGCCACGGCCGCGATCACCGCGATGCGGCGGCGGGACAGCGGCCTGCGACGCCGTTGACTCATCCGCGCCTCCGCCCGCTAGAATCGCGGGCGTTCGCGGAGAGCCGAAGCATGCTCTGGATCAAGGCCTGGCACGTCGTCTTCATGGTGACCTGGTTTGCTGGCCTGTTCTACCTGCCGCGGCTGTTCGTATACCACGCCTCGGCCACCGACGCCGCCGGCATGCAGCGCTTCTGCATCATGGAGCGGCGGCTGTTCGTGCTCATGACGATCGGCGGCGCGGCGACCGCCGCCTTCGGGCTATGGCTGCTGGCGCGCAACCCGGCGCTGCTTTCGGGCGCGTGGATGCAGGCGAAGCTCGCGCTGGTCGTGCTGCTCATCGCCTACCACGCCTGGTGCCGGGCGCTGCTGCGCGATTTCGCGCGCGGGCGCAATGCGCACGGCGAGCGCTGGTACCGCCTGTTCAACGAGCTGCCGTCGCTCTTTCTCGTCGGCATCGTGCTGCTTGCGGTGGCCAAGCCGCTCTAGTCGGTCGACGGCGGCGATGCCGGCGGCCCGCGCCGCGCGGAGCCCATGCGCGCGTCCCACCAGTCCGGATAGGGCGGCAGCCCCTCCGGAAACGCGTGCGCGCCCAGCTCGTGCAGCGCGCGCGAGTAGACGCGGCGCTTGAAATAGATGACGTCGCGCACCGCATCCCACCAGCCGGCCCAGCGCCAGCGGTCGAACTCGGCCGGCTGCTCGGTGGCATCGAAACGCAGCGCCGACTCGTCGGCCTCGAGCTGCAGCAGGAACCAGCGCTGCTTCTGGCCGATGCACAGCGGGCTGGAGTCGCGGCGGATGAACTGCGGCGGCAGGCGGTAGCGCAGCCAGTTACGGGTGCGCGCGATCTCCCGCACCTGACCGCGGCCGAGCCCGACCTCCTCCGCGAGTTCCCGGTACAGCGCCTGCTCCGGCCGCTCGCCGCGGCGGACGCCACCCTGCGGGAACTGCCAGCCGCGCGCGCGCGCGCGGCCGCCGAGGAACACCTGGCGTTCGGCGTTCATGATGACGATGCCGACGTTGGCCCGGTAGCCGTCGGCGTCGATGTAGTCCGCCTCGCGGTCCATGCCACAATTCTATAATGCCGGCATGGGTCGGATGCCGGCGTCGCTGCTGATCGGGTTGCTCGCGCTCGCGTCGCTGCTCGCCATCGCGGCATCGCTGTCCTTCGGCAGTTCCGGCATCGACGCGCCCTGGCAACGGCTGGCGGCGGGCGACCCGCTGTTGCGCACCATCGTGCTGGAACTGCGGCTGCCGCGGGCGCTGGCCGCGTTCGGCGCAGGCTCGGTGCTCGCGCTCGCCGGCGTGCTGATGCAGGCGCTGCTGCGCAACCCGCTCGCCGATCCTTACGTGCTCGGCGTCTCCGGCGGCGCCGCCGTGGGGGCGCTCGCGGTCATGCTCGTGGGCCTGAGCGGTCTCGCCGTGGACGCGGGCGCAACAGCGGGTGCCTTCGGCGCCATGCTGCTGGTGTTCGCGGTCGCGCACGGACCGGGCGGCTGGACCACGACGCGGCTGCTGCTGACCGGCGTCGTGGTCGCCGCCGGCTGCGGCGCGATCGTGAGCCTGCTGCTGTCGCTGTCGGACGACCTGCGGCTGCGCGGCATGCTGTTCTGGCTGCTCGGCGACTTCGGCTACGTGCGCACGCCGTGGATGCTGGTGGCGCTCGGCCTGGCCGCGATCCCGGCGTGCCTGCTGGCGGCGCGGCCGCTGGACGCGCTCGCGCGCGGCGAGCTGCAGGCGCAGGTGCTGGGCGTGCCGGTGCGCGGCCTGCGCATGGCCATTTACGTGATGGCATCGGTGCTGACCGCCGCCGCGGTCACCACCGCCGGCAGCATCGGCTTCGTCGGCCTGGTGACGCCGCACCTGGTCCGGCTCGTCATCGGCTCCGCGCATCGCGGCGTCATCCCGGCGGCAGCCCTGGCGGGCGGCACGCTGCTCGTGATCGCGGACCTGCTGGCGAGGACCGTCGTCGCACCGCGCCAGCTGCCGGTCGGCGCGCTGACCGCGCTGATCGGCGTGCCGCTATTCCTGCTGCTGATGCGGCGGCGGCAAAGTTAAAGGGGACGCGTCCAATTACCGCAAGTGGAGACGCATCCACCAATAGGTCGTGGTGGTTGGTAATTGGACGCGTCCCCTTTTATTCGCGGGGGAAGCCGACCAGGTGCTGGGTGTCGAGGCGGATGCCGATGCGCTCGCCGATGGCGTGGTCGTGGTGGCTGGGCACGAAGGACAGCGCGGTCGCGCCGGACGGCAGGCGCAGCTTGTAGCGGAACTCGGCGCCGCGGAACATGCGCTCGACCACCTCGGCGCGCAGCGCGCTCGCGTCGTCGTGGATCACGTCGTCCGGGCGCAGCAGCAGGTCCACCTGCGCGCCCGCCGGCCGCTCGACGGTGAGCTGGCCCTCGATCACGCCGAGCTCGGTCTGCACCCGGCCGGGGCCGATCACGGTGCCCTCGATGAAGGTGCCCTCGCCGACGAAGTCGGCGACGAAGCGGGTCGCCGGCGAATGGTAGAGCGTCCACGGCGTGTCCCACTGCTCGAGGCGCCCGTCGCGCATCACGCCGATCTCGTCGCAGATCGCGAAGGCCTCGCGCTGGTCGTGCGTCACCAGCAGCGCCGTGGCGCCCTCGGCCTTGAGCGCGGCGCGCACCTGCTGCGCCAGCTCCATGCGAACCTCGGCGTCGAGGTTCGAGAACGGCTCGTCGAGCAGTACCAGGCGCGGATGCGGCGCCAGCGCGCGCGCGAGCGCGACGCGCTGCTGCTGTCCGCCGGAGAGCTCGTGCGGCAGCTTCTGCGCCTGTTCCTCGAGCCCGACCAGCGCCAGCATCTCCAGCGCCCGGCGCCGGCGTGAGCCGGCGTCGGCCTCGCGCAGCCCGAAGGCGACGTTCGCGAGCGCGTCGAGGTGCGGGAACAGCGCGTAGTCCTGGAACACCATGCCGATGCGCCGGCGCTCCGGCGGCACCCAGCAGTCCGGCCCGGAAAGGCGCTCGCCGCCCGCGAGGATCTCGCCAGAGTCCGGCCGCTCGAAACCGGCGATGCAGCGCAGCACCGTGGTCTTGCCCGAGCCCGAGGGGCCGAGCAGGCAGCCGATGCTTCCCGCGCCGACCGCGAGCGTGAGGCGGTTCACCGCGGCGGCCGCGGCGCCGGGTCCGAAGGTCTTGGTCAGTTCACGCAGCTCGAGCCGCACGCTCCATCCTCCAGGTCAGCAGGGCGACCGGCAGCAATCCCGCCAGCACGATGACCAGCGCCGGCAGCGCGGCGCGTTCCCATTCCCCCTCCGCCGTCATCTCGAACACCCGCACCGCCAGTGTGTCCCAGCCGAACGGCCGGGTCATCAGGGTGATCGGCATCTCCTTCATGACGTCCACGAACACCAGCAGCAGCGCCGTGCCCATGCCGGCGCCCAGCAGCGGCAGGTGCAGGCGGGCCACGACCTCCCGCGCCGTGAGCCCGAGTCCGCGTGCCGCCTCCTCGAGCGAGGGCCGGATGCGCTCGAATCCGCCCTGCACCGGCCCGTGCGCCACCGCCAGGAAGCGTGCGACGTAACCGAGCAGCAGCGCCAGCACCGTGCCTTGCAGCCAGAGCCCCTCGCCCCCCGCCACCGTGCGCCAGAGCGCGTCGATCGCGCCCAGCGCGCCCACCACGCCGACCGCGAGCACCGCACCCGGCACGGCGTAGCCCAGCGTCGCGATGCGCGCCGCCGCCCGGGTCACGCGTCCCTGCGAGACGCGCGTGGCATAGCCGAGCACGAGCGCGAGCGCCAGGCAGGCGGCGGCCGCCATGCCCGCGAGCGTGAGCGTGCGCAGCACGTAGCTGGCGTAGCGCGCGTCGAAATCGAGCGGCGCGACGTGCCAGGCCCAGCGTGCGATCACGACCAGCGGCACCAGGAAGCCCACGGCGAACACGGCCGAGGCCACCGCGCAGGCGATCCAGCCGCGCGCGCCGGGCAGCGCGAGCCGCGCCCCCGCGCGGGCGCCGGAATCGGCCGCGGCGTAGCGCGCGCGGCCGCGCGCCATGCGTTCGACGGCGAGCGCCGCCGCGACCAGCAGCATCAGCAGCAGCGCGAGCCCGAGCGCAGTCTCGATCGAGAACAGCCCGAACCAGGCCTTGTAGATCGCGGTCGTGAAGGTGTCGTAGTTGAAGACCGAGACCGCGCCGAAGTCGGCGAGCGTCTCCATCGCGACCAGCGCGGCCCCGGCCGCGAGCCACGGGCGCGCGAGCGGGATGGCGACCCGGAACAGGCCCCGCCACGGACCGAGGCCCAGCGACTGCGCCGCCTCGAGCGCGCGCGCACCGTGCGTCAGGAACGCGCCGCGCGCCATCAGGTAGACGTAGGGATAACCCGCGAGCGCGAGCACCAGGATCACGCCGCCGGTCGAGCGGATCGGCGGCAGCCACAGCGCATCGCCGAGCCAGGCGCGCAGCGTCATCGGCACCGCGCCCGCGTAATCGAGCGTCGCCACCGCGACGAATGCGAGCACGTAGGCCGGCATGGCCATCGGCAGCAGCAGCGCCCAGGAGAAGAAGCCGCGGCCCGGAAACTCGCAGGCGGCGGTCAGCCAGGCAAGCGCGGTGCCGAGTGCGAGGGCGACCGCGACGACGCCGACCACCAGCACCACGGTGTTCCAGGCGACGCGCGCCAGCACGTGCTCGCGCAGGTGCGCCCACAATTCGGGGTCCGCGCCGGTGGCGCCCTGGATCACCGCGACCAGCACGGCGATCATCGGCAGCGCCACCGCGAGCGCGGCGAGGGCCGGACCCGGGTGGCGAATGGCGATCAAGGCGACGGACTCATGCGATCAGGCATGCCGCCGCATGATCTCAGCGCCAGCCGGCGCGATCCATCAGTTTCACGGCCGCCGGCTGGGTCCTGCCGATGGTGCCGACGTTGACCAGATTGGGCTCGAAGCTGCCCCAGGCCGCGACCGTCGGCAGCGGCGGGACGCCGGCGTTCGCCGGGAACTCGTAGTTCACCGCGGCGAAACGCTGCTGGATTTCTGGCGAGGCCAGCCACTCGAGGAAACGGATCGCCTCGGCGCGGTTCTTGGCATGCTTCGTCACGCCGCCGCCCGAGACGTTCACGTGCGTGCCGCGCCCGCCCTGGTCGGCCCAGAAGATCTGCACCGGGAATGCCGGGTCCTCGGCCTGCAGCCGGCCGAGGTAGTAGCTGTTGGTGATCGCGACGTCGCACTGGCCGGCGGCGACCGCCTTGAGCATCAGCGTGTCGCTCGAGAACGGCTCCGCGGCGAGGTTTGCGATCCACGAGCGCACCACGCGTTCGGCGGCTTCCTCGCCGATGTCGCCGATCATCATCGCGACGAGCGACTGGTTGTAGGCGTGCTTGCCGCTGCGCAGGCACAGCCTGCCCTTCCAGCGCGGATCGCCGAGCGCCGCATAGGTCGAGAGCTCCGCCGGCTTCACCCGCGCCGTCGAGTAGGCGATCGTGCGCGCGCGCACCGCGAGGCCGAACCAGTGGCCCTGCGGGTCGCGCAGGTGCGCCGGGATCGCGGCCTCGAGCATCGGCGACTTCACCGGCTGCAGCAGGCCCGCCTCGGTCGCGCGCCACAGGTCGCCGGCGTCCACCGTGATCAGCAGGTCGGCCGGGCTGTTCCGGCCCTCGGCCGCGAGCCGCGCGATCAGCGGCGCGCCGTCGTCGGTGACGAACTTGACCTCGATGCCGCGCTCGCGGCCGTACTCCTGGAACAGCTGGTCCACCAGCTGGTACTTGCGGGCGGTGTACACGACCAGCGGCTGGCCTGCCGCATGGGCCGCAAAGGCCGCGGCGAGCGTCAGCACCAGGGTCACGGCCAGCAGGAAGGCCCGGGACATGGAAAGCGTCATGGGGACCCCAATACGGTAATGCGAATGACTCTCATTAGCATATCAGTTCTGGCGGGCGGCGGCACGGTCCTGCAGGTAGGCCTGTCCGCGGCGCATCAGCCGGGCGAAACCGGCGGCGTCCTGCCCGCCGACCAGCTCCTGGAGGCGCCGGACGGCGTCCGCGAGCGCGGCCAGCGACTCGCCGCCGTACTGGTTGAGCGCCTGGATCTCGAAGTAGAGCGCCGGGCTCTCCGCCGCGACCAGCGTGGCCACCGAGAGCTGGGCATCGAAAGTCGTGCTCGAAAGCCGCGCGAGGCGCGGCGCCGCCTCCCCGCTCTCGGCCAGCGCCGTGAAGAAGGCGATGTTGATCGCGTGCGAGAGGCCGAGCACGTAGGCGATCAGCCGGTCGTGGTCGTCCAGCGTCGTGATCACCTGCTCCGCCATCGTGGAGGCGAACAGGCCCTGCGCCTCGGCCACCGCATCCGGCCGGCCGACGTCCACGTGGATGACGTGCCGGCCCGACAGCAGGTCGGTGTCCGGGCCGAACATCGGGTGCAAGGAGGCGACCTTGACGCCCGCCTGCACCAGCGCGGCAAGTCCCGCGCGCAGCGGCGTCTTGAGCGAGCCGATGTCGAACACGAGGCCAGGCGGATGATGGCGCGCGAGCTGCTCGAGGATGGCGGCGGTGATGCCGAGCGGCGTCGCCACGACGATCACGTCGTGCGACAGCTCGTCGGATTGCCAGTCGGCGCGGTGGGTGTAGCCCTCGAGCGGGCCGGCCGGATCCGCGATCTCGACGTCGTAACCCTGCGAATCCAGGAACTCTGCGAACCAGCGGCCCATCTTGCCGCGCCCGCCGATGACCAGCGCGCGCTTGCCGCCGCCCTGCCCCTGGGCCGCGACCTGGGCCTGCTCCTGCGTCGCCAGCGAACTGCGGATCAGCAGGCGCAGGAGGTTGTCGGCGAGCGCCGGCGCCAGCCCGAGACTCTCGGCCCTGGAACGGGCGTTCAGGAGCACGTCGCGTTCGCGCTGGAAATCCCGGGTCGGAAGGCCGGTGGCGCGCTTGGCGCGGGCGACTTCTTCCGAGAGGCGCTGTCTTTCGGCGATGAGCGCGAGCAGCTCGCCGTCCAGGCGGGTCAGCCGTTCGCGCAATTCCTTGAGTTCCATCGGGCGGCACCTCGTGGGGACCGCCCTGTGTACCGGCCCGCCTGCGTTTGCGCAAGCGGGCCGGGTTTCAGGCATCAGCCGGTGATATGGAAGCCGAAGTACCAGCCGCTGCGCGGATCATGCGCCCAGTAGCGCGGGCGATAGCCGTAGCCGTAGTACCTGGCCGCATCGCGCCAGCCCGCCTCGTAGCCCGAGCGGTAGGCGACGTCGAGGCGGAACCGCGACGGCGGCGAACGGCGCCAGCCGCGGTCATGACGGCCGTAGCGGGCCCAGTCGCTCCACGCCAGCTCGTAGCCGTAGCGATAGCCGTAGTTCGAGCTGTAGCGCGCAGGCGGCACGTAGCGCCAGTCGCGGCCCCGGAAATCGCGGCGGTAGTCGCGCCAGTCCCGGTGGTCGCGCCCGTCGTAGTAGTAGCGGCGCACGTTGTCGTGCCAACCTCCGTCGCTGCGCCGGTCGTCGCGCCGGTCATGGCGACGGTCGTGGCGGTCGTCGCGGCGGTCATGACGCCGGTCGTGGCGGTCGTCGCGATCGTCGTGGCGGCGGTCGTAGCGATCGTCGCGATCGCCCCGGCCGCGGCGATCGTCGTCGGCGAGCGCCGGCCCTGCGAGCAGCAACGCGAGCGTCGCGGCGGTCAGTGTGGTCTTCAACATCGTGGCTCCTCCTCAGGGTGCGTGGACACAGTCTCTGCCCCGCAACCTGAATCGGGCCTTAATCGCGGAAATCGCCTTCAATCAATGGCTTGCGCGCGCAGGAAGGCGAGCACCTCGCGATTCAGGCGCTCCGGGGAATCCTGCTCGCTGTGGTGGCGGCTGCCGGGCAGCTCGATGACCCTCGCAGCGGGCATGCGCCCGGCCCAGCGGCGTTTTTCCGCCGTCGTGGTCATGTCGAACTCGGCCGCGAGCACCAGCGCCGGCGCCTGGATCCGGTGCAGGCGCGACTCGGCATTCCAGCGCGTGAGCGCGCGCAGGGTCGCGAGGTAGACCCAGCGGCTGGTCTCGCTGGCGCGGCGGATCAGGCGGCGGCGCAGCCGGCCCTGGCCGCGCTTCGGAAAGAACCCGCGCCCGGTGAACCGTGCGACCGCGCCCACGCCCAGCAGCGACGCCAGCAGCACGCGCAGCCAGGCCATGCGCCGGCGCTCCCAGCTCGACAGCCGGAAGCCGGGCGCGGTGTTCGCAAGCACCAGCGAGGCCACCGCCGCCGGCTGCGTGAGCGCCATCTCGATCGCGATGGCGCCGCCCATGGACAGCCCGACGACGTGCGCGCGCGCAATGTCGAGCGCCGCCAGCAGCGCCAGCATGTCGCGCGCGTGCTGCTGGATGGTGAACGGCTCGCGCCGGCCGCTGGCGCCGAAGCCGCGCAGGTCCGGGATCAGGACACGGTGGTGCTTCGCGAACTCCGGCCGCTGCAGGCGCCAGTCGTCGTGGCTGCCGCCCAGGCCGTGCAGCAGCAGGACCGGCTCGCCCCGGCCCTCGTCCACGAAGGCGATCCGCACGCCGTTGACCGTCCGCCGGTGCACGGGCCCAAGTTACACCGGCGGGCGGCGGGCGCGTTAACATCGCGCCATGCACGCCCGCTTCCAGACGCTCCCGGACCCGCTGCCGGCGGATCCGATGCCCCTCGCGTCCACGTGGCTGCGCCAGGCCTTCGACGAACAGGTGCAGCGCAACCCGAACTCGATGAGCCTCGCCACCGTGGACGGCGAAGGCAAGCCGGCGGTGCGCGTGGTGCTGTGCAAGGAGATCGTCGCCGACCCGGGCTATCTCGTCTTCTATACCAACTACGACTCGCGCAAGGGCCGCGAGCTCGCCGAGCATCCCTGGGCCGCCGTCGTGTTCCAGTGGGACACGCTCGGGCGCCAGCTTCGCGTCGAAGGACCGGTGGTGCGGGCGCTGGCGAGCGAAAGCGACGACTACTTCGCGAGCCGCCCCTGGCGCAGCCGGCTCGCGGCGATCACCAGCGAGCAGAGCGCGCCGATCGCCTCGCACCAGCTGCTGCTGCAGCGGCTGCGCGAGACCGCCACGCGCCTCGGCGCGCCGGATCCGTTCACGACGGAAGAGGACGACGAGGAACCGGGGCTGCGGCTGCCGCGCCCGCCGAACTGGGGCGGTTACCGGCTGTGGGCGGCCTCGGTCGAGCTGTGGGTCGAGGGCGAACACCGCCTGCACGACCGCGCGCGCTGGACGCGCGAGATGACGCCCGCCGGCAGCGGACGATTCCACGCCGAGCCATGGCGTCACCAGCGCCTGCAGCCGTAACGGCCGCCGCAGCCTCGCTCGCCGCGCGCGCTCTCGAGGTCGCGGTGCCCGGCCGCACGCTGGTGCGCGGCCTTGCGTTCGAGGCGCAGGGCGGCGATTTCGTCGCCGTGCTCGGCAACAACGGCGTCGGCAAGACCCTCACGCTGCACACGCTCGCCGGACTGCGCGCGCCCGCCGCCGGCAGCGTGGAGCTCGACGGCCGGGACATCGCGGGCTGGCCGGGGCGCGAGCGGGCCCGGAGGCTCGCGCTGCTGCCGCAGGTCACCGACGATCCCTTTCCGGCGACGGTGTTCGACACCGCGCTGATCGGCCGGCACCCGCACCTGCCGTTCTGGCAATGGGAAGGCGCGGAGGATCACGCCAGCGCCCGCGCGGCGCTGGACGCGGTCGGGCTCGCGGCCTTCGCGCCGCGCGCGGTGGATACGCTCTCCGGCGGCGAACGCCGGCGGCTCGACGTGGCGACGCTGCTGGCGCAGGACGCCGCCGTCTGCCTGCTGGACGAGCCGACCAATCATCTCGACCCGCAGCACCGCCACGAAGTGCTGGCGCTGTTCCGGGCGCGCGCGGACGCGGGCGGGCTCGTGATCGCGACGCTGCACGATGCGACGCTCGCCGCGCGCTGGGCGAGCCACGCGCTGCTGCTGTTCGGCGACGGCCGCTGGCAGTTCGGCAGGGCGGCGGAGGTGCTGACCGCCGATGCGCTGTCCACGCTCTACGCGGTGCCGGTCGAGGAGATCGCCTGGCGCGGCGGCCGGGTCTTCGTCAGCCCCTGAGCGCCTCGAGGATCGTGTCGTGCAGCCGGCCGTTGCTGGCCAGGATGCTCTTCGACTGCAGGCCGATGGGCGCGCCCTCGAGGTCGGTCACGCGGCCGCCCGCCTGTTCGACGATCACCGTGAGTGCGGCGATGTCGAGGATGCCGATGTCGGACTCGACCACCGCCTCGAGCTTGCCCGCCGCCAGCAGGTGGTAGTGCAGGAAGTCGCCGAAGCCGCGGATGCGGTCGAGGCGCGCGACCAGGCGCCCGAAGGCCGCCCAGCGCGGCCCACCGGCGAGCGAACGCAGGTTGCCGGTCGAGACGGTGGCCTCCTCGATGGTCGCGATGCTGCTGACGGCGAGCTTGTCGCCGTCCATGAATGCGCCCGCGCCCTCCTCGGCCCAGGCGGTCTCGCCGTACACCGGGGCACAGGAGACGCCCGCGACCAGGCGCCCGTCGCGCATCAGCGCGATCTGCGTGGAGAACATCGGGTAGCGGCGCACGAACGACTTGGTGCCGTCGATCGGGTCCACGATCCACAGGTGCTCAGCGTCTAATCGGACCGCGTCCGATTCTTCGCCGTAGAAGCCGTCGCCGGGGTAGCGCGCCAGCAGGATCTCGCGGATCGCGGCCTCGGCCGCGACGTCGGCCTCGGTGACCGGCGAGCCGTCGGCCTTGCTGCGCACGGCGAGGTTGCGCCGGTAGCTGCCGCGGATGAGCTCCGCCGCCCGGGCCGCCGCCGTGAGCGCTGCCTGCAGTCTGGCCGAGTGCGTCATGCCGGCAGGGTGCTGCGCCGGCGCGATGCCGTCAACGTCCGCTTGACCCCGTGCAGCGACCTCCCTACATTGGCCGGCGATGACAGGTACCCGGGCGCAAGCCCGGGCTAATCGGGAAGCCGGTGCAGCGAGTCGCTCGCCATCCCGGCACTGCCCCCGCAACGGTGAACGGCGCAAGCCGCATCACGCAGGCGCTGCCTGCAGCCACTGCCGGAGATCCCGGTGGGAAGGCGATGCGGACGGTCCTTCGGGACCCGCCGTGAGTCCGGAGACCGGCCCGTCAGGCATCCGTATCCACCAGCTCGGGAGGAGCGCCGGTGAACATCCACACCGTTTCCGTTCTCGTTTCATTGTCCCTGTTGCCGGCGGCAGGCGCCGCGGCGCAGTCCCTCGGCCCCGTCGTCGTCACCGCGACGCGCACGGAAGTCCCGGCGGATCGCGTGCTCGCGAACGTCGAGATGATCGGCGCGGCGGAACTCGAGCGCCTGCCCGCCGCCGACCTCGGCGACGCGCTGCGCCTGCGCGCGGGCATCGAGGTCGCACGCCTCGGCGGACCCGGCCAGCAGACCTCGCTGTTCCTGCGCGGCACCGAGTCGAACCACGCGCTGGTGCTGGTGGACGGGCTGCGCATCAATCCGGGAACCATCGGCAGCGCCGCAGTCCAGAACATCGCGCCGGAACTCGTCGAGCGCGTGGAGATCGTCAAGGGCCCGCGCTCGACGCTGTACGGCTCGGACGCGGTCGGCGGCGTCATCAACGTCATCACCCGCCGCGGCCGCGACGCCGGCCTGCGCGCGCAGGCGGGCTTCGGCGACTACGACAGCAGGAGCGCAAGCCTCACGGGCGGCTTCGGCAGCGAGGCGCGCGACCTGTCCTTCGGCTTCTCCTGGCTCGACAGCGCCGGATTCCCGACCCGCACCGGCGATGCCACGGACCGCGGCTACGAGCACCTGTCGCTGACCGCCGCCGCGAGCGCCAGGCTCGGCGCCGTCGAACTCGGCCTGCGCGGCTGGCACGCCTCGGGCACCTCGGAGTACTCGGACTTCTTCGTGACGCCGGTGGACCAGGACTTCGAGAACTCGGCGTTCGCGGCGAGCGCGGCGTTCGCAGCCACCGGGAGCTGGGAGACGCGGGTCACGCTCGGCCACGCCGTCGACGAGATCGCGCAGAACCAGTCTCCCGACTTCCTGCGCACGCGGCGCTGGACGCTCGACTGGCAGAACGACCTGGCGCTCTCGGATCGCCAGCAGCTCACGGCGGGGCTGCTGTGGCAGGACGAAGAAGCGGATGCCGAGTCCTTCGGCCTGCCCTACGATGCTGCGACCACGACGGCGCAGTTCTACGTTCAGGACCAGGCCAGCTTCGGCCGGCACCGGCTGCTGGCCGCCGCCGCCTGGACCGACCACGAAACCTTCGGCGGCCATGCCACCTGGAACGCGGAGTACGGCTACGAGCCCTGGGCGGGCGCGCTGGTGACGCTGGCAGCCGGCACCGCCTTCCGCGCGCCGGATGCGACCGACCTCTACGGCTTCGGCGGCAACCCGGCGCTGGAGCCCGAGGAGTCGCAGAGCTACGAGATCGCGCTGCGCCAGCGCATCGGCGAGCGCCAGTCGTTGTCGTTGGCGCTGTTCCGCAACGAGATCGACGAGCTGATCCAGTTCGTGGTCATCGACTTCGACACTTTCGAAGGCGAGAACCGCAACGTCGAGCGCGCGCGCATCGAGGGTGCGGAGGCCACCTGGCGCTACGAGGGCGAGCGCTGGTCCGCGCGCGCGGGACTCACGCTGCAGGACCCGCGCGACACGCTCACCGGCGCGCGCCTGCTGCGCCGCGCGAAGGAGAACGCGACGCTCGCGCTGTCGCGCCGCATCGGCGGCCATGAGTTCGCGCTCGACCTGCTCTACGCCGGCGACCGCCGCGATTTCGGCTTCCCGCAGCCGGTCGCCATGCCCGCCTACTGGCTGGCGAACCTGTCGGCCCGGATCGCCGTGGCCCCGCGCTTTACAATCCTCGCGCGAGCGGAGAACCTGTTCGACGAGGACTACGAGCTGGCGCGCGGCTTCAATACCATGGGCCGCAGCCTTTTCGTGGCGCTGCGGCACGACTTCCGCTGAGGGACGCTTGGGCAACCGGCTGTCAAAGATCTACACGCGTACCGGCGACGACGGCACGACCGGCCTCGGCGACGGCAGCCGCGTGCCCAAGGACGACCCGCGCGTCGAGGCCTACGGCTGCGTGGACGAGTGCAACAGCGCGATCGGGTTGGTGCTGGCCGCGCCGGGCATACCCGCGCCGGTCCGCGAGGTCCTCACCGGCGTGCAGCACGAGCTGTTCGACCTGGGCGGGGAGCTCTGCATCCCGGGCCATCGCGCGATCGAGGCGAAGCACGTCGCCGCGCTGGAGGCCGCGCTCGACCGCTTCAATGAGGGCCTGCCGCCGCTCAAGGAATTCATCCTGCCGGGTGGCGGGCCTGCGGCCGCCGCCTGCCACCTCGCGCGCGCGACCTGCCGGCGCGCCGAGCGGCGCTGCTGGACGCTCGCACGCGTCCAGACGGTCGCGGCGGAGCCGCTGCAGTACCTCAACCGGCTGTCGGACCTGCTGTTCGTGATCGCGCGCGTGCTGGCGCGGCATGAGTCCGGCGGCGAGGTGCTCTGGAAGCACGAGCGCCGCTGAGTCGGGCGACGGTCAGTGTCCCCAGGGCGCCGGCGGCGGCGTCACGGGCCTGGTCAGGTCGAACTCCACCTGGAACAGGCGGCCGCTCGGGCGGCGCAACTCGTAGAGGAACCGCCGCCCCGGCTCGATCTCCATCGCCCAGACGTTGGTGACCGAGGCCGCGAGTCCCTCGCGCTCGAACAGCGCGATCGATTCGGCATCGACGGGAAACTCCTGGCGCATCGCGGTGCCAACCGTGGCCGTGTCTCCGCCGTACATCGTGACCGCGTCGTCGCTGCCGTCCTCGTGGCGGTGGTCGTGCTTCAGCCGCAGCCCTTGCGGCGTGCGCGTCAGCACCCAGGTGCGGCTGCGGTCGCCGCCGACGTGGAACGGAATGCGCAGTTCGCCGTCGCGGCACTCGCGCAGGTGCATGACGAGCGCCTTGCCGGTGAAGGGATCGCTGTCAGGCTGCGGCACATTGGCGACGATGCGTCCGGCGAAGGCCTGCCCGCAATGCCGCGACAGGTTCGAAAGGAAACGGTCGGCTGGCGCCGGCGACTGGCGCTCGCGCGCGTCGTCCAGCATTTCGCAGACGCGGGCCGCGCCCTCGGCGATGCGCGGGCTGGGTCGCGCGAGCAGGTCTGCGGGCGCGCGATAGACGCTGCCCGTGGCCACGGCCGCCAGGCCGCCGAAGCGCGACCAGAATGCCACCGGGTCGCCGTCGTCGGTCGAGAGCATCACCTGCGGCGCGCGCGCGAGGACCGATTCAAGGTCCACGGGCAGCGCGAGCGCAGTCGAATCGGCAAACACGTTCTCGCCGCCGCATAGCTCGACGATCTCTGTGATCAGGTGCCCACCACCCACGGTGTAGAGCGGCGCATCGTCGATCTGGATGAAGACCTTCAATTTTCCGCGCGCGCGGTACTCTTCGCGCAGCCCCGCGATGCGCGCGCGAAACCCCGCCGCGGCCTGGCGCGCGACCTCCTGCGTGCCGGCCAGCTCGCCCAGAGTTTCGAGGCCCGCAGCCACGTCGTCCAGACGATGCGTCGGGATGCCGACCACCTTGATGCCCAGCGATTCCAGCCGCTCGGCCACGCCCGCCGGCGTACCGGTCGCCCAGATGACGGCTACGGTCGGCCGCAACGCGACGATGCTTTCGTAGTCGAGGCGGAAGGCGTCGCCGATACGTGGCAGCGATTTCGCCTGCTCCGGCCAGTCGCTGTACTCGCTGACGGCGACGAGCTGGTCTGCCGCGCCGGCGGCGAACAGCATCTCGGTAAGGTTGGGCGCGACGCTGACGATGCGTTCGCCGGATGCGGGCGGCGTCGGCGCGCTGCACGCTGCCAACAGGAGAGCCAGCACCGCTGCGGGCGACCCTGCCGTCCGCCACCTCACGTTGGCCGGAATCGCGCCGCGCCCGCGCGCTCGGCGGCCTTGTGCAGGTCGTCGTCAAAAGTGGCCAGCGGCAACTGACGGCGCAGCGCGAGTTCGAGATAGGAAGCGTCGTACGACGAGATGGCGAATCGCCGCGCCAGGTCCAGCGTTCCGCCCAGCGCGTGATCAACGGTTTCTTCATCGATGCGAATCGGCGCGCCCGCGAGCAACTCGAGGAAGGCGCCGATCTGGGCCTGCGTGACCTGGCCGCGCGCCTCGGCGCGCGCAAGCACGTTGGCCACTTCGAGCGTCCAGGTTGCCGGCACCCAGGCGATCGCGCCCTGCTTCAGTGCGCCCAGCGAGGCGGCGGCGTACTGACGCTGGCGGGCGCTGGCGTCCGAGAGCAGCCAACCCATCGTCACGGACGCATCCAGCACGAAACTCACTCGCGGCCTTCCTCGATCAACTCCCTTACGTTGACATGGCCGCGAACCGGATGGGCCGCGATAAACGCCTCGAATCTCTCGATTACGGCACGATGATCGCGCCGTGGCGCCGCCTCGCTCGGGACCAGGTCGGCGACCGCCTGGCCGCGGTTGGTGATCGTGAAGCGCCGCCCGGCCCGTACCTGGCGCAGCAGTTCCGGCAGGCGGGTCTTTGCCTCGTAGGCGCCGATCCGGGTACGCGCGGGTTTCTTCATCAGACTAGTCTATAAACTAGTCTAATGATATTCAAGCCAGGATTTCGCGGCGGAATACCGCGCCCGCAGCGCGCAGGTCCCGCTCCAGCCGGCTCCAGTCGAAAGCCGGGCCGGGGTCGGTCTTGCGCCCCGGGGCGATGTCGGCGTGCCCGGCGATCCAGCCCGCGCTGAGTCCGGGGTAGGTCTGTTGCAGGGCAGCGATAAGCGGCACCAGCGCCGCGTACTGGCGGTCGTCGTAAGGCTCGTCGTCCGTGCCCTCGAGCTCGATGCCGATCGAGAAGTCGTTGCAGTTCTCGCGGCCGCGCCAGTACGACTGCCCTGCGTGCCAGGCGCGCTCGTGGAACGGGACGTACTGCGTGATGCGGCCCTCGCGATCGATCAGCACGTGCGAGGACACGCGCAGGTGCTGGATCTCGGCGAAGTACGGGTGCTCGCCCGGCGGCAGCGCATTCGTGAACAGCCGATCGATCCACTCCCCGCCGTAGCGGCCGGGCGGCAGGCTGATGCCGTGGATGACGATCAGTTCGGGCTGGAAACCGTCGGGCCGCGGATCGCGATTCGGCGAGGCCACACGGCGCGCGGCGGCGAGCAACCCTGCCGAGATTGCGATGTCCTTCACCGCGACAGCTTAGCCCGCAGCCGTGACCGGTTCCAATCGCATACACTGCGTGCGGGATGACCATTGCTTCCCGCAACGCCGCCATCGCCGCCCGCGACCTCGCGGTGATCTGGCATCCCTGCACGCAGATGAAGGACCACGAGCGCCTGCCGCTGATCCCGATCGCGCGCGGCGAGGGCGTGTGGCTCTACGACTTCGACGGGCGCCACTACCTCGACGGCATCAGCTCCTGGTGGGTCAACCTGTTCGGGCACGCGAACCCGCGCATCAACACCGCCGTGCGCGAGCAGCTCGGGCGGCTCGAGCACGTGATGCTCGCCGGTTTCACGCACGAGCCGGCGGTCGCGCTGGCCGAGAAGCTGGTGCGGCTGCTGCCCGCGGGGCTCACGCGCTGCTTCTTCGCCGACAACGGCTCGGCCGCGGTCGAGGTCGCGGTCAAGATGGCCTTCCATTACTGGCAGAACGCGGGCCGGCCCGCCAAGCGCCGCTTCGTCACGCTCTCGAACAGCTACCACGGCGAGACGCTGGGCGCGCTCGCGGTGGGCGACGTCGAGCTCTACAAGAAGGTGTACCAGCCGCTGCTGATGGACGTGATCACGGTGCCCTCCCCCGACTGCCACCTGCGCGAGCCGGGCGAGGACTGGGAGGCGCACAGCCGGCGCCTGTTCGCGCACATGGAGCGCGCGCTCGCGGACCATGCCGACGAGGTCGCCGCCGTCATCGTCGAGCCGCTGGTGCAGTGCGCGGGCTCGATGCGCATGTACCACCCGGTGTATCTCTCGCTGCTGCGCGAGGCCTGCGACCGGCACGGGGTGCTGCTGATCGCGGACGAGATCGCGGTCGGCTTCGGCCGCACGGGCACGATGTTCGCCTGCGAGCAGGCCGGCATCCGGCCGGATATCGTCTGCCTGTCGAAGGGACTCACCGGCGGCTACCTGCCGCTGTCGGTCGCGGTCGTGACCGAGGCGCTCTACCAGGCGTTCTACGACGACTACGTGAAGCTCACGGCCTTCCTGCATTCGCACAGCTACACCGGCAATCCGCTCGCCTGCGCGGCGGCGCTCGGCACGCTCTCGATCTTCGAGACCGACGACGTGATCGCGAAGAACCGGGCGCTGGCCGCGCGCATGGCGGAAGCGACGGCGGAGCTCGCGGATCACCGGCACGTGGCGGAAGTGCGGCAGACCGGGATGATCCTCGCAATCGAAGTGGTGCGCGACCGCGGCAGCGGTGAGCGCTACGACTGGCGCGAGCGGCGCGGGCTGCGCGCGTACGAGTACGCGCTGTCGCAGGGCGCGCTGCTGCGCCCGCTCGGCAACGTCATCTACCTGATGCCGCCGTACGTGATCGAGCCCGGCCAGGTCGACTGGCTGGCGGGCGTGGCCCGCGGCGCGGTGGACGCGGCATGCGCCTGATCCGGGTGTACATCGAGCAGCCGCTCGCGGCAGGCGCGCGGGTGGAACTGCGCGGCTCGGCGCACGAGCACCTGACCCGCGTGCTGCGGCTGGGCGCGGGCGACGCGGTGACGCTGTTCAACGGCGACGGCAGCGACTATCCCGCCGTGATCCTCGAGCTGCGGCGCGGGGCTGCGGCCGTGGAGGTGAAGGCAGTCGCTTCCGCGCGCGCCGAGTCGCCGCTGGCGATCACCCTGGTGCAGGGCATCGCCCGCGCCGAGCGCATGGACCTCGTCGTGCAGAAGGCGACCGAGCTCGGCGTCGCCGCGATCCAGCCGGTCGCAGCGGAGCGCAGCGTGGTGAAGCTGGATGCCGCTACGCGGGCGAAGAAGGTCGCTCACTGGCGCGGCATCGCGATCGCCGCCTGCGAGCAGTGCGGCCGGGCGCGGCTGCCGGAGGTCGCGGATCCGCTGCCGCTTCCGGACTGGCTCGGCCGGCCGGCGCGCGCCGGCCTGCGGCGGCTGCAGCTCGAGCCGGATGCCGGCCGCTCGCTGGCAGGCTGGTCCGCTGGCGCGGCGGCCGTCGAGTTGCTGGTCGGGCCGGAGGGCGGCCTGACCGAAACAGAGCGGGACGTGGCGCGCCAGACGGGTTATCTTTCCTGCCGGTTGGGGCCGCGGGTGCTGCGCAGCGAGACCGCTGCGATCGCCGCGCTCGCGGTCCTGCAGGCGGCAGCGGGTGACCTGAAATGACGCAGTCCTCGCAGGTGCGGCGCGCGGTCCCGACCGAGGAAGGGCTGCGGCTGCTGCTCGATCCCTACCTCTGTTTCGGCCCGGGCACCGAGCAGCACCGCGGCACGCTCGCCGAGATCGCCCATGACGCGGCCGCGCTCGGGCTCGCGCTCTGCGTCGAGAGGAAGAGCTGGGACGAGGCCGCGACCGACCCGGACGTGGTGCGCCGCCAGGTGCCGCTGTGGCGCTTCGAGCCGCTGCTCAAGATCGAGGAGCTGCCGCTGCCGTCGAAGCGCGACCTCGAGGCGCGCTTCATGCCGGCGCGCAACGAGATCGACCGCGCGGACTTGCGGCTGCTGGGCGCCTTGCACGCGCGCATCGTGGAACTGCTGATCGCCGACGACGGCCGGCTGCACCGGATCGCGAGCCGCGCCGGGCTCGGCCATCGCGTGCTGACGCCCTGCGACGCGCTGGCCTGGCTGGAGGCGCTGGCCGGCGAGGCGCGCGAGCTCGCGGTCACCGAGGTCGAGCCGCGCGCGGCGCTGTCGAACCCGGCGCTCGAGGGCATGCTGGCCGAGGATTGCGAGCCGTTCGACCCGTACCTGGCGTCGCGGCTGGAGGCGCCCGGCACGCGCGTGCTGGTGTCGAACGACAACCGCCGCCCGGTGGCGCTGGGCGTGATCACCACGGAATCGCCGGAGCTGACGCTGGCCGCCATCGGCTGCGCCGACGGCGCGCGCGGCAGCCGCGCGGTCGAGCCGGTGGTGGCGGCCGCGCTGACGATTGCGAGGCGGGGGCGCATCGGGTTGCGGGCGCTGGTGCCCCCGCACCTGGACCACGTGCTGCTGCTGCTCGACCTGCTGCAGTTCGAGCGCCGCGGCCGTGACCGGCACGGGCGGGTGATCTTTCATCACGGGCTAGAGGAGGCTGCCGCACGGCCGGCCGCCGGCCGCGATGCCTGGTTGTGGCCGCTGGATGCGGCGAGCCACGACCGCCTGGTCCCGGAACTGGCGGGCGCCACGCAGGCGGAGCTGTTCCCGGCCACGCCCGCGCCGCAGACGCTCGGCAGCCCGATCCGCAAGCAGCTGCTCGCGGGCCGCGTGTCGCGCGAGCCGCAGCCCGGCGACCTGTTGCTGCTGCTCCATGCGCGCGCGCCGGACCGGATACGTTCGGCCACGGTCACGGCTGCGGCCCGGGTCTCGCGCGTTGGTCACGCGGCAACGATTGGCGAGCTGCTGGCGCAGTGCGCCGGCCATCCCTGCGACTCGCTCGCGCGCCTGCGTGAATTGCTGGAGGCCGGCTCCGTTTCGGTGTTCGACCTGCACTGGCTGGGCCGGCTGTCGCGGCCGCTGCCGGTCGGCGCCTTGATCGAGCGCGGCGTGATTGCGCAGACGCCCGGTGTGCGCACGCGCCTGCCCGCCGAAGCGCTGCTGCGCCTCGCCCCCGACCTCGCCCTGGCCTGACGATAAAGGGGACGCGTCCAATTACCCCGGAGTAATTGGACGCGTCCCCATTTAAAGGTAATTGGACGCGTCCCCTTTAACTTCAGGCGGTGACGGTGGTCTCGTCGGCGATCATTTCCTCGAGGCGCTCGAGGTCGGGGACCAGCGGCAGCTCGTTGACCATGCGCACCTGGCAGAGCACGGGCGAGCGCTCCGGGAAGATGCGCGAGCTGTCCGGCGCGATCACCTGCGGGCTGACCCGCACCAGCTGCGGGAAGCCCTGGGTCGCGACGCCGAAGTGCCCGGCCGGCAGCTTCTGGCCGAGGCAGGTGAAGATCACGATGCGCGTGCGCCCGCCGATCACCGGGATGCGCTTGCCGCAGGCGCCCTCGAACGACACCACCGGCACGCCGCGGCCGTTCCACGACGCGATGCCGAGGTACCACGGCGGCGCGCCCGGCATCTCCTGCAGCGGCTGGAAGCCGGTGACCTCGGCGACGCAGGCGCGCGGCACCAGCAGCCGCTCGTCGAGCAGCGGCACCAGCAGCCCGTAGAGTTCCTGCTCCGCGCTCACTGCGCCTTCCTCCGCACCAGCGGCTCGAGCGCCTGCAGCAGCTGGCCCTCCTGGTAGGGCTTGCCGAGGTACTCGTTGACGCCGAGCTCGATCGCGCGCGCGCGGTGCTTCTCGCCGACCCGCGAGGTGATCATCACGATCGGCACGTCCTTCAGGCGCGGGTCATTGCGCACGTGCGAGGCGACCTCGTAGCCGTCCATGCGCGGCATCTCGATGTCGAGCAGGATCACGTCCGGCACCTCGTCCTGCAGCACCGAGACCGCCTCGAGGCCGTCCTTGGCGGTCACCACGCGCATGCCGTTGCGTTCCAGCAGACGCTGCGTGACGCGGCGCACCGTGATCGAGTCGTCCACCACCAGCGCGAACACGCGCCGGTCGGCCTGGCCGGCGAGCCGCGCCTCGGGCGACGGCCGCTGGCGCCACTCGGAGCGCACCAGCGCGCCGATGTCGAGGATCACGCAGATGCGCCCGTCGCCGAGGATGGTGGCGCCGGAGATGCCGCGGATGCCGGAGATCTGCGGCCCCACCGTCTTGACCACGATCTCGCGGCTGCCGATCAGCTCGTCGGTCACGATCGCGGTCGAATGCTCGCCGGCGCGCACCAGGATCACCGGCACGGCCGCGTCCTGGTCCGGCACCGGCGACGGCGTGCCGGCCACGAACGAGGCCAGGTGCTGGAAGCGGTACTTCTGGCCGCCGTAGTCGAAGCTCGCGGCCTCCTCGGCCAGGTGCCTGGCGACCTCCGAGCGCGGCACGCGCACCACGCCCTCGACCGTCGGCAGCGGCAGCGCGAACAGCTCCTCGCCGGCCCGCACCACGAGCGCCTGGCTGATCGCCAGCGTGAACGGCAGCCGCACGGTGAACGTCGTGCCCTTGCCGGCCCAGGTCTCGGTGTACAGCGAGCCGCCGAGCTTCTTGATCTCGGTCGCCACCACGTCCATGCCGACGCCGCGGCCCGCGGCCTGCGTGACCTTGCCGGCGGTCGAGAATCCGGGCTCGAGGATCAGCTGCAGCGCCTGCTCGTCCGACAGTTCCTGCTTCGGCGTGATCAGGCCCATCGACACTGCGCGGTCGCGCACCAGCTTGAGGTTCACGCCGGCGCCGTCGTCGGCGACGGTGATGACGACCTCGGAGCCCTCGCGCCTGAGCGTCACGTCGATCGAGCCGGACTCGGACTTGCCCGCCCTGGCGCGCTCCGCGGGCGGCTCGATGCCGTGCACGACCGCGTTCCTCAGCATGTGCTCGAGCGGCGCCAGCATGCGGTCGAGCACCTGGCGGTCCAGTTCGCCGGCCGCGCCGTGGATGTGCACCTCGACCTTCTTGCCGGTCTCGGAGCCGGCCTGGCGCGCGATGCGCGTCAGGCGCTGCACGTGGCGCTGGAACGGCACCATGCGCGTGCGCATCAGCCCGCCCTGCAGGTCCGAGACGATGCGGCCCTGCTGCGTCAGCAGGTTCTGCGCCTCGCGCGTCTGGCTGGCGAGCAGGCCCTGCACGCTGGCGACGTCCGAGGAAGTCTCGGCGAGCGCGCGCGAGTACTGCTGGATCGAGGAATAGCGGTCGAGCTCGAGCGGGTCGAAGTCGCTGCGGCGCGCGCCGGCATCCACGTGCCGGTGCAGGATCTGCGCCTCGGTCTCGATCTCGAGCTTGCGCAGCTGGTCCTTGAGGCGCTGCACCACGCGGCCGAGCTCGGCCAGGTTGAACTCGATGGAGGAGACCTGCTGCTCGAGGCGGGCGCGGTAGATGCTGACCTCGCCCGCGGCGTTCAGCATGTTGTCGAGCAGCTCGGCGTCCACGCGCGCGACTTCGGCGCGCTCGGCGGCCGGCTCGCGCGCCGGCGGCACGGCCGCCGGGGCAGCGGGAGGT
>JAHCAM010000028.1 GCA_019634895.1 Steroidobacteraceae bacterium | reverse complement strand
GGCGCCAGCGCGGGTTCACGCTGCTCGAGATCCTGGTGGCGGTGGCGATCCTCGCGATCATGGGCCTCATGAGCTTCCGGGCGGTGCGCGACGCACGCCTGCAGGCGGAGATCGCGGCCACGCACATGGACCGCCTGCGCCAGGTGCAGCGCGCCGTGCAGCTGATGACCAGCGACCTGCGCACGCTCGCGCCGCGCCCGGTGCGCGAACTGATCGGCGACGGTTACCGGCCGTCGCTGCTGCGCGACCCGAATTCCGTGGCCCTGTTCGAACTGACGCGCGCGGGCTGGCCGAACGGCGCCGGCACGCCGCGCGGCACGCTGCAGCGCGTCAGCTACCGGATCGAGGACCGCACGCTCATCCGCGAGCACTGGACCGTCACCGACCCCACGCTCGCCAACGAGCCGGTCCGGCGCAGCCTGCTCCCCGGCGTGGAGCAGATCGGGATCCGCTACATGGACGGCGGGCGCAACTGGGACGCGCAGTGGCCGCCGCTCGGCGGCACCGGGGACCGCTTCCTGCGGGATCGCCCGCTGGCGGTGGAGATCACCATCCGGCTCGAGGACTACGGCGAGATCCGGCGTCTGGTCGAGGTGTCGGGATGAGGCAGCGCGGCGTCGCCCTGATCACCGCCATCGTGCTGGTCGCGATCGCCACCATCGTCGCCGTGCACCTGGGCACGCGCGCCTCGCTAGACCTGCGCCGCACCGCCGGCCTGCTCGCCCTCGAACAGGGCTGGCACGTGGCGCTCGGCGCCGAGGCCTGGGCCGCGGAGGTGCTGCGCGAGGACCGCGAGGATTCGCAGACGGATCACCTGGCGGAGAACTGGGCGCAGCCGCTGCCGCCACTTCCCGTGGACGGCGGCGAGGTGCGCGGTGCGCTCGAGGACATGCAGGGGCGCTTCAACGTCAACAACCTGCTGACCGCCTCGGGCGAGGTGAACGAGGCCTCGCTGGCGCGCTTCGAGCGGCTGCTCGAGCGCGTCGGCGCCGAGCGGCGCTGGGGCCGGATCCTCGCCGACTGGCTCGACAGCGACACGGTGCCGGGATTTCCGCACGGCGCCGAGGACGGCGTCTATCTGGCGCAGAGCCCGCCCTATCGTGCGGCCAACGGCCCGATCACCAGCACGACCGAGATGCTGGCGCTCCCGGGGATGACGCTCGAGGAGTTTTCGCGCATCCGGCCCTACGTTGCCGCCCTGCCGGTTGGGACCACGATCAACGTCTGCACCGCGAATGCGCCGCTGCTCGCGGCATTGGTCGAGGGCGGCACCGACTTCGGCGACGCCGAGGCGCTGCGCGCCAATCGCCGCGACGGCTGCTTCCCGACGCTGGCCGACCTGCAGGCGACGCTGCTGCCCGACCAGTACCAGGCGCTGCTGCCGGCAATTTCGGAAAACTCGAACTGGTTCCGCGCCGTGACGGCCGCCCGTATTGGCACCTCGGAACTCACCCTGTACAGTCTGATCGAGCGCGACAGCGGCGGCGGCAGCCGGACCGTGCTGCGCTCGACCGGCACCGAGTAGGCCAGAGTTTCCCACGCATGAATCAATCCCTGGTCCTGCGCCTCTCCGATCCGCCCTGCTGGGTCGTCACCGGCGCGGACGGCGGGCGCCTCGGCCCCGTTTCGACCGGGGCGCTCGCGGACGCGGCGCCGATCGCGGCCGAGCGGCCGCTGATCGTGATCGTCCCCGGCTCGAGCGTGACGCTTGCCCGTCCGGAGTTGCCGGTCAAGGGCGGCGCGCGCCTCGCGCAGGTCGTGCCGTATGCGATGGAGGAGCTGCTCGCCGGCGAAGTCGAGCAGTTCCATTTCGGCATCGGCCAGGCCGACGACGCCGGCCGCACGCTGGTCGCGGCGCTGCGGCGCGAGGAGATGCGGGGCTGGACGGACGCGCTTCGTGCCGCCGGCCTCGAGCCGCAGGCGATGGTGCCGGACACGCTGTGCGTGCCCGACAACCCGGGCATGACGGTGGCCGTGCTCGACTCGGGGCAGCTGCTCGTGCGCGCACCGGGGGAACTCCCGGTCGCGCTCGACGCCGAGCCGCTGACCGAGGCGTTTGCCCTGGCCGGGCTCGAGGGCGAGGACCGCCACGTGCAACTCTACGTCTCACAGCATGACTGGCAGCGGTCGCGCGAGATGATCGAGGCCCTGCGCGAGGTCACCGGTTCGCTCGATCTGCAGTTGCTGCCCGACGGATCCCTGCCGCTGCTCGCCGCCGGCGCCGTGCGCCCAGGCGCGCTGTCGCTGCTGCAGGGCGAGTTTTCGCGCCGCACCGGCTGGCGCGCCGGCTGGGAACGCTGGCGGATCGCGGCCTTCGTCGGGCTGGCGGCGCTCGCGCTTCACGTCGGCGTGCGCGGATACGACCTGGTGCGGCTGAATGCCGAGCAGAAGCGCCTCGATGCCGCCATCGAACAGGCGGCGCGCATTGCGCTGCCGGACGCCGCCCGGATCGAGGACGCGCGCGCGCAGGTGGCGCAGCGCCTCGGCAGCGGCGCCGCGGCCGACCCCGAGGGATTGCTCGCCGTGCTCGCGGCAGTCGGCGGCGCGCTGGCCGGCGCGCCCGGATCGACGGTCGAGTCGCTCGGCTGGCGCGACCGCTCGCTGGAACTGCAGCTGGCGGCGCCGAACACCGATGCCTTTGCGCGCTTCTCCCAGGCGATGGCCGCGCGCGGACTCGGCGCGGACGTCGCCTCGGCGCTGCCGACCGACAAGGGCGTGCTGGCGCAGGTCCGCATCCGCGCGAGGCCATCCCCATGAACCTGCGCGAGTGGCATGCCTCGCTGCCGGAACGCGAGCAGCGGGTGGTCGTGTGGGGCGCCGCCGCGGCCGCCGTGCTGCTCGGCGCCGGCCTGGTGTGGAAGCTCGGCGATGCGGTCGCCTCCGCGGAGCAGCGCGTCGCGCGCCGGCGCGAGGACCTTGCCTTCATCGAGGCGGCGACCCCGCGGCTGCAGGCCGCTCCCGCCGCGCGACCCGGCGAGTCGCTCGCGATCGCGGTGGACCGCATCGCCCGCGAGGGCGGCCTGTCGCAGTCCCTCGCCGGGGTCGAACCGGCGTCGCCAGGCGCCATCCGCGCGCGTTTCACTGCCGCCTCCTTCGACGCGCTCGCGGTGATGCTCGTGCGCCTGCAGCAGGAGCGCGGCGCGCTCGTGGAGACGGCGAGCGTCTCGAGGACCGCAGCACCGGGCCTCGTGGACGCGACCGTGGTGCTGCGCGGCAACTGAGCCCGATGACCAGGCGCAGTCTCCTGGTCGCGGCGGGCGTCGCCGCCTTCCTCGTGTTCGTGATCGCGAGGGTCCCGGCGCACCAGCTCGCAAGCCGGCTGCCGGGCGGCATCGCGATGCAGGGCGTCGGCGGCACGATCTGGTCCGGGCGGGCCTCGCAGCTCGCCGTGAACGGCGCGCCGATCGGCGCGCTGGAATGGTCCTGCCGGCCTTGGCGCCTGCTGGCGCTCAAGTGGTCCTGCCGCGTGAACCTGCGGCCTGCCGGTGGCGCGCTCGTCGCCGAGCTGTCCGGCGGGCTCGACGGCGAGCTGCTGGCGACCGGCCTCAGCGGCCAGGTTCCGCTCGCCGCTTTCGAGGGCATGGCGACTCCGCCCGGCTGGAGCGGCAGCCTGGAACTCGACGTCGAACGCCTGCGGATCGTCGCCCGCCGCCCCATCGAGGCCGCCGGCAAGCTCTTCGTGCGTTCGCTCAAGGCGCCCGGACCGGGCGGACCGCTGCTCGGTGATTTCGAACTGACCGTCGGCGAGGGCGCGGTCGGTACCGACACGCTGACCGGTCGGTTGCGCGACCTCGGCGGGCCGCTGCGCGTGCGCGGAGCCATCGAGCTCAGGCCCGACGGCAGCTACCTGCTGAGCGGCGAGGTCGCGCCGGGCCCCGGCGCCGGGCCCGCCATCTTCGACACGCTCGCCTTCCTCGGCCCGCCGGACGAACTGGGACGGCGTCCGTTCGCGATCGAAGGCACGCTCTAGAGTTCGCGCCAGGCGTCGAGCAGCGGAAAGTACAGGCCGACGCGTTGCGGCCGGCCGTCCAGCGCCCGCATCGCCTCGGCGTAGCGGCGCAGCTGCGGCGCGTAGCGCGCCAGCTCGTTGTCGAGGAAGACCTCGCGGTCACCGCCCTCGTGCGTGCTGGTCTTCCAGTCCACGATCCAGCGCACGCCGTCCGGGTCCACGAAGCTGCGGTCTATCCTGAGGCTCTGCACCACCCCGTCGATGACCGCCGTCAGCGCGAGTTCGCTGGCCGCTTCCGCAGCCCCGGGATCGAGCAGCCGGCCCGCCAGTGCGCTCTGCGCGAATCCGGCGATCGCCTGCCCGGTACGCGCCAGGGCGAGCGGCAGGTGAGCCTCGTCCACGCCCGCGGACACGAGCGCCCGGCGCCATGCCTCGGGCCGCGGGCGCAACGCCTCACGCGGCAGCCCCAGTCTCGCCAGGCGATGGAGCTCGAGGTGCACGACCTGGCCGACCGCCTGGGCAATGGTTCCGGCCCAGTCGAATTCCGGGCGGATGGACCCTTCCGGCTCGCCGGCGATCCGCAATGCCGTCGCCCTGCGCAGCGCCGGGGGTTCCGGCGGCACCCAGGCTACGGGCAGCCGCAGCAGCGGCGGTGCGCGCAGGCGCCGGCGGCGGTCGCCTTCGCGGCCATGTTCCGCCCCGGCGTCGCCGCGTACCGCGAGCGCCCGCTCGAATTCCTGCTGCAGCACCGGCCAGAAGAAGTCGAGCAGGCTCCCGGACCGGGGCCTGCACAGCTCGGGACCGTCCTCGGTCCATCGGGTTGCGGCGCTGCCGATCAGGTGCAGCTCGCGCCTGGCGCGGGTTGCGGCGACGTAGGCGACGCGCCCCAGCTCGAGCGCCTCGCGCTCCGCGGCGAGCCGCCGCATCCAGCCCTCCAGGGCGTCGGCATCGGCCCCGGCATCGTCCCGCTCGCCGCGGCTGGCGAGAATGATGCCGCGCTGCCCGGGCCCGGTCGCGACCTGCGTCCAGTACAGCAACGGACGCTCGCCGCCGCGCACGGTCCTCTGCAGGTCGGGCACGATCACGACGTCGAACTCGAGGCCCTTGGCCTTGTGGATCGTCATGACCTGCACCGGCGCGTCCTCGCCGCCCACCGGCGAGGCCATGATGCCGTCCGCTGCCGCATCCACGGCCGATGCCTCGGGCCGGCCGCCGGTTTCGACCTCGAGCTGGTCGAGCGCCGCGAACAGCAGCTCGGCATTGACGACGTCCGACGCGTCGCCGACGGTCGCCGGACCGCGCAGCGCAAGCCAGGCGGCCTTGACCCAGCCGCCCAGCGAGCGGCGGTCGCGCTCCGGCACGGCCCCCGCGAGCGCTTCGCGCAGCCGCTGCACGCGCGATGCGCCGTCTGCGGACAGACGCGCAACCAAGGCCGGATCGGCGATCCGCGCCGGCAACAGCGCGTCGGCATCGTCTCCGGCAACCGCCAGCAGGTCCGCAAGCGTGAGCCCGCACCAGGGCGCGCGCAGCACGGCAAGCCAGGCGCTGCGGTCGCCCGCATGCAGCATCGCCTTGGCGAGCGCGACCAGGTCGCGGATCGCGGCCCGATGGGTCAGCGACTCGAGCTCCACGCCACGGTAAGGGATGCCAGCCGCACGCAGGGCCGCGATCAGCGGCGGCAGCGAGGTCCTGCCGCGCACCAGCAGGGCAATCGTCGGGCGGGCACCTGCGGCGGCTGCGGCCAGCACCGCGGCCACCGTGCGCGCCGCTTCCTCGCCCATCTCGCGCTCGTCGGCATCGAGCAGCGCATGCACCCGCACGCCATCGCCCGGGACTTCGGCGTGCACGGCCTCGGCCGGCGAGTAGCGCACGGCGCCGCGCTCGAAGTCGTCTTCGGCCGGCAACAGCGCTGCGAAAGCGCCGTTCACCCAGTCCACGATCGCGGCGCTCGAGCGGAAGTTCCGGCTGAGCCGCAGCGGCACCAGCGGCACGCCGCCGACCCCCTCGCCCGCGGCCTGCAGGAACAGCGTCACGTCGGCTTCGCGGAAGGCGTAGATCGACTGCATCGGGTCGCCGACGCAGAACAGCGTGCGGCCGTCGCCCTGCTGCCAGCCGGCCAGCAGCAGCTTCAGCAGCTGTTCCTGCGCCGGCGAGGTGTCCTGGTACTCGTCCACGAGCAGGTGGTGGATCCGGTAATCAAGCGCCAGCGCGAGCTCGGTCGGCGCCGACTCGTCCCGCAGCGCGTCGCGCGCGGCCGCCGCCACCGCCGCATGGTCGATGCTGCCCCGCTGCGCAAACGACGCCAGCAGCTCGGCGACGGCGTGCGGCAGCACGGCCACCAGCGCCTCGATGCGCTCCCATTGCGATGCACTGAGCGCACCCGGCGGCAGCTGGCGCACCCGCACCAGCGACGCGGCCAGTCCGTCCGCTCCGGCGAGCGCGTCGAGCTGTTGGTGCATGCGTTGCTTGAGCTCCTTCCACCGCGTCCCGGCCGATGCCGCGGGGAAGCCCTGGTGCTTGTCCACCTTGCGGCGCAGCGCGCCCTGTTTGTCGGCGGTCAGCAGCAGGCTCGCCAGGGCCTGCCACGCGGGAACGCCTGCCGCCGTGGCCGGCGGCAGTCCCCGAAGCTGCGCGAGAGGCGCCAGCGGGCTGTCGGTGCCGCCGGCGGCCGCGGCCTCGCGGATCACCTCGAAAAGCGCCGCCGGCAGGAAGTCGGCGACCGAGCGGGCCGCGCGCGCGAGCTCAGCCTCGAGCGCCGAACGCAGCAGGCCGTCGATCTCCGCGCGCAGGCGGCCGTCGCCCGCCGGCCCGAACAGCTTGGGCAGCCAGACCTCGCGCGCGCCCAGCATGCCGGCAACCAGCCGCGCGAGCTGCTGCGGTTCGTGGTCCAGTGCCCGCGCGAGGCGCTCGAGCGGCGCCGTGCGCGCACCGCCATCATCGAGCGAAGCGACCAGGCGCCGTGCCGCCTCACGGTAGAGCGGCGCCGGATCGTCCACCAGCGCCGCCGACATGCCGATGCGCGCCGCCAGCGGCAGCCGCCGGGCCAGCCAGTGATTGAGGCCGTCGATGGTCTGCACGTGCAGGCGGGCCGGATTCCGCTCCAGGTCCCAGGCCCGCTCGCCGCTTCGCGCCAGCGCTGCTGCAGCCGCCGCGTGCAGTTCCTGCTCGTGCGGCGCCGCTCCCGCCGGCAGCGGCCGCGCGGCCGCTGCCAGGGCGCGTACGATGCGGTGACGCATTTCCGAGGCCGCCTTGCGCGTGAACGTGATCGCGACGATCTGCTCGGGGCACTCGACGGTCGCGAGCAGGCGCAGGTAGCGCAGCGTCAGCAGACTGGTCTTGCCGGACCCTGCCGGCGCCTGCACGATGAACGAGCCGGACGGATCCACCGCCTGGCGCCGGACGGCGGCATCCCGGCCGCGCTCAGGCGTCATCGCCGGTCTCGCCATCGTCGCCACCCTCGGCCACCGCGGGCTCGACGCGGCACAGCGCGCCGAGATGGCACTGGCGGCAGGTATTGCCCGCGAGCTTGGGATCCACCTCGGCCCGCCCGCCGGCATAGTCGCGCGCCAGACGCTCGAGCCACGCGTACCAACGTGCGGTCACCTGCGGCCAGCCAAATCCGCTCTCGCGCTCCTCGGTGAGCCTGAACTCCTCCGCGGGGACGAGTCCCTCGATGCCGGCGGCAGCGGTGCCGACGCCGACGAAGCGCGCACGCAAGGCGCCGACCTCGGCGATCGCAACGCCTGCCGGCCGGCGCGGGTGCAGGACTGCATACAACGGCAGTTGCGGCGCATCCATGCGGGCGCCGCGCCACGGCGCCCCGCGCACCGCGCCGGTCTTGTAGTCGATGACGAGCAGCGCACCGCCCGCGTCGTCCACCCGGTCCACGCGCAGTGCCAGCTCGAGTCCGCCGATGCGGCCGGTCATCGCGCGCTCCGTCTCGACCACCGTGAACGGTCCGCGCCCGCACTCGAGCGCGAGCAGCCGGCTGATGGCGCGCAGCTGCCACTCGCGTTCAAGGCCGAGGGTCCGCGCTCCCGTGCCGGCCGGCACCGCGCCGGCGATCGCGCGGTCGACACCCTCCTCCACCATCCGCTCGCGCGCATCGGGACCCAGGGCCAGCAGCGCTTGCTGACCGCCGAGCTCCGACCAGATCCATTCGAGCGCGCGATGCAGGAGCTGTCCACGCACGCGCCGGTCGATGCCCGGTTGGGGCTCCTCGAGCGGTTCTGCGCCCAGCCGCAGCCGGGCGAAAGCGCGGAACGGGCACTGCGACTGCAGTTCGAGCACGCGCGCGCCGCCCCGCGCACGCGTGGTGCCGAGCGCAGGCGCCGGGTCCTCGCCCAGGGGCTCCAGCGCACCGGCGGCGCACCAGAGCTTCTCGCGCGTCAGGACATCCGCGGACGGCGGCAGCGCTGGCAGGTCCGCGGGCACCAGCAGCGAGCCGTCCACATCGGTGTCGTTCTCGCGGCGCGGCCAGGACATTACGAGCGCCGCGGCCCGCGTGCGCCAGCAGGCGACGATCGCGCGCGCGTCGGCCACGCAGTCCTGCGCCGTTGCTTGCGGCATGCCGAGCCTGCGTTGCACCTCGATGGGCAGCAGCGGGTCCACGGCGACCGGGCGCGGCCAGGCCGACGCCGTGAGGCCCGACACCCACAGGCTGTCGAATCCCAGCCCGGGATCCTCCCAGGCATCCATCACGAACACCGAAGGTTCGCCGCTCTCCGCCTGGAACGGCGCCGCGGCGAGGTCGCGGAGCTGCGCCAGCGCCTCGGCAGCGGTGAAGCCCGGGGCAAAAGGCGACAGCGCGGCGAGTTCGTGCAGCAGTTCGCGCAGCCGGTTCGCCGATTGCCACGCCGAGCTGTCGAGCGCGGCTTCGCCCGGCCAGCCCCAGCCCGCCAGGCATGCGCCGAAGGACTCGGCCCAGTCCGCGGCGCTGCGCCGCGCCGGCCCGGCGAGGCGAGCGACTGCCAGGGACAGCGCGCCCGCGAAGCCCGGCGCCGCCATCCGCTTCGCGGCTGCAGCCAATGCGGCGGGTGCTGCCGGATACGCACCGGCATCGCGCAGCGCCACGTCGAGTCGCATGCGTGGCTCCTGCTCGGCCAGGCCGCCAGTCACGCCGGCGCTGCGCAGCAGCCGCGTCACGATCGTCCAGTCCGCGAGGCCGAGCGCGCAATGAATGGCGTCGAATGCGGTCTCGACGACCGGCTGCGAGGCGAGCGGCTGCCCGCCGGCAAGGTCGAAGACCCGATCGCGGCCGGCACCCGGCAACTCCAGCGACGGTTGCAGCGCCGCCGCCAGCGCCCTTTCCACCGCGCCGCGCCGGGCGGTCAGGTCCGGTATCACCAGTCCGTGAATGCCATCCGGACGCTCGTCGAGGCGCGCGCGCAGCCAGGCGAGCATGGCGTCGCGTTCCGATTCGGAGTCGGCTGCAGCGTGACGCCAGGCCTTGCCCGCTGCCGCGTGCTCCCCGGGCCGGTCGACCTGCCAGCCCTGTCCGGCGAGCGCATGAGAAAGCGCCAGCTGCGCCGGGGTCGGACGCCGGAACCCTACCAGCAGCAGCGGCGGACCAGGCAGCGGCAGCGCCCGGTGCGCGACCAGCAGCTGCGCAAGATCCGCCGGATCGCAGGCGTTGTGGTCGGCAAGCTCACGTTCCGCCGCGCGTGCCCAGCCGGCGAAGGCCTGCTGGTCGCGGGTCAACGGCCAGCCCGACAGGCCGGCGACGTCGCCCCCGTGCGACCGCAGGCGCAGCCAGCTGGCGCGGGCGCGCGTACCGAGTTCGGCGGGATCCAGCAGGCCCGGCGCATCCAGCGCAGTGAGGCGCCGCCACAGCCAGCGCAGTGCGACGGGTGGCAGCGCCTGCGGCAATCCGTCGCGTTCGGACGCCGCCTCGCGCCATTGCTGCGCCAGCCATGCATCCAGCGGCAGCACCTGGGCCGAAGGCCAGACCCGCAACCCCCTGTCGACCTGCGCACGGTCGTGCAGGCGGCGAAGGATGCGCGCCTGGCGCAGGTCCGCGGTCAGCACCAGGCCGCCCGCTTCGAGATGCGCGAGGCATCGCTCATTCAGGTCCAATGGCCGCTCCCCTCCACTCCTGCGCCAAGCCTAGCCGCAGGACTGGCTCAACGGATGAACCTGCCGCTTACGACGGCGCGCCCGCGGGCAGCCCCGCCGGCCACTCTGCGGCACGGTGGCAGGCGACTTCCCGTCCCGCCCCCGCGGGAACGGGCGCCGGCCGTTCCGTGCGGCAGCGCGAGACCGCAAGCGGGCAGCGCAGCGCGTAGGCACAGCCTGCGGCGGATACGGGAGTCCCGTCGGCGACCGGCAGAACCCGGCGGCGCAAGGCACGCGCACGCTCGCCGGGATCCAGCGACGGAACCGCATCCAGCAATGCACGCGTGTACGGATGCAGAGGCGCCGCGATGAGCGCGGCGCTGGTCGCCGTCTCCACGATGCGGCCGCGGAACATCACCATGACCCGTTCGCACAGACTGGCGACGACGGCCAGGTTGTGGCTGATGAAGAGTCCCGCGAGTCCGCGCCCGCGCCGGATGCCCGCCAGCAGGTTGACGATCTGGCCCTGAACGGAAACGTCCAGGGCGCTCACCGGCTCGTCGAAGACGACGAAGCGCGGATCGGGGACCAGGGCGCGCGCGATGACCGCGCGCTGCAGCTGGCCACCGGACAGCTGGTGCGGATAACGGGCGCCGAATTCGGCCTGCAAGCCGGCCTCGGACAGCAGCTGCAGGACGCGCTGCGTGCGCTGCCGCGCGTCGAGCGCCGGCATCAGCGCGCGCAGCGGTTCCGCGACGCTCTGCGCAATGGTCATCCGCGGGTCGAGGCAGGCATTCGGGTCCTGGAAGACGTACTGCAGCTCGCTCCGGAGCCGGCGGAAGGCGCCTGCGCCGAGTGCATCCACCCGATCGCCGTCCCAGTGGATCTCGCCCGACGCCAGCGGCACGAGGCGGAGGATGGCCCGGCCCAGCGTGCTCTTGCCGCAGCCGGATTCGCCGACCAGGCCCAGCATCTCGCCGGCGTCGAGGCCGAAGCTCACGTCATCCACCGCAGTCAGCGGCGCCTGGCGCGCGCCGTGCAGCCGGTAGCGCACGGTCACGCCGCGCAGTTCGAGCAGCGCACTCATGGCTGCGGCCCGGCGTCCAGCGGAAAGTGACAGGCAACCAGGCCGCCGTCCCCTGCGACCAGCGCAGGATCTTCGACGCGGCAGCGCGCCTCAGCGCGCCCGCAGCGCGGCTCGAATCTGCAGCCCGCGAACGCCGTCCCCGGCGCCGGCGGCGCGCCCGCGATGGTCGCCATCGGCCCCGCCGCAGCCGCGAGCGTCGGCACCGACGCCAGCAGCCCAGCGCCGTACGGATGGCGCGGCTGCCGCAGGAAGCGTTCCGCGTCGGCGAGCTCGACGATGCGGCCGGCGTACATCACCGCGATGCGCGCGGCGAGCGACGCCACCACGCCGAGGTCGTGGGTCACCAGCACCAGCGCCATGCCGAGGTCGCGACAGAGCGCGGCCAGCAGCGCCACGACGTCGGCCTGCACGGTCACGTCGAGCGCGGTCGTCGGCTCGTCCGCGAACAACAGCTGCGGCCTCGGCATCAGCGCCAGCGCAATGGCGACGCGCTGGCGCATCCCGCCCGACAGCTCGTGCGGATAGCGGGCGCACTGCTGCGCGGCTGCCGGCAGCTGCACCCGCTCGAGCATGCGCACGGCGTCGGCGCGCGCGGACTGCCAGCTGGCGCCGCGAACCGCGACCGCGGCTTCCGCAAGCTGGTCGCCGATCCGCAGGTGCGGCGTCAGGCTGCCGCCCGCGTCCTGGAACACGAAGCCGATGCCGCCACCGCGCACGGCGGCAGCCGGGTCGCCGGCGCCGAGGAGCTCGCGGCCCTCGAAGCGGACCGAGCCCTGCGCCCGGCCGTTCGCCGCCAGCAGGCCGACGCAGGCGAGCAGCAGCTGGCTCTTGCCCGACCCGGACTCGCCGACGATCGCGACGCATTCCTCGCGCCCGATGTCGAGATCCACGCCGTCCACGGCACGCACGCGCCGCGGTCCGGTGAAGTCGACTGCCAGCCTGCGGATCTCGAGCAATGCCATCAGCGGTCCCGCGGGTCGAGGGCGTCGCGCAGGCCGTCGCCCAGGAAGTTGAAGGCGAACACGAGCAGCACGAGGCAGCCCGCCGGCACCGCGAGCATCCACGGCGCCGTTTCCATCTCCCTGGCGCCGTCGGCGATGAGGTTGCCCAGGCTCGCGAGCGGCTCCTGGATGCCGATGCCGAGGAAGCTGAGAAAACTCTCGACCAGGATCACCTGCGGCACGGTCAGGGTCGCGTAGACGATCACGGGTCCCAGCAGGTTCGGCACGATGTGCCGCACCACGATCCGCGCCGTGCCGGCGCCGCCGACGATGGCCGCCTCCACAAACTCGCGCTCGCGCAGGCTGAGCGCCTGGCCGCGCACGATGCGCGCCATCGTGAGCCAGCCGAAGGCGCCGATCGCGACCAGCAGGGTGACCGGCCCGCGCCCGAACACGACCGTCAGGATGATCACGAAGAAGACCAGCGGCAGCGCGTAGAGCACGTCCACGAACCGCATCATCAGCGCGTCGGTGCGGCCGCGCAGGTAGCCCGCCAGCGCGCCCCAGGCCACCCCGATCACCAGCGCGACCAGCGTCGCTGCCAGCGCGATCGCGAGCGACACCCGCAGCCCATGCAGCGTGCGCACGAGCAGGTCCCGCCCCAGGCGATCGGTGCCGAGCCAGTGACCCTCCACCGCGAATGGCGGCACGGCCATGTGTTCCCAGTCGATCTGGTCCTGGCGCCAGTCCACCAGCAGCGGCCCCGCGAGCGCCGCCATCGTGAGCAGCCCCAGCACCACCAGGCCGGTGATGGCGGCGCGATCTGCCGCCAGCCGCCGCAGCGCATCCCGCCAGAGGCCGCCGGTCATGCGCGCCTGCCGTGGCGGATGCGCGGGTCGAGCCAGGCGTAGGCCAGGTCGGCCAGCAGGTTGAGCAGGATCATGAACACCGCGTAGACGATCACCATGCCCATGACCAGCGTGTAGTCGCGGTTGAGCGCGCCCTGCACCAGGTGCCGGCCGATGCCAGGCAGGCCGAAGATCGTCTCGACCACCAGCGAGCCGGCGAGGACCGCGGCGGCCGCCGGCCCCAGGTAGCTCACGACCGGCAGCAGCGCCGCCGGCAGCGCGTGGCGCAGCAGGACCGCGCGCTGCGGCAGTCCGCGCGCGCGCGCGGCGCGGATCCAGGGCGCGCGCAGCACCTCGAGCAGGCTGCCGCGCGTCAGCCTCGCGACGTAGGCGATCACGGGCAGTGCGAGAGTCGCGACCGGCAGCACCAGGTCGGTCGCCCGGCCTGGTTCCCATCCGGCCACGGGCAGCCAGCGCAGCCAGATGCCGAACACCAGCGCGAAGAACGGCGCGATCACGAACACCGGCACCGAGATGCCCGCGACCGCCAGGCCCATGACCAGGCGGTCGAGGAACCGGCCGCGGGCGAGCGCGGCACCGGCGCCCAGCGGTATGCCGACGGCGAGCGCCAGCGTGAGCGCGGCGAGCCCGATCGTGAGGCTGACCGGCAGCCCGCCCGCGATCAACTCGGTCACGGTGAAATCCCGGAACCGGAACGAAGGGCCGAAATCGCCGCGCAGGAGTCCGGCGACGTAGCGGACGAATTGCCGGTGCGCGGGCTGGTCGAGGCCGTAGGCGGCCTCCAGGTTGGCGCGGATCTCCGGCGGCAGGGCCTGCTCCTCGTCGAACGGGCCGCCGGGTGCCGCGCGCGTGAGCGCGAACGACAGCGCAACCACGACTGCGAGGGTCGGGATCGCGACCAGCAGGCGCCGGGCAATGAAGGCCAGCATGTTCAGCCGCCCGCAGCAGGCGGCAAAAAAAGAAGCGGCTTTCGCCAAGCCGCTCTGATCAGGCATCCGCGCGCAACCTGCGTCATGCGGACGCTCCCCTCGTTGCCCGCCTCTTGGTTCTCGTTTGGCGGCGGGACGGTTTCCTGGTAGCGCATACGGTCCGCGTGTTGCGGCAAACTAGTCCTCCCGGAGCGGAGCCGCAAGTCATTTGCTTGCCGTGGCGCGCACTGACTGCGAACTCACTCGAAGTGACCAATTCAACTATTTGATTCGACAGCCTATGTTAGCCTAAACGCCGCGTCATCCGATAGGATGCGCCGCGGGCTTCTGGAGATGCGATGCGCAGGATTTTGGTCGGCATCAAGCGGGTCATCGACTACAACGTGCGCGTGCGCGTGCGCCCGGACGGCAGCGGCGTAGTCACCGACGGCGTCAAGATGAGCATCAATCCGTTCGACGAGATCGCGCTCGAAGAGGCGCTGCGCATCCGCGAGCGCGGCGGCGCCGACGAGGTGCTCGCCGTCGCCCTCGGCCCGGACGACGCGCAGCAGCAATTGCGCACGGCGCTCGCCATGGGCGCGGATCGCGCGATCCTGGTCAAGGCGGGCGAGCCGGTCGAGCCGCTGGCGGTGGCGCGGGCCCTGCTCAAACTGGTCGAGCGCGAGACACCCGCGCTCGTAATCCTGGGCAAGCAGGCCATCGACGACGATTGCAGCCAGGTGGGCCAGATGCTGGCCGCGCTGTGGGATCGCCCGCAAGCGACCTTCGCTTCCAGGGTCGAAATCGCGGGGGAACGCGCGCAGGTGACCCGCGAGGTGGATGCGGGTCTCGAGACCATCGAGGTCGATTTGCCGGCCGTGATCACGACCGATCTGCGGCTCAACGAGCCGCGCTACGTGAAGCTGCCCGACATCATGAAGGCCAAGAAGAAACCACTGGACGTGACCGACCTGGCGGCGCTCGGCGTCGAGGCGGAGCCGATGCTGAAGGTGCTGAAGTACGAGCCGCCGCCGCAGCGGCAGAAGGGCGTGATGGTCAAGAGCGCCGCCGAACTGGTCGCGGCGCTGCGGCAGAAGGGGCTGGTCTGATGAACCGCATCCTCGTCGTCGCCGAGCATGCCGGCGGCAGGCTGAATGCCTCGGTGGCGAAATGCGTGAGCTGCGCGCTGGCCATCCCGGACGCGGAGGTGACCGTCGCGGTGCTGGCCACCGACGGCACCGCGGTCGCCGCAGCCGCCGCCGAGATCCACGGCGTCGCCCGCGTGCTGCTGGTGCGCAATCCTGCCAGTGAACCGGCGCTGGCCGCGGTGCTGGCGCCGCAGGTGGCGAAGCTCGCCGCCGGATTCAGCCATGTGCTCGGCCCTTCCACGACCTTCGGCAAGGACCTGATGCCGCGGGTCGCGGCCCTGCTCGGCGCGCCCCAGGTCAGCGACGTGATGGCCGTCGAGTCCGCAGTTCGCTTCCGCCGGCCCGTGTACGCCGGCAACGCGATTGCGACGGTCGAGGCCGCCCCCGGCAGGACGCTGGTCGCCACCGTGCGCACGGCCTCGTTCCAGGGGGCCGGTGGCGGCGGCAGTGCGGCGGTCGAAACGGTCACGGTGGATGCGCCCCTGCCCGCGCACACCCGGTTCGTATCGGTGTCGGCGGCGAAGAGCGACCGGCCGGACCTGCAGACCGCGGCGCGCGTGATCTCAGGCGGGCGGGCGCTCGGCAGCAAGGAGAATTTCGCGCTGATCCAGCGCCTTGCCGACCGCCTCGGCGCGGCCGTCGGCGCCTCGCGCGCGGCGGTGGACGCCGGCTACGCCCCCAATGAGCTGCAGGTGGGCCAGACCGGCAAGATCATCGCGCCGGAGCTCTACGTCGCCATCGGCATCAGCGGCGCGATCCAGCACCTCACCGGCATCAAGGACGCGCGCACCATCGTCGCGATCAACAAGGATGCCGAGGCGCCGATCTTCGAAGTCGCGGACTACGGGCTGGTCGGCGACCTTTTCAGCCTCATCCCTGAAATCGAGAGCCAGCTGTAGTCGCGTACAGCAGCCACAGCGACAGGCCGAGAACCACCAGCCAGGTGCCCGCGGTGCCATAGAAGCGGCCGAAGCTGCGCCCGGCGCTGTGCGAAAGCCCCCAGGCGTGCATTACGCGGCTCGCGAGCAGGGCAATGCCGGCGACGTGCACCGCCGCTTCCGGCAGCCCCGACAGCTCCGCCAGCACCAGCAGCACGACGGCGAGCGGCACGTACTCGGCGAAGTTCGCCTGCACGCGCATGGCCTGCTCCATGCCCGCCTCGTTGCCGGCGCCCAGGCCCACGCGATAGCGGCGGCGCGCCAGCACCACCTGCGCCGACAGGGCGATCAGCAGCAGCCCGCACAGCGCCGCGTAGAAGACCGACGGCGTCGCGATGCTCATGCGAGCTGGCCGAGAACGTGCTCGGCGCTGGAGACCTTGAATTCGCCCGGCGCCTCCACGCGCACCTGCCTGACGACGCCGTCCTCGATCACGAGCGCGAAACGCTGGCCGCGCAGTCCCATGCCGAACCCGCGGGCGTCGAGCTCCAGGCCGAGCGCGCGCGTGTAGTCGCCGTTGCCGTCGGCCGCCATCACGATCGCATCGCCGACGCCCGAGTGCCTGCCCCAGGCATTCATCACGAACACGTCGTTGACCGCCAGGCAGACGATCCTGGCGACGCCCTTGCCGCGGAACTCGCCTGCCCTTTCGAGGAAGCCGGGCAGGTGCTTCGCGTCGCAGGTGGGCGTGAACGCGCCCGGCACGGAGAACAGCACGACGCGGCCCTGCCCGAGCAGTTCCTTCGCCTCGACGTTCGCCGGGCCATCCTTGCCCATCACCTTGAGCTTCCCGTCCGGGATGCGGTCGCCCGCCTGGATCGTCATGTTTCGTCTCCCTGTCGCTTGGTGGTTCAGGCCGACTTCGCCGCCGCCGGCCGTGCGGCGCCGGGAAATGGCCCGGCTTTCAGCAGCATGCCGGGCACCGGGTGGCCGACCTGCTGCTCGATGTAGCGCGCCGCCTCGATCGCGCGGCCGAGGTCCACGCCGGTCCCGATGCCCATTCGGCCGAGCATGTAGACGAGGTCCTCGGTCGGAATGTTACCGGTCGCCGCCGGCGCAAACGGGCAGCCGCCGAGGCCGCCCAGGCTCGCATCGAGCGTGCCGGCGCCCGCCAGCAACGCGGCGTAGGCGTTGGCAAGGCCGGTATTGCGCGTATTGTGAAAGTGACCGCGCAGCGCCATTCCAGGGAGCGCCTCGGCGACCCGGCCGAAGACTTCGCTCACCTGGCCGGGGACGGCCACGCCGATGGTGTCGGCGACCGCGATTTCGAAGGGTCCGGCCTCGGCGACCTGCTGCGCGATCCCGACCACGCGCTCCGGCGCCACCTCGCCCTCGAAGGGGCAGCCGAAGGCCGCCGAGATCGTGACCTGGGCCTTGATGCCCGCCGTCCGGGCGGCCGCAGCGATTTCATGCCAGGCGCGGATCGCGCCGTCGGTCGTGGTGCCCTGGTTACGCTCGTTGAAGGCATCGGTCGTGAACACGACCATGCCGATTTCCTCGCAGCCGGCGGCGGCGGCGCGATCGAAGCCTGCGCGGTTCAGCACGAGGCCGATATAGCGCAGGCCGGCCTGGCGCGGCAGCGCCCGCATCACGTCCTCGGCGTCCGCCATCTGCGGGACGCGGCGCGGGCTCACGAAGCTCGCGACCTCGATGCGCCTGAGGCCGGCTGCGGCGGCGCGGCGGATGAACTCGACCTTGACGGGAACCGGCACCGTCGCCGATTCATTCTGGAGGCCGTCCCTGGGCCCGACTTCGACCAGCCCGATGCTGCGCGGAAGCGTCATCCCGCCATGCTGGACCACAGGTCAGCCACGCCTTTCAGCTTCTCGTTCGCGGCAGCGGCGGCCTTGAACGCGCTCCTCGCCTCGGCGGACTTGTTGGTCTCGACGAGTGCGATGCCGAGCAGCATGTGCAGGTCGTCCGGCCGGCGCAGCTTGCCCTTGCTGACGCCGCGCTTGGCGGCCTCGCTCGCCTTGGCGTAGTTCTTCAGCGTGAAGTAAGCGGTCGCCACCTTGGCCTCCGGCTCGCCCGCCTGGATGGCCTGGGCCTCGCGCTCCTGCTGCGGCAGCGTCGCCTTGACGCGGTCCACCTGTGTCTTGGCATCGGCCAGCAGCCGGTTGTTGCGGTCGTCCTTCTTGATCGCGCCGTTTGCCATGCCCTTCTCGAGCATCGCCACCGCCTCGCCGGGGCTCGACAGGTCGAGCGCGGTCTCGGCGTACTTCGCGTAGTGCTCGCTCGAGAGCAGGTTGCGCGAGGCGCCGAGGCGATAGATGTTGATCATCACCACGGGATCGCGCTGGGACTGCACCTCATAGGCGCTCGCGACCCACTTGAAGGAATCCCGGCTTGGCGCGACCACCATCAGGCGGTGCAGCGTCTGCATGCGCGCAGCGTCGTTGTTGGTCTCCTGGTAGGCCTTGTGCAGCGCGAGCAGCAGCGGCGAGATCACCGACGCCGGCTTGCGCGCCCTCTCCGCGCCGGCCACGGCCTTCTCGAGCGTGGTCGCGGCGTTGCGGTAGTCGCGCAGCTGGATCTGGCAGTTGCCCAGCATGATCAGGTCGTCGGTCGTCAGCGGGCCCTGGGTCTCCAGCCGGTCGAGCGTGGCCTTCGCCTCGCGGTATTCCCTCAGCGCGTAGTGCGTGGTCGCCTTGAGGCGCAGCTTGCGCGCCAGGTCGGCGCCCGTCACCCGGCCGGTCGCGATGCGCTCGTCCACCGTCTGGATCACCAGGCGATGCTCGCGCGCGCTGCTCGCGGCCCAGATCATCAGTTCGTTGACGCCCTGCTCCTCCTGCGGAGAGAGCGGCGCGCGGGCCTTCGCTTCCTTGAGCAGGCGGATCGCCTCGGAAAAGTTGCCCTTCTGTCCGGCGGCCTGCGCCTCCTGGACCTTGTCGGCCACTTCCTTGCGCCAGCCGCCGGCGGTCTGCGCGACGGCATCCGGCGCCAGCGCCAGCGTCGCCATGGCGGCGAGCGGAAGGGCCATGAAGGTCGCCAGCATGCTGGCACGGAACTGCTTCATCATCACCATCGCGTCCTACTCCTGCGTTAACCGCCTGCCGGCGCCGCTGTCTCGCGCGCAGCGCGCGCCATCCAGAGCCGCGCGAGCCGCGCCATGTTGGGGTCCTTCGCCGCGCCCGCCGCCGCCTCGAATGCGGCCTTCGCCTCCTCGCTCCGGCCCAGCTCCATCAACGATGCACCCAGCAGCAGGTTGGCGTCATCGAGGCGCGTGACGCCGCCCTTCGCGATGCCCTGCCGCACCAGCTCTGCGGCCTTCTCGAAGTTGCCGGCACTGTAGTTGCCGAGGCCGACTTTGACGGAGACATCGCCCTTCGGGCTCCTGGCGGCGGCCGCGGCCTCCGCGGCCAGCGTCTTCTGGTCCGAGGCGACTGCCGCCTTCGCCTCCTGCAACATCTGCTGGTTGGTGCCCACGCCCGGCACCACCTTGTCGTTCATCCCGTGCTGGAGAGCACGCGCCGCCTCGCCCGGGCTGCCGGCCACCAGGGCCAGGTCCGCATAGCCCAGATAGCCCCCGACCGTCGCCAGGCCGCCTTGCGGGTCAGTGACGGCCAGGCGATAGGCGTTCAACATCACGACACGGTCTTCCTGGGATGCGGATGCCAGCAGCGCCACCAGGTTGGTGTAATAGTCCTTCTTCGGGTACAGCGCGATCAGTCCCTCGAGGTTGGCGATCCTGCCGTCCCGGTCCTTGGTTTCGACCAGGCAGTGGTCGCGAAGCTGAAACAGCTCTTCCTTGGGCTTCTCGCCCTTGCTCGATGCGAGGTCGATGGCCTTCGTGAACCAGGTCGCCGCCTCGGGAAAGCGCTTGCTCTGCCGATACAGCTTGCCGAGCGTCTCGAGCTCGTCCGGCTCGACGTCGGGCGTCGCATCCACGAACTGCTGGTAGTGGTGGAGCGCCTTTTCGCGCTCCTGCTTGTTGTTGTAGTAGGCCGCGAGCGACTGATGCATGGCGCTCAACTGCGACGCGTCGGCGTAGCCCTTGGCAAGGAAGTTCTCGACCGCCGCCGCGAACAGGTCCTTGTCACCGCTGCCCTGGCTGGCCTGCAGGCGCCAGGTGGCGATGGCGCGCTCGTCGTCCGGCGTCTTGTCCGGCAGCGCCTCAAGCGCGGGCAGCGCCGCGAGCACCTCGAACCACTTCTTGTCGTTGACCAGCGGCTGGACCTTGGACGCCTGCTTGCGGAACTCCGGGCTGTACTGCTGGCCGGGTACCGGCTCCTGGGCCGCCGCCTTCCTCTTGGGCTTGGCGAGCTGGGCATCGGCAGCAGGCGCCAGCGCCACGGCGAGCGCGAGCGCCGCACAAAATGCCGCCAAACGGCTCCACCGGGAATTGAATGCCATCTTGTCCCCTCTGTTCGGCGCCGGCGCCCCTGCCGGCCCTGTGGCGTGGGGCGGGTTTATACCCCAAAACCCGCCCCGCTGTCTTGCCATGCCCTTGATTCGATGGACCCCCCTGCTCCGGCCGGGTTCCGGCCCATGGCAATTTTCTCGCGGATTCAGCGCCGGTTCAGCCTTCCCCTGATCCCCAAATGAAGAGGCCCGCCGTGGCGGGCCTCTTCATCCCATCCGCCGCGGCGCCCGGATCAGCTGCCCGCCGGCGGCTCGGCGATGAACCCGACCTTGCGCATGCCCCCGCGCTGCAGGACCGCGAGGGTGTCTGCGACATATTCATAGCGGGCGCGCTTGTCCGCCCGGATGTGGATCTCCGGCTGCGGATCCTTGACCGCCTCCTGCAACACGTAGTTCAGGAGCAGATTGCGGTCCACGCTGCTCTCGTTCCAGTAGATTGCGCCGTCGAAATCGATCGACAGATTGATGTTCTCGGGCTTGGTCTCGGTCGGCCGGTTGACCTCCTTGGGCAGGTCGATCTTGACCGCATGCGTCATCACCGGGACGGTGATGATCATGATGATCAGCAGCACCAGCATGACGTCGACCAGCGGGATCACGTTCGGATCCACCATCGGATCACTGCTGTCGCCGGCAACTGCAACGGCCATCGCTTACTTCCCGGACAGGCGCGAACCGGCGAGCAAGGCGGCCTGGACGTCGTGCGCGAAGTAGTTCGCGCGCTCCATCAGCGACTTGTTGCCGCGCAGCAGGCCGTTGAACCCGAGCACCGCCGGCACCGCCACCGCGAGGCCGAGCGCCGTCATGATCAGCGCCTCGCCGATCGGGCCCGCGACCTTGTCGAGGGACGCCTGGCCGGCGATCGAGATGCTGATCAGCGCGTGGTAGATGCCCCACACCGTGCCGAACAGCCCGACGAACGGGGCCGTCGCGCCGACCGACGCCAGCACGACCATGCCGCTCTGCAGGCTGCCCTGCAGCATGCTGGTGCGCTTGTCGATGTGCGACTGCACCCAGTCACTGAGCTCGATGCCGCTGGTCACGTCGCGCGTGCTCTTGCGGTGGTGCTCCACCGCCTGCAGGCCGTCCTGCGCGATGTCGCGGAACGGGTTGATCTTGCCCTTCAGCTTGGCGATGCCTTCCTGCATCGAACCCGCGGAAAAGAAATTCTTCTCTGCCTCGGCCGCCACCTTGCGCAGCGTCCGCTGGTCCAGCCACTTGTTGATCATGACGAGCCATGACCACAGCGACATCACGATAAGGATGGTGAACACCCCCTTGCCCACGTAGTCGCTCTGCGTCCAGAGCGCCTCGATGCCATAGGGGTTTTCAGTCGCGCCGTTTTCAGCAGCCATTCTGCAGTTCCTCTAAGAGAAAACATTCTCCGGAAGGTCGCCGGCGCCCAAGGCCAGCGGCTCCCCGGTCCCTGACATAATCGCGCCGCGTCACTCCAGCTTGAAGACGATCGGCAACGCCACCTGGGCATCGACGGCCACGCCATCGCGCTTGCCCGGGTTGAACGGAAGCTTGCGGATCACGCATTCGGCCGCGCCGTCGAGGCGCTCGAAGCCGCTGCTCTGAGTCACGGTGATCGCGCCGGCGCGGCCGTCCGCGCCGACCGTGACCGTCGCGACCACGCGGCCCTCCTCGCTCAGGCGCCGGGAGGCGGACGGGTAGCAGGCATTGATCGCGGCGGAAATGCGATCCGGGCGCACCCTCAGGCTCGGGGGCGTGACCTGCACCTGGCGCGGCGGCGCCTGCGGTGCGGCACGCGGTGTTTCCTGCCGGACCACGGCCGTGATTGCCGTGGTCGGACCCTCGAAGGCCGGCAGGTCGATCAGCGGCGGCGGCACGACGGGCGGCGGCACGTCCACCGGCGGCGGCGGCGGCGGCTCGTCGAGGTTTTCGGGCGGCGGCGGCGGCGGCGGCAGGTCGATGATCGAGTAGTCCTGGATCAGCTGCATGCCGGCCCGGACCAGGCCCTGCTTGAGGGCCCAGAAGAAACCGACGTGCAGCGCGATGATGCCCGCCAGAACGGCTGTGCGACGTGATGTCCCCGCCGAATAGGTATTCGTCATACCGACCTTCTGCGCCCCTCGTCGGAACCCGCCGGCCGCTTGCGGTCGCGTGCCCCGCTGCGTCCCGCCAAATTATTAGTAGGCGCGATGCCACGCGCCCCGAATCCGGCAGCGGCCACCTTAGCGGTTGCCCGATTCGTCTGCAAGCGGCGGACGGCACCCGCTTGCGGCAAGCCGCCCCTTTTCCCCGGTCTGGCGCCGGTCCTGACCGGATTCCGCTCAATCCAGCCGGAACACGATCGGCAGCAGCACCTCCGCCGCCACCGCACGACCGTCCCGTCTGGCCGGCACGAACTCGAGGCGCCGGATGACGCAATCCATCGCCGCATCGAGACGCGGGAACCCTGACGACTGGTGGAGGCGCCAGGAGTGCGCCGATGCCTGCGCGCCGACCGTGACCATGGCGACTGCCGTACCTTCCTCGCCTTGCCGGCGCGCGGCGGCCGGATAGCAGGCATTGACGAGCGCAGCCAGGCGGCTGTCGCGCGTGCGCAGCGCCGGCGGCAGGTACTCGACGATCCGCAATGTGCCGTTGCCCGCCGATGCCATGGCGGGCTCGACGGTCACTGTCTGCTCGCCAGCGCCGTCAAAATCCGGGATCACGATCTCCGGCTTGTCTACGGCGACTACCGGTCCGTCCGCAGGGCCGCTGTAGTTCGGCTGTTCGACCGGGCGCTGCGGCGGCGGCGGCACCGGCCTGACTGGCGGCTGCCAGTCTTTCCATGCGTCGAGTACCGGCGGCCCGAGCCCGCTCAGGATCGCTGCGTACAGCCCGGCGTGCAGGCCAATGATCGCCGTCCACACTCCGGCACGGCGCGATCCACCAGTCGACAGATATGCGGATGTCATGCGGCACCTCCTGTCGGACCCAATGACTGAAACGCCGCCGCGCGGCGGTCCGGGTCAATCCGGCATGAATGCGATGCTCACCGAAAGACGGCGCGATTCGCGCAATGACCCGGCGGCCAGGACGGCCGCGCGAATCGGAATCACCGCGGAACAGGCGCCTGCCATGAGACAGCCCCCTCAACCGCCGTACCAGATCAAGGTATGCCCGGTATTCCCGCAACGCAAGTTGGGCGGCCCGGCGACGTACGGCTATCCCGTTGTCGCGGCCGCCTTGCCTTCGCGAGCGACGATGACGGCGACGCCGGACAGCGTCATCAGGCCACCCAGGACCATGCGCCAGTCGAGGCGGTCTCCGAACAGCAGCGTCGCGAACGGCACGCCCAGCTGTCCCGCGACCGCCACCTACGACGCAGCCAGGGCAGCACCGCGAGGCCCACGATCAGGAACCGCAGGAAGCTCAGGAACACCGGCGGGAAGCGGTCCACCGACAGCTTGATCGCGACGATGTTGAAGCCCCAGATGCCGTTGATGAGCACCAGTTGCCACAGCTGCGAGCGGGTCAGCTCCGGTGCCGTCACACGAGCAGTTCCTCGGCTGGCTGGCGCAGGTTGTAGTGCGAACTCATCGCGTGGCCGTAGGCGCCCGCAGTGGCGACCAGCAGCACGTCGCCCTCGGCGCAGGCCGGCAGCGGGCAGTCCTCACCGAGCACGTCGCCGCTTTCACAGATCGGCCCGACCACCGTGCAGCGGCCCGCGGGCGGCGCATCCAGGCGGGTCAGGTTCACGATCTCGTGGCGCGAGCCGTAGAGCGCCGGGCGCAGCAGCGAGTTCATGCCGGTCGCGACACCGACGTAGCGGCGCTCGCCCTTGCCCTTCACCTGGGTGACGCGCGCGAGCAGCACGCCCGCTTCCGCCACCACGAAGCGGCCCGGTTCCAGCCAGAGTTCGTACGGCGGATGGCCGGTGCGGAATCCGCGGAGGGATGCATCGAGCGCCGCAAGGTCGAGCGGCGGCCGGGCGGCGGTTTCGGGAACGCCGAGGCCGCCGCCCAGATTCAGTACACGGACCCCGGGAAACTGCGGCGCGGCCGCGGCCAGCTCGCGGGCCGCGCCCAGCCAGTGTTCCGGTTCGAAGCTGCCGCTGCCGCCATGCGCATGCAGGCCCGCCACCACGGCCCCGCAGGCCAGCGCGGCGGCACGCGCCTCCGGCAGTTCCGCCGCCGGCACGCCGAATTTCGAGCCCGCGCCGGCCGTGCGCACCTTTTCGTGGTGACCATGCGCGAGCCCGGTATCGAGCCGCAGGAAGATCTCGCGGCCGCGGAAGATCGCGCCCCAGGCGTGCAACGTCCAGGCGTTGTCCACGGTGACCCGCAGGCCCTGCGCGAGCGCAAACTCGTATTCGGCACGCGATGCGAAATTCGGGGTGAACAGGATCCGGCTGCGGTCGATTGCCGGCAGCGTCGCCATCACCCGCTCGAGCTCGCCGCGCGAGACGCATTCGAACCCGAGGCCCGCCGCTGCAATGGTGTTCAGGATCGCCGGGTGCGGGTTCGCCTTCATGGCATAGAAGACCCGCGCGATCGATTCCAGCCGCAGCAGCCGTCGTGCCTGCTGCGCCACGACGGCGAGGTCGTAGGCGTAGGCGCAATCGCGCGGTCCCAGCGCGGCGAGCAGCGCCGCGCGGCGGGCTCTCCACCAGCATTCGCGCGGCGCCTGCGTCATGTCCGGATTCTCGGCCGGGGAACCGGAAAACCAAAGGCCGCATCCCCGGCGGAATGCGGCCTTTCACGGGCACCGCTGCCGCGGTGCGCGCGGCTCAGGCCTCGTCTGGGTCGTTGAACTCGGCCAGTTCGCGCTGCAGCCGCTTCTCGGCCAGCACGTCTTCCACCCGGCTCCAGGCCGACTGCTGCACCGGGCGCCGCTGCCCCTTGGGCCGGCGCTCGACCACGATCAGGCGGTCGAGGTCCCCCTCCGGCTCGTTGCTCGCCTCCCCGAGAAATTCGTCCTCGAGGTCGAAGGACTCATCATTGCGCTCTTTCATTCCGTGGAATTCCTAGAGAAATCAATGATATCCGCAACAAACCCGACGCGCGTCGGGCTGCGCAATATATACGAAAAGCGCGGTTTATCAACCTTCCGGCCGGTAGTGCAGGTACGCGGGCTCCCCGCGGCCCGCACCCAGCGCGGTAGCGGCATCGCCGGCAGATATCGCCACCTCCACCAGACCCCAGGCATTCACCAGCGCGACCAGCGTGCCTTGTGGTGCCTCCCCGTAGGCCAACGCCTGCCAAGCCTCGCGGCCGCGGATCTCGACGCGCCATCGCCGGCACGGATCGAGCAGCGCGGCGTCGATGTTGGTCAACAGGTTGCCGAACCGATCCACCGTCACGACGGCGCCGGCGATTCCCGCGGCCTCCCGTCTTGCGACCGGCAACGCCTCGCCCAGCACCGGACTGCAGGCGGCTCCGAGCGACGCGAACGGCAGGCGGCCGGCAGCAAGTTCGGCGGCCAGCGGGGCCAGCAGGTCGCGCCCGTGGAAGGTCGTCCCGCCGGCGGCGGCCCCTATGGCCTCGAAAGTGGCTGCCGCGATGCGGCGCACGACCGCACCGGGCCGCGCGGCGACTTCAGCCAGCACGCCGTTGTCCGGGCCCAGGAACAGCTGGCCGTCGCAGGACGCCGCCAGCAGCCCGCGCGCGGTACCGACGCCCGGATCGACGACCGCGACGTGCACCGTGCCGTCCGGAAAGTACGGCGGGATCCTTGCCAGCCAGAAGCCCGCCTCGGCCGGCCGGAAGGGAGCGATGTCGTGGGTAACATCCACGATCACCGCGTCCGGCGCGCGGCGCAGGATCATGCCCTTCATCACCGCGACGAAGGGATCGCGCAGCCCGAAATCGGTGGTCAGGGTGACGATGCCGCGCATGGCCCGGGGCCGCGGCGCGTGCCGGGCGTCAATTCAGGACTTTGCGTCGCATTCCGCCAGGCATTCGCTGTACTGATCGTCGCAGGCCTGGACCTTGTCGGGATCGCCATTGGACGCCTGCATGCACTTGTCCGATTTCGTGTCGCACTGCTCGATGCAGCGCTCGTCCGCGAACGGTCGTGCCGTGCCGGGCTCCCGCAGCGACGCGGGCCGGATATCGTCAGCGAGCGCCGCCGGCGCCGCCAGAAGGCTCGCGAGCACCAACACCGGCCACCGGTTTCTTCGGACCTGGATCACGGCTTGCCTCTCCTCCGGCCACGCGTATCTATACGGCACGCCGTGCCGGCCTGCAAATGACCGCCACAGCATTACCCGGAAGCGCTGAATGGACGCTGAACGGCCGCCCGGGCCATTCACGCGGCGATCTCCGCAACGGCCTGCGCGATCAGCACCCCTGCCATCGGCCCGAGTGTGCCGAAGCGCGGGTCGCTGGTCTGTCCGTGGAAGTACCGATAGTAGATCTGCTGCACGATGACGGCGAGGCGGAACAGGCCGAAGACGCGGAAGAAGCGGAAATCCGGCACCGGCAGGCCGGATTGCGACGCATAGCGTTCCACCACCTCCTGCCGCGTCAGGGAGCCGGGCAGCTGCGTGGGCAGCATGCGTGTCGCCTGCAGCGACGCGGGATCGGCGGCCTCCACCCAGTAGGCGAGCGAGCAACCGAGATCCATCAGCGGATCGCCGATCGTCGCCATCTCCCAGTCGAGGACGCCGATGAGACGGGCGGGCTCGCCGGCATCAAAGACGACGTTGTCGAGCTTGTAATCGTTGTGGATCAGCGCCGCGCGCGACGCATCCGGCGGCTGCCGTTGCGCCAGCCAGTTCGTCAACGCCGCCGCATCCGGCGCGTCCGGCGTGCGGGCCCGCGCATAGCGTCCGGTCCAGCCTTCGACCTGCCGCGCCACGTAGCCCTCCGGCCGCCCCAGTTCCTCGAGGCCGAGCGCGCGCCAGTCGAGGCCATGCAGCCTTGCCAGCACGTCCACGAGCGCCAGCTGCTGCGCGCGCACCAGGGCCGGCGCGGCAGCGAGTTCCAGCGGGTAGTCGCGGCGCAGGATGATGCCGCGGATGCGTTCGACCACGTAGAACGGCGCGCCGATCACCGACTCGTCGGCGCAGAAGTGCAGTGGCCGCGGCGACTCGGCGAAATGCCCGGCGAGCGCCGACAGCACCCTGAACTCGCGTCCCATGTCGTGGCCGGACTTCGGCCGGGTGTCGAACGGCGGCCGCCGCAGCACCATCTCGCGGTCGCCGGCCGTCAGCAGGTAGCTCAGGTTCGAGAAGCCCGACGGGAACTGCCGCACGGTGAGCGGCAGCGCGAGTCCGGGCAACTGCCGCGCGAGGTATTCCCCGAGCGCCACCGCGTCGAGCGCTTCGCCGTCGCGCGGCGCCGCGGCCGCATCCACCAGGCTCATCCGTCGCGGGCCTTCAACAGGTGCTTCGCGACCGCGATCTTGTGCACTTCGTCGGGCCCGTCGTAGATGCGCGCGGCGCGTTCCTCGCGGTAGAACCAGGCGAGCAGCGTGTAGTCGGTGACGCCGAGGCCGCCGTGCACCTGCAGCGCGCGGTCCACGACCTTCTGCAGCACGCCCGCGACGTGGAACTTGATCATCGCGATGTCGTCGCGCGCCGCCTTCGCGCCCGCCTGACCGATGCGCCAGGCCGCGTACAGCACCAGCAGGCGCGCGGCGCGGACCTCGGCGGCGCACTCCGCGATCCAGGCCCGCACGATGTCGCTGTCGCCGAGACGCCGCCCGTCGGGGCCGATCACGCGCGAAGCCGCGCGCGCGACCATGAGCTCGTGCGCGCGCTCGCAGATGCCGAGCCAGCGCATGCAGTGATGGATGCGGCCGGGGCCGAGCCTTGCCTGTGCCAGGCGGAAGCCCTCCCCGCGCGGCCCCAGCAGCTGCTCCCCCGGCACCCGGCAGTCCGCCAGCTCGACCTCGCCGTGCGAGAACAGGCCGTGGCCCTCGTGCCCCATCACCGGCGTGTTGCGCACCAGGCGGTAGCCCGGCGCATCGGTCGGCACGAGGAACAGGCTGGCACGGCCGTGCGGCGGCGCCTGCGGGTCCGTCACCGCCATCACGATGCAGAACGCAGCGCCGTCGGCGCCGGTCGTGAACCACTTGCGCCCGTTCAGCACCCAGTTGTCGCCGTCCGGCTCAGCGCGCGTTTCCAGCATCAGCGGATTGGCGCCGCTGTTGCCGGGCTCGGTCATGCCGAAGCAGCTGCGGATTTCTCCCGCGACCAGCGGCTCGAGCCAGCGCTTCTGCTGCGCCGGCGAGCCGGCCTCGTGCAGCAGTTCGACGTTGCCGGCGTCCGGCGCATTGCAGCCGAACACGAAGTGCGCGAACGGGCAGCGGCCGAGGGCCTCCGAGATCAGGCCGTGCGTCAGCAGGTCGAGTCCGAGCCCGCCATGCTCGCGCGGGTAGATCGGCCCCCACAGCCCGAGCCGGCGCACGTCCGCGCGCTTGCCCTGCAGCACCGGCAGCAGCGCGGCGAAGCCCGAGGCGAGGAACGCCGGTTCCAGCGGCACCAGCTCGCGGTCCACGTACTCGCGGAAGCGGTTGACGATGACCTGCTTGGCGGGCTCGAGATGGAAATCCATGGTCCTGCCTCAGCGATGGGTGATCAGCGGCAGCAGCTCGGGCCGCTCGAGATGAGCGATCGCATTCACGGATTCGATCGTGACCCGGTGGCCGTCCGACAGCAAGCAGCTGACGCCGGTGTTGTAGAAGGCGAGCTTGAGCCGCAGCAGGTCGTGGTCGCCGACACCGAGGAAGGGCTGCATAGCCACGGCAAGTGATCCGGCGGAGCCGAACAGTACCCCCTGGCGCCCGCGGCCCGTCATGCGGATGGCCGCGGCCAGGGCCGCGTGACAATGCGTGCGAAAGTCGGCGAAGCGCTCGACGCCGTCGAGCCGGTCCGCGATCCATGCCTGCAGCGCCGGCACCAGGCGGCCATGCAGCTCGCGGGCATCGCGCGGGATGGCGGCGGGGCCCGCATGAGCGGCAATCAGCGCGAGGTGATCGTATTCCTCCATGCCGGGCAGCCGACGCACGGTTGCCGCAGCTTCCGCCTCCCCGGCGGCCACCCGCGCAAAGGCCTCTGCCGATTCGAGTTGCCTCGGCAACGTGCCGGCGAACACGAAGTCCATGCGCCGGCCGATCGCGTGCCAGTGCTGGGCGAGCGCCTCGCACTGCCGTACGCCGGTCGGCGTCAGGTGGCCCGCGCCACTGCTTTCGAGCGACGCCTGTCCGTGGCGCACCAGGAAGATCCGGCTCATGCGCCTGCCATGGACTGCCTCAGGCCAGCCAGCCCCCGTCTGCGGTCAGGCAGCTTCCGGTCGTATAGGACGCGGCATCGGAGACGAGGTAAACGACGGCTCCCGCCATCTCTTCCGGTTGCGCGATGCGGCCCATCGGCACCAGGCGTTCCATCGCGGCGCGCAGCTTCTCGTTCTGGTGGATCGCGGCCGCGAACCGGGTTTCGACCAGGCCCGGCACCAGCGCATTGACGCGCACGCCCTGGCGCGCCCACTCGCGGGCGAGCGCCTGCGTCATGTTGACGATCGCCGCCTTGGTCATCGAGTAGACCGCCTGGCCGTCCATCGGCCGGAAGGCATTGACCGATGCGACGTTCACGATCGCCCCCTTGCCGCGGGCGATCATGCGCCGGGCGGCCTCGACCGAGGCCCAGAAGTAACCGCGGATGTTGACGTCCACGGTCTTCTGGTACGCGGCGAGCTCCATGTCGAGCGCCGGACCGAAGTAGGGATTGGTGGCGGCATTGTTGACGAGGATGTCGAGCCGGCCGTGGCGGCGGTCGATCTCCTGCATCGCGGCGGTGATCTGCTCCGGTTCGCCGATGTGGCAGGCGAGCGCCGTCGCCTGGCCGCCCGCGGCGCGGATCTCCGCGGCCACCGCCTCGCAACCCTCGATCTTGCGGCTCGCCGCGACGACGGTCGCGCCGTGCCGTGCGAGCGAGAGCGCGATCGCGCGCCCGATGCCCCGGCTCGCGCCGGTCACGAACGCGACGCGCCCCGCGAGATCGAATTCATCCGCCATCGTAACTCCCCCGTAAAGGGGACGCGTCCCATTAGATTAATGGGACGCGTCCCCTTTACGGGATCGTAGCATTCCGGCGGCAGCCGCACGGCCGCTACAATCCGGCGATGCTGATCCCGCGCCGCGACCTCGAGTTCCAGGTGTTCGACGTGCTCGATGCCACGGCGCTCACGCGCCTGCCACGCTATGCCGAACACGACCGCGCGGTGTTCGACGGCGTGTTCGATGCCGCCTACCGGATCGCGGCCGAGCGCTTCGCACCCTTCGCCGCAGCCTGCGACGCGCAGGAGCCGCACATCGTGGACGGCCGCGCCTGGACCATTCCCGAGACCCGCACCGCGCTCGCCGCCTACAACGACGCATCGTTCACGGCCGCGGCCTTCGATGCCGAGGACGGCGGGCTGCAGCTGCCGCTGCTGGTCGCGAAGGCCTGCACCGCCGTGTTCTCGAGCGCCAACGTGGCCTTCCATTCCTACGCCGCGCTCACCGCCGGCGCCGCCAGCCTGCTCGCAACCTTCGGCAGCGCGGAGCAGAGGCGCCGCTACGTGCGGCCGATGCTCGCGGGGCGGTTCACCGGGACCATGTGCCTGTCGGAACCGCACGCGGGATCTTCGCTGACCGACATCCGCTGCCAGGCCCTGCGCCAGCCGGACGGCAGCTACCGGCTGACTGGCAGCAAGATGTGGATCTCGGGCGGCGACCACGATCTCGCCGAGACCATCGTGCACATGGTGCTGGCGAAGGTGCCGGGCGGCCCGCCGGGCGTGAAAGGCATCTCGCTGTTCGTGGTGCCGCGCGACCGCGTCGACGGCGATGGCCGCGTCGGTGCCGGCAACGACGTGCGCCTCGCCGGCCTCAACCACAAGATGGGCTGGCGCGGCACCACCAACTGCGTGCTGTCCTTCGGCGACCACGGCGATTGCCGTGCGGAGATCGTCGGCGAAGAGCATCACGGCCTGCGCTACATGTTCCAGATGATGAACGCGGCCCGTCTCGGCGTCGGCATGAACGCGGTCGCGCTCGGCTACGCCGCCTACGGCGAGGCGCTCGCCTACGCCCGCGAACGGCCGCAAGGCCGTCCGGTCGCGGCCCGGAACCCGTCTTCGCCGCCGGTGCCGATCATCCGCCACGCCGACGTGCGCCGCATGCTGCTCGCGCAGAAGGCCTGGGTCGAGGGCGGCCTCGCGCTCGTGCTCTTTTGCGCCTGGCTGCAGGACCACGAGCGCTGTGCGGCGGATGCCGCGGAGCGCGAGCGCCTGAACGCGCTGCTCGAACTGCTCACGCCGATCGCAAAGTCCTGGCCGTCCGAGTTCTGCCTGGAAGCCAACAAGCTCGCGATCCAGGTGCACGGCGGCTACGGCTACACGCGCGACTACCCGGTGGAGCGGCTCTACCGCGACAACCGGCTCAACCACATCCACGAGGGCACGCACGGCATCCACGGCCTCGACCTGCTCGGCCGCAAGGTGCCGATGAACGGGGGCGCGGCGATCAAGGACCTGTTCGCGCGCATCGGCGCGACGGTCGAGGCAGCGCGCGCGAGTCCCGAACTGGCCGAGCATGCCGAAGCACTCGCAGCCGCGGTCGCGGATGCCGGCGCGACGGCGCTCAAGCTGGTCGGCGCGATGGCCCGGGACCCCGAGCGCGCGCTGGCGAATGCCACGCTCTTTCTCGATGCGCTGGGCCACGTCGTGGTCGCCTGGCGCTGGCTGGCGCAGGCGCAGGCGGCGCTGCGGGCCCCGCCCGGCGCCGACCCCGCGGCGCAGGATTTCTGCCGCGGCAAGCTCGCGGCCTGCCGTTATTTCTTCCGCTACGAATTGCCGAAGACGCGGCCCGCGCTGGAGCTGCTGCGCGCGCTCGACGACACCGCGATCACGATCCCCGACGCCGGTTTCTGATCAGGGCGAGAAGGCCCGGAATTCCATGCCGAGGTCGCGCGCAACCGCCTCGTGCGTGATCGCGCCCTCGTGCACGTTGAGGCCCGCCGCGAATCCCGCGTCGCGCTCGAGCGCCTTGCGCCAGCCGAGGTCGGCGAGCGCACGCGCATAGGGCAGCGTCGCATTGGTCAGCGCGAAGGTCGAGGTGCGCGGCACCGCGCCCGGCATGTTGGTCACGCAGTAGTGCACGACGCCGTCCACCACGTAGGTCGGGTCGGCGTGGGTGGTCGGCTTGCTGGTCTCGAAGCAGCCGCCCTGGTCGATCGAGATGTCCACCAGCACCGCGCCCTTCTCCATCCGCCGCACCATGTCGCGCGTCACCAGCTTGGGCGCCGCGGCGCCCGTGACCAGCACCGAGCCGATCACGAGGTCGGCCTGGATCACGAGCCGCTCGACCGCCTCGATCGTCGAATAGGCCGTCTCGATCTGGCTGCCGAACTGCACGTCGAGCTCGCGCAGGCGCTTCAGCGAGCGGTCCACGACGGTGACCTGGGCGCCGAGCCCGACCGCCATCTGGGTCGCGTTGGTGCCGGCGACGCCGCCGCCGAGGATCACGACCCGCGCCGGCGCCACGCCCGG
>JAHCAM010000027.1 GCA_019634895.1 Steroidobacteraceae bacterium | reverse complement strand
GAGTGGCCGGCCCCGCGCTCGCGGCGCTCGGCCTCGACGAGGCCCAGCGCAACGAGGTCGTGAAGATCGGCGACGAGCTGCGCAAGAAGCGCTGGGCCGTGGCCGGCCAGATGCAGGACGAGATGGCGAAGATCCGCGACGCCGCCTGGTCCGGCAAGCGCGATCGCGCCGCGATCCTGGCGGCGCACAAGCGCATGTCCGAGCTCGGCCAGCAGCAGCTCGAGAGCTCGCTCGATGCAGCGGAGCGGATCGACAAGGTCCTGACGCCGGAGCAGCGCCAGCAGCTCGGGCGCATCGGCCCGTGGTGGATGATGGGCGGGGCGCAGTAGCCGGGGTCGGCATCACGGATGCGCGGCGCGTACGTGCCCGGTGGGGTCGCGTCGCGCCTGCGTGAACGGGTCGGGAGGTCTCGATGATGTGGGGCGGATACGATGGTTGGGGTTGGGGCTGGGGCCTCGGGATGATCCACGGGCTCCTCTGGTGGGTGCTGGTCATCCTCGGCATCATCGTGCTCGTGCGCCTGCTCGGTCGCAGTTCCGCGAGCGCGCCGATGCAGCCGGGCGCCGCCCCGGAGACGGCGCTCGAGATCCTGAAGCGGCGCTACGCGAGCGGCGAGATCGGCAAGGCCGAGTTCGAGGAGAAGAAGCGTGACCTCACCTGAGCGCGCGGCCGGGCGCCGGGCCTTCGTGCTCGGTGCGCTGGCCGTCGGCCTGCCGAGATGGGCGGGCGCGCAGCGCGCGCAGGCGCCGCTGATCGAGGTCTGGAAGAGCCCGACCTGCGGCTGCTGCAAGGACTGGATCGCGCACGTCCAGGCCAGCGGGTTCGCGGTCAAGGTCAACGAAACCGGTAACACCGCCGCGCGCGCCCGCCTCGGCATCGCCGAGCGGTTCGGCTCCTGCCACACGGCGGTGGTCGGCGGCTACGCGATCGAGGGCCACGTTCCGGCCGCCGACATCCGTCGTTTGCTCGCCGAGCGACCGGCGGCGATCGGCCTGGCCGTGCCCGGCATGCCGATCGGCTCGCCGGGGATGGACGGGCCGGAGTACCGGGGCCGTCGCGACGCCTACGACGTGCTGCTGCTGCGGGCCGACGGGACGGCCGCCGTCTTTCGGCGCTACGGCTGAACCGCGCCGCGCCGGGTTTCGTTCCGGCACGGGACGGTCGCGGTGCCGTCGTGCGCGGCTGGCGGCGGTGCACGTTGACTTCCGGGGAAGCGGGCGGCTAGACTAGAACGAGCGTTCGTTCTAGGAGCTCGAGTGGGGACCGAAAGACGCAGGCCGGCACCGCGCCAGGCACGGGACGAGGTGCTCGCCGCGGCCATGACGCTGTTCGTCGAGCGCGGCTACTTCGGCACTTCGGTGCACGACATCGTCGGGGCGTCGAACGTGAGCATCGGGTCGATCTACCACCACTTCGGCGACAAGGCAGGTATTGCGCGCGCTCTACGCAGAGCAGACCGCCCGGATGGACGCGCTGATCGCAGGCATAGCGGCCCGGCACCGGGGCGCCGCGGAGCGCTGCCGGGCGATCGTCGCCGCGCTGTTCGACCTCACCGAAGACGACCCGGTCTCGATGGCGTTCATGCTGCACGTCAAGCACCGCGAGTTCATTCCCGACGAGAAGCCCGTCTGCTCGTCGAAGCCCTTCGAATCCATGCGGCGGATCGTCCTCGAGGGCATCGCCCGCGGCGAGATCCGCTCGATCGACGTGATGGTGGCCTCGACCTGCCTGTTCGGCGGCGCGCTGCGGATGATCACGGCGCGGCTCGACGGCGTCCTGCCCAGGCCCTTGCCCGACTACCTCGACGAGGTCTGGGACAGCTCGTGGCGCGCAGTGGCGGCCTGAAGTCCGGTTACTCGAACGTTCGCGACCGCGAACACCACAACCGAAGGGGAAGCAGATGAAGAGCATGGCCATCGTCGTCCGTGACGACGCGTACGACAAGATCCTCACGCCGCTGGCGTTCGCCTACCTCGCCGCTGCAGAGGGCACGAAGGTCGACATGCTGTTCGTGAACTGGGCCGTGAAGGCGCTCACGAAGGAAGGCGCCGAGTCGCTGAAGGTGGACGGCCGCCACGCGGAGCAGGACGCGTGGGTGCGCGAGCGCGTGGCCAAGGCCGGATTGCCGCCCGACGTCTACGACATCATCAAGGCGCTCAAGGACACGGGCAACGTGAACTTCTACGCCTGCAGCCTGGCCGGCGCCATCTTCGGCGTCGACGACAAGAACCTGGTGCCCGAGGCCGAAGGCATCGTCGGCGCGTCGTGGTTCCTCAACGAGAAAGCGGCGAAGGCCGAGCACTACCAGTACTTCTGAGGATATCCCCGATGGCCGAGATCAAGGCGACGACGACGCTGGACACGTCGGGCAAGTGCTGCCCGATGCCGATGGTCGAGACGACGAAGGCGATCAAGGCGCTCGCGCCCGGAGACATCCTCGAAATCGTCGCGACCGATGTCGGGACGCGCCGGGACATTCCGTCCTGGTGCGAACGCTCGGGTCACACGCTGCTGTCGATGACCGAGCAGGACAAGGTGCTGCGGTACTTCGTGCGCAAGGCCTGAGGACCGGTTCGAGGGGCGGCCGGCCCCCGTCGTCCGGGGCCCGGCCGCGCTACAATGCGCGCTTCGCGCCCGTAGCTCAACGGATAGAGTACTGCCCTCCGAAGGCAGGGGTTGCAGGTTCGATTCCTGCCGGGCGCGCCATCGGGCCGTCTGCGCGGCGGGGCGTGGGCGGCGCCCACGCCCGCCAGCGTCCGCCGCGGCCGCGTGCGACGTTCGCCAACGGTCACTCGCCGCCCTGGTGGCCTTCGATGAGCAGATCGTTGAGCCGCGCGACTTCGTTGCTGGTCGCGGTAAGCGTTTGCCCGTCGACGGTCTCGACGGCCTGACCCTTCCTCAGGTAGACGGCGCGTCCGTACCTGTCTTCCTGGGCCATCTTCCCGTCCTTGAAGACGTAGAGCGTTCCGCCATCCTTCAGACGGTGCAGCTTCTGCGCGTCGGCAGTCGCCGCATCATTGGCGAAAGAGGGGACGGCGAAAACGCTCAGGCCGGCAACGACCAGGGCGGGTGCGATGCACGCGGAGGGCGCCCACCCGAAGTCACTGCTGGCCGCAGCAGCAACCGCCCCGCTTCGGGGTCTTGTCGTCCGCCGACGGGTCCGTGGCGTGTCCGCCATCTGCCTTGCTCGACAGGCGAGAGTCGTACCCGGCATTGGCGAGTGCCACCATCAGCATGGTCGCGGCGACTGAAGGCGAACCCTTCACCCGGGCCGAGCCGCTTCGCAGGTCGACATCGACCATTTGCACCCCTGGGACACGCCGCAAGGCGCGCATGACTGACGCCACACACGAACCGCACGTCATCCCCTTCACTTCGAGTTCGATCGTTCCCATTTCGGCATCCTCGTTGAGTTGATCGTCGCTCCTGTCGCGACAGCTCCTATGAGAGACCTTCCCACCGTGGCAAGGTCAAGCCGAGGTGGTGCGCTTCGTGCATCGGCCCCACACAATGGCGAGTCGTTCGCCCCGACGCCTCGTCGGTGGGGGTGCCCCGCCGCCTCGACGATCCGTCGCACCAGTCGATGACGCGTTTGTAATCGTCCGGTCAGGCTGCAGACCGCAACCGACGCTGATCATGTCAGCCAATGAACCGTCACATTCGCACCGCCGGCGACCTCGAGCGTTCGCCCAGCCATCGCAAACAGCACGCTCACGCGAACGCGCTTCGGGAACGGGCTTGCCGCCCGCCGCGCTTTCGCGGCGACGCGCGGGGCGCTGACGTCTGGCACGGGCGCGCCCCAGGCGTAGAATCGATCGTCGATCGAGCGGAACGGCATGAAAGCATTCCGACACCGTTGCTCAAGGCGCGGCTTCTGCTGGCTGGCGCTGGCGGCGTGGCTCTTCGCGGCGTCGGCAGGCGTCGCGAACGCCTGTCGACTCGAAGGGTCGGGCGGGCACGGTCACGCGCCGTGGACGACCCCCGACGGCGCTCATCGATCGTATTCCCCCGATGGGCACGACGAGCCCACCCACGACTGCTCCGGGCACGAGGCTCCGGGCGGGGCAAAGCAATCGTGTCTGAAGGTCTGCGACGAAATCTCGCATTCGGCGGGATCGCGGGCTTTCGCTGCCGACGACGTCGGCACGGTGCCTCATCCTGCGGTCGAGCCGACTCGGCACCTGGCGATGCCTGCGCACGCCGCACGGCGCGGGTCGTTCTCCGCGGAATCGCTGCCGCCGGGACCGCCCTCCAGGGTCCTGTACTCCCGCATGGCCGACTAGAGGTCGCCACCGGGCCGACACGCCATTGCGTGCCGTGCCCCGGGGCGCTGATCGGCCCGCGACCGGGTCGACGACGATCGGCGCTCGACGCAAGGCACCTCGGCACGTGTCATCCAGGATTCCCCAGCGCACCATGAGCATTGCACATCGTCACGCTCCACGCGATTCAGGGCCACCCCGATTCTGGCGCTCGCGCTACGCAGTCGGCTTCCTGGTTCTTGGCGCGGTCGCCTTGTTCTACCTGGTCGCCGAGCACAAGGCTCACCTGCTCGGCGCGCTGCCCTATCTGCTGCTGCTCGCTGGCCCTCTGATGCACGTCTTCATGCACGGCGGCCACGGTGGGCACGGCGGCCGGCACGGCCGCGAAAGCGGCGACGGCAAGCGCGCGCCGAACGTCGCGTCACCCGACAAGGGAGATCGGCCATGAGCGGCGACGCTTCCGGCTACGGCCTGTGGATGCTCGTCGTGCTCAATTCGGCGATCTTCATCATGTTCGCCTTCAGTTTCTTCAAGCCTCGGACCGCGCGAGACTGGCGTACGTTCGGCGCCTTTTCGGCCTTCATCGTCGCGCTGTTTGTCGAGATGTACGGTTTTCCGCTGACGATCTATCTGCTGTCAGGGTGGCTTCAGACGCGCTATCCGAACCTCAACCTGCTGGCGCACGACAGCGGGCATCTGTGGTCGACGCTGCTTGGCTGGGGCGGCGACCCGCACGTCAGTCCGCTGCATGTTGCGAGCTACGTGTTCCTCGGGCTCGGCTTCTATCTGCTGTCCGCCGCGTGGAACGTGCTCTATCACGCGCAGCGCAGCGCAACGCTGGCGACCACCGGCCCCTATGCACGGGTGCGACACCCGCAGTACGTCGCCTTCGTCCTGATCCTCCTCGGGTTCCTCCTGCAGTGGCCGACGGTGCTGACACTGGCGATGTTCCCGGTCCTCGTGGCCATGTACGCGCGGCTGGCGGTCAACGAGGAGCGCGACATGCGGCGCGCGTTCGGGGCCGCCTTCCACGACTTCGCTGCGCGCACGCCACGCTTCTTTCCTTCGCTTGCTCGTGCGGGCAAAGCCGCTCGGCGCCAGCGCGTCGCAGCGGACGTGCATTCACCCGAACCGAACGGAGGTACGATCGATGAGCCAACACGCAAACAGTGACCCGTCTCGCCGCCGGTGGCTGGCGGCGACCTCGATCACGGGCGGCGCAGGGGTTGTCGCTGCCGCGGTGCCGTTCGCGGCCTCGATGGCACCGAGCGAGCGCGCGCGCGCGGCGGGCGCTCCGGTGGAGGTCCCGATCGGCGGCCTGCCTCCGGGCGGCCTGCGCACCGTCGAGTGGCGCGGCAAGCCCATCTTCGTCCTGCGACGTAGCGCGGAGATGCTCGGTGCGCTGCGCGCGCACGACCATCTGCTGGCCGATCCGGCCTCGCGCGAGTCGATCCAGCCGGCCTACGCGGCGAACCCGAACCGCTCGATCCGCGACGACGTGCTCGTGCTGGAGGCGATCTGCACCCACCTCGGCTGCATTCCCACCTTTCGGCCCGACCAGGGCGCCGCCGATATCGGCGGCGTATGGCCGGGCGGGTTCTACTGCCCGTGCCATGGATCGAAGTTCGACTTCGCCGGACGGGTCTTCAGGAACGTTCCCGCACCGACGAACCTGACCGTGCCGCCGTACCGATTCGCGACCGATTCGACGCTGGTCATCGGCGAAGACGCGGGCGCCTGAGGGACCGCGATGAGCAAGAAGATCGGCAAGAGCGAGAAGAGCAAGAAGGGTGGTCATGGGCCGGATCGCGGCGGCCATGCCGGCGCCGTGGCGCGGCGCGACGCCCGGGCCGCCGAGGACGAAGGCGAAACGTCCACCGACGTGTCGCTGTCGCGCGAGGACTACGAGTCCCGGCTCTACGCGCTGCAGGTCGAGCTCGTAAAGCTCCAGCGGCACTTCATCGAGTGCGGCGATCGCATCCTCATCCTTCTCGAAGGCCGGGACGCGGCCGGCAAGGACGGAAGCATCAAGCGCATCGTCGAGCATCTGAGTCCGCGAGAAACCCGGGTCGTCGCGTTGGGCAAGCCTTCGGATCGGGAGCGCATCGGCTGGTACTTCCAGCGCTACGTGCCGCACCTGCCGGTGGCCGAGGAACTCGTGCTGTTCAACCGCAGCTGGTACAACCGCGCGGGGGTGGAACACGTGATGGGATTCTGCACACCCGAGGAGCACGAGGAGTTCATGCAGTCCGTCCCCAGGTTCGAGGCGATGCTCGTCGGCTCGGGGATCAAACTTCTGAAGTATTACCTCGACGTGAGCAAGGACGAGCAGGTCCGGCGGCTGAGAGATCGGCGCCGCGACCCACTGAAGCAGTGGAAGTCCAGCCCCATCGACGCCGTGGCCGTCAAGCACTGGAAGGCCTACTCGCGGGCGCGAGACGAGATGCTGATGCGTACGCACGTCGCCGTGGCGCCCTGGCGCGTCGTGCGCGCCGACGTCAAGCGGCTCGCCCGACTCAACCTGATCCGCGACATCCTGTCGCGACTGCACTACGCGGGCAAGAACCAGAAGCTCGTGCGCCCCGATACCGGCGTCGTCTTCGAGTTCTCGCCCGAATGCATCGCGTCAGGTCGTCTGGCTTACTGACGCCCACGAGAAGGTACGCGATGAAGACCAGCACCGTTGAAGTCGGCGAACTGGTGTCGAGCCTGAGCGCCGCCGGCGTTCAACGCCAGATCGCGGCACTGCCAGGCGTCCACCACGTCGACGTCAACTACGTCGCCGGCAGTGCGACCGTCCACTACGACGAGACCCAGGTCACGCTCGAAACGATCCGCCAGCGCATCGTCGACTGCGGCTATCACTGCCGCGGCGAGATGCTCCCCGCTCACGCCTGCCCGCAGGAGGGGCACGCCCATGTGCCGGGTGGGCATGCCGGGCACGCAGCCCATGCAGGGCACGCGGGCCACGGCACCGATGCGGGTCACGAGATGAGCGGCATGATGCACGACATGGGCCACGCACCCGGCATGTCGATGCAGGACATGGCCAACGACATGCGCAACCGCTTCCTCGTCGCGCTGGTCTTCTCGATTCCAGTGTTCCTCTACTCGCCGATGGGCGAGATGTTCGGGCGCTTCGACACGCCGTTCGGAATGGACCGGAATCTGTTCTTGTTCGTCGTCGCCACCGCCGCGATCGCCTATCCGGGATGGCCGTTCTTCGTCGCGGCTTGGCGCGCGGCCCGGAACAAGATCGTCAACATGGCGACGCTTGTCGTGCTGTCGGTCGGCACCGGCTACGCCTTCAGCGTCGGTGCCACCTTCTTCTACAAGGGCGAGGTCTTCTACGAGGCGGCCACCGTGCTGCTCGTGTTCATCCTGCTCGGCCACTGGCTGGAGATGCGCGCCCGTGCCGGCGCGTCGGACGCGATCCGCGCGCTGATGGACCTGGCGCCGCCGATGGCCACCGTGCTGCGCAGCGGCGTGGAAGCCAGGGTGCCGACGGCCGACGTGCTGGTCGGCGAGACCGTGATCATCAAGCCGGGCGACAGGATTCCCGTGGACGGCAAGATCACGGACGGCGGCTCTCAGGTCGACGAATCGATGCTGACCGGCGAGTCGATGCCGGTGAAGAAGGCCGTCGGCGACGCCGTCATCGGCGCGACGATCAACAAGAGTGGCAGCTTCCGCTACCAGGCAACCAAGGTCGGCGCCGACACGGCACTGGCCCAGATCGTCAAGCTGGTTCAGGAAGCGCAGAACTCGAAGGCCCCGGGCCAGTTGCTGGCCGACAAGGCTTCCCAGTGGCTGGTGCTGGCCGCCATCGCGGTCGGCCTGCTGACCTTCGTAGTCTGGTACTGGGTGCTGGGCCAGCCCCTGTTGTTGGCCGTGACGCTGACGATCACGGTGTTCGTGATTGCCTGCCCGGACGCGCTGGGGCTCGCGACCCCGATGGCCATCATGGTCGGCACGGGGCTGGGCGCGATGAACGGCATCCTGTTCAAGAACGCAGCGGCGCTGGAGAACGCGACCAGGCTGACCGTGGTCGTGTTCGACAAGACCGGCACGCTGACGCTGGGACAGCCAGACGTCGTCGAGATGGTGCCGGCGCCCGACGTCGGCGAGGCCCGGCTGCTGTCCACCGCGGCGGCGGTCGAGAAGTTCTCCGAGCACCCCCTCGCGTTGGCCATTCTGAAGCGCGCCGGCTCCGGGATCGCCGAGACGGCCTCGGACTTCGCCAATGTCGACGGTCAGGGTGCCCGGGCGTCGATCGGCGGCGAAACGGTCCTGCTGGGCAATCGCAAGCTGATGGACGCCGAGGGCGTCGCCCTCGGCGCGCTCGCCGCCGAGGCGGCGCGCCTGCAGGGCGGCGGGCGCACGGTCGTGCACGTGGCACGGGCCGGCAAGCTGATCGGCCTGATTGCCATCGCCGACGCGGTGCGGCCGACGTCGAGGCAGACCATTGCCAGTCTGCAGGAGCGTGGCGTCAAGGTCGCCATGATCACCGGTGACAACCAGGCGACGGCCGAGCGCATCGGCAGGGAACTCGGCATCGACATCGTGCTGGCCGACGTGCTGCCCGGCCGGAAGGCGTCGAAGATCAAGGAGCTGCAGGGCCAGGGCCACAAGGTCGGCATGGTCGGCGACGGCATCAACGATGCGCCGGCCCTGACGCAAGCCGACGTCGGATTCGCGATCGGCGCGGGCACCGACGTGGCGATGGAGAGCGCCCAGGTGGTGCTGATGAAGAGCGACCCGTACGACGTGGTGGGCGCGATCGAGCTGTCGCGGGCGACGCTGCGCAAGATGCACCAGAACCTCTGGTGGGCCGTGGGCTACAACGTGATCGCCTTTCCGCTCGCCGCCGGAGTCTTCTACCCCTTCACGCTGTCACCCGAAGTGGCAGCGCTGTCGATGTCGGGAAGTTCGGCCATCGTCGCGATCAACGCGCTGATGCTCAAGCGCACCAGGCTGGCGGGGATCCGCCGCGCTTCGGTCGGCGAACCCGCGACGGTCGTGGCCACCCAGGGTGCCTGACCCGATGATTCACTCTCCGACCGGGGTCGGCTTGGCAACGCGGAAGTGCACGCAATGACGGCCCACGCTTCGCCCGACCTGAAGCGTGGCCAGCTTGCCTGGCTCGCCTTTGCCGTCGTCGTGGTCTCGGCCGGCTACGGCGCCCTGATGCCCCTGTTGCCTGGCTGGCTCGGGCGCCTGATGGCGGCGCACGGACAATCCGAGGTGGTTCGCCATGTCGGCCTGATCAGTGGAGCGTACGCGGCGGGCGTGCTGATCGGCGCGCCGATGTGGGGCATGGCGTCGGACCGACTCGGTCGCAGGAGCGTCCTCATCGTGGGAATGCTCGGCTACGTGGCCAGCACGCTGCTTCTGCTGGCGCCCGAGCGGGCCGGGCTCGTCGGGGTCTACGCCCTGAGAGCGTCGACCGGCCTCTTCGTCGCCGCCGTGGTGCCCGTCGTGTCCGCACTCGTGGCCGAGTCCACGCCGCAGGTTGCCCGCGCGCAACGATTCGCCTGGCTCAGCGCGATGTCGCTGGTGGGGTTCCTGATCGGCCCGGGGGTCATGGCGGTCGGCGGCAGTATCGTCGTGGCCGTCCTCCGGACCGACGCGGAGACGCTCGATGCGACCCGGCCCGTCATCCTGTTGTCGGCGCTGCTCGGCGGGCTGGCGATGCTCGGCCTGGCCGTATCGCTACGCGACATGCGCGTCCCGGTGGGCCGTGCGCAGGTCGAGGCCACGGGGGGCGTGGATGACCGCCGCGCGATGGGACTCTGGCTGCTGAACGGCACGGTGATGTTCGTTCTTGCAGGCTTCGAACTCGGCATCGTCATGCAGGACAGGCAACATGTCGCTCTTTCACCCGCCGACGTCTCGCTGATGTTCGCCGAGTGCAGCCTGGTGATGCTGGGCGTCAATGTGGCGTTGTTCTGGACCCGCCTGCTCGAGCGTGCCGCAGGCGCCGGCGTGATCGCCGTCGGTATCGCATTGGCCGTCAGCGGGCTGGCAGTCCTGGGGCAGCATCGCGGCATCGCGCCGATGTACCTGGGGGTCAGCCTGACGGCCGCCGGAACCGGGCTGGTGCTGCCGACGGTGGCCTACCTGGCTGCGGGCGCGTCGCAGCGCCGACTGGGACGCACCATGGGAGGACTGACGGCCGCGGCCGGCCTTGGGCAGACGATCGGATCGGCCGCTTCCGGTTGGCTGTTCGGCCTGGTCGCGCAGGTCAGCTTCACGTGGCTGTCGCTGCCCCTTCTGGCGACGCTCGGGCTCCTGCTTGCCAGGCCCGACTGGTGGAGCAGGCAGGCCGACCCGCGCGGCGCATCGCGCGCCTCCTGAGCATTCTTTCGACGGAGCCGACATGCAACTCCAGTTTCTTGGCGCGACCGGGACCGTGACCGGCTCGAAGTACCTGCTTCGGCACCGCGGTTCGGCACTTCTTGTCGACTGCGGACTCTTCCAGGGCTTCAAGCAGTTGCGGCTGCGAAACTGGGCGCCCCTGCCGGTCCGCGTGACGGACATCGACGCGATCGTGCTGACGCACGCGCATATCGATCACAGCGGTTATGTGCCCCGGTTGGTCAACCAGGGGTTCCGCGGCAAGGTGTACTGCTCGGAAGCGACCTATGATCTCTGCCGGATACTGCTGCCCGACAGCGGGCATCTGCAGGAGGAAGAGGCCGACTATGCGAACCGGCACGGGTTCTCCAGGCACAAGCCCGCGCTGCCGCTGTATACCCGCGAGGATGCGGAGCGCAGCCTGAAGCAGTTCGTGCCTCAGCCGTTCGGCGCCGCCTGGGCGCCGGTCCCCGGCCTGCAGGCGCGAATGGACCCTTCCGGACACATGCTCGGCTCGGCCTTCGTGCGCGTCGATGACGGTCGGCGGGCGATCCTGTTCTCCGGAGACATCGGGCGCCCCAACGATCTCGTGCTGGCGCCACCGACGCGCGTTCCGGGCGCCGACTACGCGGTGATCGAGTCCACCTACGGCGATCGGCTGCACGATGCGTCCGATCCACTGCGCGTGCTCGGCGAGGTCATCAATCGCACGGCAGCGCGCGGCGGCGTGGTCGTCATCCCGGCTTTCGCGGTCGGCCGGGCGCAGAACCTCATGTACAGCATGCATCTGCTCAAGCAGCGAGGCGTCATCCAGCACATTCCGGCCTATCTCGACAGTCCCATGGCCATCGATGCGACGCGCATCTATCACGCTCACCGCGACGAGCACCGCCTGACGCGCGAGCAGTGCGAGGCAATGTGCCGGGCAGCCACGATCGTCAACAGTCCCGAGGAATCCAAGGCGCTGAGCGCGCGCCGGGGCCCGATGATCATCATCTCTGCAAGCGGGATGGCGACCGGCGGCCGGGTCGTCCATCACCTGAAGTCGTTCGCACCCGATTACCGCAACACGATCCTGTTCGCGGGTTACCAGGCGGGCGGCACGCGAGGCGCCGCGATGCTTCGCGGTGCCACCTCGGTGCGTATTCACGGCACTGAGGTTCCGGTTCGCGCCGAGGTCACTTCGATCGACGGATATTCCGCGCATGCCGATGCCGGGGAGATCCTCGACTGGCTGCGCGGCTTCGGCGCGGCGCCGGCGACCACCTTCGTGACCCACGGCGAGCCGGCGGCCGCCGACGCGATGCGCGCGCGCATCGACCACGAACTCGGCTGGCCGTGCGAAGTGCCCGACTACCTTCAGACCGTCGACCTGAGCTGACCGCGAGATCATGAACAGCCCCCGTGACGAACTCGTCCCGAACGCCATGCGCGCCCGGCGGCTTCACGTCGACACCTATCAGGAGCCGGTCGTCTACATGCGCGAAGACTGCGTCGTGTGCCGCTCGGAAGGGTTCGCCGCCCAGGCGCGCGTGCAGATCGACTTCGCCGGGCGCCGTGTCGTGGCCACGCTCAACGTCGTGCACGGCGACTGGCTCGCGGTGGGCGATGCCGGGCTGTCCGAATCCGCATGGGGTGCGTTGCTGCCCACCGAGGGCGCGACGCTGATCATCTCGCAGGCGCCTGCACTGGACTCGCTGAGCCACGTGCGCGCGAAGATCTACGGGCATCGGCTCGACCCGGACGCACTAGGCGCGGTCATTGCCGACGTCGCGTTGGGCCGATACTCCGACATCCATCTGGCCGCCTTCATCACGGCCTGCGCGGGCGATCGCCTGGACGTCGACGAGACGATCGCGCTGACGAAGGCCATGATCGGCGTCGGAGAACGCCTCGACTGGGGACGCGAACGGGTGGTCGACAAGCACTGCGTCGGTGGCCTGCCCGGCAACCGCACGACGTTGCTGGTCGTTCCGATCGTTGCAGCCTGCGGCCTCGTCATGCCCAAGACCTCGTCCCGCGCGATCACGTCGCCGGCCGGCACTGCCGACACGATGGAAGTGCTGGCGCCCGTCGAACTGTCCACCGCCGCAGTGCGGCGCGTGGTCGAGAAGACCGGCGCCTGCATCGTCTGGGGCGGATCGGTCGGGCTGAGCCCGGCCGACGACATCCTGATCCGCGTCGAACGGCCGCTCGACCTGGACAGCGAAGGCCAGCTGGTGGCTTCGGTGCTGTCCAAGAAGGCGGCCGCCGGTTCGACGCACGTGCTGGTCGACCTGCCGGTGGGGCCGACGGCGAAGGTTCGCAGCATCGAGGCGGGGCAGGCGCTCGGTCGCCGACTGGTGGAGGTCGGCACCGCGATCGGCTTGAGAGTGGCCCTGCGTTTCACCGACGGGATGCAGCCGGTCGGCCGCGGCATCGGCCCTGCACTCGAGGCACGAGACGTGCTGGCGGTGCTGCGGGGGGCGCCCGATGCGCCGCAAGATCTGCGCGAGCGGGCGCTGCGGCTGGCCGCCGACATCCTGGAGCTCGGCGGCGCTGCGCAGTCGGGTCATGGGTCGGCGCTGGCGCAGCAGGTCCTCGCCGACGGCCGCGCGTGGGAAAAATTCCAGGCGATATGCGAGGCGCAGGGCGGGATGCGGGCGATACCCGCAGCGGCGCACCGTCTTGAAATCACGGCGGCGCGGTCCGGCCAGGTCCGCGCCGTCGACAACCGTGTCCTGGCACGTGCCGCGAAACTCGCCGGTGCACCCCGGGCGCCGGCCGCCGGTGTCGAGGTGCACGTGCGCATCGGCGAGGCCGTGCGGGTCGGGCAGCCGCTGTTCACGCTGCACGCCCAGGCGCCGGGCGAACTCGACTACGCGCAACGATTCGTCGCGACGCGCCCGCCGATCTTCGCGATCTCGGAGTCCGCATGAATCGCATCGTGCTGCATTTTCCGGAAGACGAGCAGTTCGCCCGGAAACTGGCGGGCGCACTGGAGGCCGTGCACGCGCCACTCTCGCTGCATCGCTTCCCGGACGGCGAATCCCTGGTCCGCCTCGACGCTGACGTCGGCGACCGGACCGTGGTGATCAGCAGCAGCCTGGCGCGCCCGGACGAGAAGACGCTGCCGCTGCTGTTCGCCGCGGATGCAGCGCGCGAACTGGGTGCGCGCGGCGTCGTCCTCGTCGCGCCGTATCTCGCCTACCTGCGACAGGACCGCCGGTTCAACGCCGGCGAGGCGGTCACGTCGCGCAGCTATGCGCGCCTGCTGTCTGCGGCGTTCGACGGACTGGTCACGGTCGATCCGCACCTGCACCGCTACCGCGCGCTGGAGGAGATCTACGGCATTCCGACCCGTGTCGCGCATGCCGCACCCCTGATCGCCCAGTGGGTCGCCGGCGAGGTGCAACGTCCGCTGCTGATCGGCCCCGACGTCGAGAGCGCGCAATGGGTCGCCGAGGTGGCGGCGGCCTGCGGCGCTCCGTTCACGACGCTGACGAAGGTGCGTCGCGGCGACCGCGACGTGGAGGTGAGCCTGCCCGACGTGTCCTCCTGGAGCGACCGTCAGCCGGTGCTGATCGACGACATCGTTTCGAGCGCGCGCACGATGATCGAAGCCGTGCGCGGTGTTCAACGGGTAGGCCTGCTGCCGCCGGTGTGCATCGGTGTGCACGCGCTCTTCGCAGCGCGCGCCTACGCGGACCTCGTGGCCAGCGGCGCTTCGCGGGTCGCCACCTGTGACACCGTCCCCCACGTGTCCAACCGAATCAGCGTCGTGCAACCGGTGGCCTGCGCGCTCGACGATCTGCTCGAGGGGTGACTACTTGGTCCGCGACGGAACTTCGCTCGCTCGCCGCCTCTGGCTGCTGGCCGCGCAGGCGATCGCCGTCGCGGCAGGGCTCCTGATCGCCTGGCGCGCCTTCGGACCTGCACCGGCCGCGCCGGCGCGTACGGAGGTCGTGGCGCTGCGCGACGCGCCGTCCGAGGCGTCGGCGCTCAGGGGCTCCGAGGCTCGCCTGGAGGCAGGTTTCTGGGGCGCCGCCAGGAAGGCCGCGGCCTCGGTCGTCAACGTCTACACCCGCACGGCGCCGCCGCGGCGGCTCCCGGAATGGCTGCGTCCGTACGGCGAGCCGGACGGCGCGGTTGCCCAGGGAGCGTCCAGCCTGGGCTCCGGGGTCATCGTCGCCGAGCAGGGGTACATCCTGACGAACAACCACGTCATCGAAGGCGCCGACGACATCGCCGTCATGCTGCCGGGGGGCAAGGTCGCCGAGGCGCGCATCGTCGGCACCGATCCCGAGACCGATCTCGCAGTCCTGCGCGTCGATGCGAGGGGCCTGCAGCCGATCACGTTCGCCGACCCGGAGTCGGTGCAGGTCGGCGACATCGTGCTCGCGGTCGGCGACCCGTTCGGCGTTGGCCAGACGGTGACCCAGGGCATCGTCAGTGCAACGGGCCGCAACCGACTGGGGATCAATACTTACGAGAACTTCATCCAGACCGATGCGGCGATCAACCCGGGGAATTCGGGCGGGGCGCTCGTGGACACCGCGGGCCACCTGGTCGGCATCAACACCGCGATCTATTCGCGATTCCTGTCAGCCTGGCCCGGCACGTGATGGAGCAGATCATCGCTACGGGCCGGGTGAGCCGCGGCTGGCTCGGCGTCAGTGCGCGCGACGTCGTTCAGGAGGCGACGGGGGTCGCCGCAGGTGCGGCACTGGTCACGGTCCAGTCCGGCGGGCCCGCGGACAAGGCCGGCCTGCGCGCCGGCGATACCGTGGTGACGATCAATGGCAGGGAAGTTGCCGATACCGCGCCGCTCGTCCGCGAAGCCGCCGCACTGACTCCGGGCACCCGGGCACGGTTCGACGTGCTTCGCGCCGGAGCGGGCGTCGTCGTGGAAGTCGAGATCGGGTTACGACCCGTCACCCGCCGACGGTGACGGGCGGGCATCGACAATGCCGAACGAAGACGACATGGACAGGGGCTCGCGGCCATCGGGTACCGGCGGGCCGGCGTCGCCGACAAGGCACTCCCGCCTGCGTCGCATCTGGCAGATCGGCCTCGAGTTCTCGAAGTTCGGACTTTGGGTCACATGGCACCGCGGGCTGATGCGTTGCGGCACGCACGCGGTGGCCGAGCGCTTCGTGCTGGTGCTGCAGCGCCTGGGGACGACCTTCGTCAAGCTCGGCCAGCACCTCAGCCTGCGGACTGATCTCCTGCCCGAGGACGCACAGCGCGTGTTGGCGCGCCTGCAGACTCATGCGGCGCCCTTTCCCGCGGAGGATGCCGTTCGCGAAATCGAGTCCGCGTTCGGCGGCCCCTGGCAGCGCGCATTTGCGCGCCTGGAAATGGTGCCGTTGGCGGCCGCGTCGATCGCGCAGATCCACCGCGCAACGCTTCCGGACGGCCGCGAAGTCATCGTGAAGATCCGCCGGCCGGGCGCTGCCGCGCAGGCGCAGGCGGACATGCGAATTCTCCGCACGATCGCGCGCACGGTGAACCGGGTGGTGCCGCCGCTGCGCCGTTGGGGCCTCGTCGCAGTGGTCGAAGAGATCGCCGAAAACCTCGACCTGGAGATGGACCTTGCGCGCGAGTCGCGTTTCGTGCGGCGATTTGCCGATGCGTGGCGCGGGTCCGCCGAGATCGACATCCCCGACGTGATCGACGGGCTGTGCACGCCGACGGTCATGGTGCAACGGTTCAGCTCCGGCACCCTGCTCGACGAGTTGTCGCCGGATGCGCGAGCGCCGGCCGCCAGGCGCCTCGTCGACAGCTACGTCACGCAGATCTTCCGCGACGGCCTGTTTCACGGCGATCCGCATCCGGGGAACGTCTTTGCGATGGCAGACGGGCGGCTGTGCCTTCACGACTTCGGAATCGTCGGGCGGGTCGATCGGCGAATGCGCTGGGCGCTGGCTGCTTTCGCGCTCGCGTTCGTCGAGCAGGATGCCGACTGGGTGGTGGACGCGTGGATGGATCTCGGACTGGTCGGGGCGCACGCGGACCGGGCCGCTTTTGCGCCTGCCGCACGGGCACTGCTGGCCGAGTTCGCGGAGCGCCCGCTGCGTGAATGGTCCCTGTCGAGTGCTTTCGGTCGGCTCGTGGCCGCAGGACGCTTCGCCGACGTGCGGCTGCCGCGCGACCTGCTGGTGCTGACGCGAACGGTGCTTCTGCTCGAAGGCACCGTGCGGGCGCTTGCACCGGACTTCTCGGTGTTCGAAGCCGTGTCGCGGCACGCGTCGTCGGGCATGTTCGACAATCCGGCGGTGACGCCCACCTCGAAGCGGTTGCAGTACGAACTCGGCGGCCTCGCCGGCGAGATGCCGTCGCTGCTGGCCAGGCGCCTGCACGAGGCGATGGGCCGGCAGTCCATCCCCGGACTGAGGACTGCGACGGGCGGTCGGTCGCGGGCCGATGTCGACGGAGCAAGCCGGCGCGTCGCGCTGGCGCTCGTAGCGGCAGGGCTGTACGTCGCGTCGAGCCTGCTGGTCCAGGGCGGTGGTGGGGGCCCCCAATGGGCGGGTATGCCACTGCTCGCGCTCGCAGGGTATGTGCTGGCGATCCGGTTCACGTTGTTGGCTGTCCGTGGCGCGGCCTGAGACGTCCTCGACACCTAAAAGGGGCGCGCAATGAGCAAGGTCAGGGTGGCGGTCAATGGCTACGGGGTCATCGGCAAGCGCGTTGCCGATGCGGTCCGGGTGCAGGACGACATGGAGCTGGTCGGCGTTGCCGACGTCGCCGACGACTACCGACTGCACGTCGCCGCGCAACGCGCGTTCGCGGTGCACGCCGCGACGCCGGAGGCCGGCGAGGCGATGCGCACGGCGGGGATTCCCGTGGCCGGGAGCCTGCACGACCTGCTGCGCCTTGCCCAGATCGTCGTCGACTGCACGCCGAAGAAGGTGGCGGCGGCGAACAAGCGCCTCTATGACTCGGCCGGGCTCAGGTCCGTGTTTCACGGCGGCGAGGCCCACGCCCTGACCGGTCATTCGTTCGTCGCGCAGGCGAACTACGGGTCGGCGATCGGGCGCGCGTCGACGCGCGTCGTCTCCTGCAACACGACGGCGATCGTGCGAACCCTCGGCGCATTGCGCGCGGCAGGCCTGCTGAAACGCGCGCGGGGCACCTTGATCCGGCGTGCCTCCGACCCGTGGGAGTCTCACCGGGATGGCATCGTCAACACGGTCGTTCCGGAGCGATCGATGCCGAGCCACCAGGGCCCCGACGCACGAACCGTCATCCCGGACCTCGACGTCGCGACGATCGCCGTCAAGTCGCCTCACAACAGCAGCCACCTTCATGCGTGGTGGGTCGAGTTGACGCGGTCCGCACGCCGCGAGGAGCTCGTCGAGGTGTTCCGGAGCGCGCCGAGGATCGCATTCGTGCGGGTGTCGGACGGTGTCGAGGCACTGAACAGCACTGTCGAACTGATGTCGGACCTCGGCAGGCCACGCGGCGATCTCTGGGAGGCGGTGCTGTGGGAGGACACGCTGACCGTCGACGGCGATCAGGCCTACTACACGTGCCAGGTGTTCAACCAGGCCATCGTGGTTCCGGAAACCATCGATGCAATACGTGCACTGACAGGCGTCGAGCTCGACGCGGCAAGATCGATGTCCAGGACCGACGCGGCACTGGGACTGCGTCGCGACTTCCTCCGCAACCTGGTTACTTAGGGAGAGCCCACTCATGAGCTACCATTTCAGCAAGACCGTGTCGATGGCCTTTCCCGCCGCCGTCGAGAAGGTCACCGCAGAGCTCACGGCGCGCGGCTTCGGCATCCTGACCCGGATCGACGTGCAGCAGACGCTCGAGGCCAAGCTCGGCGTCGGCTTCCGCCCCTACCTGATTCTCGGCGCGTGCAATCCGCCGTTTGCGTACCGGGCGCTGCAGACCGAGGACAAGGTCGGGACCATGCTGCCGTGCAACGTCATCGTGCAACAGCGCGACGGCGGCACCATCGAGATCTCCGCGGTCGATCCGGTTGCCTCCATGGCGGCGATCGACAACGCCGAACTGGCCGCCGTGGCCGGTGAGGTTCGGGAGATGCTTCGGGCAGTCGTCGACGCGGTCTGATCGCCGCGAGGGAATCGGTACGCGCCGGCCGCGCGTTGTGCGGTCGCGCGACCGGCACGGCGAACAGGGCGGCTCCGAGAACCCCGGTTGGTGGTTCGTCAGCCGCTCATGACGATGCGCGGATTGCCGCGCCCAAGGACCGCCGCGAGCTCGTCCTCCGTGAGAAGCGACGACGGATCTGCGTTCGCCAGCGGTGCGGCCGTGGCGACGATGTGAGCCCACGTGCAGCGGTTCGCGAAGAGCATGCCCCCGACATCGAGCGTACCGCCGCGACTGATGAATCCGAGGCCGACGGTCCGGTGCGGGCCGGTGTCGATCCGGCGCAGGAGGCCCAGCATCGGCTCCGGCCGCGCGTGGCTCACGATCACGCGCGCGCTGGCCGACGCCGGAAAGAGCCGTTGCAGGTCGGCGTCGCTTGCGACGAAACGGCCCTCGCGCGCATCGCGCGGCATCCTGAACCGGCCCGGTTCGAGCATGCACGTCACGGCGGTGGCAAGCCCCCTTGCGTCCAGGCGCTCGGCGGCGAGCAAGGACTGTGCCAGCTGGTACGCCCCGATGGCCACGATCAACACCACGGCGCGCTCGGCGGTCTTCACGACCAGGGCCCCGTCCGAGACGAGTCGCCCCGCCTGTCGCGCCGTCAGCCGCGATGGCACGGGGCGCTTCGGAACGACCATCGTCCAGAACTGACCGTGCGTCAGGTACGCGGCCCGCAGGGCCGCGACCGTGCTGTTCGCATCGACCGGGAACATCACGCGGGACACGTCCGACATTTCGCCGAGCAGCGCCTCGGCGAGGGTCGGGTCCTGGTGTGACAGTTCGTTCTTGCCGTTTTCCCAGGTGTGCGACGTGGCCAGCGTCACGACGGAGAGCCAGCGGGGCGTCTGGCCGTGCTCGGACTGGTGGCGGGCGAACAGGATTTCCTGCCGCAGCGCGCCCAGCATCTTGACCGCGAACGCTTCGTACGACACCACCAGATTGAGGCCCCCCTTGTTGCCGAGTGCGGCGCTGACGACGGCTTCCTCGTTGAGCGCCGTCACGACGGCGCCGTCGACCGCCTCGGCGACGCCGGCCTCGGGGGCGAACACGCGGTGCTTCAGGAGGTCCAGCGTGCCGTCCATGCGATTGCTTCGCAGCTCGTCCGGGTTGCCGACCCGCGGACGCAATGCCGGGTTGGCCGAGACGATCGACGCGAAAGCCCGATCCAGGGCGGCCATCGGCGACGAGGGGCTGCCATCGGGTGCCGACCAGCGCACGCGGGGGAGCTTGGGCGGCGCCACGTCCCGACGCGCCAGCGGATGGTCGCGCTCACGCGGCCGTCGCTGCTTCTCGTGGATGCAGAGCAGCTCCAGCGACAGCTCGATGTCGGTCGGATCGACGCGCAAGGCCTGCACGCCCTCGTTGAACAGGCCACGCGATACCGGATCGACGGAGGGATTCCCCGGGAGCGGCAGATTGTGTGCGGCGTTGGTTCCGGCGCCCGGGAATCCGAAGCCCTTGGGCGCCTCGGCGATCGTGTAGTGCAGCGGCACCGGGTATCCGTCGCGGCCGTCGCCTACCGCCGACGCGCACGCGGCGAGCCGTTCTTCCATCGCATGGATCGCCCACGCGAACGCCGCGGGATCGGTGCCGTCGATCTCCATCGGATCGAAGCCATTGAGGCGCAGGTGCTCGCTAAACCATGCCAGGCCGCCTTGCTGCTGCATCGTGCTGCGCTGCTCGATGCGCCGGCCGTTGAGGATCATGAACGGCGCCACGAACCCGGAATCGCCGGCCCGCCACCACCGTGGCGCCCAGTCGCTGCCTCGCTGCTCCTCGAACGCGCCGTCGCTGAGAAACACGACCAGTCGTTCACCGGGCAGCGGCATGTGTACGTACTGCAGCTCGGCGAAGCCGAGGTATCCGCCTTCGGACAGCCCGCCGGCGGTACCGGGTCCGACGTGGCTGCCGAGGGGCGATGCCGGACGGCCATCGGGGTCGATCTCGTAGCTGTAGAAATCGCGCACGAACCGCGTGAGACCCGCTTCGCTGCGGTCGTAGCGCTCGGCATGGCGCGCGGTCATGTTGTCGACCAGCAGGTTGCACGCGTCGATACCGGCGACGCAGTGGCCCTGTCCCATCAGCCAGCTTCGGGTCGTGCCGCTGAGCGTGTTGGCCGCCAGGTAGCCCACATAGGCTGGCACGATGTTCAGCGACCCGCCGGTATGTCCTTCGGGGGCCTCTTTGAAGTCCCCGGGCGCGAGCGGCCGACCGTCGAGATAGACGTTTCGCGCGTAGGTCATGTGGACGGTCAGCCACATTCCGGCTGCGGCAATCCGGTCGGCGGCCCAGAGCACGCGGTAGACGGACTGCGCGTCCGGGGCCTTTCCCTCAGCGGCCAATGCATGGGCCAGATCGTGGACCCTCAATTGCGTCGGATCGCCATGGACGATCGGACCGAACCCACTCGCCCAGCGCTCGAATTCATGGTCCGACTCGCGAAACAGGCGCGCACGCCTCGCGATCCAGTGAACGGTGTGGTCCATGTTCGATGCTCCGGGTCGCGCCTTTCGGGGCACGGTCGCCTGGGCGACGGTCCGCCCAGGCGTTCCATGATGTACCACCCGGCTCCATCGACGCCAGCGCGCGCCGCCGCCGGATCGATGACGCGCCCGGTTCGGACGGCTCGGCGGGCGACATTTCGCGGAAGCCGGCACAATGGCGTCGACGGCAGCGGGTCGACCCGGCACTTCCGGTGAGGTCGTGCCGGGCGCGAGCAGCATGCCGCGAAACCACTTCGAACCGGAAGCCTGTTCGTCCGCCATGACCGAACCCGTCCGCCGCCTCGATTTCGGCCGCGTCAGCGTCTTCTTCGGCGAGAAGTCGGGCAAGTATCCCGACGGCAACCAGGTGGTCGTGCGCGGCAGCGACACGCGCGCCGCGTTCGACACGCCGCTGGTCGCGAACCGGATCGGCGCCGAGCTCGACGACGCCGAGCTCGTCATCCTGGGGCACGCGCACGAGGACCACATGGCCGGCCTGCACCGCCTGCCGAAGGCCGCGGTGCAGGTGCACGAGCGCGACCTCGACGCGGTGCGCAGCTGGGAGGGCCTGCTGCGGCACTACGGGTTGTCCGCTTCCGCGGCCGCGCCGATGCTGGCGAAGATCCGGCGCGAGTTCTTCTACGCACCGCGACCCGACGCGACCGGCTATCGCGACGGCGCACTCTGGGAGCTCGGCGGTTCGCGGGTGCGCGCGATCCACATGCCGGGGCACACCTCGGGCCACTGCGTGCTGCTGGTCGAGCCGGAGGGCGTGGCCTTCCTGGGCGACATCGACCTGAGCGGTTTCGGCCCGTACTACGGCGACGCGACGTCGAGCCTGCCGGCGTTTCGCCGCACGCTGGCGCGCGTGGCCGACCTGCCGGCGACGGTCTGGGTCACCTCGCACCACCGCGGCGTCTATACCGAGCGCGCGGCCTTCCTCGAGGCGCTGGCCGCGTTCACCGCGAAGATCGACGAACGCAGCGATCGGCTGCTCGACATGCTGGCCGACGGCCCGAAGACGCTCGACGAACTGGTCGCGATCCGGCTCATCTATCCGTCCGACTACGAGGAGGTCTGGATCGACGACGCCGAGCGGCGCACGATCGAGCAGCACCTGGAGGAGCTCGTCACCGCGGGCAGGGTCGCGGCGGACGGGCAGGGGCGGTTCGCGCGGGCCTGAGCCGCGCGCTCAGCGCGACGCCGCCAGCAGCTCGGCGATCGGCGCGCCTTCGGCGCCCGGCAGCGGCGCCCCGAGCATCGCGCAGAAGGTCGGCGCGAAGTCGAGCAGCGACACCTCGCGCGCCATTCGACCCGGCGCGATGCCGGGTCCGCGCGCGACGAAGAAGCCGCGCGGTCGGTGCTCGCCGGTGCGCCCGTAGGTGTTCGTGCCCTCGACGACGCCCAGTTCGGGCGAAGCCGCCCGGATCGTCGCGGCGGCGCCGTTGCCGACGATTGCGCTGCCGGTCGGTGCGTCGTCGTTCCACTCGACGAGCAGGTCCGGCAGGTCGCCCAGGTGCGCGCCCTGGTACAGGTCGGCGGTGCGCCGTACCGAGCGCACCAGTGCGCGGCCGCTGCGCTCGTCGCGCAGCGCGAGCAACTGCCTGGCGAGGCGCGCGCAGAACTCGTCGGCTTCGCGGCCCGCGGCGAGTCGTCCCTGCGGCTCGCGGCCGGTGAGGTTCAGGCGGATGCCGCCCACGGCCAATCCGTTGTGCACCGGAAAGCACAGGCTCGCGGCCGCGTCGACGCCGAGCGTGGGCGGCGCGTGCGTCGCGGCGGGCGCGGGCCGCAGCGCGTCGCGGACCGGGCGCAGCAGGTCTTTCGCCCAGCGCGGCAGCCGCTGCGCAGCGCGATCGACGACGCCGCCCGGGGCGGCCTGCGCGTCGGCTTCGGGCAGCGCGACGGTGACGCCGAGCGCGACCAGGATCCGGCGCAGCAGGAACTGCGCGCCGAACCACCACGCCATGCCGTGCGCGGCGAGCACGATCACCGGCACGTCGTCCAGCGCGTCGACGATCGTGCCGACCTCGCGATCGACCGCCGCGTAGACCTCGCGCATCGGCTCGACCTGCGCGGCGATCGCACGATCGTGCGCGGGGTGGTGCGGGTCGTGCACGTGCCAGCACTGGTGGCCGGCGCAGTGCGCCTCGGTGAAGACCTGCATCGCGAAGTCCCAGCGCTCGAGCGACAGCACGTGGCGCGTGATCTCGCCCTTGAGCTTCGCGCCGCGCGTCAGGCGCGACACGAACTCGCGGTAGTCGTCGGCGTTGCGACGTTGTCCGTCGCAGCTCGACCCCAGCGGATGGCTGCCGAAGCGCCGCGCGATGTCGTGCTGCAGCTCGGGCGGATGCGCGCAAAAGCCGTACAGCGCGTCGTGCGAGCCCCACTCGACGGTCTGCACGCCGTTGATCGTCGGGGACAGCCGGGTCAGCGGCACGTCGAGGATCGCGACGCGGCGGCCCTGCGCCCCGAGGTGCTCCCAGAACGGCGGCGCCTTCGTGACGTCGCCGGCCGCCACCTCGTAGTAGTCGTAGCTGCCGGGACGCAGCTGCACCAGGCTGTGGTGGCCGTGCCCGGCCGGCGAGACGCCGGTGTAGAACGACGGCCAGGTCGACCCGACGCAGAAGCCCTCGAGGCCGCCGCTGCGGCCGCTCAGCCCCTCGCGCATCAGGCGCGCCAGGTTCGGCATCGTGCCGTCGGCGCTCCAGCGCTCGACCAGCAGCGGGTCGGCCGCGTCGATGCCGAGCACGAGCAGGCGCGGCTTCATCGCGCGCCTGCAGCGGGCGAGAGCGTCGCGGCCAGCAGGCGCCGCGTGTACGACAGGTAGCGCCAGCCGTGCCGGCCGCCGAGCGACCGAAGGTGCCAGCCCCACGCGGCGCGGCGTCGGCCGCCCTGCAGCTCGGCGCGCGCCGCGTCGTGGCAGGCGCCGGCGAGGCGTCGCTCGAGCGCGCGCTGCAGCTCGGACGGAAGCTCGTCGTCGAGCAGGCTCCGGATGGCCGCCGGCAGGCCGAGCGCGCACTCGCGCGACAGCCACAACGAATCCGGAGAGTCGTCGCGGTGCACGAATCCCGCGCGATCGAGGAACGCGATGCGGCAGCGCCGCGCCAGGCGCAGCGCCAGCGAGGTCCACTCGAGGTAACGCGGAAGGCCGTCGAACAGCTCGCGCGGCACCGCCTCGGTGCGGAACAGCGCGCCGCCCGGCGAAAGCCACGACATCTGCGCGAGCGCCGACAGCGGGTCGGCCGCGAGCCGGTCGACCCGGTCGAGCAGCAGGTGGTCGCCCGCGCGGCCGCGCACGATGCCGTTGGACACCACGACGTCGAACCCGGGGCGCCCGTCGATGAGCGCGAGCCGCTCGGCAAGCGTCCCGGGAAGCAGCAGGTCGTCGTCGTCGAGCTCGCAGAACCAGCGCGCGTCGACGAGATCGCGGCCCGCGCGCAGCGCGCCGGGCAGGTCGGCCGGACCGACCCGTGCCACCCGGAGGTCGGCGCGCCGAGAAAGCTCTTCGACGAGCGACGGGTCGAACTGGTCGCCGTTGACGACGACCAGCGGCACCGCTCGCACGCCAGCCTGCGAGACCACGCTGTCGATCGCGGCGCGCAGCGCGTCGGCACGCTGCGGCCGCGCCAGCGTCGGCATAATCACGCTGACCGTCTCGGGTGCGCCGGATGGGGGACGGGCGGGCATCGCCGCGACTCTATGCCATCGCGCAGGCGATTCCAAGGCGCGCGGCACCGACGGTCGGAACGAGGGACTGTTTGGAAGCGGATGCGCGCCGGCAGCGGCCGGGAGACACGATCGAGGCGGACCTGTGCATCGTCGGCGCCGGGCCCGCGGGCCTGTCGCTCGCGCACGCGCTGCTCGGCAGCGGCCTGCAGGTGGTGGTGCTCGAGAGCGGCGGGCGCGACTTCGATCGCGTGGCGCAGGCGCTGAACGAGGCGCAGGTGGTGGGCAGTGCCTACGGCGACCTGCTGCAGACGCGCCAGCGTCAGGTCGGCGGAACCGCCAATGCGTGGAACTCGGAGGTCGACGGCGAGGTGGCGGCGAAGTTCGTCCCGCTCGACCCGATCGATTTCGTCGAGCGCGCGGACGTGCCGCTCGGCGGCTGGCCTTTCGGCCGCGAGGAGCTCGACCGCTGGTACGAGCAGGCGCACGCGCTGTGCGGGATCGGCCCGTTCGACTATCGCGCCGACGCGTGGCGCAGCGAGGGCCGCGAGCCGTTGCGGCTCGACGGCGCGCTGCTGACGACCGGGCTCTACCGGTTCGGCACCGACGCGCCGTTCGTGCAGCGCATTCCCGCGGCGCTGGCGGCGGCGCCGAACGTGACGCTGCTCACTCGCGCGACCGTGCTCGAACTGGTGGCCGGCGCGGACGGCGGCCGCGTGGTCGCAGCGCGCGTCGCGGGGTCCGGCGGCGCGCAGTTCGAGGTTCGCGCCAGCCGCTTCGTGCTGGCTGCCGGCGCGATCGAGAACGCGCGGCTGCTGCTGGCGTCCTCGGGCGCGGACCCGCAGGGGCTCGGCAACCGGCACGGGTGGGTCGGCCGCTGCTTCATGGAGCATCCGCGCGACTTCTCGATGCGGCTGATGCCCGCGCGTGGCGACTGGTTCGACGCGCTGCGCTTCTACGACCAGCATCGCACGGCCGACGGCTCGACGATCCTCGGCCGGCTCGCGCTGCGTGAAGAGGCGATGCGCGAACGCGCGTTGCTCAACGCGTCGGTGACGCTGCTGCCGGCCGGGGTCTCGCGTGCCCAGGGGTCGACGGGCTGGCGCGAGCGCGTCGGCCGATGGCTGGGTCGCGCCGCGACCGAAGCGCCGGCCTATCCGCGCGGTGGCGCGGGCTGGTCGGCCGATGCGCATCGGCGCGACACCCTCGCGTTCGTCCGGCTGCTGGTCAACCTCGAGCAGGTGCCGCACCCCGACAACCGGATCGTGCTCGTCGACGGGCGCGACCGCCTCGGCATGCGCCGCGTGCAGGTCCGCTGGCAGTGGCGACCCGACGAGCAGGACCGGCTCGAGCGCCTGCGCGCGCTGCTGGCGAACGAGCTCGAGGGCGCCGGCTTCGGCAAGATCGAACGGGCGGCGCAGGCGCTGCCCGATCCGCGCGCGCACCATCACGCCGGCACGACGCGGATGCACGACGATCCGCGCTTCGGCGTCGTCGATCGCGAGTGCCGCGTGCACGGCACCGCGAACCTGTTCGTCGCCGGTGCGTCGGTGTTCCCGACCGCGGGGTTCGCGAACCCCACGTTGACGATCGTCGCGCTGGCGCTGCGACTCGCGCACCGCTTGCGGTCGCCCGGTTGACGCGCGGTATCCTGTGGCGATGAACGCTTCCCACGCCCTCGAACGCGTCGTCCGCGGACGCGCACGCCCGCTGTCCGCGCGCGTCGCGCGCGTGGCGCTCTGCGCCGCCCTCGCGCTGTCCGCGCTGCCCGCCTTCGGCTGGAGCAACCACGCGCTGAGCACCCGGCCCGCGCTCGAAGCCATGCCCGAGGTGGCCCGCCTCGCGCCGGTGAAGGTCGAGAGCCTCGAGGCCTTCCTCGCCGCCGAGGCGCCGCGCCTGGAGCAGGTGCTCGACGAGCAGGAGCGCTGGGCGCGCGAGCACGTGCCCACCTATCCGGCGCGGCCCGACGCGCTGCGCTTCGTGGCCGCCGGCGCAGCCGACGCGGCGGAACTGCGGCGCCGCTTCGTCGCGGCGCTGCGCATCTCGCCCGATGCGCGCCTGAGCCTGTTCCTGCAGCGCCCGCCCGGCGAGGCGGCCGACGAGCGCCCGCCGATGGCCGCGCGCGAGGTCACGACGCTGCCGCGCGACAACGCGGTCGAGGCGGCGAAGTTCGTCGCGCTGCGCGAGGGCGAGTCCGTGTCGCCGCTCGCCGTGATTGCCACCGCATCGGACGAGCCCGACTACGGCCTGGACATCGGCCTGTGGGAGGACAACGGCACCGCGCAGGGGCGCGCCTACGGCTTCGGCAAGCAGCCGTTCGGCAACCCGGCGCTCGACTTCGGCACGCAGGCGCCGTTCCACATGGGCTTCTTCCACGAGTCGAGGATCGTCTACGCGGCGGCGGGCTTTTTGAAGCGCACCTATCCGGAGTACCGGATCCACCTGTGGAAGACGCTCGCGCTGCACGCGCTGCGCACCGGCCACGACTACTGGGGCTGGCGCTTCGCGGGCTGGGCGCTGCACTACCTGCAGGACCTCACCCAGCCGTACCACGCGCGCGTGCTGCCGGGCCTGAGCACCGTGCGGATGCTCTGGATCAACGCGCTGCAGATCGCCGGCTGGCCGGACGCGCGCAACCGGGCCGTGACGCTGGTGTCGAACCGGCACCTCGCGTTCGAGAACTTCCACCGCACCGCGATGCTCGCCGGCTATCGCGAGCGCGTCCGCAGCGCCGCGCTGTTCGACGCGCTGGGCGGCGCCGGCGCGGGCGCCGACCCGAAGTACGACGACGACAGCCCGCGCGCGGTGGTGACGCGGCGCGCGGCCGACGCGGCCGATGCGCTCGACCGCACGATCGCCGCGTCGTTGCCCGCGCGTTACGTCAGCGACCCGAGCTTCGAGTTCGGCGCGTCCGAGCGGGGCATCGACCTCTTCGCGTCGCTGTCGCACGACGACCCCGCCGGGCGCGACGCGCTCATGCGGGCGCTGACGCCACGCCTGGCCGACTACGGCGCGCAGACGCGCGCCTTCGTCCGCAGCCTGCTGGCCGGCCGCTGATTCCCCCACGTCTCGCCGGGCTCATCTCCTGAGCCCCCGGGCGGCGAGACTGCGCCCTCGAAGCTGCATTCAATGTCTTTCTTTGGGGGCGACGATGACCTGGGTCCTGGTGTTGTGCATCACCGTGGGCGGCCAATTCTGTGCCGAGAAGGTGCACCTGGAGTTGCCGACTGCGTCGGCGTGCCGGCAGATGCTCGCGCAGTACACGCACGACAAGCGCGTGGTCGCGTACTGCAGGCCGAAGGCGGTGCGAGACTGATGCGTGCGCCCGGCCGGGCGCGGGTCGCGTCGCGGCGGTTCAGTCGTCGGATGCGTAGCTCGCCAGTACGACGTCGGCCGCCGCTTCGCGAATCGGGATCAGCGCCTGGTAGTCCGCCGAGCGGTGCCAGGCCTCGATCGACGCCACGTCGGGAAAGCGCAGCACGACGGTCTCGGGGTGCGGTTGCTCGCCGCTGAAGACGTCGGCGCGCCGCCCGCGGAACAGCAGTTCGCCGCGCCACGGCGCCAGCGTGCCGGGCACGCGGCTGCGGTATTCCGCCCAGCGCGCGTCGTCGCGGACGCGGATGTGGCCGATCAGGTAGGCAGGCATGTCGGGGTCCGGGGCAATGTCGGAGTCACCGAGAGTAAGCCATGATCGAGCGCTCGACGAAAGTGTCCATGATCTCGTCGAGCCGTCGCCGGAAGATCCGGTCGGCGGCGGCGTCGAGCCGTGCGCGGGGAACCAGCCGCAGCGACAGTGCGACCGGCAAGGTCGCGCGCAGGCCGATGCTGCATTCGATCCGCGTCTGCGCGCCGGCGTCGGCGAACGCGATCGTCTCCTCGAACCGGCCCGATCCGCTCATCGAGTACCACCCGGCCTGTGCCGGCATCGCGCCTCGCAGCGCCCCGCTGGCGATCCGGACGGTGCCCCGATCGGGGTCGAATGCGACGCGCACGTCGCAATGGATGCGCACGCGGTACAGGCCCGCCTCGACGGCGCTGTAGAGCAACCGGTACGCGCCGTCGCCCTCCTTGTGCACGACCGACACGTGCGGCAGGAATTGCAGCAGGCGATCGACGTCGCGATGCCAGGCGAGGGCCTGCGCGCGCCGCGCCGGGAACAGGTACGAGCGCTGGACCGACGCGGCAATGGTCAGCATGCTGTCTGGCCGTGGGGCGGGGTGTACGGATCGTCGCGAAGCGCCGCGTCAGGCCCCGCGCTGCAGCTGCTCGAGCGGCAGCTCGGTCGTGCGCTTGATCTCCTGCAGCACGACGCTGGACTCGACGCTGCGCACGCCGGGCAGCCGCATCAGCCGGTGCATCATGAACTGCGCGAAGGCCGCGAGGTCGGCGGCGACGATGCGCAACTGGTAGTCGTAGGGGCCGGTGACCGAATAGCACTCGAGCACCTCGGGCATCAGCGTCACCGCCCGGTCGAACGCGTCGTTGTGCGCCTCGCCGTGGCGCTCGAGCGAGACGCGGGTGAACGCGGTGACCGTGAGCCCGACCTTCGCCGGGCGCAGCAGCGTCACGCAGCGATCGATCAGCCCGGCCTCTTCCAGGCGCTGGATGCGGCGGCTGACCTGCGAGGCCGACAGGTGCACGCGCTCGCCGAGCTCGGGGTTGGTCGCGTGGCCGTCGTGCTGCAGGGCCGCGAGCAGCTGGATGTCGATCTTGTCGAGTTCGAGCACGGTTGCGGCTCCGGATGGGACGATGATGCACGAAACGTGCGTCAGAAGCGAGAAGATCCGTGCAATTCGCGCGAACCGTGCGCGCCGGTGCGCCTAGCATTGCACGGATCGAACCCCGTCGCGGCTCGCCGTCGCGCCCTGCCCATGAACGCGCCCGATCGCCTGTTCGTTCCGCCCGCTCCGCTGCGCGTCGACTACCGGCTCGAGGACAGCCTGGCGGCCCCTTCGGGGCCGATCTTCCTCACCGGCACGCAGGCGCTGGTGCGCCTGCCGCTGATGCAGCGCGCGCTCGACGCCGCGCGCGGGCTCGACACCGCCGGCTTTGTCAGCGGCTATCGCGGCTCGCCGCTCGGCGCCTACGACCAGCAGCTGTGGCGTGCGCGGGCGCGGCTCGACGCGGCCAACGTCCGCTTCCTGCCGGCGATCAACGAGGAACTTGCCGCCACCGCGGTGCTCGGCTCGCAGCAGGTCGAGAGCGACCCTCAGCGCACCGCGCGCGCGGTGTTCGGGCTCTGGTACGGCAAGGGGCCCGGTGTCGATCGCGCGGCCGACGCGCTCAAGCACGGCCACGCGCGCGGCGCCTCGCCCAATGGCGGCGTGCTGGTGGTGGCCGGCGACGATCACGGCTGCGTGTCCTCGTCGATGGCCCACCAGAGCGACTTCACGATGATGTCGTGGCGCATGCCGGTGCTGAGCCCCGCGAGCGTCGCCGAGCTGATCGAGTTCGGCCTGTACGGCTGGGCGCTGTCGCGCTACTCCGGCGCCTGGGTGGGCATCAAGGCGATCTCCGAGGTCGTCGAGAGCGCGGCGACCGTCGACCTCGATGCGTTGGAGACGCGCTTCGACGGGGCGGGCGCGGCCGATGCAGCGGGCTCGGCCGGTCTCGCCGCGTCGCTGCAGGCGGACGGCGCAGCCCGGGAAGCCCGGCGTACCCGTGGCTTGCACTATCGGTCCGACGACGTGCCGGGCGCCGCGATCGAGGCGCGGATGGCGCAGCGGCTCGACGCGGTGCGCGAGTTTGCGCGCCTGCAATCGATCGACCGGCTGGTCTGTGCGCCGCGCGATGCGCGGCTGGGCATCGTCACCTGCGGCAAGGCGCACTTCGACCTGCTGGAAGCCTTGCGCCGCATCGACATCGGCTTGCCCGATCTGGAGCGCGCCGGCATCCGCTTCTACAAGGTGGGCCTCGCCTACCCGATCGAGCCCACGCGGATGCGCGAGTTCGCGCGCGGCCTCGACGAGGTTCTGGTGGTGGAGGAGAAGGGCGCCGTTGTCGAGCAGCAGATGCGCGAGCTGCTCTACAACGCGCCGCCCGGCTGTCGGCCGGTGATCGTCGGCAAGGCCGATGCGAACGGCGAACCGCTGCTGCCCGACGTCGGCGAGCTGCGCCCGTCGCGCGTGCTGCCGGTGCTGGCCGAATGGCTGGCGCGTCACCGGCCGGCGCTCGACCGGCGCGATCGCGTGGTCGAGTTCGTGCGTCCGCCGCTGCCGTCGAACGCGGCCGACCGCGTGCGCCGCGTGCCGTACTTCTGCTCGGGCTGTCCGCACAACACGTCGACCCGCGTGCCCGAGGGCTCGCGCGCGCAATCGGGCATCGGCTGCCACGCGATGGCGATGTGGATGGACCGCGACACGACCGGCCTGATCCAGATGGGCGGCGAGGGCGTCGACTGGATCTCGCACGCACAGTTCACGCGTGCGCCGCACGTGTTCCAGAACCTGGGCGACGGCACCTACTTCCACTCGGGCTATCTCGCGATCCGCCAGGCGGTCGCGGCCGGCACGACGATCACCTACAAGATCCTGGTGAACGACGCAGTGGCGATGACCGGCGGCCAGCCGGCCGACGGCGTGGCCACCGTCGACTCGATCGCGCGGCAGGTGCGCGCCGAGGGCGTGCAGCGCATCGCGGTGGTGTCGGACGATCCGGGCCGGCACGCGGGGCGCGAAGCGTCGTTTCCGCCGGCCACGAGCTTTCACGGTCGCGACGAGCTCGACGCCGTCCAGCGCGAGCTGCGCGCGACGCCGGGCGTCACCGTCCTGCTGTACGACCAGGCCTGTGCGGCCGAGAAGCGGCGCCGGCGCAAGCGCGGCACGCTGGCCGACCCGCCGCGCAGGCTGTTCATCAACGAGGCGGTCTGCGACGGCTGCGGCGACTGCGCCGCGAAGTCGAACTGCCTGTCGGTGGTGCCGGTCGAGACGCCGCAGGGGCGCAAGCGTCAGATCGACCAGTCGTCGTGCAACAAGGACTACCGTTGCGCCGACGGCTTCTGTCCGAGCTTCGTGTCGGTGACCGGCGGCAGCCTGCGCCGGCCGGCGGCGACGCTGGACCCCGAGCGGCTCGCGCACGCGCTCGAGTCGGTGCCCGAGGTCGAGCCGGCGAACTGGCGCGGACCGTACGACCTGCTGGTCACCGGCGTGGGCGGCACCGGCGTGGTCACCGTGGGCGCGGTGATCGCGATGGCCGCGCACCTGGAAGGAAAGCACGCGTCGGTGCTCGACTTCATGGGCTTCGCGCAGAAAGGGGGCAGCGTGCTCTCGCACGTGCGGCTCGCGGCGAGCGCCGACGCGCTGAACCAGGCGCGCATCGACACGCAGCAGGCCGACGCGGTGCTGGCCTGCGACGCGGTGGTGGCCGCGAGCGACGACGCGCTGCAGTCGGTGAGCCACGGGCGCACGCGCATCGTGGCCAACCGGCACGTGCTGCCGGTGGCGGCGCAGGTGACCGACCCCGATGCGCCGCTGCCGGTGGACGCGCTGCTGGAGAAGCTCGCCGCCGCTTCGGGCGAAGGCCGGCTCTCGGTGTGCGATGCGCACGCGATCGCCGGGCGCGCGCTCGGCGACACGATGGCCACCAACATCGTGATGCTCGGTTACGCGTGGCAGCAGGGCATCGTGCCGTTGTCGCGCGCGGCGATCGAGCGCGCGCTGGAACTGAACGGCGTGGCGGTCGAGGCGAACCTGCGGGCGTTCCGCGTCGGGCGGCTGGCTGCGCACGATGTGCGGGCGCTCGAAGCGGTGCTCGGCGGCGCGGCCGGCGGCGCGATCGGCGCGAAGGCGGACGCCGACGAGACGCTGCCTGCGCTGGTGCAGCGACTGAGCGCCGAACTGGTGGACTACCACGGCGCCGCGCATGCGGCGCGGCTGCGTCGTCTGGTCGACGCGGTGGCCGCTACCGAACGCCGACTGCGCCCGCCGGGCGCGCCGCTCGTCCTGGCCGCCACGGTGGCGCGCAACTACGCGAAGCTGCTGATGGTCAAGGACGAGTACGAAGTGGCGCGCCTGTACTCGTCGGAGCGGTTCCGCCGTGAACTGGAAGCGCAGTTCGAGGGTGATTACAGCTTGAGCGTGCTGATGGCTCCGCCGCTGCTGGCGCGGCGCGGCCCCGACGGGCTGCCGCGCAAGATGCGCTTCGGCCGCTGGGTATTCCCCGTGTTGCGCGTGCTGGCCGCGGTGCGGCGGGTGCGCGGCACGCCGTTCGATGTCTTCGGCTACACGCACGAGCGCCGCATCGAGCGCGCACTGCC
>JAHCAM010000026.1 GCA_019634895.1 Steroidobacteraceae bacterium | reverse complement strand
CTCGGGCGCGGCGACGCCGAGCTCGCCGCACTCATCTTCCACGAGCTCGCGCACCAGGCGGTCTACGCGCCGGGCGACAGCGACTTCAGCGAGGCCTTCGCCAGCGTGGTCGAGCAGGAGGGGGTGAAGCGCTTCCTGTCCGCCGCCGGCCGGGACGACGAGGTGGGCCGCTTCCTGGAGCGACGCGCCCGCGAGCAGCGCCTGGCGGCGCTGATGGCCGAGAGCCGGCGCCGGCTCGCCGCGCTCTATGCGCAAGGTGCGCCGCCCGAGCGCATGCGCGCGGAGAAGGCTGCGGAGTTCGAGCGCCTGCGCGCTGCGCTCGCCGAGGCGGGGGCAGTGCCCGCGGGCACGTTCAACAACGCGCGCCTGGTCGCGGTCGCGGCCTATCACCGCTGCGTGCCCGCCATCCGCGAGGAGCTCGCGCGCCTGGACGGCGACCTGCCGGCGTTCTATGCGGAAATGCGCCGGGTCGCCGACGATGCCGCGGCGCGCGCGCGCCTGTGCCCGCGGCGCTGAAGCTCAGGACAGGTATTTCGGCAGCAGCGCCGACAGCGGCTGCGGGCGGATGCCGAGCCGCGCGAAACCGTTGCTGCGGCAGACGCTGTCCACGGTGAGGGAGCGGTAGTTGTCGGTCGAGAACGGCTTGCCGGGCACGAAGTCGAAGACCGCCGCCTGCAGGCGGGCGGCGAAGTCCGGGATGCCGACGATGGCGCGGCGCAGGCGCAGCCGGCCGCGCACCATCGCGACGATGTCGCGCAGGGTGAGCACCTCGGGCCCGCAGAGCTCGTAGGTCTCCCCCGCGGTCGCGTCGTCCGCGAGCGCGCGCATGATGGCCGTGACCACGTCCCCGACCCAGACCGGCGCGAACCGCGCGCGCGGCCGCGCGAGCGGCAGCACCGGCAGCGCGCGCAGCAGGCCCGCGAAACGGTTCACGAAGTCGTCGCCCGGGCCGAAGATCACCGAGGGCTGGAAGATGGTCCAGCGCAGGTCGGGACCCGATTCCTCGCGGATCAGGCGCTCGGCGCGGCCCTTGCTCCTCAGGTAGTGGCTGGGACCACGCTCGGCGTCGGCCCCGAGCGCGCTGACCTGGATCAGGCGGTCCACGCGCTGGCTGCGGCAGGCGTCGACCAGCTTGCGGGCGAGCTCGGTGTGCGCGCGCCGGAAGCCGCGGCCGTCGCGGCCGCGTTCGTTGAGGATGCCGACCAGGTTCACCACCGCGGTCCGGCCTGCGCAGAGCGGGCCGAGCTGTCCGGGATCGTGGACGTCCGCCGCCACCAGCGTGAGCGAGGGGATCATCGCGATGTGGCCGGCCGCTGCGGGATTGCGGGTCGGCACCGTGACCTGCCAGCCCTCGCGGGCGAGCGCAGCCGCGAGGTGCGTGCCGACGAAGCCGGAGCCGCCGAGGACGCAGACCGATCGCGCTGCCATGGCGCGATTATACGGTCCGTCGTGACGGTCCCGGTTCAGCGCAGCGGCAGCAGCAGGACCTGGTTGCCGCGGCGCAGCTGCACCAGGATCGAGCCCTGGCCCTTGGCCGCCTCGCGCAGCTGCGCGAGGCTGCCGATACGGGCGCGGTTGACCGCGATGATGCGGTCGTCCGGCAGCAGCCCGGCCTGTGCCGCCGGGCTGCCCGGGGCGACGCCGCGGACCCGAACGCCGCCGCCGCCGTCGTCCGGGGCCTCGACCAGTTCGGCGCCGGCCAGCGCCGGGTGGATCGCCGAGGCGTCCGCGAGCTGCGCCGGCTCGCGCAGCACCGCCGTGACGGTCTTCGGCTTGCCCTCGCGCAGCAGCGAGATGGCCGCGGAATCGCCGACCTTCATCATGCCGATGCTGTTGCGCAGCTCGCTCGCGCCCTTGATCGGCTGGCCGCGCACGCTCGTGATCACGTCGCCGGTCTCGATGCCGGCGCGCGCCGCGGCCGAGCCCTCGGCGACCTGCGACACCAGCGCACCCTGCACGTTGTCCGCGAGGCCCAGGCTGCGGCGGAAATCCGGCGTCAGGTCGAGGACCGAGACGCCGAGCTGGCCGCGGTTGACCTCGCCGAACTGGATCAGCTGCTCCATGATCGAGCGGACCATGTTCGAGGGGATCGCGAAGCCGATGCCGATGTTGCCGCCGGAGCCGGACAGGATCGCGGTGTTGATGCCGACCAGTTCGCCGTCCAGCGACACCAGTGCGCCGCCCGAATTGCCGGGGTTGATTGCCGCGTCGGTCTGGATGAAGTCCTCGAAATTGTTGCGGTTGATGCCGCTGCGTCCGAGCGCGCTGACGATGCCGGAGGTCACCGTGTGCTGCAGCCCGAACGGGTTGCCGATGGCGATGACGAAGTCGCCGACCTCGATCTTCGACGAGTCCGCGAGGCGGATTTCCGCCGGCAGCGTGCCGTCCTTGATCCGCAGCACGGCGACGTCCGAGCGCTCGTCAGCGCCCACGACCTCGGCCTTCAGTTCGGTCTCGTTGACCAGGGTGACGGTGATCTCGCTGGCGTTCTTGACCACGTGCGCGTTGGTGACGATGAAGCCGCCCTTGGCGTCCACCACCACGCCGGAGCCGGCGCTCCTGAACTCGCGCTCGCGAGGCGCCACGTCGGGCGGCACGCCGAAGAAACGGCGGAAACCCGGGTCGTCGAAGAACGGGTTGCGCGGCGCGGCCACCGTGCCGCGCACGGCGATGTTGACGACCGCCGGCGACACGCGCTTGATGACCGGCGCGAACGAAGGCTGCGCGGAATCCTTCTGGGCGATCGCCGCCATCGGCAGGGAGAGCGTCGCTGCAGCCAGCAGCGCGGACAGGAATCGGCTCATGCGGGTACCACCTCGTGTGCGACCGTCAGACCGGGGCCCGAGTCCACAAGTTCCGGTCGCTGGAAGCCCGTATTTTCCCGCGTGCGGAGACGTCGGTGCACAAACTGTGCGTATTTTGTGCCGTTTTGATGCATACCAGATGTTGTGCTGCGCGGATTTTGCGCGGGCGCCGCCCGGCATCCGCCGACCGGCCGGAAACAGCCTGAGATGGCTTCTATAACATATTGAAATATAAACGCTTTTTTGTGGCTAAAAATTGACCACGGAATTTCTTGACAGCGCACGGCTGACGGAAATATTTTCGCAGCCCTGACACAAGATCTTGTGGTCGCCGGCTGAAACGCGGCAGCGGCCGGCAGAAGAGTCAGGGCGCCACGCGGAACCGAGAGCATGGCGGCGCAGGATTGCGCCGGCCGGGGCGGGATTTCCCCCGGCACAGGGCGGCAGGCCGGAAGAGGGGAGCGTCACAAAGAAAATGAGCACGGCGGTCAAGATCGAGCGGAAGGGCGTCAGTGAGATCCCGTTTCAGGAGGCTTCGCTCGACATCTGGGACCGGAAGTACCGGCTGACCGCCAAGGACGGCACCCCGATCGACCAGACCATGGACGACACCTGGCGCCGCGTGGCGGAGACGCTCGCGGGCGTCGAGGACCCGTCGGCCCGCGAGCACTGGAACGAGCGCTTCCTGTGGGCCCTGCGCCAGGGCGCGATCCCGGCCGGGCGCATCCTGTCGAACGCGGGCGCGCTGGCGCACAAGCCGGCGACCTCCACGATCAACTGCACCGTGTCCGGCACGATCCGCGACTCGATGGACGACATCCTGAACAAGGTCCACGAGGCCGGCCTCACGCTGAAGGCGGGCTGCGGCATCGGCTACGAGTTCTCGACGCTGCGGCCGCGCGGCGCCTACGTCGCGGGCGCCGGCGCGCACACCTCCGGGCCGATGTCCTTCATGGACATCTATGACCGCATGTGCTTCACCGTGTCCTCCGCCGGCGGCCGGCGCGGCGCGCAGATGGGCACCTTCGACATCGGCCACCCGGACGCGGTGGATTTCATCCGCGCCAAGCGCGAGAACGGCCGTCTGCGCCAGTTCAACCTCTCGCTGCTGGTCACCGACGACTTCATCGCCGCGGTGCGCGGCGACCGCGAGTGGAAGCTGGCCTTCCCGCTGCCGGCGCGCGAGTACGACCCGGAGCAGCACGACCTGCACGATCCCAGGACCTTCGTCTGGCGCGAGTGGCCCGACGTCGAGGGCTACGTCGTCAACGAGGACGGCCTGGTCGCCTGCAAGGTCTACAAGACCCTCCAGGCGCGGCGGCTGTGGGACGTCATCATGGCGTCCACCTACGATTACGCCGAGCCCGGCTTCGTGCTGGTGGACCGCGTCAACGAGATGAACAACAACTGGTGGTGCGAGAACATCCGCGCGACCAACCCCTGCGGCGAACAACCGCTGCCGCCCTACGGCTCCTGCCTGCTGGGCTCGGTGAACCTGACGCGCTTCGTGCGCGCGCCCTTCACCGAGGAGGCCAGCTTCGACTGGGACGAATACCGCGAGGTGGTGCGCGTGTTCACGCGCATGCTGGACAACGTGGTCGAGATCAACGGCCTGCCGCTGGGCCGCCAGCGCGACGAGATCGAGCGCAAGCGCCGCCACGGCATGGGCTTCCTCGGCCTCGGCTCGACCATGACCATGCTCGGCATGAAGTACGGCTCGCCGGAATCGGTCGCCTTCACCGACAACGTGGCGCGCGAGATGGCGATCGCCGGCTGGGAGGCGGGACTCGCGCTGGCGCGCGAGAAGGGCCCGGCCCCGATCATGAACGAGGAGTTCACGGTCACCCGCGCGATGCTCAGGAAGCGCCCGGAGATGGCCCGCGACGGCTGGAAGGTCGGCGACCGCGTGCCGGGGCGCGTGCTGCACGCGCGCTACAGCCGCTACATGCGCAGGCTCGCGGAGGTGGCGCCCGAGCTGGTCAAGGAGCTGGAGACGGTCGGCAGCCGCTTCACGCACCACAGCTCGATCGCGCCCACCGGCACGATCTCGCTGTCGCTGGCCAACAATGCGTCGAACGGCATCGAGCCGACCTTCGCGCACCACTACTTCCGCAACGTGATCCGCGAGGGCAGGAAGTCGAAGGAGCGCGTGGACGTGTATTCCTTCGAGCTGCTGGCGTACCGCGAGCTCATCAACCCGCGCGCCATGCCGAACGCCACCGGCGCGGCGGAGAAGCTGCCCGACTATTTCGTCACCGCCGACAGCATCGGCCCGCGCGAGCACGTGGAGATCCAGGCCGCGGCGCAGAAGTGGGTGGACTCCTCGATCTCGAAGACCGCGAACGTGCCGACCGACTTCCGCTACGAGGAGTTCAAGGACATCTACCTCTACGCCCACGAGCGCGGCCTGAAGGGCTGCACCACCTTCCGATTCAATCCGGAGGCGCACCAGGGCGTGCTGGTCAAGGAGGACGACCTCAAGAACACGACCTACGTGTTCACGCTCGAGGACGGCAGCGAGATCGAGGTCCGGGGCGACGAGGAGATCGAGTACGACGGCGAGGTCCACACCGCCGCCAACCTGTTCGACGCGCTGAAGGAAGGCTACTACGGCCGCTACTGAGCGCACGGGAACGAGCATGAGCAAGCACACCATCGGCAAGAAGATCGTGAAGTACCGCGTGCAGAAGCCGGAGGCGGACAAGTCCGCCACCGCGCCCGCGCGCGAGGGCAAGGCCCGCAAGGACGGCGGCGGCAAGGTCGTGTGGATGCACGAGAAGCTCGAGCGCCCGGAGGTGCTGATCGGCTCGACCTACAAGATCAAGACCCCGGTGTCCGACCACGCGATGTACCTGACCATCAACGACATCATGCTGAACGAGGGCACCGAGCACGAGCACCGGCGCCCGTTCGAGATCTTCATCAACTCGAAGAACCTGGACCATTTCCAGTGGATCGTGGCGCTGACGCGCATCATCTCCGCGGTGTTCAGGAAGGGCGGCGACGTCGCCTTCCTGACCGAGGAGCTGAAGGCCGTGTTCGACCCGCGCGGCGGCTACTGGCAGCCGGGCGGCAAGTTCATGCCGTCGATCGTCGCCGAGATCGGCTACGTGGTCGAGCGCCACCTGCAGACGATCGGGCTGATGCCGCAGCCGGGCCTGGACGCGTCGCGTCAGCAGCTGGTCGACGCCAAGCGCGCCGAATGGGAGCAGCGCCACAAGCAGCAGGACGCCTTCGCGCAGTCGAGCTATCCCGAGGGTGCGCAGCTGTGCCTGAAGTGCAGCACGGCGGCGGTGGTGATGATGGACGGCTGCATGACCTGCCTCGCCTGCGGCGAGTCGAAGTGCGGATGAGCCGGTCGGGTTTTCATCACGCGCCAGCCGGGTCCCCGCCCGGCGGTCCCTGACACCAGGGGCTGCGCGTGACCTCCCAGGCGGCCTTCGGGCCGCCTTTTTTCCTCGAATGGTGCCGGGTCGTAGATTCGTAGGTTTGCACTTGCCGGTTGCATCATCGCGATGACGAGCGCCACGGATCGCAAACCTACGAATCTACGACCCGGCACCATTGTTGCGGCGCTGATTTGCGCCGGCTGCGCCACCGAGCGCGCGTATCCGGGGCCGGAACTGCCGCCGGCCGAGCGCGCGGTGGTGCGCGCCGATCCGGCGTTTTCGGCCGGGCTGCCGGTGACGGTGCGGCTGCGGCAGGTGGATGGCCGCGACCTGCCGTTGACCACCGCGCGCGTGGAGCTCGCGCCCGGCGCGCACGAGCTGCTGGTGGACTGCCGCGTGCGCGAGTCGGCCGCGCTCGCGCGCTTCGCGCTCACCGTCGAGCTCGCGGCAGGCGGCGCCTACCGCCTCGTGGCCGACGCCACGGCGCGAAACTGTGAAGCGGTTCGGCTCGTCGACGACTGACCGGGCATTGCGGCGGGGTGGCGCTATAATCCGGCGCCAGATGAACCGCAAGTCGTTGATTCCGGTGCTCCTGATGGCGCTGGCCGCAGCCGGCGCGCAGGCCGACTCGTTCGCCGCGCCGGCGGCGTCGGGCATGCTGCGCCCGGCGGAGCGCATCGTCGTGAAGAAATCCGAGCGGCGCATGGAGCTGTGGCGCGACGGCGACGTGATCGCCAGCTACCGCATCTCGCTCGGCCTGGTGCCGGAGGGGCACAAGCAGCGCGAGGGCGACTACCGCACGCCGGAGGGGAGCTACCGGCTGACGCGGCGCAACTCCCGCAGCGACTTCTTCCTCGCCGTGCAGGTGTCCTACCCGGAGCCGGTCGATATCGCCATCGCGCGCCGGAACGGCTGGTCGCCCGGCGGCCTGATCATGGTGCACGGCCTGCCGAACGTGCCGAAGTACTCCCGCGAGCGCTACGCCAGCACCGACTGGACCGACGGCTGCATCGCGCTGACCAACGAGGACATGCTCGAGTTCTGGCTGCTCACCGGACCCGGCACGCCGATCGAGATCCGTCCGTGAGCGGCGCGCTGGGCCCGGAACTCGCGGCGGTGGTGCGCGCGCGGGTGTCGCCCAAGGGCACGCTCGAGAACCTCTCGCAGCAGGAAGTCGACAAGCTCCTCGACCGCGGCCAGGGCGGCCTCTACCCGCTGTTCCGGCGCTGCGCGCTGGCGGTGCTCAACTCCGGCACGCTGATCGACGATGCGCGCCTGATCTTCGAGGCCTACCGGGACTTCGAGCTGAAGATCATGCGCGAGCCCTGGGGCATCAAGCTCGAGATGCACCACGCGCCCGGCAGCGCCTTCGTCGACGGCGAGATGATCCGCGGCGTCAAGGAGCACCTGTTCGCGGTGCTGCGCGACATCGTCTACACGCACAACGAGATCGTCGCGCGCTTCGACTTCAACGATCCCGCCAGCGTCACCAACGCCATCTTCTGCATCCTGCGCAACGCCCGCCTGCTGGACTACAAGGGCCGGCCGGACCTGGTCGTGTGCTGGGGCGGCCACTCGATCCCGCGCGAGGAGTACGACTACACCAAGCTGGTCGGCTACGAGCTCGGGCTGCGCGAGCTCTCGGTGTGCACCGGCTGCGGGCCGGGGGCGATGAAGGGCCCGATGAAGGGCGCCACCATCGGTCACTCCAAGCAGCGCATCCGCGACGGCCGTTACGTGGGCGTGACCGAGCCCGGCATCATCGCGGCCGAGCCGCCGAACCCGATCGTGAACCAGCTGGTGATCATGCCGGACATCGAGAAGCGGCTCGAGGCCTTCGTGCGCCTCAGCCACGGCATCATCGTGTTCCCGGGCGGCGTCGGCACCGCGGAGGAGATCCTCTACCTGCTCGGCATCCTGCTCGACCCGGCCAACGCCGGCCAGCCGATGCCGCTGGTGTTCACCGGGCCGCGCGAGAGCGCCGGCTACTTCCGCCAGCTCGACCGCTTCATCGCCACCACGCTGGGGCCCGAGGCGCAGCAGCGCTACCGCATCATCGTGGACGACCCGGCCGAGGTCGCCCGCGAGATGCAGCGCGGCTTCGAGGCCGTGCGCCGCTCGCGCCGCCGCCTCGGCGACGCCTACAACTTCAACTGGCTGCTCAGGATCCCGCCCGCGTTCCAGCAGCCGTTCGCGGTGAGCCACGCCTCGATGGCCGGCCTGGCGCTGTCGATGGACCTGCCGGTGCACGAGCGCGCGGCCAACCTGCGCCGCGCGTTCTCCGGCATCGTCGCCGGCAACGTCAAGGAACACGGCATCCGCCTGATCGAGGAACGCGGCCCGTTCGAGATCCACGCCGACCCGCAGATCGCGAAGCCGCTCGACGAGCTGCTGCGCGCCTTCGTCGCCGGGCGGCGCATGAAACTGGTGGGCGAGTACCGCCCCAGCTACCGCATCGCCTGATTGCGTCAAATCGCCGGATTGACGGCCCCCGGGCTGTGATCCAGTTCCTGTTTCGCCCATGGCCCGGCGCGTAACTTGAGGCGCATGACGCCTGCTCAGGTCCTCTCCCCGTGAGCGAAATCAAGATCCCCGCGGGCCCCGGCAACGGCCGCAGCGAGCGCGGCGGCACCGAGCCGGCGCCGCGGCCGCCGCGGCGCGGCGCGCCCTCGCGCCACGGCGCGATCTCGCGCGAGCTGACCAAGTACGCGAGCTACAAGTCCTGGGCCGACAAGATGCGCGGCACCTTCGCGGCCGAAGCCGACGACCATCCGGGCGTCAACGGCAACGCCAGCGTCCGCGGCACCGACCGGCGCTGAACGCTCCCGTGGAACGCTTCGTGCAGCTGCTGGACGAGATCGAGGACCTGGTGTGCGTGCTGCGCCACCGCCTCGGCCTGTGGCCCGCCGACCGGGTGGCGCGCCGCTCCTGATCCCGCGCCGCCGCCGGCGGCGCACTTGAATCCCGCCGTCCGTGCCACCATTGGCGCTTCCCGGCAACGGAGCGCGCGATGGAACCGACTGCGACCGAGACCCGCGGCTTCCAGGCGGAGGTCAACCGCCTGCTGCGGCTGGTCATCCACTCGATGTACAGCCATCGCGAGATCTTCCTGCGCGAGCTGGTCTCCAACGCCTCCGACGCCTGCGACCGGCTGCGTTTCGCGGCGCTGTCCGACCCGGCGCTCGCGGCCGCGGCGCCGGAGATCCGCGTCGACTTCGATTCGCGCGAGCGCACGCTCTCGGTCACGGATACCGGCATCGGCATGAGCCGCGACGAGGCCGCGGAACACCTCGGCACGATCGCGAAGTCCGGCACCGCCGAGTTCCTCGCCAGCCTCACGGGCGACGCGCAGAAGGACAGCCGGCTGATCGGCCAGTTCGGCGTCGGCTTCTACTCGGCCTTCATGGTCGCCGACCGCGTGGTGGTCGAGTCGCGGCGCGCCGGCCGGCCCGGCGGGGAGGGCGTGCGCTGGAGTTCGGCGGGCGACGGCGAATTCACGCTCGAGACCGTCGAGCGGCAGGCGCAGGGCACCACGGTCACGCTGCACCTCAAGGAGGACGCCGCGGAGTTCGCCGACCCCTTCCGGCTGCGCGCGCTGATCCGCCGCTACTCGGACCACATCGCGTTTCCGGTCCTGCTGCGGCCGGACGGCGGCAAGGGCGGGTACGACCGCGTCAACCAGGCGCAGGCGCTGTGGACGCGGCCGCGCCAGGAGCTCGCGGACGACGACTACCGCGAGTTCTACCGCCACGTCTCGCACGACGCCGGCGACCCGCTGGCCTGGGCCCACCACCAGGTCGAGGGCCGGCGCGAGTACACGACCCTGCTGTACCTGCCGGAGAACCCGCCCTTCGACCTGTACCACCGCGAGGCCGCCCACGGCCTGCGCCTCTACGTGCGCCGGGTCTTCATCCTCGACGATGCCGAGCAGTTCCTGCCGCTGTACCTGCGCTTCGTGCGCGGCATCGTCGACTCCGCCGACCTGCCGCTCAACGTCTCGCGCGAGCTGCTGCAGCAGGACCCGGAGACGGCGGCGATCAAGGCCGCGATCACGCGCCGGGTGCTCGACCTGCTCGCGAAGCTGGCGTCCGACGAGCCGCAGAAGTACCGGACCTTCTGGGCCGGCTTCGGCAACGTGCTGAAGGAGGGCGTGATCGAGGATCCGGGCAACCGCGAGCGCATCCTGCCGCTGCTGCGCTTCGCCTCGACCGCAGCCGAGGGCCAGGCGGTGTCGCTCGCCGACTACGTGGCGCGCATGCCGGCGGGCCAGCAGCACCTGTGGTACCTGCTGGCCGACAGCGAATCGGCGGCCCGCGCGAGCCCGCAGCTCGAGGGGCTGCGCGCGCGCGGCGTCGAGGTGCTGCTGCTGTACGAGCGCATCGATCCCTGGCTGGTCGCGCAGCTCGACGCCTTCGACGGCCGCGAACTGCGCGATGCCGGCAGCGGCGAGCTCGCGGAAGAGGGCCTGCCGCCGGCGCCCGCAATGCCCGCGGGCGCGGTGCCTGAAGACCTTTGTGCCCGCGTGGCGGCCGTGCTCGCAGAGCGCGTCGCCGGCGTGCGCGTCAGCCGCCGGCTCGCCGACTCGCCGGCCTGCCTGGTGCGCGACGCCGCCGACCCGGGCCCGCAGCTGCGCCGGCTGCTGGAAGCCGCGGGCCAGAAACTGCCGCCATCGCGGGCCTGGCTGGAACTGAATCCGTCGCATGCGCTGATCGCGCGTCTCGCTGCGCTGCCGGAAGGCCCGGCCTTCGAGTCGCTGGCCGCGCTGGTCGCGGACCAGGCGACCATCGCCGAGGGCGGCACGCCGCCGGACCCGGCGGCATTCGTCAGGCGGCTGAACGAGTGGATCCTCGGGGCGCATTGAGCGCGGCGAAGCTGCTATATTTTTCGGCATGGGCGGCAAGCCGATGGATGCCAGAACGCGGTCGCGGCCGGTGACGGTTGCAGGCCGGATGTCCGCTGCGTTCCTGCCGCTGCTGCTGGCGACGGCGGCATTCGCGCAGGATCCGCCCACGACGCCGCCCGCCCCGGAAGCGACGCCCGCCGAGGTGCTGCTGGTGACGGACCTGGTGCCGGGCATCGGCAACGAGGTGCTGCCGGGCATGATCGCGGTCGTGCATTACGCCGGCTGGCTCTACGATCCGGCCGCGGCCGACCTGCGCGGCAAGCCCTTCGACAGCTCCCGCGCGCGCGGCCAGCCATTCTCGTTCCCGGTGGGCGCCGGCCGCGTGATCCGCGGCTGGGACCAGGGCGTGCCGGGCATGAAGGTGGGCGGCGTGCGCCAGCTCGTGATCCCGCCCTCGCTGGCCTACGGCGCGCGCGACATCGGCAATGGCCTGATCCCGCCGAATTCGACGCTGGTCTTCGAGGTCGAGCTGCTTGCCGTCGAGACCGTGACCCTGACGCCCGAGGCCAAGTAAGAGGAATTCCCCGATGCGCATCCTGATTGCCGCCGCGCTGGCGCTCGGCGCGGCCAGCGCCGACGCTGCGACGCTGATCCACGCCGGCCGCCTGATCGACGGCATCGCCGACCGCGCGCGCGAGCGCGTGACCATCGTGGTCGAGGGCGACCGCATCGCCGCCGTGGAGCCCGGGTTCCGGGCGGCCGGCGCCGGCGACACGGTCATCGACCTTGCGGACGCGACCGTGCTGCCCGGGCTCATGGACATGCACGTGCACCTCACCTCCGAGCACAGCCGCAGGAGCGAGCTCGACAGCGTCAAGAAGGGCGAGGCGGAGCGCGCCTACGACTCGATCGTGTACGCCGAGCGCACGCTGCAGGCCGGCTTCACGACCGTGCGCAACCTCGGCGACCAGTTCGGCGTCTCGATCGCGCTCAGGCGCGCGGTCGAGCGCGGCCAGGTCAGGGGCCCGCGGATCTTCACCTCCGGCCGCTCGATCGGCACCCGCGGCGGGCACGCGGATTCCAGCAACTCCTGGGGCCCTTTCCTCTACAGCGACGACCCGCGCCTCAACACCGTCTGCAACGGCGCCGACGACTGCCGCGAGGCGGTGCGCAAGCGCTACCAGGACGGCTCCGACTCGATCAAGATCACCGCGACCGGCGGGGTCATGTCGATCGCGAGGTCTGGCACAGCGCCACAGTTCACGGACGAGGAGCTCGCGGCGATCGTCGCGACCGCACGCGACTACGGCATGAAGGTAGCCGCGCACGCCCATGGCACCGAGGGCATGAAGCGTGCGGTCAGGGCGGGCGTGGACTCGATCGAGCACGGCACCTTCATGGACGAGGAGACCATGCGGCTCATGAAGCAGAAGGGCACGCATTACGTGCCCACGATCTCCGCCGGCCGCTGGGTCGCGGAGAAGGCCCGGGACCCGGATTATTTCAACCCGCTGGTGCGCCCCAAGGCGCTGGAAGTGGGCCCGGTGATCCAGGACACCTTCGGCAAGGCCTGGCGCGCGGGCGTGACCATCATGTTCGGCACCGACTGCGGCGTCTGCGAGCACGGCAGCAACGCGAAGGAATTCGTGTACATGACCGAGGCGGGCATGCCGGCGATGGCCGCCATCCAGTCCGCGACCATCGTTCCCGCGCGCTACCTCGGCGTCGCCGACCGGCTCGGCAGCATCGAGGCCGGCAAGCTCGCCGACATCATCGCCGTCCCCGGCGATCCGCTCGCGGACGTGACCGCGCTGCAGCGCGTCCGCTTCGTCATGAAGGACGGCGTCATTTACAGGCGTTGAACGTTTGGCGCGCCGTGGTAGCCCCTGCGTGTGGCGGACGGCAAGTCGTCCGCGAGCGCGTAAGTTCCGGCGGCGCGAGCGGGCGAGCTTGCCGTCCGCCACACGCGTGAGATCGCATGGCGCGGCAGCATCCGACAGCTGAGAAGCTGGTCCTGAGAGGCGGCGCGGGCCCGATCGAGGCGCTGCTCGAGCGCCCGCAGGGCGCCCGCGGCGACACGGTCGCGATCTGCTGCCATCCGCACCCGCTGTACGGCGGCACGATGCAGAACAAGGTCGTGCACACGCTGGCGCGCGCGGTCCAGGACGCCGGCGTCGTGAGCCTGCGGTTCAATTTCCGCGGGGTCGGCGGCAGCGGCGGCGCGCACGACAACGGCGAGGGCGAGAGCGGCGATGCGGCGTTCCTCGCCGACTGGCTGAGGCATGAGCGCGGTTACCGGGTGCTCTGGTCGCTCGGTTTCTCTTTCGGGGCCTACGTGGCGTTCCGCCTCGCGACCCTCGCCGGGGCGGGCCTGCTGGTGACGGTGGCGCCGCCGGTGCAGCGCTTCGACTTCACGCGCCTGGCCGTGCCGGCCTGCCCCTGGCTGGTGGTGCAGGGCGACCGGGACGAGCTCGTGAACCACGAATCGGTGCTCGGCTGGACGCGGACGCTCTCGCCCGCACCCGAGGCGCGGATCCTCGCGGGGGCAGAGCATTTCTTCCACGGCCGCCTGACCGAAATGCGCGCGCTGGTGGGCACATGGCTGGCGGCGCGGCTGCCGGAGGCCTGAAAAACGAACGGGGCGGCCAGGCCGCCCCGTCGATTCCCTGAACGGAGAACGGGATGGTTCGGCGGTCAGCCCACCATCTCGTTGAGGTTCTTGAGGGCGCGGATACGCACCTTCTTCGAGGCCGGCTTGGCCTTGATCATCATCTTCTCGCCGGTGAAGGGATTGACGCCCTCGCGCGCCTTGGTGGCGGGCTTCTTGACGACGCGCATCTTGCACACGCCGGGAAGCGTGAATACGCCGGCGCCCTTCAGCGCCTTCTTCATCTGGCCGGTCAGCGCCTCGAGCACGCCGCTGACCTGCTTCTTGCTGAGGTCGGTCTGGCCCGCGACCGCCGCTACGATCTGCGACTTCGTCGGAGCCGCATTCTTTTTCGCCATTGAGATGTCTCCTGTGGGTTTGTCACGAGCGGGGCGAGCCCGCCTGAGTCGATGTCGGCGCGCACGATACCACGGAAAAACCCGGGGCATAAGAGGCGGGCGACGTTTTCGCGCGGGATTTTACGGCATTCGCGCCATGCCGGCAGGCCTATTCGAGATGGAACGTGCGCGTGAAGCGGGCCTTGATCTCCGGGCCGGAAGCCGGCGGGCGCGCCCGGATCTCGATCGTGAGCGCCTCGCGATCGCGGATGCCCACCGTCGCGAGCCAGGTCGGGCCCGAGGCTGAATCGTGACGCGCGAGCGCAATCGGCTGGCGCAGTCCGGTCAGCGAGACGGACGTGGCCTCGAGTCCGTCCGCCGCGACCCGCGTGCCGTCGCGCGCGGCGAGCGCAATCGTGAGCACAGCTAGATTGCTCCTGCGCACAATGCCGTAACTGCCCGCAATCTCTGAGGGCAGGTCGGTGCTCTGCGTCAGCGCGTAGTGCAGGCGGAAGCCGCCTGCGTCCACGAAGCCCGGATCGGTGTAGGGCAGCGCGGGAGGCGGCGCGCCACCCGTGCCGCAGGACTGGAGCAGCAGCACCGCGCAGGCCGCCGCGGCGGCGCGGCGGCCGTCAACCCGCGTCATCGTCAAAGGCGGCCAGGGCGGGCGGCAGCGCCGACGCCCCGTCCACCGCGAGGCGCTTGTCGCGGGACTTCCCGCCCTGCAGCAGGCGCACGGCGGATGGCGGCAGGCCGAACAGGCCCGCCAGGTAACGGCGCAGGCGCCGGTTGGCGGCGTCCTCCACGGGCGCCGCCGCGATGCGCACCTTCAGGCGGCCCGCCTGCACGCCGCAGACGGCGTCGGCGCCGGCGCGCGGCACGATGCGGATCGCCAGCGACAGTCCCGACGGCTCGCGCCGCCACCAGTTCGGGGCCATGCTAGGGAAGCTCTGCACAGGTGGCACGGGCGCAACCCCTTGGGGCCGGGCGGATTTCCGCCCGGGCGGCGTCACTCGTCGCTCATGTATCGCGATACACATCGCTCCTCGTTCCTTGCCCGGGCGGAAATCAGCCACGGCCGCGCCCATGCCACCTGTGCAGAGCTTCCCTAGGTGATGAGCAGGCGCAGCGCCTGCAGGCCGACGATCGCCACCAGCGGCGAGAAATCGAGGCCGCCCACGACCGGCAGCACGCGCCGCAGCGGCATCAGCACCGGTTCGCAGAGCGAGGCGAGCAGTGCCGTGGCCGGGCTCCTGGCCCCGGGCGCGACGAACGACAGCACCGCATAGATGAAGATCAGCACGGTGAACAGCAGCAGCACCGACAGCAGCAGCGAGCGCAGGGCGGCCGCCAGCAGCGGCACGAAGGGCGGCACGATACCCGCCTGCAGGCGGAACAGGACCAGCGTCGCCACGAGCTGGACCGCGAGCAGCGCCACCAGGGAGGCGGTGTCCAGGCGCCCGACGGGCGGCAGGATGCGCCGCAGCGGGTGCACCAGCCAGCTGGTCAGCGCCAGGATGGCCTGGGACAGCGGGTTGCGGAAGTCGGCGCGCACCAGCGGCAGCAGCACGCGCAGCAGGAAGGCGTAGACCAGGAAGGTCAGGGCCGAGTCGATGATGAAAACCAGCGCGTCCATGCGCCAATATTAGTGCGCGCGCCGCCGCCCGGCGCAATAATGCGGGCGGCCGGACCCGCGGGAGGCACGCCCATGAAGCTCAACGTCAATGGCCGCGATCTCGAGACCGACGCTGCGCCCGACACGCCGCTGCTGTGGGTGCTGCGCGACCACCTGAACCTCACCGGCACCAAGTTCGGCTGCGGCGCGGCGCTGTGCGGCGCCTGCACCGTGCACCTGGACGGCGCGCCGGTCCGCTCCTGCGTGACGCCGGCCTCGGCGGCGGAGGGCCGGCGCGTGACCACGATCGAGGGCCTGTCGGCGGACCGCAGCCACGCCGTGCAGCGCGCCTGGCTGGAACTGGACGTGCCGCAGTGCGGCTACTGCCAGTCGGGCCAGATCATGTCGGCAGTCGCGCTGCTCGCTTCCAACCCGTCGCCCAGCGACGCGGACATCGACGCCGCCATGGCCGGCAACATCTGCCGCTGCGGCACCTATCCGCGCATCCGCAAGGCGATCCATCGCGCCGCCCAGCTGGCGCGCGAGGGAGGTGCCTCATGAACGCCGTCGTGACCGATGCCGGCCGGCGCGATTTCCTCAAGCTGTCGGCGCTGGCCGGCGGCGGCCTCGTGATCGGGCTGACGCTGCCGGGCTGCGGCAGGAAGAAGCCCGCCGGCAGCACGGCGGGCGGCATGCCGAACGCCTTCCTGCGCATCGGCGGCGACAACACCATCACGATCCTGGTCGACAAGTCGGAGATGGGGCAGGGCGTCTACACGGCCCTGCCGATGCTGCTCGCGGAGGAACTCGAGGTGCCGCTGGCGGCGATCGCGGTCGAGGCGGCGCCGCCCGGCGAAGCCTACGTCAACCGGATGATCGGCGTGCAGGTGACCGGCGGCAGCACCAGCGTGCGCGAGAGCTGGGACAAGCTGCGCCAGGCGGGTGCGACGGCGCGCGTGATGCTGGTGCAGGCGGCCGCCGCGGAGTGGGGCGTGGACGTCGCCGAATGCCGCGTCGATGGCGGCCAGGTCTTCAATGCGGACGGCGATGCGCTGACTTACGGCCAGGTCGCGGAGGCGGCGTCGAAGCTGCCGGTGCCCGCGGACGTGCCGCTGAAGGCGCCGGGCCAGTTCAGGCTGATCGGCACGCCGGCGAAGCGCACCGATTCCGCCGGCAAGGTGGACGGCAGCGCGACCTACGGCATCGACGTGCGCCTGCCGGGCATGCTTTATGCATCGGTGGCGATGCCACCCGCGCTCGGCGGCAGGGCCGCCGCCGTGGACTCGGCATCCGCCGAGGCGATGCCCGGCGTCCGCAAGGTCGTGCAGACCTCGCGCGGCGTGGTGGTCGTCGCCGACCACTGGTGGCAGGCGCGCCGGGCGCGCGATGCGCTCAAGATCACCTGGGACGACGGGCCGAACGCGCGCCTCGACACGGCCGGCGTGTTCGCGACGCTGGCGCGGGCGGCGAAACCCGGCGCCGGCCTTGCGGTTCGCAGCGACGGCGATGCGGCGGCAGCGATCGCGGGGTCGAAGCAGAAGCTGCGCGCCGTGTACCGGCTGCCGCTGCTCGCGCACGCGACGCTGGAGCCGCAGAACTGCACCGCCGACGTGCGCGCCGACGGCTGCGACCTGTACGCGCCCACCCAGATCCAGGGCTTCGCGCAGGCCGCTGCCGCGACCGCCGCCGGGCTGAAGCCGGAGCAGGTGAGCGTGCATACGACCCTGCTCGGCGGCGGCTTCGGCCGGCGACTCGAGGTGGACTTCATCCCGGCAGCGGTCGAGGCCTCGAAGGCCGTCGGCAAGCCGGTGCAGCTCATCTATACGCGTGAGGACGATACCGCCCACGACGCCTACCGGCCGCCGGCGCACGACGTCGCCGAGGGCGCCTTCGACGGCGCCGGCCGGCTGGTCGCGTGGCGGCTGCACCTGTGCGGCCCGTCCATCACCGCGCGCATGTTCCCGTCGCCGCCGGACGCGCCGCCGCAGGCGGATCCCTTCGCAGTCGAGGCGGCGCAGAACTACCCCTACGACGTGCCGAACGTGTCGGTGGACTACCTGCGCCAGGAGGTCGGCTTCGACGTCGGCTACTGGCGATCGGTCAGCCACGCGCTCAACTGCTTCGTCGCCGAGAGCTTCATGGACGAGCTCGCGCACGCGGCGGGGAAGGACCCGTTCGAGTTCCGTCGCGGTCTCCTGGGCAAGCAGCCACGTTTCAGGCGCGTGCTGGAGGAGGCGGCCGCCATGGCCGGCTGGGGCAGCGCACCCGCCGGCCGGCACCAGGGCATCGCGCTGATGGAGGGCTATGGCACCTACCTGGCGCAGGTCGCCGAGGTCTCGGTCGAGGGCGGCAGGCCGCGCGTGCACCGCATCTGCTGCGCGGTGGACTGCGGGCGCATGGTCAATCCCGCCATCGTCGAGTCGCAGATCGAGAGCGGCATCGTGTTCGGCCTGACCGCGGCGCTGTGGGGCGAGATCACGCTCGATCGCGGCCGCGTGCAGCAGGGCAACTTCGACCGCTACCGGCTGCTGCGGATCAACGAATCGCCGGTCATGGACGTGAAGCTGCTCGCGAGCGAGGAGGCGCCGGGCGGCGTCGGCGAGCCCTCGACCGCGCTGGTTGCGCCGGCCGTGTGCAACGCGATTTTCGCGGCGACCGGGCGCCGGCTGCGGGAACTGCCGATCGCGAAGGCGTTCAGCGCCTAGGCCGGACTCAGCGCACGGGCGGCGGGCGCGGGCCGAACAGCGCGCTGCCGATGCGCAGGTGCGTCGCGCCCTCGGCGATCGCGGCCTCGAAGTCCCCGCTCATGCCCATGGACAGCGCATCGAGAGAGAGGCCGTCCTGCGCGAGCGCATCGCGCAGCCGCCTGAGCTCGCGGAACCAGTGCCGCTGGCGCGCGATCTCGGTCTCCTCGGGCGGCAGCGCCATCAGGCCGCGCAGCGCGAGCCGCGGCAGTGCGGCGACCGCCCGGGCGAGCGCCGGCAGCTGATCGGGTTGGACGCCCGCCTTGGATGCTTCGCCGGCCAGGTTCACCTGGATGCAGACCGCGAGCGGCGGCAACTGCGCCGGGCGCTGCGCCGACAGGCGCTCGGCGATCTTCAGCCGGTCCACCGTATGCACCCAGTCGAAACGCTCCGCCACCGGCCTGGTCTTGTTGGACTGCAGCGCGCCGATGAAATGCCAGCGCAGCGGCCTGCCGGCCAGCGCCCGGGCGTGCGCCTCGGCCTCCTGGAGGTAGTTCTCGCCGAGATCGGCCAGGCCGTCGTCGATCGCCCGGGCGATCGACGCCGCAGGCTGCGATTTCGCGACGCCGATCAGGGTGACGGACGCCGGATCCCGGCAGGCTTCGCGTGCCGCCCTCGCGATCCGTTCCCGGACCCGGGCGAGCCCGGGAGAGGGATTCTGCGGAGCAGTTAACATATTGGTGGACGGTACCCGGGGATATACTGCCCCCGGCCCCGCAAGGCCGCCCTCAGGCCGGCGGGGTTCGTGCGTCGTGCACCGTCCCAGGGAGAGCTGATGGCCGTCGACATCGCCCAGCTGCTGGCCTTTGCGGTCAAGAACAACGCCTCCGACCTGCACCTGTCGGCGGGCGTGCCGCCCATGATCCGCGTGGACGGCGACGTCAAGCGCGTGAACATGCCGCCGCTGACGCACAAGGAAGTGCACAGCATGGTGTACGACATCATGAACGACAAGCAGCGCAAGGTGTACGAGGAGTTCTTCGAGACCGACTTTTCGTTCGAGATCCCGAACCTGGCGCGCTTCCGCGTCAACGCCTTCAACCAGAACCGCGGCGCCGGGGCGGTGTTCCGCAACATTCCGTCGCTGATCAAGACCCTCGACGACCTGCACGCGCCCAAGGTGTTCAAGGACCTGTGCATGCTGCCGCGCGGCCTGGTGCTGGTGACCGGCCCGACCGGCTCCGGCAAGTCGACGACGCTCGCGGCGATGATCGACTACGTCAACATCAACCGCCCGGATCACATCATCACGATCGAGGACCCGATCGAGTTCGTGCACGAGTCGAAGCGCTCGCTGATCAACCAGCGCGAGGTGCACCGCGACACGCTGGGGTTCAGCGAGGCGCTGCGCTCGGCGCTGCGCGAGGACCCCGACGTGGTGCTGGTCGGCGAGATGCGCGACCTCGAGACCATCCGCCTCGCGCTGACCGCCGCCGAGACCGGCCACCTCGTGTTCGGCACCCTGCACACGAGCTCGGCGGCCAAGACCATCGACCGCATCGTGGACGTGTTCCCCGGCGAGGAAAAGGACATGGTGCGCTCGATGCTGTCGGAGTCGCTGCGCGCCGTGATCTCGCAGACGCTGATGAAGCGCATAGGCGGCGGGCGCATCGCGGCGCACGAGATCATGATTGCGACGCCGGCGATCCGCAACCTGATCCGCGAGAACAAGATCGCGCAGATGTACTCCTCGATCCAGACCGGCCAGGCGCAGGGCATGCAGACGCTCGACCAGTGCCTGACCGAGATGCTGCAGAAGGGCCTCGTCTCCAAGGAAGAGGCCCGCCACAAGGCCCAGAACAAGGATGCCCTCTGATGGACCGCGAACAATCCATCCGGCTGATGCAGGACCTGCTGCGGCGCATGGTGGACCGCAAGGGCTCCGACCTGTTCATCACGGCGAACTTCCCGCCGGCGATCAAGATCGACGGCGAGGTCCGCCCGCAGACCGACAAGACGCTGTCGCCGGAGCAGAGCGCGGTACTGGTGCGCTCGATCATGAACGACCGCCAGACGCGCGAGTTCGACGCCACCAAGGAGGCGAACTTCGCGATCGCCCCGCCGGGCATCGGCCGCTTCCGCGTCAGCGCCTTCGTGCAGCAGGGCATGACCGGCTGCGTGATCCGCCAGATCAACGCCACCATCCCGACCATCGAGGAGCTCGAGCTGCCGCCGATCCTGAAGGACATCGTGATGTCCAAGCGCGGCATCGTCATCGTGGTCGGAGCCACCGGCTCCGGCAAGTCCACCACGCTGGCCGCCATGGTCGGCTACCGCAACGAGAAGACCCGCGGCCACATCGTCACCATCGAGGACCCGGTCGAGTACGTGCACGCGCACCGCGGCTGCGTGGTCACGCACCGCGAAGTCGGCGTGGACACCGACAGCTGGCACACGGCGCTCAAGAACACGCTGCGCCAGGCGCCGGACGTGATCATGATCGGCGAGGTCCGCGACCGCGAGACCATGGAGTACGCGATCCAGTTCGCCGAGACCGGCCACCTCGTGCTGGCGACGCTGCACGCCAACAGCACCAACCAGGCGCTGGACCGCATCATCAACTTCTTCCCCGAGGACAAGCGCGAGCAGCTGCTGATGGACCTGTCGCTGAACATCCGCTCGATGGTCTCGCAGCGCCTGGTGCCGCGCGAGAAGACCGAGGGCCGCATCGCGGCGGTGGAGATCCTGATCGGCACGCCGCTGGTCTCCGACCTGATCTTCCGCGGCGAGGTCACCAAGATCAAGGAAGTCATGTCGCGCTCGAACCGGCTCGGCATGAAGACCTTCGACCAGGCGCTGTTCGACCTGTTCGAGGCCGGCGTGATCTCCTACGAGGAGGGCCTGCGCAACGCCGACTCGAAGAACGAGCTGCGCCTCAGGATCAAGCTCGAGAGCAAGCGCGAGGACCGCCTGCAGGCGGAACAGTCCAGCACGCTGAGGATCGTCGATGAGTCCAACGACGGCAAAGTCTACTAAGCCGGAAACCGAGGACGCGATCTCGGTCGAGGCCGAGGACGGGCGGTTCAACATCAAGCCGCTGCTGAAGCTGATGGCCGAGAAGAAGGCCTCGGACCTGTTCTTCACCTCGAATTCCCCGGTCAAGATCAAGATCGAGGGCATGATCTATCCGATCAACAAGAAGGTGCTGAACGCCGAGGCGGTGCGCGACATCGCCCTGGGGCTCATGAGCGCGGAGCAGCTCGAGCACTTCCAGAACGAGCTCGAGATCGACTTCGCGATCTCCGAGCCGGGCGTCGGCCGCTTCCGCGCCGCGGTGTTCTACCAGCGCGGCTTTCCGGCGCTGGTGCTGCGCTACATCAGCGTGGACACGCCCAAGCTCGACAGCCTCGGGCTGCCGGACACGCTCAAGGACCTGGCGATGCTGAAGCGCGGCTTGGTGCTGATGGTGGGCGCCACCGGCTCGGGCAAGTCGACCACGCTGGCGGCGATGATCAATCACCGCAACGAGAACTGCTCGGACCACATCCTGACCATCGAGGACCCGATCGAGTTCCTGCACCAGAACCGCAAGTCGATCGTCAACCAGCGCGAGATCGGCCTCGACACGCGTTCGTTCGCCCGGGCGCTGCGCGCCGCGATGCGCGCGGCCCCGGACGTGATCCTGATCGGCGAGGTCCGCGACCGCGAGACCATGGAGTCCGCGATCGCGCTCGCCGGCACGGGTCACCTGTGCATCGCGACCCTGCACGCGAACAACTGCGCCGAGGCGCTGGACCGCATCATCAACCTGTTCCCGCGCGACCAGCACGCGCAGATCTTCCTCGACCTGTCGCAGTACCTGCGCGCGATCATCTCGCAGCGCCTGGTGCGCGGCCGCAACAAGAAGCGCGTGGCGGCAGCCGAGGTCATGCTGAACACGCCGCACATCCAGGACCTGATCAAGAAGGGCGACGTCATCGGCGTCAAGGAAGCGATGCTGTCGTCGAACGAGCGCGGCATCCAGAACTTCGACATGGCGCTCCTGCACCTCTACAAGGAGGGCAAGATCGACATCGAGGAGGCGCTCACCAACGCCGACTCGCGCACCAACCTCGAGGCGCGGATCAACTTCGGCTGAGCGGTCGTTGCCGGGCTGGCTGGGGAATGCTCCCTCGCGAGCTCAGGCCGGCGACCGGATTCGCTCGCTCGGGACATTTCCCCGCCAGCCCGGCAACGACGGCGCAGCCGCCGCCGCCGCGCGCGTGCTCGCCGATCGAGCGGCGGTGACCGCAACCGGGCGCAGGGAGTGGCCCGAGAGAGCGAATGCGGTCCCCGCCTTGAGCGAACGAGGGCGCACTCCCTGCGCCCGGTAGCGGCGGCGGCCTCTCACTCGGTGAAGACGCTCGCGGCGTCGAAGACGGGCCCGTCCACGCACACGCGCTTCATCGCGGGCCCGTCGGCCGTGTGCACGAGAACCGCGCAGCCGGCGCATCCGCCCACGGCGCAGGCCATGTTCTCCTCGAGCGACACCTGGCAGGGCAGGCCGAAGCGCCTCGCCAGCGCCGCCGTCGCCCTGAGCATCGGCTCCGGACCGCAGGAGAAGATCTCCACATCGGCGAGCGCCGTCCGCGGCTGCGCGGCGAGCCAGGCCTCCGCCAGGCCGGTCACGTAGCCCCGGTGGCACCCCGCGAGACCGGCGAGGCTCGCGAGCCGGCTCGGCACGCCGATCGCCTCCAGCTGCGACATCGCGTGGGTCGCATCCGCCGGCATGCCCGGCACCGCAGTCCGTGAGGGTGTGGTGGCGAACGGGAACGGCAGCTCGGAGCCCATCAGCACCAGCGGCTGCCAGGTCCCGCCCTGTGCGGCGAGAGCCTCGGCGAGGAACACGAGTGGCGGGATGCCGACGCCGCCGCCGACCATGAGCGCACGCGGGCGCTCGGCCTGCGGCGCAAAGCCACGCCCGATCGGTCCGAGGCAGGACATCGTCTCGCCCGCGACCCGCCGCGCAAGCTCCGCCGTGCCGACTCCCACCACCTTGTAGAGAATCTCGATCGTACCGGCCGTGCGGTCCGTGCGCAGGATCGAGAACGGGCGGCGCATCGGCAGTCCGGGCCCGCAGTTGAGGTGCACGAAGCTACCGGGCGTGGCGGCGGCGGCAGCGCGCGGCGCCGCGAGGCGCAGCACGTACTGCCCGCCCGGGAACGCCTCGTGCGCGAGCACGGCGGCGTCCTCGACGAAGATCGTGCCGCGATGCGGACGCGCCTGCGCGCTCAAGACGACGTCTCCGCCGCCGGTCGTTGCCGGCGTGCGCGGGATCCGGCGGGGTTCCTCGCTCGCAAACTCCGCCGGAACTGACGAGTTTGCTCGCGAGGACCCCGCCACCTCGCGCACGCCGGCAGCAGCGACAGCGCTCGCGTGCAGGCTCCGGCGGCCGGGATCCTGCGAGCGAGCGCGTAAGTTCCGGCGGCGCGAGCGAGCAGTGATCCCGGCCGCCGGGACATGTCTCGATCGTGGCTCACGCCCCGCGCCTGCGCCGCGCGTCGGCGAGATGCGCGAGCACCGCCATCCGCACGGCGACGCCGTTGGCCACCTGGCGGCGGATCACCGATTGCGGCCCGTCGGCGACGTCGGAGGTCAGCTCGACGCCGCGGTTCATCGGGCCCGGGTGCATGACGATCGCCTGCGGCTTCGCGCGTGCGAGCCGCTCGGCCGTGAGGCCGTACTGCTGGTGGTAGCGCACCGGATCGGCCTGTGCGGCGCCGATGGCGCGTTCGCGCTGGATGCGCAGCATCATCACCACGTCCGCGCCGTCGATCGCCTGGTCGAAGGACTCGTAGCGCCGCGCGCCGGAGAACTCCGCCGCATCCGGCATGAACTCGGGCGGGGCGACGATGCGGATCTCGGCGGCGCCGAGGGTCGCGAGCGCGCGGTGCGCCGAGCGCGCGACGCGCGAGTGGCGGATGTCCCCGGTGATCGTGACCACGAGGCCGTCGAAGCCGCCCTTGCACTGGCGGATCGTCAACGCGTCGAGCAGGCCCTGGGTCGGGTGCGAGACGTGCGCCTCGCCGCCCGAGATCACGGCGACGTGATCGCCGACGTGGCGCGCGACGTATTCGTGGATGCCGGGCTCGGCGTCGCGGATCACGAACACGTCCACCTGCATCTCCTGCAGCGTGTAGATCGTGTCGATGATGGACTCGCCCTTGGCGCGCGAGGACAGCATCACGTCGAGGTTGATCGGGTCCGCGCCGAGGCGCACGGCGGCCAGCTCGAACGAGGCGCGGGTGCGCGTGGAGGGCTCCGCGAACAGGTTGGCGACGGTCCAGCCGGCGAGGTCGCTGCCGCGCGGCGCCAGCTCGCCGGGCCGGCCGGCGTACTCCTGGGCGCGGTCGAGCAGTTCCACCAGCAGCCCGCGCGGCAGGCCGTCGAGGGTGATCAGGTGGCGCAGGCGGCCGGCGGCATCCTGTTGCGTGAAGCCCCGGTTCATCGGGCGTCGGGCCGGGCGCGCAGCCATTGCAGCAGCAGCAACCGCGCGGCCTCGCGGTCCACGTCGCCGCGCCGCACGCGGCGCGCCTTCGCGCCGCTCCTGCGGCCCTCGCGCAGTCCGTCCTCCGCCTCGCGCGACGTCAGTCTCTCGTCCACCCGGTGAACCCCGATGCCGTAGCGCCCCTGCAGCTCGCCGGCGAACCGCAGCGCGGCTGCGGCGATCCCGGGGTCTTCGCCGCGCATATTATAGGGAACGCCGACCACCATCTCCTGCGGATGCCAGTCGGCGACCAGCCGGTCCAGCGCCCGCCAGTCCGGGACGCCGTCCTGCGCCGCGACCGTCGCCAGGCCCTCGGCGGTGCCGGTCAGCGTGTTGCCGACCGCGACGCCGATGCGCCGCAGGCCATAGTCGAAGGAGAGCACCGTCCTTGCGGCCGGCGCGGTCATCGGCGATGCCTCAGGCCCGGCCCGCCTGCGTGCTGATGCGCGACAGCTCGACGCCGAGCAGCCGCGCGGCCGCGTGCCAGCGCTGCTCGTAGGGCAGCTCGAAGATCAGCGCGTCGTCGCAGGGCACGGTGAGCCAGGCGTTCTGGAGGACTTCCTCCTCGAGCTGGCCCGCCTCCCAGCCGGCGTAGCCCAGCGCGACGACCGCCTGCGCCGGGCCCTGGCCCGCGGCCATGGCCGCCAGCACGTCGCGCGAAGTCGTCACGCAAAGCGTGCCGGACACCTGCATCGTGGATTCGAAGGTCTGCGCGCCGGGACGGTGCAGCACGAAGCCGCGGTCGCGTTGCACGGGGCCGCCGGCGAGCACCGGCATCCCGGAGAGCCGCGTATCCCCGGTGGAGAGCGACAGCTGCTCCAGCACCTCGGCAAGCCGCATCTCGAGCGGGCGGTTGATGACGATGCCGAGCGCCCCGCGCTCGCTGTGCTCGCAGACCAGGGTGACGCTGTGCGAGAAGTTCGGGTCCGCGAGCGAGGGCATCGCGACCAGGAGCTGGTTGTTCAGGTAGGCGCCGGTCACGGCACTAGTATCGGCCGCGTGGACCGGCCGGTCAAAGCGGAATTGAAACGCGCACCGGCGGGTTTGCGAGAGGACTTATTCCCGCGTCACGGCGCGGGCGCCTCGATCGCGGATCCCGCGAGCCGCCCGTCGACGAACTGCCACTCGTAGGCGAAGCGCAGCACGTCGTGGCGTTGCCCGAGTTCCGCGGGAAACGCCTCGAAGGGCGCGGCCAGCTTCAGGATCTCGAGCGCCGCACGGTCGAGCTCGGCGTGGCCGCTCGAGTGCAGCACCCCGGCGCGGATCAGCCCGCCGCTGTCCGCCAGCACCACCTCGATGACCGGGTTGCCCGAGAGATGGCGGCGCCGGGCCTCGTTCGGGAAGTGGACCGTGCCGACCTGCTCGATCCGTCGCTTCCAGGCGTCGAGGTAGGTCGCGACCTCCGACTGTCGGGTGCTCGGCGTGACCAGCAGCTCCCGCCGCGCCGCGCCCTTGAGCTCCACGTCGTCCGCGTCGTCGGCGCCCGCGAACGGCGACAGCACGCCCGCCCGCAGCTCGCGCGGCAGCTCCGGCAGCAACGGCTGCGCGAGTTCGCCTTCCGCCGTGAACCGCGGCTCGGCGTCGCGCCGCGACAGCAGGCGCGGATCGCCGCCGCGGAGCTCTTCGGCGGACGCCTGTTCCGGAGCGCCGCGGGCGTCTCCCGGCTGGTCCTCGGCGGCCGTGCCCGCGCGCGGCTGCCGCGTGCGCTCGGTCCGCGGGTCGCCCGCGCCCTGCTGCGTGCGTTCGGCCAGGTAGCTTGCGCGCTCGTTGGCGGCCGTTTCGGGCAGCGTGCTGCGTGTCAGCAGCACCTCGAGCGTCGGCACCGCACTCGAGTCCCTCGCCGGCGCGGCGAAGGTGATGCCGAGGATCACGATCAGGTGGAACAGCCCCGCCAGGAACAGCGTGACGGTCAGGCGGTCCTTGACCGTGACGTCGGTGCTGCGGATGGGGTCGGCGACGCTCACGGGCGGGGCAGGCGCGCCAGCACGGCGTCCATCAGGTCGCCGGCGATGTCGCCGCCGCATTGCGCCTCGAGCTCGCGGATGCCGGTCGGGCTGGTGACGTTGATCTCGGTGACGAAGCCGCCGATGACGTCGAGGCCGACGAACAGCATGCCGCGCTCGCGCATGACCGGCCCGATGCGCGAGGCCAGCCAGCGCTCGCGGTCGGAGAGCGCCCGGCCGACGCCCTTCGCGCCGGCTGCCAGGTTGCCGCGGTGGTCGGCGGGGCCGGGAATGCGCGCGAGCACGTGCGGCACCGGCTCGCCGTCCACCAGCAGGATGCGCGCGTCTCCGGTCTCGGCGATCTCCGGCAGGTAGCGCTGCACCATCGCGTAGCGCCGGCCGTAGCCGGTCAGGGTCTCGAATACGACGCGGGCGTTCTTGTCGCCCACGGCGATCACGAAGATCGAACGGCCGCCCATGCCCTCCAGCGGCTTGCAGACGATGCGGCCCTGCTCCTCGAGGAAGGCGCCCATGGCGTCCATGTCGCGCGTGATCAGGGTCGGCGCGCAGCAATCCGGGAACCAGGCCGTGTAGACCTTCTCGTTCATGTCCCGGAGGCCCTGCGGCCGGTTGACGACCAGCACGCCCTCGGCCTCGGCACGTTCCAGCAGGTAGGTGGTGTACACGTACTCGGTGTCGAACGGCGGGTCCTTGCGCATCAGCACCGCGCCGATGCCCGCGAGCGGGCGCACGACGGGCGTGCCGGTGCGGTGCCAGTTGCCGTCCTTGCCGCCGCCCACGACCTCGATCGGCGTCAGGCGCGCGATCGCGCGGCCGTCGCGCGCCGAGAGGTCGTCCTGCGTGAAGTACCAGGTGTCGCAGCCGCGGCGGGCGGCGGCGGCGAGCATCGCGACCGTCGAGTCCTTGGCCGGCTTGATCGCTTCGAGCGGGTCCATGAGCACGGCGAGGCTCGGGCGGGCGGTCATCGGGCGGCCTCCGGCCGATTGGCGGGAATGTGACGCGGATACTGCACGTCAGGGGGGCTTGTCATAGTACACCTGTCACTGGTCCCGACCGCCTGCCGGGCGTTGCACCGGCGTGGCAGGGGGTGGACCGATATGTTAAAAGGAGGCCGCTCCGGCGTCGAAACCGTGGGCGCCTCCAGGCGAGCTTTTTGAAGCGCCCGGCCGGAGCAGCGCCGGGGCCGGAGGTACCCGATGGAGAATGCCGCGGCTGTCAGCGACGGGCACCGCCTGAACGGGCTCAAGGTGCTGGTGATCGATGACAGCAAGACCATTCGCCGGACGGCGGAGACGCTGCTGGCCAAGGAGGGCTGCGAGGTGTTCACGGCCGTGGACGGCTTCGACGCGCTGTCGAAGATCGCCGACCACCAGCCCGACATCGTGTTCGTGGACATCATGATGCCGCGCCTCGACGGCTACCAGACCTGCTCGCTGATCAAGCACAACAAGGTGTTCCGCTCGATCCCGGTGATCATGCTGTCCTCCAAGGACGGCCTGTTCGACCGCGCGCGCGGGCGGATCGTCGGTTCCGAGCACTACCTGACCAAACCGTTCACGCGCGACGAGCTGCTGTCCGCGATCGAGCGGCACGTCAGCCGCGAATGACCGGGCGGAGGGAGACAGGGCCATGGCGCTCATCCTGATCGTGGACGACTCGCCGACCGAGGTGTTCCAGCTGCGGCGCATGCTCGAGAACCACGGCTTCGAGACCGATTCCGCCGCCGACGGTGCCGAGGGCATCCGCAAGGCGCGCGAGATCCGGCCCGACCTGATCCTCATGGACATCGTGATGCCGGGCGTGGACGGCTTCCGCGCCACGCGCACGCTCGCCAACGACCCGGCGACGCGCGCGATCCCCGTGATCATGGTGTCGAGCAAGAGCCAGGAGACCGACCGCATCTGGGGCATGCGCCAGGGCGCCGTGGACTACCTGGTCAAGCCGGTGAACCCGGTGCAACTCGTGGAGAAGGCGCAGGCTGCGCTGCTCGCGGGTTGACCGGATGCAGCCCGAGCCGACCCTGAGGGCCCTGCGCGACCGGCCATTCGAGCTGTTGCTGGCGCTGGAGAAGCGCGCCCGGGACGTCGTGGCCGGGGCCCGCGAGGGCGCAGCCGCGCAGGAGTGGATCGGGGTCGCATTCCGCATGGGCGGCGAGACCTTCCTGGTGGAGCGTGACGAAGCACGGGAAGTCATGGGAGTGCCGTCGCCCATCACCCGCGTTCCAGGCGCGCGGTCGTGGATCATGGGGCTCGCCAACGTGCGCGGGCAGCTGCTGCCGGTGATCGACCTGAAGCAGTACTTCGGCAGCGGCGAGACGGTGGCCGGGCGCAACACGCGCGTGATCGTGGTCAACCACCGCGAGATTCCGGCCGGGCTGGTGGTGGACGAGGTGCTGGGATTCCGCCGTTTCGCCGAGCGCGAATTCAACGCCGAGTCGCCGCCGACGCTGATACGGTGCGAGCATTACCTGGCCGGGTCGTTCCGGCGCGGGAGCGAGGCCTGGCCGGTGATCTCCCTGCGGTCGCTGGTCGAGAGCGCGGCGTTCCTGCAGGGTTCGGCCTGAGGGGCAAGGGTGAAGGGGCAAGAGCATGGTCAACCTGCCTGAGAGGCATGCCGCGGCGCGCTGGATGCCGGTGATGCTCATCACCGGGCTCGCCGCCGCGCTGGCCGCGGCGCTGCTGGTCGCGCTCGCGGGCCGCGCGCAGCAGAACGACAGCGGCTACCGCAGCCACCTGTCGCGGCTCACGGTGCTGGCCGGCGCCATGCCGGCGCAGGCGGCCGATGCCGGCCGCGGCGATGCGGCGGCCTTCGGCCGGCTCGCCGCCTCGCGCCAGGAGCTCGAGCGCGTGCTCGCCGAGATCGAATCCGGGCGCGGCGCCTTCGACGCGCTGTCCTCGCCCTCGGCGCGGCGGCTCGGCAACGAACCGGGCTGGAACGCGGTGCTCGAGACCTCGGCCCAGGTGCTGGCCGCCGAGGACGCGGCCGGCGAGCTGAAATCCTGGGCCGAGGAGTCGCGTGTGGCGCTCGGGCGCGTGCTCGCCGCCACCGGCGACACGGTTTCGGCGCCGGGCGGCGCCGCGGCGCTCAGGGCCTTGCCGCGCTTCGAAACGGTCGCGCAGCGCACGGCCGACGACCTCGCGCAGCTCGCGGGCACGGCCGCAGACCCGGCCGCGGCGACGCAGCGCATCTCGGAGAACACGGCGCTGCTGGCGCAGTTCCTGGCAGGCCTTGCCGGCGAGGACGCCTCGGCGGGGGTGCCCGCCGTCAGCGGCCAGGCCGCCGGCAGGCTGGCTGCGCTGCGCGAGACCTTTGCGCAGTACCAGGACCGCGCCCGGGGCACGCTCGAGCGCGCGGGCGCCCTGGCGACCGCGCAGCGCGCCGCCGCCGACCTCGCGGCCGCCGCCGCCAGCATCGCAAAACGGCTGGACGCGCAGGCCGGCGACGCAGCCGCCGCCGGGCGCCTCGCCGGCACCGGCCCGGCGCTGATTGCGATCGCGGTCGCAGTGCTGGCCTTCGCCGGCGCGCTGCTGGCCTGGATCTCGGCCTCCGGCCTGCGCCGCGCGGCCGAGATCGAGACCGAGCGCAACCGCCGCAACCAGGACGCGATCCTGCGGCTGCTCGACGAGATGTCCTCGCTCGCCGACGGCGACCTGACCGTGCAGGCGACCGTGACCGACGACATCACCGGCGCGATCGCGGACTCGATCAACTACGCGATCGAGGCGCTGCGCGAGCTGGTCGCCACGATCAACGAAACGGCGGTGCACCTAGACGCGGCCGCCCGCCAGACCCAGGCGGCCGCGGGCCACCTGGCGAAGGCCTCGGTCGCGCAGTCGCGCCAGGTCGCCGCCGCGACCGACGCGGTGGGCGCGATGGCGACCTCGATCGAGGAAGTGTCCGGCAACGCGGAACGTTCCGCGGACGTCGCCAGGCATGCGGTGGACGTCGCGCACAAGGGCGGCGACGCGGTGCGGCGCACGATCGACGGCATGAACGCGATCCGCGAGAACATCCAGGACACGTCCAAGCGCATCAAGCGCCTCGGCGAGAGCTCGCAGGAGATCGGCAACATCGTCGAGCTGATCAACGACATCGCCGAGCAGACCAACATCCTGGCGCTGAACGCCTCCATCCAGGCCTCCATGGCCGGCGAATCCGGGCGCGGCTTCGCGGTGGTCGCCGACGAGGTGCAGCGGCTCGCGGAGCGCGCCGGCCACGCCACCCGCCAGATCGAGGTGCTGGTGCGCACCATCCAGACCGACACCAACGAGGCGGTCGTCTCCATGGAGCGCACCACCACCGACGTGGTGGGCGGGGCGCTGCTGGCCGAGAACGCGGGCGCCGCGCTCGGCGAGATCGAGGACGTGTCGAACCAGATCGCGCAGCTGGTGCAGAACATCTCCGCCAGCGCGCGCCAGCAGGCGGCGACCTCGGCGCACATCTCGCGCACCATGCAGGTGCTGCGGGAAATCAGCCAGCAGACCGCGGACAACACCAGCGCGACCTCGACGGCGATCGGCCGCCTCGCCGAGATGTCGGCGCAGCTGCGCAAGTCGGTCGCCGGCTTCCGCCTGCCGCAGCTGCTGACGCCGGCCGGGCGCAGGGCGAAGCCCGCGGCGGCACCGGAAGGCGACACCCGGGCGCGGCGCGCCGCGGGCGCCTGAGGCCGGACGGGCGTGGCCGACTACCCCTCCGTCAACGAGCAGGCCCTGCACCTCGTCGCGCGCGAGCTCGCCGCGACGCTCAACGAGGTGCGCGTTGCGCTGGAAGCAGCCGCGGAGACGCCCGCCGACAAGGCGCCGGTGGCGAAGACCGCTGAACTGATGCACGGCGCGCGCGGCGTGCTGCGGGTGGTGGAGGTGTACGGGGCCGCCCTGCTGGCCGAGGAGATGGAGCAGAGCGCCCGCTGGCTCGCGGGCAGCGACACCGACGCGCGCCAGCATGCCGACGGGCTCGACGCGCTGATGCGCGCGAGCGTGCAGTTGCCGACCTACCTCGAGCGCGTGCTGGGCGGCGGCCGCGACCTGGCGCTGGTGCTGCTGCCGCTGCTGAACGACCTGCGCGCGGTGCGCGGCGCGCCGCTGCTTTCCGAAGGCACGCTGCTGTCGCTCAACCTGAGCTCGGAGCGCGCCCCGCCGCCCGCGGCGCCGCCGGCCAGCCAGAAAGTGACGGTCGCGCAATGGGCTCGGCGGCTGCGGCCGAGGTTCCAGGCCGGGCTGCTGGCGCTGATCCGCGACGAGGGCGAGGACCACGGCCTTGCCGCGCTGTCCGAGGTCGCCAACCGCATGGAATCGGTGGCGACCACGGTCGCCGCGTACCAGCTGTGGTGGGTCACCGGCGCGCTGCTCGATGCGCTGGCCGCGGGCGGCCTGCAGCCGAGCGTCACCATCAAGCGGCTGCTCGGCCACGCCGACCGCGAGCTGAAGCGGCTCTACGCGCAGGGCGAGGAGAGCTATGCGGCCAGCCCGCCGATCGAGCTGCTGAACAACCTGCTGTTCTACGTCGCCCGCGCCGGCACGCCCGGAGATCGCATCGACGCGGTGCGCAGCTCCTTCCGGCTCGACGAGCTGCTGCCGATCGACGAGTCGGTCGAGCAGGAGCGCGAGTCGCTGTCCGCGCCGTCGGTGCGCCTGATGCGCACGGTCGCGGCGGCGATCAAGGAGGACCTCGGCCGGGTCAAGGACGCGCTCGACCTGTACACGCGCAAGGGCGGGCCGCCGGAGGAACTGGCCCCGCAGGTGGACCTGCTCAAGAAGATCGGCGACACGCTCGCGGTGCTGGGGCTCGGCTCGGTGCGCGAGCAGGTGCAGGGCGAGCTCGGGCGGCTCGGCGACATCATCGCGCGCCGCGCGCCGGCCGACCAGAACACGCTGATCGGCATCGCGGCGACCCTGATCGGCATCGAGGACGGCCTCGACGACGCGCTGGTGCGCCTGATCATGCCGCCCGGCGCGCCGGCGCCGGACGCCGAGGCCGATCCCGAGTTCCGCCAGGTCACGGAGACCGTGCTGCGGGAGTGCATCGTCAACCTGGCGCGGGTCAAGGAGCTGCTCGGGCAGTCGCTCGATCCCACCGCGGACCGCGCGGGCCTCGACGCCGCCCCGGCGCTGGCGCGCGGGATCACCGCGGGGCTCTTGCTGCTCGGCCGCAACCGCGCGATGGAGGTCATGCGCCGCATCGGCGAGCACATCGCGGCGCTGCTCGGCCCCGGCGCCCTGTCGCGCAACGACGAGTACGTCGACCGGCTGGCGGACGCGATCGTCGGCATCGAGTACTACATGGAGACGCTGCAGGCCGGCCGCGGCGACCCCTGGTACATGCTGGACAACGCCGAGCGCTGCCTGGGCTTCCTCGACCAGGAGCGCGCGGCCGCGGCCGTCGGGCCGGCGCCGGTCCGTGCCGCGGAGCCGCGCCCGGCGCCGGCGCCGAAGCCGGTGCCCGCGCCCGCTGCACCCGCGCCCGCCGCCGCGGCGCGCGCCGCGGTCGATCCCGAACTGCTTGCGCTCTTCATCGAGGAAGCGCGCGAGGAGATCGCGGTCATCGGCCGGCTGTTCCCGCTCTGGGAGGAGAATCCGACCGACCGCGAGTCGCTCACGCGCGTGCGGCGCGCCTTCCATACGCTGAAGGGCAGCGGCCGCGTGGTCGGCGCACGCCGCGTCGGCGATTTCGCCTGGTCGATCGAGAACCTGCTGAACCGCCTGCTGGACGGCACGCTGGAACGCAATGCCGGAATGCTGGCGACCATCCGCGAGGCGATCGCGTTACTGCCGGCGCTCGTCACCGAACTCGAGGGCCGGGGCGCCCCGGTGACCGGGGCCGAGTCCCTGGCCGCGCGCGCCGAGGCCCATGCCACGGGACAGCCCGTGCCCGCAGGGATCGCCGCTGCCGCTGCCGCGGCGCCGGCGCCCGGCGAACCCACGCTCGTCATTCCGCAGATCGACGAAACGCAGCTGACCAAGCGCCTGGAGGTGCCGGAGCTGCCGCCGCCCGCGCCCGAGCCGGAATGGATCGGCCGCCCGGCCGCATACGCCGAGGGTGGCGATTCCTCGCTGCAGGAGATCTACCAGAAGGAGGTCCAGAGCCATCTCGAGACCATCCGCAGCTACCTGCGCCACGCCTGGCTCGCGGTCGGCACCTACACGGTCACCGAGGAACTCTACCGGGCCTGCCACACGCTGCGCGGCGCCTCGCGCACGGCGGGCATCCGCCACAGCATCCGCCTTGCCGAGCCACTGCATCGCTGGCTGCGGCGCATGTTCGACCACGACGCCGCCTTCGACGAGGCGGGTCTCGCCGTGCTGGCGGACTGCGTGGTCGGATTCGAGGACATCCTCGCCGCGGTGCACGAGAACACCGGCCACTTCACCAACCTCGACCGGCTGATCGGCCGCATCGAGGAACAGGACGCGCTGTTCGAGCGCCGCCTGGCCGAGGAGCCGCCGCAGCTTGCCGATTCGCAGCAGCTCGCGCCCGAGCCGCCGCCCCCGCCGCCGCCGCCGCCGCCGGCCGAGCCGCCGCCGCCGCCGCGGTTGTCGCTCGAAGCACTGGTGCCGGGCCGCGTGGCCGCCGCGGTCGTGCCCGAACGCGACGTGCACGGCGTGCTGCCAAAGGCGCCGGGCGTCACCGGCACCGTCGGCCGGCCGCCGTACCTCGAGGGCGCGGAAGCCGCGGAGCCGGCCGCGCCGCCGGCGGCCGCCGAGGCGCCGGCGCCTGCCGCGCGTACCGCGGACTACGACCCCGACGTTGCGGCGATCTTCAGCGAGGAAGCGACCGAGCTGCTCGAGGCCGCCGATGCCGCCCTCGGCGCGATCAAGGCCGAGCGCGGCAGCCGCGAACGCGTCACCGAACTGCAGCGCGTGCTGCACACGCTGAAGGGCGGCGCGCGCATGGCCGGCATCACGCCGATGGGCGACCTCAGCCACGAGCTCGAATCGCTCGTGATCCGCGTCGCCGACGGCAGCGTCGGCCTGGATGAGCGCAGTCTCGAGGTGCTGCAATCGAGCCTCGACGAACTGAACCGCATGCGCGATTTCGTCGGCGCCGGCCGTCCGGTGGAACAGCCGCGCGACCTGGTCACGCGCATCCGCCTGGTCGGCCGCGGCGCCGCGGCTGAAGCCG
>JAHCAM010000025.1 GCA_019634895.1 Steroidobacteraceae bacterium | reverse complement strand
TCCGGCCGAGGCCTTGATCAGGACCCTATAGGCGGCCACGGCGCTTCATGCCATTCACGAACCTCTCGAAAGGGGAGCTCCGCTCCTTGCGCCGTTCCTCGAATGCCTCGAGATCCGCCACGTCCTCCGCAAGTGCGGCCTTGACCGCATCGTTGACCATGTCGGACATGGAACGGTCGAGTGCGGTAGCCCGCGAGCGGAGGGCGCGATGGACATCGGCGTCGAAATAGACCGTTGCTGGTTTGGGTGCGGTCATGGCGGCAGCATGATGTCATGACGTCAAAGCGTCAAATGATGTGCCAGTTGGCGCCGCCCGGACTCAGGCTAGACTAGGCGCAATGCCGCGGCGTGCCGCGGCCAGGGGAGGAGAATTTTCATGGACGTCATGAGCGCCGGCGCGGCCGCGCCCGCGGCGCGCAGCACCATCCCGTTCGAGTTCCGCGCCACCGGCGCTGAATACTTCCGCATCTGGATCGTCAATCTGCTGCTCACGATCCTGACGCTCGGCATCTACTCGGCCTGGGCGAAGGTGCGCCGCCTGCGCTACCTGTACGGCAGCACTTCGCTGGCGGGATCCGCGTTCGAGTACCACGGCCAGCCGCTGCAGATCCTGAAGGGGAGGCTGATCGCGGTCACCGCGCTCGCGATCTACCTGGTCGCCACCAACCTGTGGCCGCTCACCGCGCTGCTGCTGCTGCCGGTCCTGGTGTTCGCGATGCCCTGGGTGATCGTGAAGTCGCGCCGGTTCCACCTGCGCATGAGCTCCTGGCGCGGCATCCGCTTCGGTTTCCACGGCACCTACGGCGGCGCGCTCGGCGCCTATATCGGCTGGGCCATCATCGCCGTGCTGACCCTGTACATCCTGATGCCGCTGTGGATCTACCAGCGCGTCCGGTACCTGCTGTCCGGCTCGAGCTTCGGGACCGAGCGGTTTGCGTTCTCCGCCAGCATCGGCCGCTACTTCGCTTTCTATTTCATCGCCCTCGGGCTGGGGCTGGCGACGATCGTGGGCCTCGTGGTGTCGACCATGGGCATGGCCGCGGCGGCCGGCAGCGGGGGCGAGGCAGCCTCGCTGGCGGTCACCATCACGGCCATGGTGGCACTCATCGCCGTGGTGATCCTCGCCCCGCTGGCCATCGGCGCGTACTGGGAGCGCTCGTTCACGAATGCGGCCTACGACGGCCTGGCGCTCGGACCTCATCGCCTCGCCTGCCGTATCCGCACCGGCCGGCTGCTGTGGCTGTACGTCACCAACGTGCTGGGGGTCCTGCTGACGCTCGGCCTGTTCTATCCCTGGGCGCTGATACGCCGCCTGCGCTACCAGCTGGAGTGCATGCACGTGGAGGCCGAGGGTTCGCTGGAGAACTTCGCCGCCGCGGCCGCGCCGCCCGCCGACGCCACCGGCGAGGCGGTGGGCGAGTTCTTCGACGTGGACTTCGGGCTCTGATGCCTGCGCCGTGATCGCGGGCCGGTTCTTCGACGGACGGACTTCGGCCGCGCAGCCGGCGTGGCTGGCGCTCGGCGCAGACCGGATGGTGCGGCTGGAAGGCATCGCCGAGCCGCGCTACGTGCCGCTCGCCTCGGTGCGCATCTCGGACCGCATCGCGGACATCCCGCGCCGCGTCGAGTTCGACGACGGCGCGACCTTCGAGACCGCCGACAACGATGCCGTGGACGCGGCGCTGGATGCGCTCGGCGCGGGCGGATTCGGACGGCGCATCGTGCACTGGGAGCGGCGCTGGGCGATCGCGGCCGCGGCGCTCGCGGGCGTCGCGATCGCATCGTGGCTGTTCGTGCAGCATGGCCTGCCACGGCTCGCGGCCGCGGCGGCACAGAAGGTGCCGCCCTCGCTGGACGCGGCCATCGGATCCGAGGGGCTCGTGATCATGGACCGGACGCTGCTCGCGCCCTCGAAGCTGCCGGCGGCGCGCCAGGACGAGCTGCGGTCACGCCTGGCGGCGATGAGCGCGCCGCTGGCCGACGGCCATGCGTACCGCCTGGAGCTGCGCCGCGGGCGGGGCCTCGGCCCGAACGCATTCGCGCTGCCGTCCGGCATCATCGTGCTCACGGACGAGCTGGTGGAACTGGCGCAGCACGAGGACGAGATCGCGGCGGTGCTGGCGCACGAGATCGGCCACGTCCGCCACCGGCACGCACTGCGCATGCTGCTGCAGGACGCCGGCGTCGCGGCGCTCGCCTTCGCCGTGCTCGGCGACATCGGCACCGCATCGTCGCTCGCGGTGGCGCTGCCCGTGGTGCTGGTGCAGGCCAAGCACTCGCGCGACATGGAGCGCGAGGCCGATGCGTTCGCGCGGCAGTGGCTGCGCGAACAGGGCCTCGCCGGCTCGCATTTCGACGCGATGATGTGCCGGCTCGCCGCCGGCGACGACGCGGTCGCTTACCTGTCCACGCACCCGCCGCTCGCCGAGCGGGCTGACTGCGCGCGGGTCCGCTAGAGCGGCAACCCGTGTCCCTGGCCGCCCATGCACATCAGCATGGGCACCGAGAGGATGAAGTTGGTGCGCGAGGCGTAGAGCGCGGTCTTGCGCGCCTTCGCTTTCTGCTCGTCGGTCGCCTGCACGATGCCGAGGATCTTCTTCTGGTTGGGCCAGATGAACACCCAGACGTTGAACAGCATGATCGTGCCCAGCCAGACGCCGACGCCGATGGTGCGGAAGCCCGGCTGCAGCGTGAACGCCTGCATGAAGGCCTCGCCGCTGCCGTAGCCGCTGCCGAGGTACCAGGCGCCGGTGATCCAGGTGACGACCGCGGCCCAGCGGAACCACCACAGCGCGCGCGGCGCGATGTACTTGCCGATGCCGGCGCCGCCGGGTCCGCCCTTGTCGGCGGCGGCGTCCGCGAGGCCCGGCACCTGCACGACGTTGAAGTAGTAGAGCAGGCCGATCCACATCACGCCCGAGACGATGTGCAGCCAGCGCCCGAGCTGGGCATGGTGCAGCGCGATGTCGGCGCCCGCGCCGACCGTGAGCAGGATGCTGACGATCGCGGCCAGCAGGAACGCGGTGACGATGGAGCCCTTGACGCTCGTGAGCGGGTTCATGACATGTCCCCCTTGTGAGCGTTGAAGAATAGGCCAGGGGGTCCCATAATTCAACGCGTTAGCACGGCCCCGCAATGGACGACACCCGCCCGTTCTCACCCTGCATCAACGTCTGCTCGCTCGACTCGCAGGAGGTCTGCCGGGGCTGCTACCGGACGCTCGCGGAGATCGCGGGCTGGGGGGCCATGAGCGCAGGCGAGCAGCGGGCAGTGGTCGAGCGGGCCGAAGGGCGCCGCCTCGCGGCATATCAGGAGCGCACGCACAGATGAGCGACGAAGCCACGACCCGGCGCATCCGGGAATACCTCGACTCGGCGCCGGCGGTGCTGTTCATGAAGGGCACGCCGGACTTCCCGCAATGCGGCTTCTCGGCGCAGACCGCGGCCGCGCTCAAGGCGGTGCATGCGCAGTACCGCCACGTCAACATCTTCGAGGAGCCGGAACTGCGCGAGGCACTCAAGCAGTACTCGAACTGGCCCACCTACCCGCAGCTCTACGTCAAAGGCGAGCTGGTCGGCGGCTGCGACATCGTGATGGAGATGTACCGCTCGGGCGAGCTCAAGGAGCTGCTGGAAGGGGCCGGCGCGATCGCCTGATCACTCGGGCGCCGGCTCCAGCAAGGGATTGGAATCCTCGGCGGGCTCGGCGGTCCGGAGCCGCTCGATGGCCGCCTGGTACAGCGGCCGGAACTGGTTGCAGACCTCGCAGAACAGGTCGGCCGTGCGCTCCGCGTCGTAGGCCGCCGAGTGCGCCTCCTGCGCGCTCCACTCGATCCCCGCGGCCTGCGCCGCGCGCGAAAGCACCGTCTGGCCGTAGGCGACGCCCGCCAGCGTGGCCGTGTCGAAGCACGAGAACGGATGGAAGGGATTGCGCCGGATCCCGGCGCGCGCCACCGCGGCGTTGACGAACCCGAGGTCGAACGAGGCGTTGTGGCCCACGAGGATCGCGCGCGTGCACTCCTGCTCGCGCACCGCCTTGCGCACCTCGCGGAACACGTTGCCGAGCGCGTCCGCCTCGGTGGACGCGATGCGCAGCGGGTGCCAGGGATCGATGCCGTTGACCGCAAGCGAGGCGGGATCGAGCCGCGCGCCCTCGAAGGGCCTCACGTGTTCGCGGATGGTGGCGCCGCGCGCGAGCCGGCCTTCGCCGTCGATGGTGACCAACACCGCGGCGATCTCCAGCAGTGCATCGGTGGCGGCGACGAAGCCGCCGGTCTCGACGTCCACGACCACCGGCAGGAAGCCGCGGAAACGATCGCGCATGAGCGGCGGCTGTGCGCTCATGCGCTGCTCCCGGTGTCGCGCAGCCGCCAGTCGAGCCGGCCGCCCGCGGCCAGCGGCACGAGTTCCCCGGCGCCGTACGGATAGCGTTCGGGCACCTCCCAGGGCTCGCGCACCAGCGTGATCGTGCCGCGGTTGCGGGGCAGGCGGTAGAAATCGGGTCCGTGGAAGCTGGCGAAGGCCTCGAGGCGGTCGAGCGCGCCCGCCTGTTCGAAGGCCTGGGCGTACAGTTCGATGCCGGCATGCGCCGAGAACACGCCGGCGCAGCCGCAGTCGGATTCCTTGGCCGCACGCGCGTGCGGCGCGCTGTCGGTGCCGAGGAAGAAGCGCGGGTCGGCCGAGGTCGCCGCATCCAGCAACGCCAGGCGGTCGGACTCACGCTTCAGCAGCGGCAGGCAGTACAGGTGCGGCCGCAGCCCGCCCTCGAACATGGCGCCGCGGCTCAACAGCAGGTGCTGCGGCGTGATGGTAGCCGCGACGCGCCCCGTATCCTGCGCGCGCACGAAGGCGACGCCGGCGGCGGTCGTGACGTGCTCGAGCACGATGCGCAGGCGCGGGTAGCGGCGCACCAGCGGCGCGAGTTCGCGCTCGATGAATACCCGCTCGCGGTCATAGGGATCCACGTCCTTTCCGGTCGCCTCGCCGTGCAGCTGCAGCACGAGGTCGCGCTCCTGCATGCGCTCGAGCACGGCCGCGCAGCTGGCGAGCGAGCGCACGCCGGCTTCGGAATGCGTGGTGGCGCCCGCCGGATAGCACTTGATGCCGCAGACGAAGCCGGATTCCGCCACGCGGTCCACCTCGGCGGGATCCATGCCTTCGGTCAGGTACAGCGTCATCAGCGGCTCGAAATGCGAACCCGGCGGCAGCGCCGCGAGTACGCGCTCCCGGTAGCGCCTGGCGGCATCCACGCTGGTGACCGGAGGCTTCAGGTTGGGCATCACCACCGCGCGGGCGAAGCGGCGCGCGGTGAACCGGGCAACGGCGGCCAGCTCCTGGCCGTCCCGCAAGTGCAGGTGCCAGTCGTCCGGGCGCGCGAAGGTGAGTGTCTGCACGGGGTCTGGCACGGGGACTCAACCTTGACCGGCGGGCGCCGCAAACAGGATCATATCGGGCCGGCCGCCGGCATGGGAGTATTGCCGAGGTTTCCGCATGGCTGACGGCCCACAGAACGACGACCTCGACCCGCTCGAGACGCAGGAGTGGCTCGAATCCATTGACTCGGTTCTCAAGGCGCACGGACCCGGCCGCGCGCACTTCCTGCTCGACCGCCTGATCGATCACGCGCGCCGTTCCGGCGCCTGGCTGCCGTTCAAGGCGAACACCGCCTACCTCAATACCATCCACGTCTCGCGCGAGAAGCCCTACCCGGGCGACCGCGCAATCGAGCGGCGCATCGAGTCGCTGATCCGCTGGAACGCGGTCGCCATGGTCGTGCACGCCAACCGCGTCAGCACCGAGTACGGCGGCCACATCGCGACCTACGCGTCCTCGGCGACGCTGTACGAGGTCGGCTTCCACCACTTCTGGCGCGCGCCCACGGACCGCCACCGCGGCGACATGGTGTTCGTGCAGGGGCACTCGAGCCCGGGCATCTATGCGCGCGCCTACCTGGAGGGCCGCCTCACGGAGGAGCAGCTGCGGCGCTTCCGGCAGGAGGTCGGCGGCGAAGGGCTGTCCTCCTATCCGCATCCCTGGCTGATGCCGGATTTCTGGCAGTACCCGACGGTGTCGATGGGCCTCGGGCCGCTGCAGGCGATCATGCAGGCGCGCTTCGTGCGCTACCTGGAGCACCGCGGCCTGGTCGAGCCCTCGGACCAGAAAGTCTGGTGCTTCCTCGGCGACGGCGAGATGGACGAGCCCGAGTCCATGGGCGCGCTGACGATGCCGGTGCGCGAGAAGCTCGACAACCTGGTGTTCGTCATCAACTGCAACCTGCAGCGCCTGGACGGCCCGGTGCGCGGCAACGGCAAGATCATCCAGGAACTGGAGTCCGCGTTCCTCGGCGCCGGCTGGAACGTCGTCAAGGTCATCTGGGGCCATCGCTGGGACCCGCTGCTCGCGCGCGACACCTCGGGCCTGCTGCGCAAGCGCATGGAGGAGGCGGTGGACGGCGAGTACCAGAGCTTCAAGGCCAAGGGCGGCGCGTACACGCGCGAGCATTTCTTCGGCAAGTACCCGGAGACCGCCGAGCTGGTCGCGCACCTGTCGGACGACGAGGTCACCGCCCTCAACCGCGGCGGCCACGACGCGCAGAAGGTCTGGAACGCCTACGCCGCCGCGGTCGCGCACAAGGGCCGCCCGACCGTGATCCTGGCCAAGACCGTCAAGGGCTACGGCATGGGCAAGGCGGGCGAGGCATTGAACGTCACGCACCAGCAGAAGAAGATGGACGACGAGGCGCTGCGCGCATTCCGCGACCGCTTCAACATTCCCGTCTCCGACGAGGAAATCCCGCGGCTGCCGTTCTACCGGCCGGCCGAGGACAGCCCGGAGATGCAGTACCTGAAGTCGCACCGCAAGGCGCTGGGCGGCCCGCTGCCGCAACGGCGCACGCAGGCCCCGAGGCTGACGGTGCCGGCGCTGGAGGCCTTCAAGAACCTGCTCGACGGCAGCGAAGGGCGCGAGATCTCGACCACCATGGTGTTCGTGCGCATCCTGACCCAGCTCCTGAAGGACAAGCACATCGGCCAGCACGTGGTGCCGATCGTGCCCGACGAGGCGCGCACCTTCGGCATGGAGGGCCTGTTCCGCCAGGTCGGCATCTACTCTTCGGTGGGCCAGCTCTACACGCCGCAGGACGTGGACCAGCTGATGTACTACCGCGAGGACCGCAAGGGCCAGATCCTCGAGGAGGGCATCAACGAGGCGGGCGCGTTCTGTTCCTGGCTCGCGGCCGCGACCGCCTACTCGAACCACGGGATCAGCATGATCCCCATGTACATCTTCTACTCGATGTTCGGCTTCCAGCGCATCGGCGACTTCGCCTGGGCGGCGGGCGACATGCAGGCGCGCGGCTTCCTGCTGGGCGCCACCGCCGGGCGCACGACGCTGGCCGGCGAGGGCCTGCAGCACCAGGACGGCCACAGCCACCTGCTGGCGTCCACGATCCCGAACTGCATCGCCTACGACCCCTGCTACGGCTACGAGCTCGCGGTCATCATGCAGGACGGCCTGCGGCGCATGTATGCGGAGCAGGAGAGCGTCTTCTACTACATCACCTGCATGAACGAGAACTACGCGCACCCGGCGATGCCGAAGGGCGCCGAGCACGGCATCCTGCGCGGCATGTACCTGCTGCACGTCGGCGGCCGCGGCGCGGTGCGCGTCACGCTGCTGGGCGCCGGGACGATCCTGCGCGAGACGCAGGCGGCGGCGGAACTGCTGGAGTCGGAGTTCGGCGTGCCGGCGGACGTCTACAGCGTCACCAGCTTCTCGGAGCTGCGCCGCGACGCGCTGGCCGCCGAGCGCGAGGCGATGCTGCACCCGGACCGCAAGAAGGCGCGCAAGCCGTGGGTGAGCGAATGCCTCGCCGGGCGCGACGGACCCTTCGTCGCCGCGACCGACTACATGAAGACGGTCGCCGACCAGGTCCGCCAGTGGGTCCCGGGCCGCTACGCCGCGCTCGGCACCGACGGCTTCGGCCGCAGCGACTCGCGCGCGGCGCTGCGCTCGCACTTCGAGGTCGACCGCCACTGGATCGCGGTCGCGGCGCTCAAGGCGCTGGCCGACGACGGCAAGATCGACGCGGGCACCGTCGCGCTCGCGATCAGGAAGTTCGGGATCGATCCGGCCAAGCCGGATCCGCTCGCTTCCTGAGCCAAGGGCTTCCCCAGTGGCCTCCGAAATCACGGTCACCGTCCCGGACCTCGGCGAATTCAAGGACGTCGAGGTCATCGACGTGCTGGTGAAGGCCGGCGACAGCGTCGCGCTGGAGACGCCGCTGATCACGCTCGAGACCGACAAGGCGACCATGGACGTGCCCTCGACCGCCGCCGGGCGGGTGGTCGCACTCGCCGTGAAGAAGGGCGATCGCGTGTCGCAGGGCGACGCGGTGCTGACGCTGGAGCCGGACGCCGCGCCGCGCAAGGCCGCGAAGGAGAAGCCGGCCGCGGCCGCCGTGCCCGCGCCGACGGCGAAGCCTGCTGCGGCGCCGGCTGCAGCCGCTGCGGCGGTCGAAGTGCGGGTGCCCGACCTTGGCGACTTCAAGGACGTCGAGATCATCGAGGTGCTGGTGCGCGAGGGCGACGCGGTGGCGCTCGAATCGCCGCTGATCACGCTCGAGACCGAGAAGGCGACCATGGACGTGCCGTCTTCGGCGGCCGGCACGGTCCGGAAGCTGCACGTCGCCAAGGGCGGGCGCGTGAGCGCGGGCGACGTCGTGGCCACGGTGTTCGGCATGGCATCCGCGCCGGCGGCGAAAGCTGCGCCGGCGCAGCCGGCCGTCGCATCGGCGCCGCCCACGCCCGCACCGGCAGTCGTGACGGCGGCGGCAACCGCTGCCGCTCCCGGGACTGCGGCCGATGCCGGGTTCTCGCGGGCGCACGCGGGTCCCGCCGTGCGCCGCCTCGCGCGCGAGCTGGGCGTGGACCTCGGGCGCGTCGCGGGCAGCGGCATCAAGGGCCGCATCACGCAGGACGACGTCAAGGCCTTCGTCAAGAAGGCCTTGCAGGCCCCGGCTGCGGCCGCCGGAGCGGGCGCCGCACTGCCGCGGGTGCCCGAGGTGGACTTCGCGGCCTTCGGTCCGGTCGAGGTCAAGCCGCTCGGCCGCATCCAGCGCATCTCCGGCGCGCGCCTGCAGGCGGCCTGGGTCAACCTGCCGCACGTCACCCAGCACGACGAGGCGGACGTCACCGAGCTCGAAAAGCTGCGCGCGTCGCTGAAGGAGCGCGCCGCGGGACTCGGCATCAAGCTGACGCCGCTCGCGTTCATCGCCCGCGCCTGCGTACGCGTCATCGCGAGGTTCCCGAACTTCAACTGCTCGCTGGACGCCGGCGGCCAGAACCTGGTCTACAAGAAGTACCTGCACCTCGGCTTCGCCGCGGACACGCCGAACGGGCTGGTGGTGCCGGTGATCCGCGACGCCGCGCGCAAGGACATCTATGAGCTCGCGCGCGACCTGGCCGGGCTGTCCGAGAAGGCGCGCGCCGGCAAGCTGGGCGCCGCCGAGATGCAGGGCGGCTGCTTCACGATCTCGAGCCTGGGCGGCATCGGCGGCACTGCCTTCACGCCCATCATCAACGCGCCGGAAGTCGCGATCCTCGGCGTCTCGCGTTCGCAGTTCCGGCCGGTGTGGCAGGGCGCCTCGTTCGAGCCGCGCCTGATGCTGCCGCTGTCGCTGTCGTACGATCACCGCGTCATCGACGGCGCCGAGGCGGTGCGCTTCGTGGTCGCGCTCGCGGAAGAACTCGCGCACCCACGCGCGCTCGCCGAGGCGGTGCCTTGAACGGCCTGGTCGAGCAGCGCGTCCCGGACCTCGGGGACTTCAAGGACGTCGAGGTCATCGAGGTGCTGGTCAAGCCGGGCGATGCCATTGAGCCCGAGACGCCGCTGATCACGCTCGAAACCGACAAGGCGACCATGGACGTGCCGGCGACGGTCGCCGGCGTGATCCGGGAGCTGAAGGTCGGCAAGGGCGACCGCGTTTCCAGGGACTCGCTCATCGCGCTGGTGACGCCTGCCGCCAGCGATACCGTGAAGTTGCCGTCTCCCGGCGCGACCGTGGCGGAGCTCGAGGCCACCGCGGTGCTGCCGCCGGCGCAGGCCGCCGCGGCGCCTGCTGTGACGGTCTCCGCGGGCGAACCTGCCGCGGACCTGACCACGCAGCTGCTGGTGATCGGCGCCGGGCCCGGCGGCTATACGGCGGCGTTCCGCGCCGCGGACCTCGGCCTGCGCGTGCTGCTGGTGGACCGCTGGCCGCAACTCGGCGGCGTGTGCCTGAACGTCGGCTGCATCCCGTCGAAGGCCCTGCTGCACGCGGCGCGGGTGATCGAGGAAGCCGAGGCGATGTCGGCCCACGGCATCCGCTTCGGCAAGCCCGAGATCGACGCCGACGCGCTGCGGCAGTGGAAGAACCGGATCGTGGGCAAGCTGACCGCCGGGCTTTCGATCCTTGCCAAGCAGCGCAAGGTGGAGGTGCTGCGCGGCTTCGCGCGCTTCGCCGGGCCCGACCGCGCCAAGGTGCGCACGCCCGACGGAGCCACCCGCATGGTCGCCTTCGAGCAGTGCATCATCGCCGCGGGCTCGGAACCCGCGCGCATCCCCGGCCTGCCCGAGGACCCGCGCGTGCTCGATTCGACCGGCGCGCTCGACCTGCGGGACCTGCCGCAGCGCCTGCTGGTGATCGGCGGCGGCATCATCGGCCTCGAGATGGCCTGCGTCTACGATGCGCTCGGCTCGAAGGTCAGCGTCGTGGAGTTGACCGACGGGCTGATGCCGGGATGCGACCGCGACCTGGTCCGGCCGCTGGAGAAGCGGCTGCGCGCGCGCTACGCGGCGATCCTGACCGGGACGAAGGTCGCGGGCGTCGAGGCGCTGGACGACGGCTTGCGCGTGCGCTTCGAGGGCGCCAGGTCGCCGGAACCGCAGGTCTTCGACCGCGTGCTGTGCTCGGTCGGGCGCGTGCCGAACGGCAACCTGATCCGGGCGGATGCCGCCGGCGTCGCCGTGGATGCGCGCGGCTTCATTGCCGTGGACCGGCAGCAGCGCACCAACGTGCCGCACATCTTCGCGATCGGCGACATCGTCGGCCAGCCCATGCTGGCCCACAAGGCGACGCACGAGGGCAAGGTCGCGGCCGAGGTCGCGGCGGGAGGCAAGAGCGCGTTCGATGCGCGCGTGATTCCCTCGGTCGCGTACACCGACCCGGAGATCGCCTGGGTGGGCGTCACCGAGGCCGAGGCGCAGGCCGCGGGCCGCAAGCTCGGCAAGGGGCTGTTCCCGTGGATGGCGAGCGGCCGCTCGCTCGCGCTCGGCCGCGACGAGGGTTTCACCAAGCTGCTGTTCGACGAGCAGACGCACCGCGTCGTCGGCGCCGGCATCGTCGGCAGCAATGCCGGTGAGCTGATCTCGGAGACTGCGCTCGCGATCGAGATGGGGGCGGAGGCGGCCGACATCGGCCTCACCGTGCACCCGCACCCGACGCTGTCCGAGACCGTCGCCTTCGCCGCCGAGGCCTACGAAGGCACGCTCACCGACCTCTACATGCCCAAGAAATAAAGGGGACGCGTCCAATTAGAATAATTGGACGCGTCCCCTTTATTCGAGGCGGCGGCGGAGGAGTGCGTCGAGGCTCAGGCGGCCGGCGCCGGTGCACAGCAGCGGCAGCAGCATGGCGACGAACAGCAGCGGCAGCTTGAAGTTGCCGTAGCCGCGATCGGTGATCGCGTAGCCCTTCCACAGTTCCGGCAGCGACGACCATTCCGCGGGCCAGTGCACGCCGGCGATCGCGACGATGGTGAGGATCAGGAGCGCGAGCGACCAGAAGCGCGTCGCAAGCCCGAGCCACAGACTGATGCCGCCGATCAGCTCGATCCAGGTCGCGAGGAACCAGCTCATGCCGGGCGGCAACAGGTCGAACGGGAACGGGAACTTGTCGGCGATGTCGGCGAACCAGTTCTCGCCGCGCAGCTTCTGAAGCCCCGATTCCAGGAACTCCCAGCCGAGGAGCGCGCGCAGCGCGAGTTGCGGCAGCCAGCCGCCGATGCGGTCGAGGCCCCGGTGCGCCGCTTCCACGAGTCCGATGATCGCGTGCACGCGGGAGTCCTCCGGTTCAGGCGACGACGCACAGCACGCCACGGGCATGCAGGTCGCGGATCGTGTCGGTGGCGGCGCGCGCCGCCTCCAACGTCAGTTCGCCGCCGCCACCGGTGCAGGCTGCACGGGCAGTGAGGCCGGCCGAGCGCTCCAGAGCATCCAGCAGGCGCGCGGTCTCGGCGCCGATCTCCAGGAATTGCACGCGGTCCCCGGCGTCGCGGTACACGACCAGGAAGGTGGGCTGTGCCGGCGGCTCCTCCGGCCCATGCCCGGGTCCCAACCGATGCACCGGCCATCGGTAGGCGAGCGCCCAGGCGAGCGGCGACACCGCGAGCGGCGCCTGCAACGGGTCTGCCGGCAATTCTCCAGGCGGCGGCGCCTCGGCCTCGCTGATGGCCAGTGCGAGTTCCACCCACTCGTAGTGCGCGAGTTCCGCCATGAACGGCGGTTCGCCTGCCGCGGCGCCGCGCGCCTGCAGCCACTCGAGGAACTCGCGCGGCAGCTCCAGGAAGTAGGGCGTGTGCGCATGGTGGCGCGCATAGAACTCGCGCACCAGCGCGCGCCAGCCGGCATCGCCCAGGACGCGGCGCAGCACCGGGAACGAGCCGCCGAGCAGGTCCACCAGGTTGTTGAAGAACAGCTCGCGGTACACCGCCATGCGCCGCGGCTCGATGCCGGCGGGCGCCGGTACGCGCTCCGGGTCACGCAGGTGCGCGGCGAATGCCTTCTGCCGGTCGGCGAGCGTCATGGTCAGCCTGCCGCCGCGCGCGGCGCGACGGCCCGCTGCCGGGCGCGGACGCCTTCCACCTCGGCAACCAGCTCGGCGAGCGGCGGGAAGTTGAAGTCGCGCTCGAGCAGCGTCGGCACCGGGCCCAGCAGCCGGTAGGCTTCGTCGAGCAGCGACCAGACGTCGCCACAGACCGGGGCGCCATGCGTGTCCACGCGCAGGTCCGGCGCCTCCACGTAATGGCCGGCGACGTGGAAGTACCAGACGCGCGATGCCGGCAGCGCGCGCAGGAAGGCCGATGGGTCGTAGCCATGGTTGATCGAGTTGACGAAGATGTTGTTGACGTCCAGCAGCAGGCCACAGTCGGCCTCCGACAGCACGGCATTGATGAACTCGGCCTCGCTCATGCTCGCGCCCGGCGCGGCGTAATAGGAGACGTTCTCGACCGCGATCGGCCGGCCCAGCGCGTCCTGCGCCTGACGGATCCGCCCGGCGACCCAGCGGACCGCTTCCTCGGTGAACGGGATCGGCATCAGGTCGTAGAGGTGGCCGTCGTCGGAGCAGTAACTCAGGTGCTCGGTGTAGGCACGGATGCCGTGCGTGTCGAGGAAGCCGCGGATGTCGCCGAGCAGCCCGAAGTCGAGCGGCGCCGGACCGCCCAGGGAGAGCGAAAGCCCGTGCGCGACGAAGGGATGGCGCTCGGTGAAATGCCGCAGGTCCTTCGCCAGCGAGCCGCCGGCGTGGATCCAGTTCTCGGGCGCCAGCTCGAAGAAATCGATGCCGGCCGTGCCCGAGGCGCGCAGTTCGGGCACCAGCCCCCGCCGGAAGCCGAGTCCGGCCCCGGCCACGGGATAGCGCGCAGTGCTGGATGACGGCTGGTGCATGGCTGGCAAGAAACGGACCGGGACGCGGCCCACGATATTACCCTTCCGGGCGCGTCTTCTTCGGGTAACGGCACAGGTCGGCGACCGGACAGCGCGGGCACAGCGGACGCCGGGCCTTGCAGACGTAGCGCCCGTGCAGGATCAGCCAGTGATGGGCGTCGGCCCGGAACTCCTCCGGGACGACCTCGAGCAGGCGCTCCTCGACCCGGCGCACGTTCGGCCCGGGCGCCAGGCCGGTGCGGTTGGCGACGCGGAAGATGTGGGTGTCGACCGCGATGGTCGGCTCGCCGAAGGCCGTGTTGAGCACGACGTTCGCCGTCTTGCGGCCGACGCCGGGCAGCGCCTCGAGCGCCGCGCGCTCGCGCGGCACCCGGCCGCCGTGACGCTCGACCAGGATCCGGGACGCCCGGATCACGTGGCGCGCCTTGACCCGCCACAGCCCGATGGTGCGGATATGGCCGGCGAGGCCCTCCTCGCCGAGCGCCAGCATCGCCTGCGGCGTGGGCGCGACGCGAAACAGCGGCCCGGTTGCCGCGTTCACGCTCTTGTCGGTCGCCTGCGCCGACAGCATGACCGAGACCAGCAGCTGGTAACGCGTCCGGTAGCGCAGCTCGGTCCGCGGGCGCGGGTTGGCGGCGCGCAGCCGCTCGAAGAACGCGCGGCGCGCGGCGGGCGGGAATGCGCGATCAGCGGATTGGCGCGCCATCGCCGGGCAGGCTCGCGCGCAGCGAGCGTTGCTGCTCGGCCTCCGCGGCCGCAAGCCGCGCGACGCGAGCCTCGTAGAGCAGCCGGAATCGCGGCGCGCGCGCATCGATCTCCGCGGCGGCGAGGGGCCTGGCGGGCAGGCCCGGGGCAGGGACCATGTGGATGCAGTCCACCGGGCAGGCGGGCAGGCACAGCTCGCAGCCCGAGCAGTCCGCGGCGATGACCGTGTGCATGCGCTTGCGGGCGCCCACGATCGCATCCGTCGGGCACACCTCGAGGCAGCGCGCGCAGCCGATGCAGGCCGGTTCGTCGATCCAGGCGACGGCCGGCGCCGCCTCTTGGCCGCAGGACGGGTCCAGCGGCAGCGGCGCGCGCGCGAGCAGCGCCGCCAGGCGGCCGATCACGTGGCTGCCGCCCGGCGGGCAGCGGTTGAGTTCCGACTCGCCGCGCGCGAGCGCCTCAGCATAAGGCCGGCAGCCGTCGTATCCGCAGCGCCGGCACTGCGTCTGCGGCAGCAGCGCGTCGATGCGATCCGCGAGCGATGGCGCGGACTTCATGCGGGTTCAGCTGACCTTCATTCCCGCCGTGGCGCCTGCGTCCGGCGCGACCAGGAACAGGCCGGCGTCGCCGGATGCCGCCAGCACCATCCCCTCGGAGGTGCCGAAGCGCAGCTTGCGTGGCTTCATGTTGGCGACCACGACCACGTGGCGGCCGATGAGCGCCGCGGGCTCGTAGGCGGAGCGGATGCCGGCGAACACGGTGCGGCGCTCGCCGCCCAGGTCCACCGTGAGCTGCAGCAGCCGGTCGGCGCCCTCGACCAGTGTGGCCGCCTCGATGCGCGCGACCCTGAGGTCCAGGCGGGCGAACTCCTCCGCCGAGATCCCGGCGGGCGGTGCGGACGCGGCGGGCTTTTCGGTGTCGGCCATCGGGGTCTCCACGAGCGTGCTGACTGCCGTCGCGTCCACGCGGGTCGCGAGCGGCAGGTATTCTCCGATCTCGGTGCCGAGGAGCGGCGTGGCGACGTCGCTCCAGCTGTTGATGGGGGCGCGCAGGAACGCCTCGGCGCGCTCCGCGGTCGCCGGCAGCACCGGCTTCAGGAAAGCCATCAGCACGCGGAACAGGTTGAGTCCCTGCGTGCAGACCGCCTGCACTTCGGCAGCGCGCGCCGGGTCCTTGGCCGCGAGCCAGGGCTTCTGGCGGTCGATGTAGAGGTTGGCGCGGTCCGCGAGCTCCATGATTTCGCGCACCGCGGCCGCATACTCCAGCGCCTCCCAGGCCTCGCCGATGCCGGTCCGGGCGTCGGCGAACTCCCGGTACAGGTCCGGGTCCGGCAGCGCCTTGGCGAGGCGGCCGCCGTGGCCGCGGTGGATGAAGCTGGCGCAGCGGCTGGCGATGTTGACCAGCTTGCCGACCAGCTCGGCGTTGATGCGGGTCGCGAACTCTTCGAAGTTGAGGTCCACGTCCACCAGGCCCGGCCCGAGCTTGGCGGCGAGGAAATAGCGGAAGTACTCGGGCGGCAGCGCCGCGAGGTAGCGCCCGGCGGTCACGAAGGTGCCGCGCGATTTCGACATCTTCTCGCCGTTGACCGTCAGGAAGCCGTGCGCGTGCACGGCGGTGGGCTTGCGGAAGCCCGCACCCTCCAGCGTCGCCGGCCAGAACAGCGAGTGGAAGTAGAGGATGTCCTTGCCGATGAAGTGGTGCAGTTCCGCCTCGCTGCCGGGCGCCCAGTAGTCGTCGAACGACAGCCCGCGCCGCGCGCAGAGGTTCTCGAAGCTCGCCATGTAGCCGACCGGCGCGTCCAGCCAGACGTAGAAGTACTTGCCGGGCGCATCGGGGATCTCGATGCCGAAATAGGGCGCGTCGCGCGAGATGTCCCAGTCGCGCAGGCCGGCCTCGAACCACTCGTCGAGCTTGTTGGCGACCTCGGGCTGCAGCGCGCCGGAGCGCGTCCACTGCCTGAGCATCGGCTCGAAGTCGCCGAGCCGGAAGAAGATGTGCTCGGACTCGCGCGCGACCGGGCGCGTGCCGGTCACCACCGAGACCGGGTCGATGAGGTCGAGCGGCGTGTAGGTGCCGCTGCAGTTCTCGCAGCTGTCGCCGTACTGGTCCGGCGCGCGGCAGATCGGGCAGGTACCCTTCACGTAGCGGTCCGGCAGGAACATGCCGGCCTTTTCGTCGTAGGCCTGCCTCACCGCCCGGCGGGTGATGTGGCCGCCCGCCGCCAGCGCCTGGTACATCCGCACCGTCAGCCGGCGGTTCTCGTCCGAATGCGTCGTATAGTAGTTGTCGAAGGCGATGCCGAAGGCCGCAAAGTCGCGGCGGCGCTCGGCGCCGACCTGTGCGATGAGCTGCTCCGGCGTGATGCCCTCGGCCTGCGCCTTCAGCATGATCGGCGTGCCGTGCGTGTCGTCGGCGCAGACGTAGAGGCAGTCGTGCCCGGCCAGCTTCATGTAGCGGACCCAGATGTCGCACTGCACGACCTCGGTCATGTGGCCGAGGTGGGTGGGTCCGTTGGCGTAGGGGAGCGCGCTGGTGACGAGGATGCGGCGGGGCATGGGCTCAGTTCGAGTCGCGGTACTGCTCGAACTTGGACTTGTTGAACGCCTTCTCGTAGGCCGAGCGACCGCTGATCAGCCCCTGCTCGAGCAGCTGCTCGATGGCCGAGTCCATGGTGCGCATGCCGGCGCCGGCGCCGGCCTGCATCACCGACTCGACCTGGTCGATCTTGCCCTGGCGGATCAGGTTTGCGGCGGCCGGCGTGTTGATCAGCACCTCGAGCGCGGCGACGCGGCCGGCGACGCCCTTGCGTGCGATCAGCTGCTGCGAGATCACGCCGCGCAGCGAGGTCGAGAGCATGGTGCGCACGTGGCTCTGCTTGTCGGCCGGGAAGGCGTTGACGATGCGGTCCACGGTCGCCGCGGCGCCGTTGGTGTGCACCGTCGCCATGACCAGGATGCCCATCTCCGAGGCGGTGATGGCGGTAGAGATCGTCTCGAGGTCGCGCAACTCGCCGACCAGGATGACGTCCGGGTCCTCGCGCAGGGCCGAGAGCAGCGCGCTCAGGAACGACTCGGCGTGCACGCCGACCTCGCGCTGGCTGATCAGGCAGTTCTTGCGCGCGTGCACGAACTCGATCGGGTCCTCGATGGTGACGATGTGGCCCTTGATGCGCGAATTGATGTCGTCGATCATCGCCGCGAGGGTGGTGGACTTTCCGGAGCCCGTCTTCCCGGTGACCAGGATCATCCCGTTCGACACCTTGCAGAGGTTGCGCACCGCTTCCGGCATCTTCAGCTGCTCGAGCGACTGCGCCCGCGACGGGATGGCGCGGAACACGCCGCCCATGCCGTTCAGCTGGCGCATGACGTTGACGCGGAAGCGCGCCACCGTGCCGAGCGAGTAGGCGAAGTCGGTGCCGTCGCGCGCCTCGAAGCGCTCGATCGCCTTGCGCGGCATGATCTCGTAGAACGCCTCGCGCACGAAGTCGGCGGCGAGCCGCTCGGCGCGCAGCGAGGACAGCTTGCCGTATAGCCGGATGCGCGGCGGGTCGCCCGCCATGAAGTGCAGGTCCGAGCCGTCGCGCTTGAGGACTTCTTCCAGGAACTCGTCGATCTTGGCCACGGCGCGCCTCAGTCGGCCGTGTCAAACCGCGGCAGCAGGCTGCGGTCCACGACGAACTTGGAGAACAGCTTCTTGTCGGAGGCGTAGGCGTAGGCGTCGTCCGGGTCGACCTCCTTGGCCTTGATCGCGCGCAGCAGCGCCTGGTCCATCAGCTCCATGCCGAGGTCCTTGCCGGTCTGCAGCTGCGCCGGGATCTGGTGCGTTTGGTCGGTCTGGATCAGCTTGGCGATGGCGCGGTTCATCACCATGATCTCGCAGATCGCGCGGCGCCCGCGGTTTTCCGGCCGGCGCACCAGCACCTGCGTGATCACCGCGATCAGGCTCTGCGCCAGGAAGCCCTTGGTCTGCTCGCGCAGGTCCGCGGGCAGCGCGTCGATCAGGCGGTCCACGGTCTTGACCGCGCTGGTCGTGTGCAGCGTGCCCAGCACGAGGTGGCCGGTCTCGGCGGCGGTCATCGCCATCGAGATGGTGTCGGCGTCGCGCAGCTCGCCGACCAGGATGACGTCGGGGTCCTCGCGCATCGCCGCGCGCACGCCCTCGGCGAAGGTGGGCAGGTGGGTGCCGAGCTCGCGCTGGATCACCTGGCTCTGCTTGCTGCGATGGACGAACTCGATCGGGTCCTCGAGGCTGATGATGTTCAGCGCGCGGGTCGTGTTCAGCAGGTCGATCATCGCCGCCAGCGTGGTGGACTTGCCGGTGCCGGTCGAGCCGGTGACCAGGATCATGCCCTGGTGGTAGTCGCAGAGCTTCTTGACCAGCGGCGGCAGCGCGAGCGAATCGAGCGTCGGGATCTCGGAGGGGATGGCGCGGAACACGGCGCCGACGCCGGAGTCCTTGCGGAAGATGTTGACCCGGAAGCGGCCGCCGTCCTCGGTGACGTAGGACATGTCCACGTCGTGGCCGGCGCGGAATCTGTCGGCGAGGTTGCGCGACAGGATCTCCATGACGTAGGCCTCGAGCTCGGCCAGGCCCAGCTCGCGGAAGCGGATCGGCATCAGTTCGCCGTTCATGCGCAGCATGGGCGGCACGCCGACGGCCAGGTGGACGTCGGAACATCCCTGGGTCGATCCGAGCTTCAGGAAGGCGTCAATGCGCGGCATTAGCCGCGCGAGTGAATCACAAGAACGGTTCCAGCGCCACCCGCAGCTCGTCCATGGAGGCGTAGCGCTTTTCCTTTTCCACTGCCATGGCCTTCATGACCACGTCGGACAGGGCCTGCGGCAGCGCGGGATTCAGCTCGATCGGCGGGCGGGCGCGGCCCTGCACGTGCTGGTACATGACCGACATGTGGTCGCCGCGGTGGTACGGGGGAGTCCCGGTCAGCATCTCGTAGAGGATCACGCCGAGCGAATAGATGTCGGCGCGCTCGTCCACCTTCTTGCCGAGGATCTGCTCCGGCGCCATGTACTTCGGCGAGCCGATCACGTAGCCGGTCTTGGTCAGCTGCGTGTCGCCCTGGTGCTGGGCCGCCGCCACGCCGAAGTCCACGACCTTGACCAGGCCCTCGTCGTTGATCAGCACGTTCGCGGGCTTCAGGTCGCGGTGGATGATGCCGACGCCGTGGGCCACCGCCATGCCCCTGGCGATGTCGGTGCCGAAGCGCACGGCGCGGCGCAGCGCCAGCGGCTTGCCGTCGGAGACCTCGGAGCCGACCGTGTGCGACGGGAAGTACTCCATGGAGATCGCGTAGTTGCCGCGGATCTGCAGGAAGTCGTAGATGCGGATCACGTTCGGGTGGGTGATCTTGCGGCTGTAGCGCAGCTCGTGGACGAAGCGCTGCATCATCTCCTCGTCGGTCGAGATGTTCGGGTTCAGGAACTTGAGCACCAGGCGCTCGTCCACGACCGTGTCTTCCATCAGCAGCACGGTGCCGAAGGCGCCGCGGCCGATGCGCTCGATGTACTTGTAGCGCCCCTCGAGCACGTCGCCGGGCTTCAGCGTCGCGATGTCCAGGCGCGCCTGCGCCTCGGCCTGCTTCATGATCGCGGAAACGTCGGCGGTCTCCATCAGCAGCGTGCGCTGCGCATCGGCGCCGGCCTGCACCGGCGTCCGGCCGGCGGCCGCCATCGTGCCGGAGCTGCCGAAGCGCGCGTCGAGCTCGGTCAGCGCCCGGATCGCCGCACCGGCCACCGACTGGTCTGTCAGCGAGGCCAGCGGCGCGATCTTGGCCCGCAGCGGGTCGATGTTGCGGTCGTCCGCGAGCCGGACCAGCGCCGACATGGCCTCGATGCGGACGTCGGTCTCCGGCCGGTCGAGCGCGGCGAGCACGATCGCCGTCGAGCCGGTGTCGCCGATCTTGCCGAGCGCACGCACCACGCTGGGGATGGACTTGGGGTTCGACTTCATCATCTCCAGCAGCCGCGGCACGGCCTTCTTGCTGCCGATCTCGCCGAGCGCGTCCACCGCGCGCTCGCAGACCCACCAGTCCGGGTCCTTGGTGGCCTCGAGCAGGTGGGCAAGCGCGCGCTCGTCCTTGGTCTGGTTCAGGATCTCGATCGCGGTGCGGCGGATCTCCTCGTCCTTGTCGGACACCAGCGAGATCGCGGCCCCGATCACGACCGGGCCGCCGATCTTGCCGAGCGCGTCCGCGGCGCGGCTGCGCACCCACCAGTCGGCGTCGCGGATCGCCTTCAGCAGGTACTTCACCGAGCCCTCGTCGCCGACCACGTTCAGCACCTCGACCGCGGCGCGGCGCGCGTACTCGGACTCGTCCGTGAGCACCGGGACCAGGTGGCGCACCGTGTCCGGGTGCTTGCTGCGGCAGAGCAGTTCCACGGCCTGGTTCTGCACGTCGAGTTCGGCATCGCGCAGCAGCGGGGCGACCTGCGCCGGGTCCACCTGGCCGCTGCCGGCGGTGATGGCCTTGAGCGCCGCTGCACGCACCAGCTTGTTCGGGTCCTTGAGCGTAGCTTGCAGCGCCGCCACGACCTTGGGCGAGCTGAACCGGGACAGCAGGGCGATGACGTGGGTGCGCGCGATCGGGTCCTTGCCGTGCACGCGGGAGATCAGCTCGTCCACCGAGCTCTCGTCCACGAGGTCGCCGGCGATCCTGAACAGGGCTGCTTTCTCGGCCGGGTCCTGCTGGTAGGCGGCGTTCAGCAGGTCACGCAGCGTGAAGCGCTGCTTCTGCGCGCCGATGACGTCGAGCAGGGCCGGGCGCGAGACGCCGGGCTTCGCCAGCAGGTCCAGCAGCAGCGACGGCGAGTAATTCCGGGACGAGGCCAGCGCCCAGGCGACGCCCGCGACGGCGCGCGGGTTCTCCTCGGCGAGCGCGTCCGCCAGCATCGGGAAGCTCTTGTTGTCGACCAGGGGCGTCAGCACCTCGACGAAGGCGACGGTCTCGCGCTTGTCGGCGGTGGCCAGCGCATCCACGATCGGCTTGATCGCGTTGGGGCCGAGGCTCTGCAGCTTCGCCAGCGCCGCCTTCGCCTTTGCGCTGGTCGGGTCGCCGCTCTCGCGCACCTCGGCGATCAGGCGATCCGCGCGATAGCCTCCGAAGATTCCCATCCAACCCCGGCTGTGCTTGAGGGACCCGGCAAAAACCGACGGCGAAGTATGCCACAGGGCCCCTGCAGGACGGTCGGGCGGCGGCGCCTGGGCTACAATGCCGCCCCCTGCCCGGACCCGGATCGATGGCCGACGAAGCGGAAACCAGGCTGCGCGAAGCGCTTGCGCGCCATGTCGAGCCGAACCTCGGCATGACGCTCGGCGAGGCTGGCGCCATTGAGTCGGTGCGCCCCGGACCCGGCGGCGCCGCGGTGCGGATCGTGCTGCCATTCCCGGTCGCAGGCTACCGCGACGATCTCGCCGCTGCGCTCGCGGGCCACCTGGCCGCTGCGGGATTGCCGGGTGCGCTCGATCTCGAGCTCGCGAGCCGCATTCCGGCCTTTGTCGCCGACGCGAAGCTGCGGCCATTGCCGGAGGTCGCCAACGTCATCGCGGTCGCCTCCGGCAAGGGCGGGGTCGGCAAGTCCACGGTGGCCGCGAACCTCGCCCTGGCGCTCGCCGCCCAGGGCGCCCGCGTCGGCCTGCTGGACGCCGACATCTACGGTCCGAGCCAGCCGCGCATGATGGGCATCGCCGGGGAACGGCCCACGGTCCGTGAGGACCGCCGGCTCGAACCGCCCCGCGGCCACGGCATCCCGGTCATGTCCATCGGTTTCCTCGTGGACGCCGACCAGCCCATGGTCTGGCGCGGCCCGATGGTGACGCAGGCGCTGGCCCAGATGCTCGCGGACACCTGCTGGGGGCAGCTCGACTACCTGGTCGTGGACATGCCGCCGGGCACCGGCGACATCCAGCTGACGCTGACGCAGCGGGTTCCGGTGTCGGGTGCGGTGATCGTGACGACGCCGCAGGAGATCGCGCTGCTCGATGCGCGCAAGGGCCTGCAGATGTTCCGCAAGGTCGGGGTGCCGGTGCTCGGCATCGTCGAGAACATGGGCCTGCACCGCTGCCCGGCCTGCGGCCACGAGTCGCACGTATTCGACGCGGGCGGCGGCGCGGCGATCGCCGAACGCTACCAGACCGTCCTGCTCGGCCAGCTGCCGCTGGACGCGCGCATCCGCGAGCAGGCGGATTCGGGCAGGCCGACCGTGGTGTCGGACCCGGCGTCCCCGACCGCGCAGGCCTTCCATACGATCGCCCGCCGGGCTGCGGGAGCGCTGGCCGCGGGCGCGATCCGGGGCGCCGCCCGGCTGCCGGCGATCAGCATCGAGGAAGAACGATGAGCATCAAGTCCGACCGCTGGATCCGGCGCATGGCGGCGCAGGGAATGATCGAGCCGTTCGCCGCGCAGCAGGTGCGCGAGGCCGGCGGCCGCCGCATCGTCTCGTACGGCACCTCGAGCTACGGCTACGACGTGCGCTGCGCCGGCGAATTCAAGATCTTCACCAACGTCAATTCGACGATCGTCGACCCGAAGCACTTCGACCCGAAGAACTTCGTGGACTTCGCCGGCGAGGTCTGCATCATTCCCCCCAATTCCTTCGCGCTTGCGCGCACGGTCGAGTACTTCCGCATCCCGCGCAACGTCATGGTCGTGTGCCTCGGGAAGAGCACCTACGCGCGCTGCGGCCTGATCGTGAACGTGACGCCCCTGGAGCCCGAATGGGAAGGCCACGTCACGCTCGAGTTCTCGAACACCACGCCGCTGCCGGCGCGCATCTACGCCGACGAGGGCGTGGCGCAGATGCTGTTCTTCGAGTCGGACGAGGCCTGCGAGACGTCCTACCGCGACCGCGGCGGCAAGTACCAGGGCCAGAAAGGCGTGACGCTGCCGAAGACCTGAGGCGGGATCAGCGACCGGGCTGGTAGCTGCGGATATAGGTCTGGAAGGCCTTCTTGCCGTCGCGCCGCTGTTCCGCCTGCACCATCGCATAGCCGAGCGACGGCGCGTGCCAGAAGAGGGTCTCGCGCGACGAACCTTCGCGCGCGCTGCGGTACACGACCGTGTCGAGCGTCCCGAGCGCGGTCTTGATCCGCTCGCGCCGCAGCAGCGTGTAGCGGTAGTGCTTGACGTAGTCCTTCTCGATCATGTCGATCGTGCCCGGCTCGACGCCGGCGCGCAGGCGCAGCAGCACCAGGGCCTGGATCGACGCCGCATCCTGCAGGCCGGGGCCGGCCGGCAGGTCCACCGTCTCGGCCTCGGCGGTGCCGGTCACGCGCCCGGCCCGCCAGTCGAAATCGAGCGCGACGTCGCGGCCGGTGCGGCGCGTGCCGTCGTCGAAGCGATACTGCAGCGGGCGGATTCCGGTGCCGGAAGTCTCGAACACGGAACGCTGCGACAGCGTGCCGCTGGCGACCAGGCGCGCAAGCCCGCTCGCGTCCGACAGGGACTCGATCGACCATTGCCCCGCCGCCGGGCCGCGCCGCAGCTCGGTGCGGCTGCTACCGACCGACATGCTGCCGTAACGCACGTCGTACTCGGCGACGAAAGGCTCGAGGGCGCCGTCGGCCGCGCGGGCGCATGGCGACAGCGCGAATCCCGCGAGTACCGCCAGCACCCATGTCCTCATGGCAACTCCTCGATCACCGGTTCCCTCAGCCGCCTGCCGTCCAGCCAGGCCGCGCCGTCGCGCCAGGCCAGCCGTCCGGCGGCGAACCAGCCGACGGCGCGCGGGTAAATGATGTGCTCGAGCCGCTGAACGCGGGCTGAAAGCGACTGCTCGTCGTCCCCCGGCCGCACCGCCAGCCGCCCCTGAATGACCGCCGGTCCGGCGTCCAGTTCCTCGGTGACGAAATGCACGGTGCAGCCATGCCAGCGCTCCCCGGCCTCGAGCGCACGGCGGTGCGTGTGCAGGCCGCGATAGGCGGGCAGCAGCGACGGGTGGATGTTGAGCAGCCGCCCCTCCCAGGCACGCGCGAAGCCGCCATCGAGGATGCGCATGAAGCCGGCGAGCGCGACGAGTCCTGCGCCGGCGGCGACGAGCGCCTGCTCGAGGCGCCGGCCGTAGGCCCCCCGGTCCTCGCCGGCTTCCGGGGCGAGCACCCGGGTCGCGAGCCCGCGTCCCGCCGCGGCCGCCAGGCCCGCGGCATCGGCGCGGTCGCTGATCACGGCGACGATATGGCCGCGGATCTCGCCGCTGCGCACGGCCCCGGCGAGCGCAAGCATGTTGCTGCCGCGCCCGGAGATCAGCACGGCGAAGGGCAGGGACTCCGTCATCAGCCGATCTGCACGCCTTCGGCGGAACTGACCTCGCCGATCACGGCGGCCTGCTCGCCCGCCGTCGCCAGCTGCCGGACCGCTTCGTCGGCGCTGGCGGCAGCCACGATCACGACCATGCCGATGCCGCAATTGAAGGTGCGGTGCATCTCGGCGTCCGCGATCGCCCCGGAGGACTGGATCCAGTCCCAGACCGGCTCGCGGCGCCAGGCGCCGGCGTCGAGGCGCACGCCGCATCCCGGCGGCAGCACGCGCGGGATGTTGTCCGTGAGCCCGCCGCCGGTGATGTGCGCGAGCGCACGCACGTCCATCGCCCGGGCAAGCGCGAGCAGCGGCCTGACGTAGATGCGCGTCGGCTCCAGCAGCAGGTCGAACAGCGGCCGGCCGGCCACCGCCGTGTCCGGTCCCGCACCGGTCTCCGCGACCAGGCGGCGGATCAGCGAATAGCCGTTCGAATGCGGTCCGGAGGAGGCGAGCCCGACGACGGCGTCGCCCGCGCGCACGCGGCTGCCGTCGATGATGCGGTCCTTCTCGACGACGCCGACGCAGAATCCGGCGAGGTCGTAGTCGTCGCCGGCGTACATGCCGGGCATCTCCGCGGTCTCGCCGCCGACCAGCGCGCAGCCCGCGAGTTCGCAGCCGCGGGCGATTCCGGCGATGACGCGCTCGGCCACGCCGACCGACAGCTTTCCGGTCGCATAGTAATCGAGGAAGAACAGCGGTTCGGCGCCCTGCACGACGACGTCGTTGGCGCACATTGCGACCAGGTCCTGGCCGACGCCGTCATGGCGGCCGGTGTCGATCGCGAGCCGCAGCTTGGTGCCGACGCCGTCGGTGCCCGCCACCAGCACGGGATGGCGCCAGCGGCCGGGCGCGAGCTCGATCATCGCGCCGAAGCCGCCGACGCCCGCCAGCACTTCCGGGCGCATGGTGCGCGCGACGCGCGGACGGATGCGCTCGACCAGCGCTTCGCCGGCGTCGATATCGACCCCGGCGTCCCGGTAGGTGAGTGATCGGCGTTCTGTCATCGGGCGGAGACGGGCGCCTGGCGGGGCCCGTCGCGCGGGCGGTGTACTATTGTAGCGTGACGTCCCGACCGAACCGCTGCCGCCTGATCGCGCCGTGCCTCTGGCTCGTGCTGTTGGCCGGCGCGCAGGCCTGGCAGCCCGCGTCCGCGGAGTCCCTCGGCGACCTGTACTCGGTCACGGTGCCGTATGCCGGCAACAACGAAGCGGCGTTCCGCGAGGCGATGCGCGACGTGCTGGTGCGGGCCACCGGGCGGGCCGACGCGCCCGACCTCGAGTACCTCGCGCCGCTGGTGGCCCAGGCCTCGCGCTATGTGAAGAGCTTCCGCCGCTCGCCGGGCGGCCAGCTCGCCGTGACCTTCGACGGACCGGCGATCGAGAACGCCATCGACGCCTCCGGCCTCGCCTACTGGGGCGACGAGCGCCCGCTGACGCTGGTGTGGCTGGCGCTCGACCGCGGCGCCGGCCGGCGCGCACTGGTGCACACGGGCGCGGAGGGCGAGGAACGCGCCCGGGTCGAACGCGGCGCCTCGCGCCGCGGCCTGCCGATCGTCTGGCCGGGGCCGGGCGACGACCTGGTCCGCTCGCTGCAGCAGGCCTGGTCCGGCGAGCACGCGCCGCTCATCGAGGCCGCGCGGCGCTACGGCGCCGAGGGCGTGCTGATCGGGCGCGCCACGGCGGCACCGGGCGGCGGCTTCGCGACCGAGTGGACGTTCGTCGCCGCCGGCCTGACGGCGCGATCGGCCGGCGAGCTCGAGGCCGGGCCCGACCTCGCCGCCGACCGCTACGCGAGCCTGCATGCCACGCGCGGCGCGGCCCGGCGCACCGAACAGGTGGTCACGGTCATGGGCGTTGCCTCGCTGGAGGACTATGCGCTGGCGATGCGGACGCTCTCGCGCCTGCCGCCGGTGCGCGGCGTCGCGGTGGACGAGGTCACGCCGGATGCGGTCTCGTTCCTGGTCAACGTCCGCGGCGACCCGGCCGCGCTCGCCGAGGCCATCCGCCGCGACGGCCGTCTGACCGGCGTGGATGCGTCGCGCATGATCTTCTCGCTGCGGCCATGACGCTGGCCGCGGTCCCCAACCTGATCTGCATCCTGCGCATCGCACTGACGGTGCCGATCGTGATGCTGCTGGCCGAGGGCCGCTATGGCCCGACGCTGTTGCTGTTCGCGGTCGCGGCGGCTTCCGACGTGCTCGATGGCTACCTTGCCAAGACCTTCGGCTGGACCAGCGAGCTCGGCAAGGTGCTGGATCCGCTCGCGGACAAGCTGCTGCTGGTCAGCGTCTTCATCACGCTCGCCTGGGTCGGCCTGGTGCCGGCCTGGCTGGCGGCGGTCGCGGTGACACGGGACTTCGTGATCGGCATCGGCGCGGGCGTCTACAAGTGGCTGTTCGGGCCGCTGGAAGGACGGCCGACGGTGCCCTCGAAACTCAACACGCTGGTGCAGTTGCTGTTCGTGATCGCCGTGGTCTGGCGCGCCGCCTTCCCGGATTTCCCGCAGTGGCCGGTGACGGCACTCGGCGCACTGGTGCTGGTGACCACGGTCGTGAGCGGCGTGGATTACGTCGCGACCTACGTGCGCAAGGCGGTCGCGGTCAGCCGCGCGCGCCGCGCCGCGGCGTAGGCTGCCCGGGGGTTTCCCATGCGGCAGCTGCCGCTCGGCGTCCAGCTCGCCGTCACGCACCGCTTCGAGACCTTCCACGAGGGCGGCAACCGCGAGGCCGTGCTGGCGCTCGTCGCGCTGGTCGCCGAGCCGGGCCACGGACCCCTGTGGCTGTACGGACCTCCGGGCTGCGGCCGCAGCCACCTGCTGCAGGCGGCCTGCGCGCGCGCCGGCGAGTACGGCCTGACCGCCGCCTGGCTGCCGCTGGCCGCAGCGCGCGGCGCCGACCCGGCGATGCTCGCGGGCTTCGAGCGGCTGGGGCTGGTCGCGCTCGACGACGTCGAGTCGGTCGCGGGCGACGCGGGCTGGGAACGCGCGCTGTTCACGCTCTGGAACGAGCTCGCGGAGCAGCACGGCCGGCTGGTGCTCGCGGCCTCCGCGGCGCCGGCCGCGATCCCGTTCGGGCTGCGCGACCTCGCTTCGCGCCTGGCCTCGGCGCAGGTCCGCCGCCTGCAGCCGCTGGCGGAATCCGAGCAGGCGGAAGCGCTGCTGCGCCGCGCCCGGCACCGGGGCCTGGAGCTGCCTCCCGAAACCCTGGGCTACCTGACGCGCCGCGCGCCGCGTGATTTCGCGGCGCTGTGCCGGCTGCTCGACGAGCTGGATACCGAGTCGCTGGCGGCGCAGCGCCGCCTCACCGTGCCATTCGTGCGCGACTGGCTCGGCCGGGGCGGGGCCTGAATCAGTCCTGCGCCGCGGCCCGTTGCGCCGCGATCACGGCGGCGAACGCGGCCAGCAGCAGCGCGAGCGTGACGGTGGCGACGGCGCGGGCCCCGGGATTGGCCAGCACTTCGGTGAGCGCAAGCGCGAGCAGGGGCGCCAGCGTGAGCGGCGCCCAGCGCAACGTGCGTGGCGTCCCGCGCAGGAGCCCCGGCAGCGGCAACAGCAGCGGCAGGCCGGCAATCGCCGCGAGCGCCGCGGCAATGCCGGCGAGCGGCCAGCAGGCAACCGACGCGAGCAGCAGGATCCACGCCAGGCGGACCGCGTGCCGCGCACGCCCGGCCCGGCCTGCGTTCATGCGCCGGAGGAGGAGGTGCGCAGCGCCACCGAAGCGACGCGCTTGCCCAGTGCCTGCGCGAGCTGGCGCTCCGCGTCGGCGAGCACGCGCGAGCCGCCGTCCCGCACGACCCGGCTCGCGCCGTACGGCGTGCCGCCGCCGGCCGTGCCCGACAGCGCCGGCTCGGTGAACGGCAGGCCGACGATCAGCATGCCGTGGTGCAGCAGCGGCAGCAGCATGCCGAGCGGCGTCGTCTCCTGGCCGCCATGCAGGGTGCTGCCGGACGTGAAGGCGCCGGCGGGCTTGCCGGCCAGCACGCCGGTGAGCCAGAGCGCCGAGGTGGAATCGAAGAACGCCATCAGCGGGGCGGCCATGTTGCCGAAGCGCACCGGGCTGCCGAGCACGAGGCCGGCGCATTCGCGCAGGTCGTCGTGCGTCGCATACGGCGCACCTTCCTGCGGCACGTCGCCCGCGCCGCCCGCGAGCGCGGGCACGGTGCGCAGGCGCGCACGCGCGCCGGCGACGCCATCCACGCCGCGCGCGACCTGGCGCGCGAGCTCGGCGGTGGCGCCGTGGCGGGAATAGTAGAGTACGAGGATGTCGAGCATGGCGGATTCTAGCCGCATTCCCGGGGCGGCAAGGCGCATCCGGGTGCGCGGCCGCGTGCAGGGTGTCTTCTTCCGAGCCAGCGCCGCGGCGATGGCCCGCGCGCTGGCATTGCGCGGTCGCGCGCAGAACCTGGATGACGGCAGCGTGCTGGTGCTGGCGGCCGGTCCGCACGCGGCGCTCGCCGAATTCGCCGCCTGGCTGCAGCACGGGCCGCCGATGGCGCGCGTGGAGGCGGTCGAGATCGAGGAGATCGATCCGGCGTCGCTGGAGTGGCCGCCGGGTTTCGAGGTGCGCTGACCGCGCGCCGCGCCTCAGCGGCTCCAGCGCGAGTTCAGCCGCCCGAGCACCAGGTCCGGATACTGGCGCTTGCCGAGGCTGCCGTTGTAGCGGCCGAGCGCGCGCCGGTAATCGCCGCGCTCGCGGTCGAGATAGTAGGCGAGGATGCTGGTGCCCATGCGCACGTTCATCTCGACGTCGATCAGGTCGCGATTGGACAGTCCGAGCTGGTTGGGCCAGAACGGCATCACCTGCATCAGCCCGACCGCGCCCGCCGAGGACACGGCGAAGGGATCGAACGCGCTCTCGACGTCGATCACGGCGAGCACCAGGTGCGGCCGGTCGCGCAGCATCGCGTGCTTGCTCGACTCGCAGTGGACCGCGTGCAGGATGCGTTCCGCGGCCGCCGCCGTGTCCTCGCCGAGCCGCAGGTCCTGCGGCAGCCGGCGCAGCCTGGCCTCGACGCGCGGGCGCATCAGCGCGAACCAGACCACGTCGTCGTACTTGCCCTCGTAGCAGGGCGTGGCGCGGATGGCCGCGGCGATCACCTCGCGCAGGCCCGGATCGCGCTGGCTGTCCGCGGCGGCAGCCGCCGCAAGGACGAGACCGGCGAGCGCGGTGACGGCCTGCAGCAGGAGTCGCGGCATCGCGGCGACCGTCACCCGGATGCGGCCAGGCGTTCCCGGATGAACGGCAGCGCGGAGTCGAGCGGGAAATCCTCGTTGCCGGCGGCGCGGCGATGGCGGTACTCGAGCCGGCCCGCCGCGATGCCGCGTTCCGACACCACCACGCGGTGGGGAATGCCGATGAGTTCGGCGTCCGCGAACTTCACGCCCGGGCGCGCATCGCGGTCGTCGAGCAGCACCTCGATGCCGGCGCCCGTGAGCTCGCGGTAGATCCGTTCCGCGGTCTCGCGCACCGCGGCCGCCTTCTCCCAGTTGAGACCGACGAGCACGACGTCGAAGGGCGCCAGCGGCGCCGGCCAGAGGATGCCGCGCTCGTCGTGGTTCTGCTCGATCGCCGCCGCGACGATGCGCGTGACGCCGATGCCGTAGCAGCCCATGGTCATGACGATGGTCCGGCCCGCATCGTCGAGCACGGTAGCGCCCATCGCCTCGCTGTACTTGCGTCCGAGCTGGAAAATGTGACCGACTTCGATGCCGCGCGCGATCGAGAGCGTGCCGCGCCCGCCGGGGCTCGGGTCGCCCTGGACGGCGTTGCGCAGGTCCGCGACCGCGGGCTCCGCCAGGTCGCGGCCCCAGTTGACGCCCGTGAGGTGCGCATCCGGGCGGTTGGCGCCACAGGCGAAGTCCGCCAGCGCCGCGGCGGAACGGTCCGCGATCACCGGGATCGCGAGCCCGACCGGCCCGAGGAAGCCGGGCTCGCAGCCGAGGGTGCCGGCAATGCGCGCCGCGTCGGCCATGCGCAGCGGCTTCGCCACCTGCGGCAGCTTCTGCGCCTTCAGGGCGTTCAGCTCGTGGTCGCCGCGCAGCGCGAGCGCGACCAGCCCGCCGTCCGCGCCCTCGACGATCAGCGTCTTCAGCAGGCGCGACGCCGGCAGTTTCAGCCGTGCGCCGACTTCGGCGATGGTGCGCGCGCCGGGCGTGGCCACCTGCGCCTGCGGCTGCGACGGCGCCGGCCTCGGGGCCGCCGGCGCCAGCGCCTCGGCGAGCTCCAGATTCGCCGCGTAGTCGTCGCCGTCGGAGAACGCGATCGCGTCCTCGCCGGAGTCGGCGAGCACGTGGAATTCCTGCGAGGCGCTGCCGCCGATGGCGCCGGTGTCGGCGTGCACCGCGCGGAAGCGCAGGCCGAGGCGCGTGAAGATCGCCGCGTAGGCGTCGTACATGCGCCGGTAGCCCTGCTCGAGCGAGGCCTCGTCGGCATGGAAGCTGTAGGCGTCCTTCATCACGAACTCGCGCGCGCGCATGACGCCGAAGCGCGGGCGGATCTCGTCGCGGAACTTGGTCTGGATCTGGTAGAAGTTGACCGGCAGCTGGCGGTAGCTCTTCAGTTCGCGCCGCGCCAGGTCGGTGACGACCTCCTCGTGCGTGGGGCCGAGCACCATGCCGCGGTCGTGGCGGTCCTTGAAGCGCAGCAGTTCCGGCCCGAACTGGTCCCAGCGGCCCGACTCGACCCAGAGTTCGGCCGGCTGCGCGACCGGCATCGAGATTTCGAGCGCGCCGGCGCGGTCCATCTCCTCGCGGATCACGCGCTCGACCCTGCGCAGCACCCTGAGGCCCATCGGCAGCCAGGTGTACAGGCCGCCGGCGACGCGGCGGACCAGGCCGGCGCGCAGCATCAGTCGGTGGCTCGCGACCTCGGCCTCGGCCGGCACTTCCTTGAGGTTCTGGATCGGGTAAGCGGACAGTCGCATGGCGCCCCTGCGGGCCGGCGTGTGAGCGGCCCCAAAGCGCGGTATCTTAGGCGCTGCCCGGTGGCCTTGCCATGTCAGCCGCATGAAAGTGGACCTCAACGAAATCCGCACGCGCCGCGGCATCTACCTGCTGCCGAACCTGCTGACCACCTGCTGCCTGTTCGGCGGCTTCTACGCCGTGATCGCGGCGATCGACGGCAACTTCGGCCGCGCCGCGACCGCGATCTTCGTGGCAATGGTCTTCGACGGGCTCGACGGGCGCGTGGCGCGCCTGATGGGGACCGAGACGGCGTTCGGCAAGGAATTCGACAGCCTCGCCGACATGGTCGCGTTCGGCGTCGCGCCTGCCGTGGTCTGCTACCAGTGGGGCGTGGCGCGCATCGCCGAGTACGGCCCCGCGTGGGGGCGCTTCGGCTGGGTCGCCGCCTTCTTTTTCGCGGCCTGCACGGCGATGCGGCTCGCGCGCTTCAACGCGCGCTCCGCGATCCAGGACAAGCGCTACTTCGAGGGACTGCCGAGTCCGTCGGCGGCGGCGATCGTCGCCGCCTTCGTCGGGCTCGCGCACAAGTACGAGGCCGAGGGCCTGCTCGGCTTCGACCTGACCGGCCTGACGGGCCTGGTGCTGGCGTTCGGCGTGACCGTGCTGGCGGCGGTGCTCATGGTGAGCCGATTCCCGTACCGCAGCTTCAAGGACCGCGCCGCGGGCGAGCGCGTGCGCTACTCGAAGCTGCTGCTGGTGCCGCTGGTGATCGCGCTGATCGCCGTGGACCCGCCGGTGGTGCTGTTCCTGCTGTTCTTCGGCTTCGCCCTGTCCGGTCCCATTGCCTGGAGCTGGGCCAAGCTGCGGCGCCGCCCGCGCAGCGCGGGCGCTGCGCAGGACTGAGCGCATGGACGCGCAACGCCTGGCCATCCTCGAGGCGATGGGCGTCGACGTGTACCTGCCGCGCGACCACGCGCCGGGCGCGGCCGCGGGCCCGGGATGGCCGGAACTCGAGCAGGCCGTGCGCGGCTGCCGTCTCTGCAGCCTGTGCGAGACGCGCACCCAGACCGTGTTCGGGACCGGCGACCGCCACGCGCGCCTCATGGTCGTGGGCGAGGCGCCGGGCGCGGAAGAGGACCGCCAGGGCGAGCCCTTCGTCGGCCGGGCAGGGATGCTGCTGAACTCGATGCTGCGGGCCGCGGGATTCGAGCGCGGGGACGTCTACATCGCGAATGTCCTCAAGTGCTTGAGATATAACGCACTTGTTCAACTGGAGGACGGCTCTTGGGACCGTATCGGACGCCTCGTGCGGTCACGGTACTCTGGTCGCGTCATGTCGGTGGATGAAATGGGCCGGATTGTGCCGCGCCGTGTGGTCGGCTGGTACGAGTCGCGTGTCGGGAACCGGCGCGTATTCCGCCTTAGTTATTGCTCGGCCAAGAACGCTGGCGTCCATCGCATCGGCATCCAGTTGACAGGTGACCATGCCGTGATGACCGAGCGCGGCTTCGTTCCTGTGGAAGAGCTTGTACGCGGTGATCGTGTCGCAACCGGGCAGGGCTTGAGTCCGCTCGCATTCGATGTTGTGTGCGGTACGCTGCTGGGCGATGGTCATATCCGGCCAGCCACGTCGCTTCTTTCCTCAAGTCATTCCGCCCAGCAGCGCGACTACGCACTTTTCAAATCCGGCCTGATCGCAGAGCTCAGGCCTGTCGTTGGTCAGATGCAGGTTGCCGCTGTATCCGGCGGGGCAAAGTCGTATCCGATCGTGCAAGTCCGCACGCGTGCGCATCGCGCGCTCCGTATTCTCCGGCAGGATTTCTATGCGGCCAGGAAGCGCGTGCCACCATGGATTGGCACTCGACTCAATGAACGGATGCTGGCCTTTTGGTTCATGGACGACGGCCACACACGCATTCGCCCGGGCCGGCAGCCGGTGGCCGAGATCGCGACGTGCGCGTTCGATGCGCATGACCTCAGCGTTCTAGTCCAGGGCCTGCTGCGACTCGGGCTCCGAGCAACCATAAGTCGCGGAAGGCTGTATTTCGACGTGGCGGCGACCAGGCAGCTGTCGGAGCGGATTGCGCCGTTTGTTCCGCCGCCGATGCGCTACAAGCTACACCCGGAGGTGGCCGGGCGCATCGCGTTCGATCCCGGCCGACTGCACCGCGAACCTGCCCAGGTGTTGTTCGATGATGTTGAAGTCGAGGAGGTCACAGATCGAAAGCGCACTGATAAGTCGTTCTTCTGTATCGACGTGGATGAGACACACAATTTCGTGACGGCAGGAGGTGTCGTGCATAACTGCCGCCCGCCCAACAACCGCGACCCCAGCATGGAGGAGTCCGACCGCTGCCTGCCGTACCTGCGCCGGCAGATAGAACTGGTGGCGCCGGCCGCGATCCTCTGCGTGGGGCGCATCGCGGCGCAGCGGCTGCTGGGCTGCGAGGAAACGCTTGGGCGCCTGCGCGGCCGCGTGCATCGCCTGGGCGCGGTGCCGGTCATCGTCACCTATCACCCCGCTTACCTGCTGCGCTCGCCCGGCGAGAAGCGCAAGTCCTGGGCCGACCTGCAGCTCGCGCTCAAGGTGTTGCATGGCCACGGCGCGTGACGAGATGCCGGGCCTGGCCTGGCGCCTGCGGCCGATGACGCCGGCGGACCTGCCGCGCATCGCCGAACTGGAGCGCGAGTCCTACGCATTTCCGTGGAGCGACCAGATCTTCGCCGACTGCCTGCGCGTCGGCTATTACTGCGTGGTGGTCGAGACGGACGACGGCGTGATGGGCTACTCGGTGCTGTCGATGGGCGCGGGCGAGGCGCACCTGCTCAACCTCTGCATCGCCGGCAGCCTGCGCCGCCGCGGCATCGGCCGCGAGCTGCTGCTCGCCGTGCTCGGGCACGCGCGCGACCGCGGCATCCGCGACGCCTACCTCGAGGTGCGCCGCTCCAACCGCGCCGCCATCGCGCTCTACCAGCAGACGGGATTCGAGTGCGTGGGCCAGCGCCGCGGCTACTACCAGGCGCACGAGGGCCGCGAGGACGCGCTGGTATACCGCCTCGAGCTCGGCACGCTAGGATAAAGGGGACGCGTCCAATTACCATCCTGCGGCAGCCCGAGGTGGCGGCTGCTTCCGTGGTAATTGGACGCGTCCCCTTTATCCGCGCGGACCCACGATGAGCGACAGCACCGACGAAATCAGCCGCCGCCGCAGCTTCGCGATCATCTCGCATCCGGACGCGGGCAAGACCACGCTGACCGAGAAGCTGCTGCTGTTCGGCGGCGCGATCCAGATGGCGGGCACGGTCAAGGGCCGCAAGGCCGCGCGCCACGCGACCTCCGACTGGATGCGCCTCGAGCAGCAGCGCGGCATCTCGGTGACCTCGTCGGTGATGCAGTTCCCGTACCAGGGCCGCATCGTCAACCTGCTCGACACGCCGGGCCACGAGGACTTCTCGGAGGACACCTACCGCACGCTGACCGCGGTCGACTCGGCGCTGATGGTGATCGACTGC
>JAHCAM010000024.1 GCA_019634895.1 Steroidobacteraceae bacterium | reverse complement strand
GGTCATCAAGGCGCGCCCGCAGGCGCTGCTGTTCGAGGCCGCGAACCCGCGCCACGCGCACGAGTGGAAAGTCTTCCGCGAGCAGAGTATTCCGGACGACAAGATCCTGGTCCCCGGCGTGCTTTCCTCGACCACCAACTACGTCGAGCACCCGGAGCTGGTCGCCGAGCGCATCCAGCGCTTCGCCGACATCGTCGGGCGCGAGCGCGTGCTGGCCGGTTCCGACTGCGGCTTCAGCACCTTCGCGGGCTTCGGCCCGATCGACCCCGACATCGTCTACCTGAAGCTCGGCGCGCTGGCCGAAGGCGCGCGCCTGGCCAGCAAGGCGCTATGGAAGCACTGACATGAGCGCGATCACCACCGCTGACTTCGACGCCTGGCTCGCCGCCTACGGGGCGGCCTGGCAGGGCCGCGACTCGAGAGCCGCCGTGAAGATCTTCACCGAGGACGCGGAGTACTACTGGACGCCGCTCGACCCGCCACAGCGCGGCCATGCCGGCATCGCCGCGGCCTGGGACGGCGCGGTGTCGCAGCAGCAGGACATCCGCTTCCGCTACCAGGTCCTGGCCGTGACCGCCGCCATGGGAATCGCGAAGTGGCGCGCGGATTTCATGCGCCTGCCGACCGGCGCAAAGGTCGTGATCGAGGGCGTGCTGACGGCCGAGTTCGCCGCGCCCGGCCAGTGCCGGGTGTTCCGCGAGTGGTGGCACGCCGCGGAGACGCCGGCCGCTACGGGATGACCGGCAGCTCGATCGCCGTCGGGTACTCGGCCGTCCGCCACACCCGCTGGGTCGCCTTGCGGTAGCTCTCCGGCGGCGCGAACATGACGTTCGGCACGAAAGTCTGCGGATTGCGGTCGTAGAGCGGGAACCAGCTCGACTGGACCTGCACCATGATCCGGTGCCCCGGCAGGAAGGTGTGGCTGACGTGGGGCAGCGGGATGCGGTATTCGAGCACCTTGCCCGCAGCCAGCGGCCTCGCCGCCGCCAGGTCCTCGCGGTAGCGGCCGCGGAAGATGTCGGCCGACAGCATCATCTGGTAGCCGCCGAGCTTCGGGTTCTCCGGCACCTCGTCCGGATACACGTCGATGATCTTGACGACCCAGTCCGAGTCCGTGCCGCTGGTGGATGCGAACAGCCGCGCGATCGGCTCGCCCGCCACGCGCAGCGGTTGCTCGAGCGGCTCGCTCACCCAGACCAGCACGTCGGTGCGCGTGGCCGCGTGTCGCTGGTCGTCCACCAGCCAGTCGCCCCAGGTGGAATCCGGCGCGTAGGTGGCCACGATGGGGCGCGCGCGATACGGCACCGGCTTCGCCGGATCGGACAGGTATTCGTCGAACGCCTGCGCCGCCGCGGGCGGCGGTTCGAAGCCCAGCTTGCCGGCGGAATGCACGTACAGGTTGCGTGAACGCGCGGCGCAACCGCTGGCGCAGGCCCGCGGCCAGCCGTCGTAGCGATGCCAGGCGTTCGCGCCGGTCTCGTAGGCGAGCACGCGCGGCGTGTCCGGCCGCGGCGCGTCCTTCAGGTAATGATCGAGGAACGGCTGCATGACGCTGCGGCGGAACCAGCCGCCGGTATCGCCCTCGAACTGCAGCGGCCCGAGCGAGCGCGCGTCGCGCCGGCCCTGCCCGTGGTTCCAGGGCCCGAGCACGAAATGCACCTGCCTCCCCTCCGGATCCTTCGGCGCCAGCGCCTTCCATAGCGCCGGCGAGCCGTAGATGTCCTCCTGGTCGAACAGGCCGCCGACGATCAGCATCGGCACGGTGAGCGGACGCGCCGCCAGCACCTTGTCCACGGCCTGCTCCTGCCAGAACGCGTCGTAGGCCGTGTGCGCGGCGAGCTTCTGCCAGAAGCCGATCGACTCCATGCCGCGCGAGGCCGCCATGTTTCCGGCGCTGCCCGCCCTGAGCCAGGCGTCGTAGGTGTCGTAGGTCCCCGACCACCACTTGTGCTCGTTCTTGCGCGTGGCCTGCTGGTCATAGGCGAACGGCAGCGCCGCCTCCTGCCGGAACGCGCCCCAGTGGAACCAGTCGTCGCCGATCCAGCCATCCACCATCGCGGCGAAGGGCACGACCGCCCTCAGCGCCGGATGCGGATCCACCGTGCACATCAGCGTCGTGTATCCCTCGTAGGAGCCGCCGATCGCGGCGGCACGGCCGTTCGACTCGGGGACGTTCCGCACCAGCCAGTCGATCGTGTCGTGGCAGTCGGTCGCATGGTCGGTGCCGGTCGCATTGAGCGGGCCCGCCAGCGGCTTGTTCATGAAGTAGTCGCCCTCGGAGCCGTACTTGCCGCGCACGTCCTGGTACACGATCACGTAGCGCGCGGCCGAGGTCGTGTCGTGCATCTGCGGCACGACGGACGACAGGTTCGGGCTGTTGAAGCGCAGCGTGCGCGCGGCAGCGTTGTAAGGGGTGCGCGTGATCACGATGGGCGCGCCCTGTGCGCCCTTCGGCACCAGAATGACTGTCTTCAGCTTCACGCCATCGCGCATCGGGATCATCTCCTCGCGCCTGACGTAGTCGAAGCTGTCGGTCTTCGGCGTGAACTTACCGGGGATTTCGCCCTCCGCGGCGGCCGCGCCTCCGGTGCACAGCGTGGTGACGGCGATGAGCGTTGCGTACGAGCACCTGATCAGCATGCGACTCTCCAGTTCGTCGATCAGTCGAGGCCCAGCCCGAGGCGGCAGGCCGATGCCTCGTCGAGCCGGTTGCGGCCGGCTGCGAATGCATGCCAGCGCGGCTGCGGCTGCACGGTCAGCATGCCGGCGAGTTCGGCCCGCAACCGGGCGGCGGCCGGACCACGTTGCGCCAGGCCGCGCGCCTCGTGCGCTGCGTCCGCGCAGGCGGCGATCCTCGCCGCATCCTGCCCGCGCCCGTCGCGGCAGGCCAGCATCGCCATCGCATCCAGCGCCATGTACAGCCGGCCTGGATCGAGCCGCACCGCGAGGTTGTAGAGTTCCGCGCCGGTCCGGCGTGCCCCGTCCAGGTCGCCGGCCAGCAACAGCGCGCTCTGCACCATCACCAGCAGCTCGAAACGGGTCTCGCGCCGTCCAATCCGCCGCAGGCTGAGAGCCAGCGGCCGGCCGAGCTGCAGGGCGGCATCGATGGCGCCGCAGGCGACGTCCAGTTCCACGATGGCCACCGACGCCGCCAGCGCCTGGCGCTCGCTCATGGTGAGCGCGTAGCTCAGCGCATGGCGGTACGCCTCGCGCGCGGCGGCATACTCGCCCCTGCTCGCGTGCAGCGCGCCTTCGGTCATCGCGCCCTGCGCCAGCAGGCGCGCGGGCCAGCCGGGATCCTCGAGGCTGCGCGCCTGCGCGAACGCCGCCCGCGCACCGGCGTCGTCGCCGCGCGAGTTCAGTGCCAGCTGCAGCAGGGTGTAGTAGCGGGCGCGCGCGTCGCCGGTCGCCGCGTGCATCCCGGCCGCGAGTTCCGCCGCGTAGCGCGCGCGGTCGAGCTGGCGCGTGGAATCGTAGGTCGCGATCGCCTCCCAGAACCTCGCCACCCGCGCGAGCGGCACAGCGTCCGTCAGCAGCGCGACCGCCTCGTCATGGCCGCTGCGGCCCTCTGCGTGCAGGTCGGTCTCGGCGAACAGCGGCCACGCGGAACCGAACAGCGACACCGCCAGCACGTCGTCGTTGCGTCGCGCCCACTCGATCGCGGCGCGCACGTTGTCGATCTCCTGCTCATAGTGGCTGAGCCAGACCGCCTCGTCCTGGGACCAGTATTCGTCGTAAGCCTGGTCGAGCAGCTGCAGCACGGACCCGGCCATGCGGCCGCCGGCCGCCTCCCGCTCGCCGGTCGCCGCGAGGCGTTCGTTCGCGTAACAGCGAGCCGTCTCCAGCAGCCGGTAACGCGGCGGTTCGACGCCCTGCACCGTCACCAGCGAGCGGTCCGCGAGCCGACCGATCAAGTCGATGGCGCCACAGGCGTCCACTCCGTCGCCGGCGACGCAGCGCGCTGCGGCGTCGAGGGAGAAGCTGCCCGCGAAGGCGCCAAGCCGATCGAAGACCCTCTGCTCCGCCGGCGACAGCAGGCCGTAGCTCCACTCGAAAGCGGCCTCGAGCACGCCATGGCGCGGGTTTCCGGCACTACCGGACTGCCGCAGCAGCCGGAAGCGGTCGTCCAGCCGATCAAGCAGTGCCTTGAGTCCGAGCGCCGGGACCCGCGCCGCCGCAAGCTCGAGCGCCAGCGGGTTGCCGTCGAGCCGGCGGCAGATCTCGGCCACCAGCGCCACGTTGGACGCCCCGAGTTCGAAGCGCTGGTCCGCCTGGCGGGCCCGCTGCGCGAACAGGGCGACCGCGCCACAATGCGCCTGGTCGTGCTCGCCGGCCTCCGCATGCGGCACCGCGAGCGGCTCGAGCCGGTATACGGACTCGCCCACGATCCCGAGCCGCGCCTGGCTGGTGACCAGTGCACGCAGGCTGGGGGAGCTCCACAGCAGCGCGCCCAGCGGCCTGGCCAGCGCATCGCCGAGGTGCTCGGCGCCATCCAGGAACAACAGCACCGGCACCTGCTCGATGGCATGGCGCAGCGCCTCGAACCGGTCCCCGCCGGCCGGCAGCGACATGCCGAGCGCCAGCGCGATCGCGCCAGGCACCCGCGCGACGTCGTCCAGCGGCTCGAGCGAGACCCAGGCGGTGCGCGCCTCGTGCTGGTCCGAACCGCGCGCGAAGACCTCCTGCGCAAGCCGCGTCTTGCCGATTCCCGCGGCGCCCACGATGGTCAGCAGGCAGCACTGCTCCAGCATCTCCTGCACGGTCCGCAGCTCCTCCTCGCGCCCGACCAGGGCGCCAAGCAGGTGATGCGCGTAACGTTGCGGCGGAGCCGGCGGCGGCGTGGCAGCGGTGTCCGCGGCACCGACCTCGAGGTCGAGCCGATAGCCGAACCTGGGAATCGTGCGGATCGCGCCTGCGCCGAGCACGCGGCGCAGGCACGCGATCTGCGCCGGCAGGTTGTTCTCGTCGACCACGAGCCCGGGCCAGACGCGCTCGAGCAGGGTCGCCTTGGTGACCAGGCGGCCGGCGTTCTCGACCAGCACCAGCAGCAGGTCGAAGGCACGCGCGCCGAGTTCGACGGGCTGGCCGTCGAGGCACAGCTGCCGTTCCGCGGGCAGCAGCTCGAACGCCCCGATCCTGATCCGATCCATCCCGCCCCCCGATCCACAGGCACCCAAGTTCCTGATTAATATAGCGCGTACGCGGCAGCCGGCCGATCAGCGAGGATTCAGGAAAGTTTCAGGACATTTTCAAGACTTGGCCGGCGGGCGACACCAGTGTGGCACCCGAGTGAAGACCGCGTCCCGGCCGACATCACCAGCGGAGGAGGTCCAGATGCCGAAGTTCGTGATCGAGAGGGACATTCCCGGCGCCGGCAGCATGAGCCCCGCCGAACTGAAGAAGATCTCGCAGAAATCCTGCGGCGTGCTCGGCAGCCTCGGACCCAGCGTGCAGTGGATCCAGAGCTTCGTGACCGCCGACAGGATCTACTGCATCTACCATGCCTCGGACGAATCGCTGGTCCGCCGTCACGCGGAGCTCGGTGGCTTCCCGGCCAACCGGATCTCCCGGGTGGCGACGGTCATCGATCCCGCCACCGCCGAGTAGCCGGTCGCCGGGAGCGCGCGTCCTCACTCAAGCGAAAACGCCAACGACCCAGGAGGAAACGAGGATGAAAGCGCTGTTTGCATCGCTGTCCCTGCTGGCCGTCGCACCCGCACTGGCGGACGACGCCCCGCTGCATCGCTACCTGATCGAACGGACCTTCCCGGCGGGCGCGCTCGCCGGGCTCGACGCCGAGACCAAGGCGCGCGTGAACGCGAACAATACCTCGGTGGGCGTGCGCTGGGTCCAGTCTTTCGCCAACGCGGACCAGACCAAGACCTATTGCATCTATGAGGGCCCGAGCGAGTCCGCGATCCGCCAGGCAGCTGCGCTCAATTCGCTGCCGGTCGACAGCATCATGGAAGTCCCCGTCGACCTGCTGCCGGGAGGTGGCACGTGAGGCCCGGGCTGCGCGCAAGCCTGCTGCTGGCAGCGCTGCCGCTGTTCGCGCCGGCGCCGGCGACTGCAGATGAGGGCGGCAAGAAGGGCGTGTCGCCGCTGGTGGCGAAGATCCGCGCCGCGACTGCACAGTACAAGGACGTGGAAGTCGCGATCGCCAACGGCTACGCGCCGGGACCGTGCGTCAGCGGACCGAATGGCGGCGCCATGGGCGTGCACTTCATCAACGGCGGCCTGCTCGGCAAGGAGATCAACGCGGAAACGCCCGAGGCGCTGATCTACGAGCCGGCCCCGAACGGGCGCATGCGCCTGGTCGGCGTCGAGTACATCACCTTCGCCGCCGACTGGGTGGACGAGGTGCCGGTGCTGGAGGGCCACCTGCTGCACTACGCGGGAGCGCCCAACCGCTATGGCATCCCGGCCTTCTACCAGATCCACGTCTGGGCATGGCGGGACAACCCGGACGGGACCTTCGCCGACTGGAACCGCCTCGTGTCCTGCGACGCGCACGCAGACCCGGGCGGCCACCTCCACTAGCCGAGCTGCCGGAACCGCGAAGGGCCGCCACCTGGCGGACCTTCGCATCTGCAGGGAACCCCGGTGCGCGCGCGCGCTCTACAGAGGCCTGAGGGCTGTCAACGACCCGGCTGCGGGCCGCGTTGTAGCCGTCAAAACCGATCTCCGCAACCCCTGGAGGGCCCCTCGATGACCGCAAGCTTCAAGTTCCGCACCGTCGCCGTCGCACTCGTGGCGGCAATCCCCCTGGCCGCCCAGGCGCACCCGGACCGCGCCAAGCTCGACGCCAACGGCGACGGCTCGGTGGACCTCGCCGAGATGCAGGCCGCCAGGCCCGGCTTCACGGCCGAGCAGTTCCGCAAGGCGGACGCCAACGGCGACGGCCTGCTGTCGCGCGAAGAGTTGCGTGCGGCGCACGCCAAGGCGCGCTTCGACGGGCTCGACAAGGATGGCAACGGCAGCATCAGCCTCGCCGAGTTCCAGGCCGCGCATCCGAAGATGACCGCCGAGAAGTTCGCAACCATCGACGCGGACGGCGACGGCCAGCTCACCCGCGAGGAGATGCGCGCGATGCACAAGGACAAGCATCGCCGCCACGCGGAGCGCAAGGCCGGGAAATCCGACGAAGGGTGAACCCGGCCTGCGACGATGTGACGGCCGGGCACGGCATCCGCGCCCGGCCGTCCTGCTTTGGGACTGCGGCCTCAGGCCGCCTTCGCGTCCTTCACCAGTCCCTCGCGCACCAGCGCCTGCCGGACGGCGGGACGCGCGGCAACGCGCTTCTGGAACGCCATCAGGTTCGGGAACTCCGAGAGGTCGAGCCTCACGCCGCGCGCCCAGTTCGTGAGCACGAACAGGTAGGCATCCGCGACCGTGAAATGGTCGCCGGACAGGAACTGCTTTCCTTCGAGTTGCCGCTCGATCAGCGCGTAGCGGCGCTTCAGGTACGCCAGGCGCTCGTCGCGCACCTCGGGCAGCAGCGCCGGGTTGAACAGCGGACTGAACGTCTTGTGGATCTCGGAGGTCAGGTAGTTGAGCGCTTCCTGCAGCCGCACGCGCGCGAACGTGCCGTTCGCGGGCGCCAGCCCTGCGCCAGGCTTGAGGTCGGCGAGGTACTGCACGATGGCCGGGCCCTCCGTCAGCACCTGGCCGTCGTCCAGCTCGAGCGCGGGCACATAGCCCTTGGGATTGACGGCCCAGAAGTCGCCTTCCGGCTCGATCGTCTTGGTCTTCGTATCCACCTTGACGAGTTCAAGCGGGATGCCGGCCTCGTTGGCGACGATGTGCGGAGCAAGCGAGCAGGCCGCGGGGGAAAAGTACAGCTTCATCTCGGAAATCTCCTGCTGGATTGACGTGGGTCCATCCTAGCCGCATGTACTTACCTTTGTATAGTACATACCTGTACGTAACCGCCAAATTCCACTATCCTCGCGGTAACCGGTCCGGAGCCCGCGATGGCACTGAAAGTCCGCAGGAGCAAGGCGCCTCCCCCGCCACCCGGCTGCCCGATGGCAGCCTGCATGGCGGTGCTCGGCGGCGCCTGGACGCCGTCCGTCATCTGGAAGCTCTCGGGGGAACCGCGCCGCTTCGGCGAGCTGATGCGCGACATCCCCGGGGTCTCTCCCAAGATGCTGACCGCGCGCCTGCGGCAGCTCGAGCAGAAGGGCGTGGTGCGGCGCGAAGTCGCGCCGACCTCGCCGCCGTCGGTCGAGTACTCGCTGTCGGAACTCGGCCGCGAGCTGGTGCCGGTGATCAACTCGATCGTGCGCGTGGGCACGCGGCTGCGCGAGGACGCGTGGGCACGCCGGGGCCGCTGATGCGCGTGGCGGACTCGCGTTGGTTGCGTGCCGCCGCATTGACTGTGTTGCTGCTCGCGGGTTCTGCATTGGCGCAAGCGCCCGCGCCCCACAGCGTCGAGGAACTGTTGCGCGCCACGGCGATCCGCGACGTAGCCTTGTCGCCGGACGGCGAGCGCCTGGCCATCGCCGGCCGGTTCGGCGACTCGCGCGACGTGGTTGCGGTGCTGGACCTCGACCGCTTCGATCAGCCCGACGGCGTGCGCAAGCTCGCCATCGGCAGGGAGGGTTGGCACACGCCGCTGTGGGTCATGTGGGCGAGTGACAAGCGGCTGCTGGTCGGACTGCGGGTCGGCATCGACAGCGGCTACCTGGTTGCCGGACGCCAGGTCCAGGCCATCGACCCGGATGGCGGCAATTCGATCGAGCTGTTCGCTGGCGCGAAGTTCGGCGCGCGCCGGGGCCTCGACCTGTCGCGCGTCGTGGACCTGACGCCGCAGGACCCGGACCACGTGGTGATGGCGGCATGGAACCGCAATACCTACGACCTGTTCAGGGTGGATGTCCGGGACGGCCGGGCCACCCTGATGACGCGCGGCCGGGCCAGCACGATCGGCTGGGAAACCGAAAGCGGAGACGCGGCGCTGCGCTACGACGTCAACCGGCGCGGAACCGAGGTGCGGATCCATGGCCGCGACGCCGACGACCCGGAGGACTGGTCGCTGGTGGCGCGGATCCGCCGCGAGGACGTGCTCGGCGAATGGTCCTATGCCGGCGACGCGCCGGGCGCCGGCAGGATCTACGTCCGCTCGCGCCGTGACGGCGCCGACACCTACGACATCCATCTCTACGACCTGCGCAGCAAGTCGTTCGGCGAGGCCGTCGCACGGGGCCCGGGATACGACCTCAGCCGCGCATTCTCGATCGACGGCGAGTATGCGGGCGCCGTCTGGGTGGCGGACACCGTCACCTACCAGCTGCGCGACCCCGCGCTGCAGAGCCACTGGAACGGCATGGACCGATACTTCCGCGGCCAGGCCAACGTGCGCATCGCCGGGATCGATCGCGGCCGCAGGCGCATGCTGCTGCACGTGGTCGGCCCGCAGGCGCCGGGCGACCACTACTTCTACGATTTCGCCGCGCGCAACCTGACGTTCATCGCCTCGGACAGGCCGTGGCTCGAGCCCGAGCGCCTGGCGCAGGCCGAAGTCGTCAGGAGCCCGATGCGCGACGGTACGAGCATCACGTCCTACCTGACGCGGCCGAACGGCCGGAGCGGCCCCCTGCCGCTCGTGCTGATGCCGCACGGCGGTCCCGAGATGCGGGACCAGCTGACGTTCGACCCCCTCGCACAGGCCTTCGCGGCGCAGGGCTGGCTGGTGCTGCAGCCGAACTTCCGCGGCTCATCGGGTTACGGCCGCAGGTTCGCCGAGGCCGGCCACCGGCAGTGGGCAATACGCATGCAGGACGACCTGACGGATGCGCTGGACGACCTCGTGAAGCGGGGCATCGCCGATCCGGGGCGCGTCGCGATTTATGGCGCGAGCTACGGCGGCTATGCCGCGCTGATGGGCGCGATCCTGACGCCGGAACGCTACCGGGGCGCGGTTTCGCTGGCGGGCGTCAGCGACCTGCGCGGGATGATCGCACACGTGCGCCGGGAGGACGGCGAGGACTCGATGACTTACCGCTACTGGCTCAAGTCCATCGGCGATCCGAAAGCCGACCGCGCAGCGCTGGATGCAGCCTCGCCGTTGCATCGCGCCTCCGAGGTCGGCATCCCGGTGCTGCTGATGCACGGCTCGGCAGACGAGGTCGTGCCGGTCGCGCAATCGCGGCAGTTGAAGAAGGTGCTGGAGAAAGCCGGCAAGCGGGTCACCTATGTCGAGTTCCCGAATGCGCCGCACGGCGAGTGGAACACCAAGGACGAGATCCGCCAGATCGAGGAGGCGATCGCCTTCCTGAGGCCGCTGCTCGACTAGCGCCGGCCTCCCTGATCTGTCCGGCGCGCCCGCTGCGCCTGGCTTCGAGGATGTCCGCGGCCGTGCGGACGCGGCGCGGCGCCTCGGGCATGCCGGACTTCGGCCGCAAGGCTTGCCGCTGGTGGCTTGCGACCGTAATCTGCCCGCAACACCCGCGCGCCGCGCCGGCCATCCGAGGACTCCTGAATTGGGCATGTCCGCCACGAGCCGCAATGCATGGGCTTCGCTGCTCGCCGCCTCCGGCATTTCCCTGGTCGCGGCCTGCGCGACGCAGTCGCCGATGGCGGCGGCGCCAGCCGCTGCGGAGCCGCAGGCCGGGGTCGCCGCGCCTTTCGCCTCGACCTACCAGGCGCCCGACCAGGGCGCACCGGTCCTGATCCGCAACGCGACGATCCTCACCGGCACCGGCACCCGCATCGATGCCGGCGACCTGCTCCTCGAGCGCGGCCGCATCCGCGCCATCGGCAGCGGACTCATGGCGCCAACGGGTGCGATCGTGATCGACGCAAGCGGGCGCTGGGTCACGCCCGGGCTGATCGACGTGCACTCCCATCTCGGCGTCTATCCGAGCCCGGGCGTGCGCGCACACAGCGACGGCAACGAGGCCACCGACCCGGTGACTGCGGGCGTCTGGGCCGAGCACTCGCTGTGGCCGCAGGATCCGGGCTTCCAGCGCGCGCTTGAGGGCGGCGTCACCGCGATGCAGCTCCTGCCGGGCTCGGCAAACCTGATCGGCGGGCGCGGCGTGACGGTCAAGAACGTCTGGGCGACGACCTACCAGGCGATGAAGTTCCCCGGCGCACCGCAGGGACTCAAGATGGCCTGCGGCGAGAACCCGAAGCGCGTCTACGGCGGCAGGCAGCGGCCGCCCGCCACGCGCATGGGCAACGTCGCGGGCTACCGCCAGGCGTTCGCCGACGCGCAGGACTACATGGAGCAGTGGAAGGAGTACGAGGCCAAGCTCGCGGTGCACGAATCGAAGGCCAAGCCGGACGCCACCGCGCCGAAGCCGCCGAAGCGGGACCTGCGCCTCGAGACGCTGGCAGCTGCGATGCAGGGCGAGCTGCTGGTGCACAACCACTGCTACCGCGCCGACGAGATGGGCATCATGCTCGACCTCGCGCGCGAGTTCGGCTTCCGCATCGCCGCCTTCCACCACGGCGTCGAGGCCTACAAGCTCGCGAACCGGCTCGCCGAGGAAGGCGTGTGCGGCGCGCTGTGGGCGGACTGGTGGGGCTTCAAGCTCGAGGCCTGGGACAGCGTGCAGGAGAACCTGGCGATGGTGGATGCGCCGCCCGGCGGCTGCGCGATCGTGCACTCCGATTCCTCGGAGGGCATCCAGCGGCTGAACCAGGAAGCCGCCAAGGCGATGACGCGCGGCCTGCGCGCGGGCCTCGCCATCGCCCCCGAGCGCGCGATCCGCTGGGTCACGGCGAACCCCGCGAAGTCGCTCGGCATCCTCGAGCAGACCGGCACGCTGGAGCCCGGCAAGATGGCCGACGTCGTGATCTGGAGCGGCGACCCGTTCAGCGTGTACGCGCTCGCGGACCAGGTCTACGTGGACGGCGTGCTGCGCCACGACCGCGCGGATCCTGCCGCGAGGCCGCGATCCGACTTCGAACTCTGAGCGCGCGCGGTCCCGCGCGCCATGCAGTCGTCACCCGGAAGCTACGGCGAAAAGCCCGGCGAATGGCATGCGGCGCCGGTTGAGGCGGTACTGGCCGCCGTCGACAGCCGCGCCGACGGCCTGACCGCGGCGGAGGCCGCGGACCGCCGCGGAATCTGCGGCCCCAACCGCCTGCCTGCCGCAGCGCGCCGCAGCGCCTGGATGCGGCTGCTGCAGCAGTTCCGCAACCTGTTCATCTACGTGCTGCTCGGCTCGGCGCTGATCTCGCTGCTGCTCGACCATCCGGTCGACGCGATCGTGATCCTCGCGGTCGTGGTGCTGAACGCGCTGATCGGCTTCGTGCAGGAGGGCCGCGCCGAGCAGGCGCTCGACGCCATCCGCGCCATGATCGACCCGCGCGCGACGGTCATCCGCGACGGCCACCGGCTCACGATCCCGGCCGAGGACATCGTGCCCGGCGACGTCGTGGTGCTCGAGGCGGGCGACCGCGTGCCGGCGGACCTGCGCATCCTGCGCCAGCGCAACCTGCGCATCGCCGAGGCCGCGCTGACCGGCGAGTCGGTGGCCGTGGACAAGCAGGCGGAAGCGGTCGCCGCGGACGCGGCGCTCGGCGACCGCGGTTCGATGGCCTACTCCGGCACGCTGGTCGCCGGCGGCCAGGGCAGCGGCGTCGCGGTCGGCACCGGCAGCGCCACCGAGCTCGGCCGCATCAGCGCGCTGCTCGAGGAGGTCGGCACGCTGGAGACGCCGCTGATCCGGCAGATGAACCGGTTCGCGCGCACGCTCACGCTGGTGATCCTCGCGGTCTGCGTGGTGGTGTTCGCCTGGGCCCACCTGCGGCACGGCTACACGCCGGACGAGGCATTCATGGTCGTGGTCGGCCTCGCCGTCGCGGCGATCCCGGAAGGACTGCCGGCGATCCTGACCATCACGCTCGCCATCGGCGTGGCGCGCATGGCGAGGCGCAATGCGATCGTGCGCCGGCTGCCGGCGGTCGAGACGCTGGGCTCGGTCTCGGTCATCTGCTCGGACAAGACCGGCACCCTGACCCGCAACGAGATGATGGTCGCCGGCGTGGTCACGGCCGACGAGGCCTGCGAGGTCACCGGCTCGGGATACGATCCGGCCGGCGACTTCGTCTGCGACGGCCGCGAGGTCGAACCGCTCGAGCGGCCGGCGCTCGCGGCGCTCGCGCGCGCGGCCATGCTCTGCAACGACGCCGGCCTGCGCCACGCGGACGGCGCCTGGACGGTGGATGGCGACCCGATGGAAGGCGCGCTGCTGTCGTTCGGCGTCAAGGCCGGCTACCAGCCGGATCGGCTGCGCCGCGAGTGGCACCGCGACGACGAGATCCCGTTCGACGCCGCGCACCGCTTCATGGCCACGCTGCACCACAGCCACGCGCACGGCAGCGTGGTCCTGATCAAGGGCGCGCCCGAGCGCGTGCTCGGCATGTGCGCAAGCCAGCTCGCCGGCGGCCAGCCGGCACCGATCGACCGGGACTTCTGGCTGGCGCAGATCGAGCGCCTCGCGACCCACGGCCAGCGCGTGCTGGCATTTGCGATGCGCGCGATGCCCGATGGCCGCACCACGCTCACTTTCGGCGACGTCGAGCCGGATGCGGTCTTCCTGGGCGTCACCGGGCTCATCGACCCGCCGCGCGAGGAAGCGATCGCGGCGGTGCGCGAGTGCCGGTCGGCCGGCGTTCGCGTGGTCATGATCACCGGCGACCACGCCATCACGGCGGGCGCAATCGCGCGCCAGCTCGGACTCGGCGAGGCGCCGCGGGTCGCCGAGGGATCGCGGCTCGACGGCCTGGACGATGCCGCGCTCGCCGCGCTCGCGCGCGAGGTCGCCGTGTTCGCGCGCACCACGCCGGAGCACAAGCTGCGCCTGGTCGAGGCGTTGCAGTCCGAGGGCGCGGTGGTCGCCATGACCGGCGACGGCGTCAACGATGCGCCGGCGCTCAAGCGCGCCGACGTCGGCATCGCGATGGGCCACAAGGGCACCGAGGCCGCCAAGGAGGCGGCCGAAATGGTGCTCGCCGACGACAACTTCGCCTCGATCGTCGCCGCGGTGCGCGAGGGGCGCACGGTCTACGACAACATCCTCAAGGTCATCGGCTGGACGATGCCCACCAACGGCGGCGAGTCGCTGGCGATCATCGCCGCCATCGCCTTCGGCCTCGCGCTGCCGATCACGCCGCTGCAGATCCTGTGGATCAACATGGTCACCGCCGTCGCACTGGGCCTCACGCTCGCCTTCGAGCCGACCGAGCCCGGCACGATGCAGCGGCCCCCGCGGGCGCCCGACGAGCCCATCCTGTCGCGCTACCTCGTCTGGCGCATCGTCTTCGTGTCGCTGCTGTTCGTGGCGGGCGTGTTCGGCATGTTCTTCTGGGCCGAGGCGCGCGGCCTCGGCATCGAGACCGCCCGCACCATCGCCGTCAACACCATCGTCGTCATGGAGGTGTTCTACCTGTTCAGCATCCGCTACGTGCACGGCACCGCCCTGACCCTGCGCAGCCTGCTCGGCACGCCCGCGGTGCTCGCCGGCGTCGCGACCGTCACCGTCGCCCAGTTCGTGCTGACCTACTGGCCGCCGATGCAGCGCATCTTCGGCACGGCGCCGGTATCCGTCACCGACGGCTTCGTCGTCGTCGGCGTCGGCGTGGCGCTGCTGATCGTCATCGAGGTCGAGAAGCGTCTGTGGAGGCTGTGGCCACAGAGCGTCCGGCGTCCGGCGGCCTGATCGAGTCGTCGAGGTTGCGCCGCACGGCGATTCGGCGTAGCGTCCGCCGAAAACGTCAAGGTGACGTTCGTCCTGGGGCAGGGAGCCATGGGCCGCACAGCTCGCCATCTGGTCGTCGTCCTCCTCTTGAGCATGCCGATGCTTGCGCTGGCGCAGACGCCGGCGCAGGCGCGCAGGGAGCTGCAGCAGCAGATCACCCGGTCTCGGGCGGTGCCCGTGGACCCGGCCGTCATCCAGAGAGCCGCCGACGTGGCGCCGGGCGTGGCCACGCCCCCCGCAGCGACGCCTGATCCGGCAACGCTGCCGCCGGATGCGGCTGCGCCGCCGGTTGCGGCACCGCCCGCGGCGGTCATGACTCCCCCGGCCGCCGCCGCGGCCGTGCCGCGCCTCCTTCGCGGCCAGCTCCTTTTTGTGCCCCTGGATGCGCCGACTGAGCGGGCAGCCAATGCGCTGCTGGCCGAGCAGGTGGCGGCCACCGAGTCCGACGGTACGGAATCGCTGCAAAGTTTCGAGGGCGCCGTGCGCCAACTCGCCGAGGACGACGAGGAAGTGCAGCTCAAGCCGTACGTGCTGGTGGGACAGCCGCTGCAGTACGACGCGCAAACCGGGCAGTTCGTCGGCACCGTCCTGATCGGCGTGGCGGATCTCTTCGGCGCCGGCAGCCCGCGGTCGCTGACCGTGCCATTGCAGTTCGAGGTCCTCGAGTCAGCCCTGGTCGATCCGCACCAGGTCGCGCTGCAGGTCACGAGTCCGCCGTACCAGCGCATCCGCGTCGCTTCGCGTGTCATCGGCCAGCCGGTCACGCTTCGCATCGCGTCCAATTTCTCGCGCGAAGGAGTCTCGGTGAGGGTCCCGGTCGAGCCGACGTTGATCGTCGACGTGGACGGCGACCGCCTGCGGGCCTTCGGCATGCAGACGACGCAGGTGACGGTGCGCGCGATCGGCGGCGACGCCCGCCCCCAGGGCACCGTCAGCATCCGCGCCCCGGGCGCCTTCCTGCCGGACCCGGATCCGCCCGAATTCGACGAGTTCGGCATCGCGCGGGCAACGCTGCGGACCGACAGCCCCGGGGAACTGGTCGTCACCGCGGTCGCGGCGGGCTACTCGCCCGGTGCGTCGTCACCGGTGAGCGTGATCTGGCCGTGGCCGACAATGGCCGCGACGGGCCTCGGCGGCTTCATCGGCGGGTTCGTCCGTCTCGCCGGACGCATACGCAGGGGCATGCACATGGGCCCGTTCGTCGTCGGCCTGATCGTCTCGATCCTGGTCGGCGTCATCGTGTTCGCGCTGTACGTCGTCGGCGTCAAGCTGCTGCCGGTGACGTTCAGCGTCGAGATGGGAGACATCTTCGCCTTTGCCGCCGCCGCGCTCGCCGGCTGGCTGGGGGTCGGCGTCCTGCCGCGGCTGCCGGCGAAACCCGGGGCAGCCGCCTGAATGCTGGTGATCCTGCACGGCTGGAGCGACACGCACGCTTCTTTCAGGCGGCTGGGCAATCGCCTGGTCGCGGACGGCATCGCCGCCGGCGTCAAGCACGTGCGCCTTGGCGACTACGTGTCAATGGACGACGACGTCACCTTCGACGACCTGGCGCACGCGATGCAGCGCGCCTGGCAGGCCGAGAACTTGCCCACCGCGCCGCGCAGCGTGGACGTCGTCGTGCACAGCACGGGCGGCCTGGTCGCGCGCCACTGGATGACGAGCTGCTACAGGCCGGCGACCAACCCGATCCGCCGCTTGCTGATGCTGGCGCCGGCCAACTTCGGCTCGCCACTCGCGCACAAGGGCCGCTCGTTCATGGGCCGCGTGGTCAAGGGCTTCAAGAGCGACAAGCTGTTCCAGACCGGCACGCACATCCTGAAGGGCCTCGAGGTCGCAAGCCCGTTCTCCTGGGAGCTCGCGCTGCGCGACCGCTTCTCGAGCGACGACTGGTACGGGCCGGGGCGCGTCCTGTGCACCGTGCTGGTGGGCACGGACGGCTATTCCGGCATCGCCGCGGCCGCCAACGAGAGCGGCACCGACGGCACCGTGCGCGTCGCGACCGCGAACCTGAACGCCGCGCTCGTCACCTTCAACTTCGCCACCGACCCGCAATCGCCGCCGGCGCCCTCGATCCGCGAGGCGAATGGCGCCACCGCCTTCGCCCGCATCCCGCGGGACAACCACAGCACGATCGCGCTCAAGGACGGCGGTCCGCGCAACCCTGCCGTCCTCGGCTTCGTCAAGCGGGCGTTGACCGTGGACGACAGCGGCTTCGCGGCGTTGTGCGCGGATCTCGAGGCCTTCAGCGACCAGGCGCGCAAGGACGGCGCCGGCAAGCGCTTCACACAAGGCTACCAGGACACGGTGATCAGGCTGACCGACAGCATGGACGACTTCGTCACCGACTATTTCCTCGAGGTATTCGCCAAGACGCCAGACGGCAGCAAGGTGGACGACAGGCTGACGCGCGCGATCCAGGAAGAAGTGATGGCGAAGGTGCACGTCTACGGCGACAACGCCGCCTACCGCAGCCTGATGTTCAATACCACTGCGGTGCAGGAGAAGCTGATCGCGCCGCAGCGGCCGCTGTACATCAGCGTCACCGCCATGCCCGACATCCGCAAGACCCGGACCGTCGGTTATTCGACTTTCGGCTACGACGACATCGGCAGCATCAAGCTGATGCCAGCGCGCATCGCCAGGCTGTTCCGCCCCGACCGGACCGTGCTGGTGGACATGACAATCAGGCGCGAGCAGACTGACAGAGTGTTCCGGATCCTGCCCCTGAGCTGACGATGAGCGGCACCTCACGGCGCCTGCCCGCCATTCTGCTGGCGTCGCTCGCGGCCTGCGCCGCCGGCAGCGCGGCCTCCGCACAGGATCTTCTCATCCGCAACGCACGCGTACACACGGCATCTGCCGCCGGCACGCTCGCGAACGCGGACGTGCTGGTCCGCGGCGGGCGCATCGCGGCGCTCGGTCCCGGGCTCGCAGCGCCCGCCGGCGCCACGGTGATCGACGCCGGGGGCCGCGCGCTGACGCCCGGGCTGTTCGGCGGGCTCACGCAGATCGGCGTCGAAGAGGTGTCGCTCGAGCCTGCGACCGTGGACGAGGAAGTCACGCTGACCGCGCCTGCGTGGCAGCACCAGTGGCGCCCGGAGTTCGACGTCACGCGCGCCTTCAATCCGCGCTCCGCGCTCGCCGCCGTGGCCCGCGTCGAGGGCGTGACCTGGACCATGGTCAGCCCGCTCAGCAGCACCAGCCTCATCGCAGGCCAGGGCGGGGCAGCGCTGCTGGACGGCGGCTACGACGCGGTGCAACCCGGCAGCCGCACGCTGTTCGTGCACTGGGGCGCAACTGCGGCCGCGGCCTCGGGCGGCAGCCGCGCCGCGCAGTTCATGTTGCTCGACCAGGCGATCCGGGAAGTTCGCGAGCCGGCGACCGCCGGCGAGGGCGCGCTGCTGCAGCCCGAGGGCCGCGCCGCGCTCAAGTCCTACCTGGCAGGCGGCCGGGTCGTGTTCCGCGCCGAACGCGCTTCCGATATCCGCCAGGTGATCGCCTACGCGCAGCGACACGGCATGAAGCCGGTCATCGCCGGCGGCGACGAGGCCTGGCTGGTCGCGCGGGAGCTGGCTGCCGCGGACGTGCCGGTGATCCTGAACGCACTCGACAACCTGCCCGCCAGCTTCGACCGCCTGGGCGCGCGCCTCGACAATGCGAGGATCCTGCACGAGGCCGGCGTGCGCATCGCGTTCTCGACCGGCGACGGCCACATGGCGCGCAAAAACCGCCAGCTCGCCGGCAATGCGGTCGCGCACGGCCTGCCATGGGAGGCGGCGCTCGCGGCCGTCACCTCGAGCGCGGCCGACATCTTCGGCATCGGCGCCGACCGCGGCCGCATCGAGGCCGGGAAGATTGCGGACCTGGTGCTGTGGAGCGGCGATCCGCTGGAAGTCACGACGGTCGCGGAGCAGGTCTGGATCGCGGGACAGGCCGTCGCGATGCGCTCGCGGCAGACGGAACTGAGGGACCGCTACCTGGAGCTGCTGCGGTCGAACGGCGCGAAATGAGGCTGGCAGCGCTGCTGTCGCTGCTCCTGCCCTGCGCGGCCACGGCGGCGGAGCCGCCACTGCTGTTCCGCAACGCCACGCTGATCACGATGGACGCGCCGGGCGTGCTCGAAGGGCACGACCTGCTGGTGCAGGACGGGCGCATCGCGCGCATTGCAACCGGTATCGCGGCCCCGGACGGCGCGACCATCGTGGATGCCACCGGACGCTACCTGCTGCCGGGACTCGCCGAGATGCACGCGCACGTGCCGGGAGCGGAACCGGCGGGCTACGCGGAGGACGTGCTGCTGCTCTATCTGGCCCACGGGCAGACGGCCATCCGCGGCATGCTGGGCCAGCCCGCACATCTCGACATGCGCGCGCGCCTGGCGCGCGGCGAACTGCTCGGGCCCCGCCTGTTCACCTCCGGCCCGTCGGTCAACGGCAACAGCGCGCCGGATGCGGCAACGGCGGCGCGCATGGTGCGCGAGCAGAAAGCCGCCGGCTACGACTTCGTGAAGATCCACCCGGGCCTCGAGCCCGGGGTGTTCGACGCCCTGGTCGAGGCCGCGAACGAGGCCGGCATCCCGTTCGCCGGGCACGTTTCCGCCAAGGTCGGCGTGCGGCGCGCGCTCGCGGCGCGGCAGTCGGCCATCGACCACCTGGACCAGTACGTCGAGGCGCTCGCCGACGGCAGCTGCATCGACGACGAGCTGCCCGCCGGCTTCTTCGGCATCGAGCGCACCGACTGTGCCGATGCGAAACGCATTCCGGAACTGGTCACGGCGACCAGGGAAGCCGGCAGCTGGATGGCGCCGACGCAGGTGCTGATCGAGCAATGGGCGCAGCCGCCGCGGGCGGAGGACCTGCGCCGGCGGCCGGCCTGGCGCTTCGTGTCGCCGCGCATGGCGCAACAGTGGCAGGACGCGCGGGCACGCTTCGCGGCCGCGGCACCGCGCGCGGAGCGCTTCATCGAACTGCGGCGCGAGCTGCTGCGGCAGATGCACGCGGCCGGCGTGCCGATCCTGCTGGCCTCCGACGCACCGCAGGTGTTCAACGTGCCGGGCGACGCGGCGCTCGCCGAGCTCGAGCTGTACGGCGAGATCGGGCTCTCCCCGCCCGATGCGCTTGCAACCGGCACCGTGAACGTGGCGCGCTTTTTCGGGCAGGAAGATCGATTCGGCCGGCTGCGCGAGGGCCTGGAGGCGGACATCCTGCTGCTCGGCGGCGACCCGCTGGCGGACCTCGCCAACGTCCGCAGGCTCGAGGGCGTCATGGTGCGCGGGCGCTGGCTGCCGCGCGCGCGCCTCGACGAGATACTGGACGGCGTCGCCGCGCGCCAGGCCGGGCGCTGAGGCGCCGCACGGCGGCGATCGCACCGGGAACCCCGCCGATGTCCGCCCTCGATCTCGATTTCGTGCGCGCGCAGTTCCCCGCCTTCGCCGAGCCGTCGCTCGCCGGCTTCGCGCATTTCGAGAACGCGGGCGGTTCCTATGCCTGCCGGCAGACGATCGAGTGGCTCGATCGCTGTTACCGCCGGACCAAGGTCCAGCCCCATTACGATTTCGCGCCGTCCCGCACCGCCGGCGAGCAGATGGACGCGGCAAAGGCGCGGCTCGCCGCCTGGCTCAACGTCGGCGACGACGAGCTGCACTTCGGCCCGTCCACCTCGCAGAACACCTATGTGGTCGCGCAGGCGCTGCGCGCACAGCTGCGACCGGGCGACGAGATCGTGGTCACCAACCAGGACCACGAGGCCAACATCGGCGCCTGGGACCGGCTGCGCGCCGACGGCGCCGTCGTGCGCGAGTGGCAGGTCGATCCGGACTCGGCGGAACTGGAGCTCGCGGACCTCGAGCGCCTGCTCGGCTCGCGCACGCGCATGGTGGCCTTCACGCATTGCTCGAACGTCGTCGGCAGCATCAACCCGGTCCGCGAGATCACCGACCTGGCCCATCGCGCGGGCGCGCTGGCGTTCGTGGACGGCGTCGCCTTCTGCCCGCACGGCCTGCCCGACGTCGCCGCGCTCGGGGCCGATCTCTACCTGTTCTCCCTGTACAAGGTGTACGGCCCGCACCTCGGCGCGATGTTCCTGCGCCGGGACCTCAACGCCAGGCTGCCGAACCAGGGGCACTTCTTCAATGCGGGTCACCCGGGCAAGCGCTTCACGCCGGCGGGCCCGGATCACGCGCAGATCGCGACGGTCAACGGCGTGGTGGATTACCTGGAGGCCGTCGCCGGTCACCATGGCCATGGCGGCCAGCCGGCGGCCGCGCAGGCGGCGGCGACGCGGACGCTGTTCCGCGGGCACGAGACCGCGCTGCTGCAGCCGCTGCTCGACTTCCTGGCGCAGCACCCGAAGGTGCGGCTGATCGGCCGATCGCGCGCCGGGGAGCGCGCGCCGACCGTGGCCTTCACCGTGGACGGCCGCCGGTCCCAGGAGCTCGCGAGCCTGCTCGGCAGGCAGGATATCGGCGTCGGCGCCGGCAATTTCTACGCGTACCGGCTGCTGCAGGCGCTCGGCATCGACACCGATGACGGCGCGCTGCGGACGTCGTTCGTGCATTACACCTCGCGGCCGGAGGTCGAGCGCATGATCGCGGCGCTCGACCGGCTGCTGTCGCCGTAGGCGCGCAGGCGCCTGCGCAGCAGGTAGAAGGCGCCGACGCTCAATGCGGCGATCGCCAGGCCCAGGGCCAGCACCATGCCGCTGCGCGCGGTGACGAATCCGGCGCCCAGCCAGACGGTCGCGACCGTGTACGGGAGCTCACCGACGGCGAGCGCCGCCAGGAACCTGCCGAAGGGATACCTGACGAGGCCCAGCAGGTAGCCCGGAATCTCGGACGGCAGACCGAGCTGGAGCAGCACGATCAGGCCGAGCCGGGTGTCGGGGCGAATGCGCCGCTCCAGACGCTGCAAGGCGCTGTCCGCCATCAGCCATCGCACCACCGGCCTGCCGAGAAACCGCGCGACGAGGTAGGCGGCGATCCCGCCGAGGATCCACCCCAGCCACAGCATCAGCATGCTGAGCGGTTCTCCCCATGCGTACACCGCGACGGGCACGAGGACCGCGATCGAGACGAACGCGAACATGGCGGACACGGCGGCGAGCAGCACGAACAGCAGCGCGCCCGGCAGCGGGTAGTCGACGATCACGGCCTTGCCGGACGCGAGCACGTCCAGCAGTGCGGCGTGCAGCGGCTGCGAGGCCGTGACCAGGGCCAGCGCCGCGCACAACAGGAGCAGAAGCGCCGCCCGTCGCCAGACCGCGCGGTGCTGCGAACGCAAGGGCACGATGCACCTCCCGGCGCGCGGAGTTACTCAGCCGGCCCCGGTGCCGCCCGCCGGCTGCAACAGCCTTTCGATCGCCTGCCGGATCGTGGCGTGGTAGCCGGGCCGTGCCTTCTCGTAGATCCGGCGGCCCAGCGCCAGTCCGGAATCCGTGCGCGACAGCTCGCGGAACAGGCCGATGACCAGCCGGTAGCGGCCGGTGGCCAGCAGGAAGCGCTCGAGGTCGGGGAAGGCAGGCTCGTAACCGCTGCGTACGACCAGCGACAGCCAGGCGAGCGCAATCTCGGCATTGCCCTCGGCGCCCAACCCGAACCGGGAACGCAGCTCGGCCAGCTTCGGGGCCTCGAGATCCGCAGGCTGTTCGTTCAGGAAGCGCACCCACTCCTGCGGCACCCAGTCCTGCGCCGGCAGGTCCCCGGTCGCCAGCCGGCCAGCGCGCCAGTCGGCCGCGGCGCGGTCCAGCGCCTCGAAGACGCCGCGCGGGACTTCCGGCGCCGTCGCCGGCATGTCGCCGCCGTACAGCCACTCATCCACCTCGGCGACGCTGATGGCAGGCGCGCCGGGCTTGTCGAGATGCGCCAGCAGCCAGGCGCGAAAACCCTCCGTCGTCAGGCTCTGGAACGCATGCGCGTCGAAGTAGCTGCGCAGGAAAGCGTCGAATGCCGGGCGGCCGAAGCGCGATTCCAGGAATCCGAGGAACCAGCGTCCCTTCTCGTAGGCGACGTCCGAGACGCCCTCGTCCGGGTCGCGCCCGGCGAGATCCAGCTTGAGCGCCGCGTCGCGCGGATTGGCCGACGCCTTCGCATCCGCGATGGCCTGCAGCAGCCCCTCGTGACCGATGGCGTCCTCCATGCGCGCGCGCCGCTCGCCGTAGAGGATTTCCATGAGGCGCCGCTCGAGATAGGTGGTGAATCCCTCGTTGAGCCAGAAGTCGTCCCAGGTCGCGTTGGTCACCAGGTTGCCGGACCAGGAATGCGCGAGCTCGTGCACGACGGTGGACACCAGGCTGCGGTCGCCGGCGACGATGGACGGCGAGATGAACGACAGCCGCGGGTTCTCCATGCCGCCGTAGGCGAACGCCCGCGGCATGATCAGCAGGTCGTAGCGCTCCCAGCGGTACGGGCCCGCCATCGCCTCGCCGGCCTCCACCATGTGCGGCAGGTCGGCGAACTCGCGGGCCGCCGCTTCGAGCTGCGAGGGCTCGGTCCACACGCCGACGCGCTCGTCGAGGCCCCTGAACTTCAGGTCGCCGATGGCGAGCGCGATCAGGTAGGCCGGGATCGGCTGCCTCATCTCGAAGCGGTATTCGCCCGCGCCGTCGTCCGGGCGCTGGACGCGCGCGGCGCTCATGACCGCGACCAGCTGCGGCGGCGTGCGGATCAGCGCGTCGTAGGTCAGGCGCACGGCCGGCGTGTCCTGCAGGGGAATCCAGCTGCGCGTGTGGATGGACTGGCCCTGGCTGTACAGGTACGGCTGCCCGCCGAAGGTCTGCGCGGGCTCCAGCCACTGCAGTGCGGTCGCCTCCGGCGAGCTGCGGTAGGCGATGCGGATCCGCATCCGCGGCGTCGCCGCGCAGCACTTCTGGAAGCGGATCGTCAGCTTGCTGCCGAGGACCGGGTCGCGCGGTCCGAGCGTGAAGGCGAGAACGCGCGTCTCGCCGGATGGTTCGACCAGATGCACCGAGCGGATCTCGAGGTCGCGCGTGTCGAGGTCGAGCTCACTTGCGTACGGGTCGAGCTGCTCGACCGTGAGTTCGGCGGTGCCCTCGAGGCGCTGCGCTTCGAAGTCGGCCGTGAGCGCGAGCGACACGTGCCGGACCAGGAAGCGTCCGGGATCGGCATACGAGTGCGGATCGGCGGCAGCGGCGCCGGCCACCGGTAAGGCCAACGCCAGCACGGCCGCCGCCGCGCGCCCGGGGAACGCGCGCATCTAGGGAAGCTCTGCACAGGTGGCATGGAGCGCGTTGTGCGCGCGCCGCACCGCCACCAGGCGCGACCGACGAAGTGTGGTGATTCCACACGAGGAGGGAGCAACGTCGTGGCGGCGCGGCCCGCGCACAACCCCTTGGGGCCGGGCGGATAGCCGATCGGACGGCGTCACTCGTCGCTCATGTATCAAGATACACATCGCTCCTCGTTTCCTGCCCGATCGGAAATCCGCCACGGCCGCGCCCATGCCACCTGTGCAGAGCTTCCCTAGCGCTTGCCCGCGATGCGCCGCGGCGGCAGCGCACGCGGCTTGGCGGCCGGCGGCGCCTCGGCGTGCAGGTTCATCAGCGATTCGGCCAGGTTCTCCTCGGCGCTCGCGCACACGCCCAGCACCAGCGCCTCGTCATGCCCCTTTGGCAGCACATAGGCATGGCCCATGGTGCTGTCGATGTACACCGATTCACCGGTCTGCAGGACGATGGGCTCGTAGAACTCGGTGTGGATCTCGACCGGTCCCTGGAGCACGTAGATGTACTCCTCGCCGGGATGATGCACGAGCTCGCCGAACTCCTCGACGCTGTGCGCGCGGATGCGCGTCACCAGCGGCACCATCCGCTTCCGGCGCAGGTCCGGGCACATGTAGAAATACTCGTAGTTGGGCGTGTTGACCCGCACGGCGGAGGACAGCCGCCCGACCGAGCGCCGCGCGGTGATCGGCGCATCGCCCGAAGCATCCGCCTCGCTGAACAGCTCGGACATGCGCATGTTCAGGCGCTGGCTCAGCTGCTGCAGCTTGTCGTAGGTCAGCGTCAGGCGGTCGTGCTCGACCTTCGCCAGCGTCGACAGCGGGATGCCGGTGCGCTCGCTCATCTCCTTGAGCGTCCAGTGATTGCGCAGGCGCAGTCCGCGCAACAGGCTGCCGAGCGTCGGCCGGCGGTTCTTGCTGGTGCTCAGGTGGCTGCTCCCGTGCCGCGGATTCCCTGCCCCGGATTCTACGGCGAAGCGCCTTTTGACGTCATTCTCCAATTGGGACTAACATGACCTTATTGGGATAAACCCTTGGGGACTGCTCATGCGCGCCATTCCGCCGATCGCGTCGTCGCTCTGCGCCTGCCTGCTGTCACTGACTGCGCTGGCACAATCTGCGCCCGAAGCGCCGGCCGCGGACGCCGCCCAGGCGGCGCCGCAGCTGACGCGCGCCGACCTCGAGGCCTGGCTGGACGGCTTCATGGGCTTCGCGCTGCCGCGCGGCAACATCGCCGGCGCGGTCGTCGTCGTCGTCAAGGACGGCGAGACGCTGCTGCAGAAGGGCTACGGCTACGCCGACCTCGAGAAGCAGGCGCCGGTCGATCCGGAGGGCACGCTGTTCCGCCCGGGGTCCATCTCCAAGCTGTTCACCTGGACCGCGGTGATGCAGCTGGCCGAGCAGGGCAAGCTCGACCTCGACGCCGACGTCAACGGCTACCTCGACTTCGAGATCCCGCCGGGCCCCAACGGCACGCCGATCCGCCTGCGCGACCTGATGATGCACACGCCCGGCTTCGAGGAATCGGTCAAGGAGCTGATCATCGAGGACGCCAGCCGCGTCGTGCCGCTCGGCGAGGTGCTGAAGCGCTGGGTCCCGCACCGCATCTATGAGGCGGGCAAGATGCCGGCCTACTCGAACTACGGCACCGCGCTCGCCGGCTACATCGTCGAGCGCGTCTCGGGACAGGGCTTCGACGACTACCTCGAGCAGCACATCTTCACGCCGCTCGGCATGGCGCATTCCTCGTTCCGCCAGCCGCTGCCCGAGGCGCTGCTGGCGGGCATGTCGCAGGGCTACGACGATGCCTCCGGCAAGCCGCAGGGCTACGAGATCATCAACCTCACGCCGGCGGGCGCCCTCGCCGCCACCGGCGCCGACATGGCGAGATTCATGATCGCGCACCTGCAGAAGGGCGAGCTCGGCGGCCAGCGCATCCTCGCCGCCGAAACCGCCGAGAAGATGCACGGCACGGCGAATACGGTCATTCCCGAGCTGAACCGCATGGTGCTCGGCTTCTACGAGACCAACACCAACGGCCGCCGGATCATTTCGCACGGCGGCGACACGCAGTACTTCCACAGCGACCTGCACCTGTACCTGGACGACGGCGTCGGCTACTACATCTCGTTCAACAGCACCGGCAAGCAGGGCGCCGCGGGCCCGCTGCGCGCGGCCTTCTACCGCCAGTTCAGCGACCGCTACCTGCCCGGGCCGGGGCCCGGGGGCGAGGTGGACGAGGCGCTGGCAAAGGAGCATGCCGCGCAGCTCGCGGGCAGCTACGTCATCTCGCGGCGCGCGGAGTCGAGCTTCCTGAGCCTCGCCAACCTCGCGAGCCCGGTCAGGATCGTCGTCAACGAGGACGGCACGGTCTCGATGCCGTTGCTGCGCGGCCTGAACGGCGAGCCGAAGAAGTTCCGCGAGATCCGCCCGTACCTGTGGGCCGAGGTCGGCGGCAAGGCGGTGCTCGCCGCGGAAGTCGTGGACGGCAGGGTCACGCGGTTCAGCGCGGATTTCTTCGCGCCGTTCATGTTCTTCGAGCGCGCGCCCGCCAAGGCGGCGGGATGGGTCATGCCCGCGGTCGTGGCGAGCGTCGCGGCGCTCTTCCTGACCGTGCTGTTCTGGCCGGTCGCCGCGCTGGTGCGGCGCCACTACCGGCAAAGGCTGCCCTACTCCGGCGCCGAGGCGCGCGCCTATCGCTGGGTGCGCATCGGCGCGCTGGCCGCGCTGCTCGCCTTCGCAGCCTGGGCCGGGACCATCGCGATGATGTTCAGGGACTTCACCAACCTGTCGCCGAAGTTCGACGGCTGGATCGTGGTCCTGCACGTGCTCGGCTCGATCGCCGTTTTCGCGGGCCTCGCGCTCGCGCTGTGGCACCTGTCGGTGCTCGCGAAGGCGAAGCGCCGCTGGCTCGGCAAGACCTGGGCCGTCGTGCTGGTGGCCGCGACCGGCGTACTCGCGTGGATTGCGTTCGCGTACAACCTCGTGGGCCTCAGCACGGACTACTGATGCGCCTCGAGGTCTCCCGCGAGCAGGTGCCGCTGTCGGCGCCGTTCGTCATCACCGGCTACACGTTCACGCACGTGCCGGTGGTCGTCGTGCGTCTCTCCGACGGCGCCGCCGCCGGCCTGGGCGAAGCCGCCGGCGTCTACTACCTCGGCGACGATGCCGGGCACATGTGCGCCGCGATCGAGTCCGTGCGCGGCGCCATCGAGGCCGGCGCGGACCGCGAGGAACTGCGCCGGCTGCTGCCCTGCGGCGGCGCGCGCAACGCCCTCGACTGCGCGCTCTGGGACCTCGAGGCCAAGCGCAGCGGCCAGCCGGTGTGGCGGCTCGCGGGCCTCGAGCCGCCGCGGCCGCTGGTCACGACTTACACGGTCAGCGCGGACGAGCCGGAGGCCATGGCGGCAAAGGCAACCGGCTACGCGGACGCGCGCGCCGTCAAGCTCAAGCTCACCGGGGATCCGGCGCTCGATTCCGAGCGCGTGCGCGCCGTGCGCAGGGCGCGGCCCGACGTGTGGCTCGCCGTGGACGCGAATCAGGGCTACCAGGCCGGCACGCTCGCGGAAATCATGCCGGCGCTCACCGGCTGCAAGGTGAAGCTCCTCGAGCAGCCGCTTCCGCGCGGCCAGGAGGCCGCGATGGAGGGGCTGCGCTGCCCGATGCCGGTCGCCGCCGACGAAAGCGTGCAGGGACTCGCCGACGTCGAGCCGCTGGTCGGGCGCTTCGACGTCGTCAACATCAAGCTCGACAAGTGCGGCGGGCTGACCGAGGCCCTGGCCATGGTGGCGCTGGCGCGCCGGCTCGGCCTCGGCGTCATGGTCGGCAACATGGTCGGCACCAGCCTGGCGATGGCGCCGGCCTGGATCCTCGGGCAGCTCTGCGACCTGCGCGACCTCGACGGCACCCTGTTCATCGCCCGCGACCGCGCCCCCGCGATCAGCTTCGAAGGCGGCGCCGTGTCCTATCCGCCGCGCGGCTGGGGCGCGCCGGCCTGAGGTTCGCGCTCGATTGACAATTCTCTGATCAGGACTAATATCTCCAAACGGGATATATTTTCCTCTCCGGGGGATGACGACCATGAACAGGCAATTCGCGCGCACCGCACTCACGGTGTCGGGCTCGGTGGCCCTGATCCTCGGCGCCGCCGCCGCAATGGCCGAAGAGGGCTCGACCAGGCTCGGCGAAGTCTTCGTCACCGCGCAGAAGCGCACCCAGGCGCTCGCCGACATCCCGATGTCGGTCTCGGTCGTTTCGGGCGAAGCGCTGGAACGCATGCAGGCCGACAACTTCCAGGACCTGGTCTCGCTGATCCCCGGCCTCAGCATCACCTCCAGCACGCGCGGCGTCACGCGCATCAGCCTGCGCGGCATCAACACCGGCGGCGTGGCGTCCACGGTCGGCGTCTACGTCAACGACGTGCCCTTCGGCTCGAGCAGCGGCCTGGCCAACGGCGCGATCCTGTCCGGAGACTTCGACACCTTCGACCTCGCCCGCGTCGAGGTGCTGCGCGGACCGCAGGGCACCCTCTACGGCGCAAGCTCCCTCGGCGGCGTGATCAAGTACGTCGCCAACGAACCGTCGCTGGACGGGTTCGAGGCGCGCCTGCAGGCCACCACTGAAAACGTTTCCGGTGGCGACCTGGGCTACTCCGCGGCGGGCGTGCTGAACATGCCGCTTTCGGACACGATCGCCATCCGTGCCAGCGGCTTCTACCGGTTCGACGACGGCTTCATCGACTCGATCGGCAACAACCCGATCCCGGCGCTGCAGAACCCGGCCGTCAACATCGTCAGCGGCTCGCGCATCGAGAAGAACCTGAACTCGCTCGACACCTACGGCGCCCGCCTGTCGGCGCTGTTCCGGCCCTCGGACACGCTCTCGGTCAACCTCACGGCCATGTTCCAGAACATCGAGAGCGACAGTTCGGATGCTTTCGAGGCCAATGCGACGACCCATGCCCCGCTGTACGGCGGCCTGGTCGCCTCGCGTTACCACCCGGAGTTCACCGACATCGAATACCGCGTCTACAGCGCGACCGTGGACTGGGACCTCGGCGGCGCGACGCTGCAGTCGGTGACCAGCTGGGGCGAATTCAAGCAGGAGTTCCAGCGCGACTACGCAATCCGCCTGAGCCTGTCGCAGCTGCTGACCTTCCTGTTCAGCGACCCGGTCACCGCGCAGCCGCCGCTGTCGGCGATCCTCACGCAGACCACGGCCACCGACAAGTTCACCCAGGAATTCCGCCTGGTGTCCGGCCAGAACCAGCCCTTCGAGTGGCTGGTCGGCGTCTACTACACGGAAGAGGACTCCGGCATCGACCCGCAGACGATCTCTGCGGTCAGCGCCGGCACCGAGACGCCGGCGCCGGGCTTTCCGGTCCTCGCCAATGCGCAGCTGCTGTCGAGCTTCGAGGAGATGGCGCTGTTCGCGAATGCGACCTGGCACGTGACCGACCGCTTCGACCTGTCGTTCGGCGCGCGCCTCAGCGAGAACCGGCAGAAAGCGTCGCAGGTGCTGGACGGCCTGCTGGTCGGCGGCCTGACCGTATTCGACGACGTCAAGTCCTCGGAGAGCCCGTTCACCTATTCGTTCTCGCCGCGCTTCCAGCTCACCGACAACACCTCGGTGTACGCGCGTGTCGCGACCGGCTACCGCCCGGGCGGCCCGAACGTGCTGCCGGCGGGCGCCCCGCCCGGCACGCCGGGGTCCTACGATTCGGACGAGCTCACCAGCTACGAGCTCGGCTTGCGGACGCAATCCGAGAGCGGCGCTTTCTCGCTGGATGCGGCGCTCTACTACCTGGACTGGAAGGACATCCAGCTGCTGGCCGTAGTGAACAACGTGGGACTGAACGCCAACGGCGGCACGGCGACCAGCAAGGGCCTGGAATTCACCGCGACGGCGCGCCATCCGTCCGGCCTGCGCTTCGCGCTGAACGGTGCGTATACCGATGCCTACCTGACACAGGATACGCACCCGGTCGTCGGCGGACTGGACGGCGACCCGCTGCCCTGGGTGCCGGAGTGGAGCCTCGGCCTGACCGCGGACTACGAGTGGACCGTGTTCGGCGATGCGACGGCCTATGTCGGCGGCAAGATCGCCTTCACCGACGACCGCACCGCCGATTTCAACAACCGCGCGGGTGGCGTCATTCGCACCGCCGACAGCTATACCACCGTGGACCTGCGTGCCGGGGTCGACATGGGCAGCTGGTACGTCGAACTGTTCGGCAAGAACCTGACCGACGAGCGCGGCGTCAACGACCTCATTGCGCCGGGCACCTACCCGAACGGCGCGATCGGCCTCGGCGTGATCCGGCCGAGCACGGTCGGGCTGTCGGTCGGCGCGAGATTCTGATCGCGACCGGTACCGCCGTGTCGGCAGTCCGCAATCCCAACGTCCGCAGCGGCGGACCGGCAGCGCTCGCATTGAGCCTGCCGTCGCCCTACCTGCTGTTCCTCGGCGACGTCACCGAGGCCGGCTACGCCAAGACCGCCTTCGGCCTGCGGGACTGGGCGCCGGAGTCGTGCGTGGGCGAGTTCGCCTGCGCCGGCGCCGCCGTGACCACCGGGCTGCCGTTCCTGTCGCCGCGCGAGGCAGCGGCACGCGGGGCGCGCGCGCTGGTGATCGGCGTCGCCAACACCGGCGGCGTGATCAAGCCGGAATGGGTGCCGAGCCTGATCGAGTCGCTGGAAGCGGGCCTCGACATCGTCTCCGGCATGCACGCGCGGCTCGGCGAGCTGCCGCAACTGCGCGCCGCAGCGGAGCGGCTCGGCCGCCGCCTGATCGACGTGCGCCAGCCGCCGGCGGACATTCCGGTCGCGACCGGGCGCAAGCGCAGCGGCAAGCGCCTGCTGACCGTCGGCACCGACTGCGCGCTCGGCAAGAAGTACACGGCGCTCGCGCTGGCGAAGGCGTTCCGGCGCCGCGGCCTGGACGCGGATTTCCGCGCCACCGGCCAGACCGGCATCATGATCGCGGGCGGCGGCATGCCGATGGACGCCGTGGTTTCCGATTTCGAGGCAGGCGCCGCGGAGATCCTGAGCCCGGATGCGGCGCCGGATCACTGGGACGTGATCGAGGGCCAGGGCTCGGTGTTCCATCCCGCCTACGCCGCCGTGTCACTCGGCCTGCTGCACGGCAGCCAGCCGGACGTCATCGTGCTCTGCCACGAACCCGGCCGCCGGCACCTGCTGGGCTACCCGGACTACCCGACGCCGCAGCTGCAGGAAGCGATCGCCGTGCACCTGAAGCTCGGCTCGCTCACCAACCGCGCGATCCGCTGCGGCGGCGTCAGCTTCAATACCGGTGCGTTGGCACCCGAGGACGCCGAGTCGGTCATGCGCAAGGCCTCCCAGGCGCTCGGCCTGCCGGTCGCGGACCCGCTGCGCGGCGGCGCGGACTTCGAGCGGCTGGTGGAGTCCTGCCTCGCCCCATGAGCGGGCCGTCCTGGTTCCAGCGCTTCCTGCTGCCGGGATTCGCGTTCAATGCCTTCGTCATCGGCGGCGGCTACGCCACCGGGCGCGAGCTGGTCGAGTTCTTCATGCCGGCCGGTCCCTGGGGCGGCCTGCTCGCGATGGCGCTCGCGACCCTCATCTGGAGCGCCGTCTGCGTGGCGACCTTCCTGTTCGCGCGCCGCAGCGGCAGCGGCGACTACCGCAGCTTCTTCCGCCAGCTGCTCGGGCCCGGCTGGCCGGTATTCGAGGCCGCCTACCTCGTCATCATCGTGCTGATCCTGGCCGTGTTCTGCGCCGCCGTCGGGGCGATGGGCACCGCGCTGTTCGGCTGGCCGACGCTCGCCGGCTCGCTGCTGCTGATGGCCGGCATCGCCGGCGTCACCGCGCTCGGCAGCGCCTCGGTCGAGCGCCTGTTCAAGTACGCGACCATCTTCCTGTACGCGGTCTACGCGCTGTTCGTGTTGTTCACGCTCATCCGCTTCGGCGACCGGATCGCCGCCGGATTCGCCGCGGCCAGCGGCGTGGACGGCTGGGCCGGCGCCGGCTTCACCTACGCGAGCTACAACGTGCTGGGCGCCGTGGTGATCCTGCCGGTGCTGCGCCACCTGACCTCGGACCGCGACGCGGTGGCCGCGGGCCTCGCCGCCGGGCCGATCGCGATGATCCCGGCGCTGTTCTTCTTCAGCTGCATGGTCGGCTGGTACCCGGCCATCAGCGCGGAAACGCTGCCGTCCGAGTTCATGCTGCGCCAGCTCGGCCTGCCGCTGCTGTACGGCGCGTTCCAGCTGATGATCTTCCTGGCGATCCTCGAGACCGGCGTGGGCGCGGTGCACGGATTCAACGAGCGCATCGCGCACTTCCTCGCCGAGCGCCGCGGCCACGGCCTGCCGCCGCGCGGCCGGCTCGTCGTCGCCCTGCTGCTGCTGATCGTTTCGGTGTTCGTGGCCGACCGCTTCGGCCTGGTCGCGCTGATCGCGAAAGGCTACCGCGCGCTGGCCTGGCTGGTGTTCGCGGTCTTCGTGCTGCCGCTCATGACCCGGGGCCTGTGGCGGCTGGCCAGCGGCCGGATGACACGCCCGTCCGCCTGAACTTCCGATGGAGTCTACGATGCGCCAGATCGCCGTTGCCGCCCTCCTCCTGATCCCTGCCCTCGCCGCAGCGGCGCCGCCGCGCGGCTTCGACGCGCGCATCGAGGCGCTGATGCGCGAAATGGAGGTGCCGGGCGCGACCGTCGCGATCGTCGAGAAGGGCAAGGTCACGCTGGCGCGCGGCTATGGCGTGCGCGGCCTCGGCTCGAAGGACAAGGTCGGCGCCGACACGCTGTTCCAGATCGGCTCGACGTCGAAGGCGTTCACGGCCGCGGCGCTTGCGCTGCTGGTCGAGGAAGGAAAGATCGGCTGGGACGACCGGGTCATCGATCACCTGCCGGGGTTCCGGATGTACGACCCCTGGGTCACGCGCGAGATTACGGTGCGCGACCTGCTGGTGCACCGCAGCGGCCTCGGCCTCGGCCAGGGCGACCTGCTTTTCGTGCCGGCGACCCGCCTGACGCGAGCCGAGACCGTGCACCGCGTGCGTCACCTCAAGCCCGCGACCAGCTTCCGGAGCGCCTATGCCTACGACAACATCCTCTACATCGTTGCCGGCGAACTGATCGACGCGGTGTCCGGACAGCGCTGGGAGGACTTCGTCCGCGACCGCATCTTCGCGCCGCTCGGCATGCGGGCCAGCGTCACCAACGACCCGGATCGCCTGTCCTCCACCGATCGCGCCTTCCCGCACGGCCGGATCGGCGAGATCCGCGGCACCGGGCCGATGCAGGCTTTCGACGAACGCATGGCGGCGCTCGGCGAGAACGCGGCGCCGGCCGGCGCCATCGCCAGCGGCGCCAACGATCTCGCCAAGTGGCTGCAGGTGCAGCTCGCGCGCGGCAGGCTGCCAGGCAGCGAAGCGCGGCTGTACTCGGAGGCGAATGCGCGCGAGATGTGGCAGCCGGTGGTGCCGATGCCGGCCACGCCGCTGCCGGGCGCGCTCGGCGAGCTGATGCCGAAGTTCCGCGGCTATGCGCTCGGCTGGGTCGCGCAGGACTACCGCGGCCACCGCGTGCTGCAGCACGGCGGCGGTACGCTCGGCTTCCTGACGATCGTGGCGTTGCTGCCGGAACAGGACGTGGGCTACGCGATCTCGATCAACGCCGAGGCGCTCGCCTTCAACCCGGGACTGCACTACGAACTGCTGGACCACTACCTCGGCCTGCCGAAAAAGGACTGGCCGAAGGCCTTCAGCGAGTTCTTCGCCGAGCGCAGCGCCAAGGCGCTCGAAGCGGTGCGCCAATCGGCAAGCGAGCGGCCGCAGGCGCCGCCGTCGCTGCCGCTGCCGGCCTATGCGGGCCGCTACGCGGATCCCTGGTACGGGCCGATCGAGATCCGCGAGGACGCCGGCGCGCTCACCATCGACTTCCTGCAGACGCCGGGCATGGCCGGACCCCTCGAACACTGGGCCTGGGACACCTTCGTTGCGCGCTGGCCGAACCCGCTCACCGAGCCCGCTTTCGTCACGTTCGCGCTGGATGCCTCGGGCAAGCCGGCGCGCATCTCCATGAAGGCGTTCTCGCCGGTCGCCGACTTCAGTTTCGACTACCGCGACCTCGATTTCACGCCGGTGGCCTCCCCGCCCTGAAACGGTGAAACGATTGCGCCGCGCCCGCGTCGAATGCGGGGTGACGGCGCTCAGGACGCTGGTTCTCAGCCTCGGGCTGCTGGCGGGCAGCCTGCCCGCGGCCGGCCATGCGGCCGGCTGGGAAGTGATCGAGGATGCCGACGGCATCGTCGTCAGCCAGCGCCCGGTCGAGGGCCGGCGGCTGCCGCAGCTGCGCGCGCAGGGCGAGGTCGAGGCCACGCCGCTCGAGATCCTCGCGGTGCTGCTCGACGTCGCCGCCTACCCGGAGTGGGTCCCGGATTGCGCGGAAGCGAGGCTGCTGCAGCGCATCGACGCCTGGCGCAGCCTCATCTATACGCGCACCGGGCTGCCCTGGCCGGTCCTCGACCGCGAAGCCATCGTCGAGCAGGAAGTGTTCTTCGTCAGGGAGCCGGTCCTGCTGAAGGTCACCTTCCACGCCGTCGCGGCTCCGGAGCTGCCGCGGGCGCGCGGCACGCTGCGAACCGGATTTGCCGAAGGCTCCTACACGATCGAAGCACTCGGCGACGGGCGGCGTTCGCGGGTCACCTACGAGGTGCAGGCCGACCCGGGCGGGTCGGTGCCCGACTGGCTCATCCGCATGCAGAGCCGGCGCAATCCGCTGGAGACGCTGGCCGGGTTGCGCCGTCAACTCGAGAAGACCCGGCGCGACTAGATCGGATCGTCGATGGACTTCGCCAGCGGCGTGAAAAGCCTGGGCCCTTCTTCCGTCATGTGCCAGATGTCCTCCATGCGCACGCCGAACTCGCCCGGAATGTAGATGCCGGGCTCGTCGGAAAAGCACATGCCCGCCGCCAGCGGCGTGCGGTCCGCGCGCATCAGGTTGGGCGGTTCGTGGCCGTCCATGCCGATGCCGTGGCCGGTGCGGTGCGAAGTGCCGGGCAGGCCGTAGTCCCGCGCCCAGCCGAGGCTCTCGTAGTACGCACGCACCGCGTGGTCGATGTCGCCGACCGGCAGGCCGATCTGCGCCGTCTCGAGCGCGATCTCCTGCCCGCGCCTGACCGTGTCCCAGACCTCGCGCTGCCGCGCGCCCGGCTCGCCGAAGACCCAGGTGCGGGAGATGTCCGAGGTGTAGCCGTGCACCTTGCAGCCCACGTCGACGAGGATCACCGAGCCCTCGCGCACCGCCTGCGGCTTCTCGGTGCCGTGCGGATAGGCGCTCGCCTCGTTGAGCAGCACCAGCCCGAATTCATGCCGGCCGCCGAGGGCCGTGTGCGCGGCCGCGATCATGGCGCCGATGTCCGTGCCGGTCATTCCCGCCCGGATCTGCCCGTGCACCTGCCGGATCGCCTCGATGGTGACCGTATTCGCCGCCTGCATCAGCGCCAGCTCGGCCGGCGACTTGACCATGCGGCAGGCGTTCACCAGCGCCTCGCCCGAAACCACCTCGCGCCGGAAGCCGGGCACCTTGCGCACGTGGTCGACGATGAAGAAGCGCGTGGTCCACTCGACCGCGAGCGGGCCCCGGGCCCGGTTCGCGCGCATCGCGTCCGCGACCAGCGCGAACGGGCTCTGGTCCTCGTGCCAGGGGCGGACGTCGGCCTCCACGCGCAGCGACTCCTCGACCGAGGGCACTTCGAAGAACGGCGTCACCACGATCGTCCGGCCCGCGGCCGGGATCAATGCCGCCGTGGTGCGCTCGGAGCGCCACCAGCGGATGCCGGTGAAATATTCGAGCGAGGACCCCGCCTCGACCAGCAGGGACGCGATCCCGTCGCGCTGCATCAGCGACTGTACTTTCGCGATGCGCGCGGCGTGCTCGGCCGGGGTGATGGGCCTGGCGTCCCTGGTCAGCGAGGCCGGCGGCTCGCCTGGCGCCGCGGCGCCGCGCGCGCCTGCGCCCAGGGCCAGCGCGGTGCCGGCCGCGCCCATGCCGAGGAAGTTGCGCCTGGAAACCTTCGGCACCGCCGCCTCCCGGTGGGACCCGTCCGGTCCCGTGA
>JAHCAM010000023.1 GCA_019634895.1 Steroidobacteraceae bacterium | reverse complement strand
GACATGGTCGTGTCGGGGATCAACGACGGCGCCAACCTCGGCGACGACGTGCTCTATTCCGGCACGGTGGCCGCGGCGATCGAAGGCCGCTTCCTCGGGCTGCCGACGATCGCGGTGTCGCTGGTGGTCGGCTCGGCCAGCGGCCCGCACTTCGCCACGGCGGCGCGCATCGCCCGCGAGCTCGTGCTGCGCGTGGTGGCGAAGCCGCTGCACCGCTCGATGATCCTGAACGTGAACGTGCCCGACCTGCCATACGACGAACTGCAGGGCATCGAGGTGACGCGCCTGGGCCATCGCCACCGCGCCGAGAATGCCGTGCGCGGGACCGACCCGCGGGGGCGCGAGATCTACTGGGTCGGCGCCGCCGGCAAGGGGCAGGACGCCGGACCGGGCACCGATTTCCACGCCGTCGCCAGCGGCCGCGTGTCGGTCACGCCGCTGCAGGTGGACCTGACCCGGCATGCGGCCCTCGAGGAGCTGCGTGGCTGGCTGGCGGAGCCGGCCACGTGAGCGCCGGGCAGGGCATCGGCATGACGTCGCTGCGCACGCGCGAGCGGCTCATCCAGCGCCTGACCGAGCAGGGCATCCGCGATCCGCGCGTTCTGGACCGGATCCGCAACGTGCCGCGCCACCTGTTCGTGGACGAGGCGCTGGCGAGCCGCGCCTACGAGGACACCGCGCTGCCGATCGGCTACGGCCAGACGATCTCGCAGCCCTACGTGGTCGCGCGCATGACCGAGGCGGTGACCGTCGGCGGCACGCCGAAGAAAGTGCTGGAAATCGGCACCGGCTGCGGCTACCAGACCGCGGTGCTCGCGCCGCTGGTCGGCCGGCTGTACAGCATCGAGCGCATCGAGGCGCTGCTCGAGCGGGCGAAGGAACGCATCCGCGAACTCGGGATCAAGAACGTGAAGTTCAAGCACGGCGACGGCTCGGAGGGCTGGGCTTCGCAGAAGCCGTTCAACGCGATCCTGCTGGCGGCGGCTCCGCATGCGATTCCGCAGAAGCTGCTGGACCAGCTCGCGGATCGCGGCCGGCTGGTGGCGCCGGTCGGGCCGGAAGGGAGGCAGGAGTTGATGCGCATCACCCGCCGCGGCGACCAGTTCCTGCCGGAGCGCCTCGGCTTCGTGAGCTTCGTGCCGCTGCTGGGCGGTGTGTCCTGAGGTGCGCCGGGTCCCCAGCCTGGTCTGGCCGGCGCTGCTGGCCACGCTGCTCATCGCCGCCTGCGGTCCGCGACGGCCGGAGATCCCGGCGCAACATGTCGTGCGTGCCGGCGAGACGCTCTATTCCATCTCGATGCGCTACGGGCTCGATTACCGGGACGTCGCGCGCTGGAACGGGATCGGGCGCGATTACCTGATCCATCCGGGCCAGCGCCTGCGGCTCGATCCGCCGCCCGCCGGCGCGCGCGCGAGTGTTCCGCAGGCGCGCGTGGCGGCGCCGCAGCCGCGGGCGTCGCCGGACGATCCGAGGCACCGCCCGCCGCCATGGCAATGGCCCGTGCAGGGAGGCCGCGTGCACGGCAGCGTGCGCCAGCCGTCCGGCGGCGTGGGGCTGCGCATCGACGGCCTGCTCAACCAGCCGGTGCTGGCGGCCGCCGACGGGCACGTGGTCTATACCGGCAGCGGCCTGCTGGGCTACGGGCAACTGGTCATCATCAATCATGTGCGCGGCTGGCTCACCGCCTACGGCCACAATGCCGTCGTCCACGTTCGCGAAGGCGAGGACGTGCGCGCCGGACAGGTGATCGGCGCCATGGGACCGGGGCCGGGGCAGCAGCCAATGCTGTATTTCGAGATCCGCCTCGACGGGCAGCCGCAGGATCCGCTCGCGCACCTGCCGCCGCGATAGCGGCGCCGCGGCTACAGCATCAGCGCGACCGCGACCGCGCGGTACTCCGACAGCAGCAGGTTGTAGGTCCGGCAGGCGGCGGCGTTGTCCATGGCCTCGAGGCCGATGCCGTGCGCGGCGAATGCGGCGTACAACGCGGGCGGCGGCAGCTGCTGGCGGGCCCCGGTGCCGAGCAGGACGATCTCCGGACCCAGTTCCACCAGTGCGGCAAAATCGCCGATCGCGAGCTCCGCCACCGGCGGATGACGCCAGTCCGCGACCACGGCATCGCGGGTCACGATCAGGCTGCTGGTGTAGCGCGCATTGCGCAGGCGGATCTCTCCCGCCAGGCAGCTGACGATGGCGTTGGCGTCGGTGGCGGTGTCGCGCGTGATCTGCATCGCTGGCGCGGTCCAATATAGCCAATCCGCCCGCGCCACACGCCGCTATCATGACCGCGATGCCATCCGGGGAACTGCCAGCAGCGCGAAGGCCGACCATCCGGCGCCGGTCGCCGGGACCCGCCGATCGGCTGCCGGCGTCACTGCACCCGGTGCTGCGCCGGGTCTATGCGGCCCGCGGCGTGACCCGGGAGGATGAGCTGGCGCTGGAACTGCGTCATCTGCTGCCGGTCGGCACGCTCGACGGCATCGGCGGCGCCGTGCAGCTGCTGCAGGATCACCTGGCGCGCGGCTCGCGCATCCTGGTGGTCGGCGATTTCGACGCGGATGGCGCGACCAGCACGGCGGTCGTGGTGCGGCAGCTGCGCCGGCTCGGCCATGCCAACCTCGGCTTCCGGGTGCCGGACCGCATGCGGCACGGCTACGGCCTCACGCCGGCGCTGGTCGCGGATCTCGCCGGCGAGCGGGCGGACCTGCTGCTGACGGTCGACAACGGCGTCGCGGCGCACGCGGGCATCGAGGCGGCTGCCGCGCTCGGCATGCAGGTACTGGTCACGGACCACCACCTGCCGGGGCCGACGCTGCCGGCCTGCGCAGCGCAGGTGAACCCGAACCTGCACGGCGCGGGTTTCGGCAGCCGCGCACTCGCCGGGGTCGGCGTGGCGTTCTATCTGATGGCGGCGCTGACCCGCGCGCTGGAGACGGCGCGCGGGATGCGGCTGCCGCCGGTCGCGGATCTGCTCGACCTGGTCGCGCTCGGCACGGTCGCGGATCTGGTGCCGCTGGACCGCAACAATCGCATCCTGGTGCAGGAGGGGCTCAGGCGCATCCGCGCGCGCGCCGCGGCGCCCGGCCTGCTCGCGCTCGCGCGCGTCGCGGGATGCCGGCTCGAGGAGCTGTCGACGCGCCAGCTCGGCCACCAGATCGCGCCGCGCATCAACGCCGCCGGGCGCATCGACGACATGTCGGTCGGCATCCGCTGCCTGCTCGCGGAGGACGCGGCGGAGGCCCTCGCGCTCGCCGGGGAACTCGACCGGCTGAACCGGGAGCGGCGCGAGATGGAGGCGCGCATGCGCGAGCAGGCGGCCGCGGCCGTGCAGCGCCTGCGGCTCGCCGAGGGCAGCCTGCCGGCGGGCGTCACCCTGGCGGATGCCGGCTGGCATGCCGGCATCGTCGGGCTGGTCGCGAGCCGCATGAAGGACCGGCTGCACCGTCCGGTGGTCGCGTTCGCGCCCGCGGGCGAAGATGAATTGCGCGGTTCGGCGCGCTCGGTCGCGGGCGTGCACGTGCGTGACGTGCTCGAGGCCGTCGACACGCGCCACCCGGGCCTGATCGAGCGCTTCGGAGGGCACGCCATGGCTGCGGGGCTCACGCTGCGCAGCGGCGCGCTCGCGCGGTTTGCCGAGGCGTTCGCCGCCGAGGTCGGGCGCCGGCTGTCGCCCGAGCAGATGCACAACGTGATCGAGACCGACGGCGAACTCGCGCCGGCAGAGCTCACGCTCGAGACGGCGCGCGCCATCGAGCAGGGCGGACCCTGGGGCCAGGGTTTCCCGGAGCCGGTGTTCGACGGCGAGTTCGCGGTGGTCGAGTCGCGCCCGGCCGGCGAGCGGCACCTGAAGCTGTGGCTGCGCCCGGACCCGGCCGCGCCGCCCGTGGAGGCGATCGCCTTCGGCCATTTCGACGACGCGCGCGCCATCCGGCCGGCGGCCGGCTCGCGACTGCGGCTCGCCTATCGCGTGCAATCGACGACCTGGGGCGGCAGCGCACGCGCGGAACTGCATGCCGAACACCTCGAATCCGCCGGGTGAGCGTCTGTTAATATGCGCGCCGCATGGAAACCGCACCGACCCGACGTTCGCTCGAAGACCTCAGCCAGCGCCTCGAGGCGCTGAGGGGGTACCTTTGAGTACGACCGCAAGCGCGAGCGGCTCGAGGAGCTGAACCGCGAGCTGGCGGATCCCGGGATCTGGAACACGCCGGACAAGGCCCAGGCGCTCGGCCGCGAGCGCGCGCGGCTCGACTCGACCATCGGCGAGCTCGACCAGATCGGGCGGGGACTCGCGGACTCCGCGGAACTGCTCGAACTGGTGGAAGCCGAGCGGGACGAGGCGGGCTTCTCGGAAGTCGAGCGGGATGCCGGCAGGCTCGGCGAGCGGGTGCGGCAGCTCGAGCTGTCGCGCATGTTTCCCGGCGAGATGGACCCGCGCGGCGCCTTCCTCGACATCCAGGCGGGCGCCGGGGGCACCGAGGCCCAGGACTGGGCCGCCATGCTGCTGCGCATGTACCTGCGCTGGGCCGACCGGCGCGGCTTCGCTGCCGCCGTCATCGAGCAGAGCCCGGGCGAGGTCGCGGGCATCAAGAGCGCTTCCATCGAAGTGGACGGGCCCTATGCCTACGGCTGGCTGCGGACCGAGACCGGCGTGCACCGGCTGGTGCGCAAGTCGCCGTTCGATTCCGGCAATCGCCGCCACACCTCCTTCGCCTCGGTGTTCGTCTCGCCCGTGGTCGACGACGAGATCAGCATCGTGGTCAACCCGGCCGACGTGGAGATGGACACCTACCGCGCCAGCGGCGCCGGCGGCCAGCACGTCAACAAGACCGACTCCGCGGTGCGGCTGCGGCACCTGCCCTCCGGCATCGTGGTCGCCTGCCAGGGCGAGCGCAGCCAGCACAAGAACCGCGCCACCGCGATGAAGATGCTGAAGGCCAAGCTCTACGAGCTCGAGGTCAACAAGCGCAATGCCGCCGCGCGCGTGCTGGAGGACCAGAAGACGGACGTCGGCTGGGGCCACCAGATCCGCTCCTACGTGCTCGACCAGTCGCGCATCAAGGACCTGCGCACGGGCCACGAGACCGGCAACCCGACCGCGGTACTGGACGGCGACCTCGATCCGTTCATGGAGGCGAGCCTCAAGCAGGGGCTGTAGGATTCGACCCATGGCGCAGGACGACACGCGGGGCGGAGGCGAGGACAACGCGCTGATCGCGGAACGGCGCGGCAAGCTCGCGCGCCTGCGCGAAGCGGGCGTCGCCTACCCGAACGACTTCCGCCGCGACGCGCTTGCGGCCGACCTGCATGCGACCTACGACGGCCGGAGCGATGCCGCGCTCGGCGCGCAGCCGGTCCGCGTGCGGGTCGCCGGACGCATGATGTTCAAGCGCGTCATGGGCAAGGCGTCGTTCGCGAAACTGCAGGACGCCAGCGGCCAGATCCAGGTCTACCTGCAGTCGGAGGCGCTGGGCGCGGGTTACGAGGCCTTCAAGGGCTGGGACGTCGGCGACATCGTGGGCGCCGAGGGTACGCTGATGCGCACGCGCGCCGGGGAACTCTCGGTGCGCGCGGAGTCGGCGCGGCTGCTGGCCAAGGCGCTGCGGCCCCTGCCGGACAAGTGGCATGGGCTCGCGGACACCGAGATGCGCTACCGCCGGCGCTACGTGGACCTGATCGTCAACGAAGCCGCGCGCGCGACCTTCCGCACGCGCACGCGCATCGTGCGCTGGCTGCGCGACTTCCTCGACGCCCAGGGCTTCCTCGAGGTCGAGACGCCGATGATGCAGCCGATCCCGGGCGGCGCGGTGGCGCGGCCCTTCGTCACCCACCACAACGCGCTCGGCCAGGACATGTACCTGCGCATCGCGCCGGAGCTGTACCTGAAGCGCCTGGTGGTCGGCGGCTTCGAGCGCGTCTACGAGATCAACCGCAACTTCCGCAACGAGGGACTCTCCACCCAGCACAACCCCGAGTTCACGATGCTGGAGCTGTACCAGGCCTATGCCGACTGCGACGATTTCATGGGACTGGTGGAGCGCATGTTCCAGGGCCTGGCGGACGCGATCGCAGGCAGCCGGGAGATTTCCTGCCAGGGGCGGAGCATCCGCTTGGCGGCCCCGTTTGCGCGCATCTCGGTCGAGGAGGCGGTACTCGCGCACCATCCGGGCCTCGACCGCGCGCGCCTGCGCGACGTGGACCAGCTGCGCGCGGCCTGCGCCGCGGAGGGCATCGAGCCCGCCGCCGGGGATGGCGCCGGCAAGCTGCTGATGGAATTGTTCGAGAAGGGCTGCGAACGCCACCTGGTGCAGCCGACCTTCGTGCATTCCTACCCGACCGAGGTCTCGCCGCTGTCGCGCCGCCGCGACGCGGATCCCTTCGTGACCGACCGCTTCGAGCTGTTCATCGACGGGCGGGAACTCGCGAACGGGTTCTCCGAGCTGAACGACCCGGAGGAGCAGGCCGAGCGCTTCCGCGAGCAGGCGGCGCGCCGCGGGGCGGGCGACCCGGAAGCGATGGCCTTCGATGCGGACTACATCCGCGCGCTCGAGTACGGCATGCCGCCGGCAGCGGGTCTTGGCGTCGGCGTGGACCGGCTGGTGATGCTGCTGACCGACTCCCCGAGCATCCGCGACGTGCTGCTGTTCCCGCAGCTGCGCCACGAGCCCGGAGCGGACTGAGGAGGCCCTCAGTCGGCCGGCAGCGATTCCTCGGCGGCCGCGAGGGCCGGGATCGCATACGGCAGGTCCGCGGGCACGAATTCCCTGTGCCCCGGTGCCGTACCCAGCAGTTCTGCGCAATCCTCCAGCGCGACGACGGCGAGGCACTGCGCGCCATCGCCGGCGGCGGCCGCGCGCACCACCTGCGCAGCCGGTTCCGATCCGCCATAAAGCATGCGCCCGGGCGCGAGTTCCGCATCCGCGGCGCTGACATAGCGCAGCATGCGGCGCCTGATGCGCCCGAGGTGCTGCGCCCGTGCCACGATCTCCTGCCCGAGGAAACAGCCCTTGCTGAAGCTGACCGCCGACAGCAGGTCGAGGTTGATCATCTGCGGCACCCACAACCCCGAGGTCTCCGGATAGACCTCGGGCTCGCCGTCCTCGATGGATGCGGTTTCCCAGTCTTCAGCAGGGGCCTGCGGCAGCCCCGCAAGGAGGTTCGCGGCAACGGCCCGGTCGCCGATCATCAGCGCGCGCGTGCGGCCCGCGACCAGCGGCAGCAGCCCGGCACTTCGGGCGGCCGCCTGCAGCGATGGCGGCGCGTCGAGCAGGCCGGCGACGGAGTCGCCGGTCTCGGCGAATGCGACCTCGGAGCGCAGCACGAAACGCGCCAGGTGGGCGACCAGCAGCGGCGCCATCGATCGATGCAGCAGCAGCAGGACCTGGTCGCCGCGCCTCGCGAGGCGCAGCAGGGCCACGACGCGGCCCTGGCGGTTGCAGGCCGCCGCGAGCATGCCGGCGTGGCGGTCCAAGCCGAGCAGGTCGCTGGTGAGCTGCCCCTGCAGGAACGCGCGCGCGTCACGGCCGGTCACGGCGACGACCGACAGTGATGGCAGCCATGTCCAGCGTGTCCCGGCCATCGCCGTATCCTAGCGCAGCGCTTCTCGCACAACCGGGCGCAAATGCCATTGGGAGCCGCAGTTCCCTTCTGGCAGAATACGTTAGCGATGCAAGCCCCTGCACCCGCCAAGGCGCCGCCGCCGCCCGTCACGCGCGCCGATCGCCCGCTCTCCCCGCACCTGCAGGTCTACCGGCTGGCGCTCACCACCGTCCTTTCCGGACTGCACCGCATCAGCGGGCTGGTCCTGACGCTTTCGGCGCCGCTGCTGGTGGCGTGGCTGGTCGCGGCAGCCCGCGGTGCGGAGGCCTACGCGTCGGTCACGGCCATCTTAGGCAGCCGGCCGATGCGGATCGTCCTGGCGGGACTGATCGCCGCGTTCTGGTATCACCTCTTCAACGGCCTGCGCCACCTCGCCTGGGACCTGGGCGTGGGCTTCGAGCTGCGCGCGGCGCGGGCCAGCGGCGCCGCAGTCATCCTGCTGGCGGCGGCGGCCTTCGCCGCCACGCTCTTCCTCACGCCGGCCTGGCGCTGGCTGCTGGGCCAGCCGTGAACGCGGCGCGCGGCCACGCCACGCGCCATTGGCGCAACCAGAAGATCTCCGCGCTTGCGCTCGTGGTGCTGGGCGGCTGGTTCCTGTTCTCGCTGCTGTCGCTGTCCGATCCCGGATTCGGCAGCGTGCGGGCCTGGCTGGCGGTACCCGCGCAGGCGTTGCTCATGTTGCTCTTCAGCTGGTGCGCGCTGTGGCACTCGGCGCAGGGCGTCCAGGTCGTGGTCGACGACTACGTCTATGGCGCATGGCATGCGCGCGCCCGCCTGGTTTCGCGCTCGCTGCATCTCGCGGCGGCCGCCGCCGTGGCCTGGGCGCTGTACGTTCTCGCGGGCATGCCGCCGCCATGAGCGCGTACCCGGTCACGGACCATGCCTGCGACGTCGTCGTGGTCGGCGCCGGCGGGGCCGGCCTGCGGGCGACGGTCGGGCTCGCCCAGGCGGGCTTCTCGACGGCCTGCGTCACCAAGGTGTTCCCGACGCGCAGCCACACGGTCGCCGCGCAGGGCGGCATCAGCGCGGCGCTCGGCAACATGGGCGAGGACGACTGGCGCTTCCATTTCTACGACACGGTGAAGGGCTCGGACTGGCTCGGTGACCAGGACGCGATCGCGTACATGTGCCGCGAGGCGCCGGCCGCCGTCATCGAGCTCGAGCATTTCGGCCTGCCGTTCTCGCGCACCGAGGACGGGCGCATCTACCAGCGCCCGTTCGGCGGCATGACCACGCACTATGGCAAGGGCATCGCGCAGCGCACCTGTGCCGCCGCGGACCGCACCGGTCACGCGATGCTGCACACGCTCTACCAGCAGAGCCTCAAGCACGACGCGCGCTTCTTCATCGAGTACTTCGCGCTCGACCTGCTGATGCAGGACGGCGCCTGCCGGGGCGTGCTGGCGCTCGACATGGCGACCGGCACGCTGCACCGGTTCCTGGCCCAGGCCACGGTGCTCGCGACCGGCGGCTACGGCCGCACCTATTTCTCCTGCACCTCGGCGCACACCTGCACCGGCGACGGCGGCGGCATGGTGCTGCGCGCCGGGCTGCCGCTCGCCGACATGGAGTTCGTGCAGTTCCACCCGACCGGGATCTACGGCGCCGGCTGCCTGATCACCGAGGGCTCGCGCGGCGAGGGCGGCGTGCTGCGCAATTCCGAGGGCGAGCGCTTCATGGAGCGCTACGCGCCGAACGCGAAGGATCTCGCCTCGCGCGACGTCGTGAGCCGCGCGATGACGATCGAGATCCGCGAAGGCCGTGGCGTCGGGCCGCGCAAGGATCACCTGCTGCTGCATCTCGAGCACCTCGGCGCGGACGTCATCCACAAGCGCCTGCCGGGCATCGCCGAGACCGCGCAGATCTTCGCCGGTGTGGACGTGACCCGCGCGCCCATCCCGGTGCTGCCGACCGCACACTACAACATGGGCGGCATTCCCTGCACCATCGACGGCGAAGTGCTGACGCGCACGCCGGCCGGCGACGCCGTGGTGCCCGGCCTGCTGGCCGTCGGCGAGGCCGCCTGCGTATCGGTGCACGGCGCGAACCGCCTGGGCTCGAATTCGCTGCTCGACCTGGTGGTGTTCGGGCGCGCGGCCGCCGCGCACTGTGCAAAGACCCTGAAGCCCGGGGCGGCCCTGCCATCGGCGCCGAAGGCGGCGACCGACGCGGCACTGGCGGCGTTCGACCGCGTGCGGCATGCGTCCGGGACGCGCCCGACCGCCTCGTTGCGCGACGAGATGCAGCGCGCCATGCAGAAGGACGCGGCGGTATTCCGCAGCGGCGCGAGCCTCGACGAGGGCTGCCGCGCAGTCGGGGCGGCCTTCGGGGCGATGGCGGAGCTCTGCATCAGCGACCGGTCGCTGGTTTTCAACACCGACCTCGTCGAGGCGCTCGAGCTCGACAACCTGATGCGGCAGGCGCTGGCGACGATCCACTCGGCGCGCAACCGCACCGAGAGCCGCGGCGCCCATGCGCGCGAGGACTTTCCGGCGCGCGACGACGCGAACTGGCTGAAGCACACGCTCGCCTGGGTCGACGATGGCGGCGCCGTGCGCTTCGATTACCGGCCCGTGCAGCTCGCCACCCGCAGCGGCGAGGTCGAATCGATCCCGCCGAAGGCGCGGACGTACTGAGGAACGCAACGCAGGACACCCATGGTCCAGTTCACCCTGCCGGAAAATTCGCGTTACTCGAAGCAGCCGGGCCGCCGCCACCGGGCACCGGCCGGCGCGCGGCGCGTGCGCGAGTTCCACGTCTACCGCTTCGACCCGGATTCGCGTCAACCGCCGCGCGTCGACGTGTTCGAGGTGGATCTCGACAGCTGCGGCAGCATGGTCCTGGATGCCCTGATCCTGATAAAGGACACGATGGACTCCACGCTCACCTTCCGGCGTTCCTGCCGCGAGGGCATCTGCGGCTCCTGCGCGATGAACATCGACGGGCTCAACACGCTCGCCTGCACGCGGCCGATCGACACCGTCGAGGGCGCGGTGCGGATCTTCCCGCTGCCGCACCTGCCGGTGATCAAGGACCTGGTGCCTGACCTGACGCAGTTCTACGCGCAGTACGCCGCGGTGAAGCCCTGGCTGCAGACCCGCGCGCCGGCGCCGGAAGGCCGCGAACGGCGGCAGTCGCCGGCCGACCAGGAGCGCATCGACCGCCCGTCCGCCTGCATCCTCTGCGCCTGCTGCTCGACCAGCTGTCCCAGCTTCTGGTGGAACAGCGAACGCTACCTCGGGCCCGCCGCGCTGCTGGCCAGCCATCGCTGGGTCCTCGACACGCGCGACGAAGCCCGCGCCGAGCGGCTCGCGTTCCTCGACGACACCTTCCGCCTCTATCGCTGCCACACCATCCTGAACTGCGTCGAAGCCTGCCCGAAGGACCTCAATCCTGCGCGCGCGATCGCCGACCTCAAGCGCCGGCTGGCGGGCGGCGAGGGCGGCTAGGCGTGGCGGACGCGGCGCCGGGTCAGGTCCGCTGGCGCTGCCGTCGCGGCATGAAAGAACTCGACGTGCTGCTCGGGCGCTGGCTCGATCGCCGCTGGCACCGGGCCGCGGAGCCGCTGCGCGACGATTTCGCGCGCCTGCTCGAGCAGCCGGATCCCGAACTCGCGGCCTGGCTCCTGCACGGCGCGCGCCCCGCAGATGCCGCACTCGCGTCCGTCGTCGATGACATCCTTCGCGCTTGAGATCGAGCCCGCGGCCCAGCCCCGGCTGGCGGCGCTCCTGACCCTGGGCCACGCCCTGGCGGCGGCCTGCCCGTGGCTCGCCAACTGTCCGACCGGGATCGCAGCCGCGGCCAGCCTGCTGGCGCTCGGTGGTCTCTGGGCCACTCTCTGCAGGGTCCCCGGCGCGCGAGGGCGACTGCAGGCGCTGCGGCTCGTGCCTTCGGGCTGCCAGGTGCGGCTTTCCGGCGCCGCGGAATGGCAGCCGGCGACGCTGACCCCGGGCACCCGTGCCTGGGCCGGCCTGGTCGCCATCGAGGTCCGTCTGGAGGGGACCCGCGCGGGCTGGCTGCTGCCGCGCCAGGCGGTCACACCGGACCAGTTCCGCCGCCTCAAGGCCCTGATCCGGCTGGCTTGCTAGAATCGCCGGACCGGGTCACAGGAGGCAGTTGCCGCGCCCGTCCGGCCGCTCATCCGGCCGAACTAACCGGGTCGCCGCCGGTCCTATCCGGCGTGACCAGGGCAGGCGCAGCGCGAATGGTCGAGCCGATGCGGGCCGAAGCAGGTGACATTGCGCTGGTGCGCCGCGTCCAGAAGGGCGACAAGGCGGCCTTCGACGCGCTCGTGCTCAAGTACCAGCACAAGGTGCTGAAGCTGGTGCAGCGCTACGTCCGCAATCCGGCGGAAGCCGAGGACATCGCCCAGGAGGCCTTCATCAAGGCCTACCGGGCGCTGCCGGCGTTCCGCGGCGACAGCGCCTTCTATACGTGGCTGTACCGCATCGCGATCAATACCGCGAAGAATTCGCTGGTCTCCAGCCGGCGGCGGCCGGTGTCCTACGACCTGGACCTGCAGGACGGCAGCCAGGTGCAGGCCCATGCGCGGCTGTCGGATGCCGAGACGCCGGAAGCGCTGGCGTTGACCGACGAGATCCGCCGCACCGTGAACGAGGCGATCGAGGCATTGCCCGACGACCTGAGGCTCGCGATCGTGCTGCGCGAGCTCGAAGGCCTGAGCTACGAGGACATTGCGAGGACCATGGAGTGCCCGGTGGGCACCGTCCGTTCGAGGATCTTCCGCGCGCGCGAGGCGATCGACCGCAGCCTGCGCGAGGTCTTCGACGGGGGCCTCGGGCGGATCGGAGATCAATGAGATGACGGACCGTATCAAGGAACAGCTGTCGACCTTCCTGGACGGCGAATTGCCGGAAGCCGAGACCGCTCTGTTGCTCAAGCGGCTGGAGCGTGACGACGAACTGCGCGGTGCGCTGTCGCGCTACTCGCTGATCGGCGCCGTGCTGCGCAGCGATGGCGACGTGCCGGCAGCGCGCCAGGTCGCCGCGCGGGTCAGCGCCGCGATCGCGCACGAGCCGGTGCAGGGCGGTATCGGCGGCCGCCGTCCGCTGGCGCGGACGGCGGCGGGACTCGGGATCGCGGCATCGGTCGCGGCTGCGGCAGTCATGCTGGCGCCGGCGCCCGGGACGCAGGTCGCCTCCGAGCCGCCGGCGATCGTCGCGCAACTGGCCGAAGTGCCGGCGCTGCCGGTAGCTGGCGACGTCGCGAAGGACGACGCGGATCTCACCTATACCACGCCGCCCGCATCCGAAACGGCGGGCGGGCTGCCGCCGGCGGAGCTGGCGAATTATCTCGTTGCCCATTACGGCTATGCGTCGCCGCTGCTGCGTCGCAGCGTGGTCGCGGGCCTCATCGCCGAGCCGGGCGCACCCGGATCGCCCGATGCTGCCGCGGCAGCGGATGCGGCTGCCGGCCCGTGATGCGGCGCACGTTCGCATTGCCGGCGCTCGCGCTGCTCGCCCTGCCGGCGGCGGCCAACGACGGCCAGCTCTGGCTCGGCCGCATGGCCGATGCGCTGTCGGGGCGGAGCTACGCCGGCGAGTTCGTCTGCGAATCCGCAGGCCGCTCGGAGAAGCTGCGCATCACGCACCGGGTGCGCGACGGATCGGTGTCGGAGCGGCTGGTGTCGCTGTCCGGCGGCGGCCGCGAACTGGTCCGCAACGACGACGAGGTCGTCGTCTACCTTCCGGACCAGAAGCTCGCGATCATCGAGCGGCGCTCCGCCCGCAGCGACCTGATGGGCGCACTGCCGACGTTCAATGCGGGCGCCTCGCCGTGGTACGAGGTGAGCTACGCGGGCCGCGAAACCGCATTGCTCGGCCCGGCGGCGGTGGTCGTGGTGCGCCCGCGCGACGGCTACCGCTTCGGCTACCGGCTGTGGATCGACGAGGCTTCGCACATGCCGGTGCGCAGCGAGCTGTCGGACGCCGCCGGCCGCGTGATCGAACGGCTGCGCTTCACCCAGCTGGCGGTGACCGGGGACATCCCGGATGCGGCCTTCGAGCCCGCGCTCGACCGTACCCGCCTGCGCTGGGTGCGGCAGGCGCCGCAGGCCGGTGACGAGGCGCCCGGCTGGCGCGCGGCGCAGGTGCCGCCGGGGTTCCGGCTGTCGATGAGCGGCCTGCAGGCCATGGCGGGTGCGAGCGCCCCGGTGCGCCATCTCGTTTATTCCGACGGGCTGGCATCGGTCTCGGTCTTCATCCAGCCGTCGGCGCCGGGCAAGGCACCCGTGGTCGGAAGCGGCCGCGCCGGCGTCGCATCTGCCTATACCACCGTGGTGCACGGGCACCAGGTCACCGTGGTCGGCGAGGTGCCGCCCGACACGCTGCGGTTCATCGCCACCGGCCTGCGCCCGGCGGCAGAGCCGCCGCCGGCTGCCACCGTACCGGCGGAGCGCCGCAACTGAGGCCCGCGGCGGACGGCGCGCAGTGGCGCGTCTACACGCGGGAGCATTGCGCGCTCTGCGACGAGTTCATTGCCGAGCTGCAGATCGCGCTCGGGGACCGCGGCGCCGCAGTCGAGATCCTGGACGTCGACGCCGATCCGGTCGCGTGCCGGCGCTTCGGGCGCAAGGTTCCGGTGCTGACGCGCGGCAACCGCATCGTCTGCCAAGGGCACCTCGACCGGGCCGCGGTGGTCCGGCTGCTATAATCCGCCGTTCCCCGGACACGCCTGTCCGGCAGCCGCGTGTCCCACCCCTCGATGCAGCAGATCCGCAACTTCTCGATCATCGCGCACGTCGATCACGGCAAGTCCACGCTCGCAGACCGCCTGATCCAGGTCTGCGGCGGCCTCGAGGCGCGCGAGATGCAGGAACAGGTGCTCGACTCCATGGACCTCGAGCGCGAGCGCGGCATCACGATCAAGGCCCAGTCGGTCACGCTCAATTACCGGGCGCACGACGGGCGCGACTACCAGCTCAACTTCATCGACACGCCGGGCCACGTCGACTTTTCCTACGAAGTGTCGCGCTCGCTCGCGGCCTGCGAGGGCGCGCTGCTGGTGGTGGACGCCGCCCAGGGCGTCGAGGCGCAGAGCGTGGCGAACTGCTACACGGCGCTCGAGCAGGGCCTCGAGGTGGTGCCGGTCATCAACAAGATCGACCTGCCGTCGGCGGACCCCGATCGCGTGATCGCCGAAATCGAGAATGTCATCGGCATCGAGGCCGGGGACGCGCTGCGGGTGAGCGCCAAGACCGGTGAGGGCGTGCCGGAGCTGCTGGAAGCGATCATCCGCCGCATTCCGCCGCCTGCCGGCGACCCGGGCGCCCCGCTGCAGGCGCTGATCGTGGACTCCTGGTTCGACAACTACGTCGGCGTGGTGTCGCTGGTGCGCGTGGTCAACGGCTCGCTCAGGCGCAACGACCGCATCCGCATGTGGTCCACGGGACGCAGCTGGCAGGTGGACCAGGTCGGCCGCTTCACGCCCAAGCGCGTGACCACCGACGTCCTCGGGACCGGAGAGGTCGGCTGGATGGTGGCCGGCATCAAGGAGATCCACGGCGCGCCGGTCGGCGACACGATCACGCACGAGAGCCGGCAGGCGGCGACGCCGCTGCCGGGCTTCAAGACGGTCCAGCCGCGCGTCTTCGCCGGCCTGTTCCCGGTGCAGACCGACCAGTACGAGTCGTTCCGCGACGCGCTCGAGAAGCTCAAGCTCAACGATTCGGCGCTGCACTACGAACCGGAGGTCTCGGCCGCGCTCGGCTTCGGCTTCCGCTGCGGTTTCCTGGGCCTGCTGCACATGGACATCGTCCAGGAGCGGCTCGAGCGGGAGTACGGCCTCGACCTCGTCACCAGCGCGCCGACCGTGGTGTACGAGGTGGTCGGCGCCGACGGCGCGGTGTCGCTGGTCGACAACCCGGCGCGGCTGCCGCCGCAGTACCAGGAACTGCGCGAGCCGATCATCGTCGCCAACATCCTGGTGCCACCCGAGCACGTCGGCGGCGTCCTGAAGCTGTGCCAGGAGAAGCGCGGCGTGCAGAAGAAGATGCAGCAGCTCGGCACGCAGATGTCGCTGCAGTACGAGCTGCCGCTCGCCGAGGTCGTGCTCGACTTCTTCGACCGCCTCAAGTCGGTGAGCCGCGGCTACGCCTCCTTCGACTACGAGTTCAGCCACTTCCAGGCCGCCCCGCTGGCGAAGCTCGACGTGCTGATCAACGGCGACCGCGTGGACGCGCTGTCGATGATCGTGCACCGCGACAGCGCCTACCAGCGCGGCCGCGAGCTGGTGGACAAGATGCAGGAACTGATTCCGCGCCAGATGTTCGAGGTCGCGATCCAGGCGGCCATCGGCGGGCAGGTCATCGCCCGCGCGACGGTCAAGGCGCTGCGCAAGAACGTGCTCGCCAAGTGCTACGGCGGCGACGTGACCCGCAAGCGCAAGCTGCTCGAGAAGCAGAAGGAGGGCAAGAAGCGCATGAAGCAGCTGGGCACGGTGGAGATCCCGCAGGAAGCCTTCCTCGCGGTGCTGAAGGTCGGCCGGAAATGACCGGCAGGAGCAGCGGCTGATGGTCGTCGATTTCGCATTCGTGCTGGTGGTGCTGGCGGCGCTTACCGGCGCCGTCTGGGGCCTGGACCGCTGGTGGTTCGCGGCGAAGCGCCGCGCCCGCGGGGTGGTGAAGGAACCGCTGCTGGTGGACTACTCGCGTTCCTTCTTCCCGGTGATCGTCATCGTGCTGGCGCTGCGCTCCTTCCTGTACGAGCCGTTCCGGATCCCCTCGGACTCGATGATGCCGACGCTGATCCAGGGCGACTTCATCTTCGTGAACAAGTGGCGCTACGGGCTGCGCCTGCCGGTGCTGAACGCGCGGGTTCTCGAGATCGGCGAGCCGGCCCGGGGCGACGTGGTGGTGTTCCGCAAGCCGTCCGAACCCTCGGTCGTCTTCATCAAGCGCCTGGTGGGGATGCCCGGCGATACGGTGCGTGTGGCGGGCTCGCAAGTCTGGATCAACGGCATTGCGTCGCAGATCGATCCGGGCGAGTTGTATTCCGGCCCCAAGAACGAGCAGTATCCGTTCACCCAGGTGGGCGAGGAGCAGCTCGACGGCAGGCGCCATGTCCTGATGCTGGACCCGACGCGGCCCAGCATGGAGGGGGAATGGCGGGTGCCGGCCGGGCACTACTTCATGATGGGCGACAACCGCAACAACAGCCGCGACAGCCGGTTTCCGGACGTGGGCTTCGTGCCCGCGGACCACGTCATCGGCAAGGCCGAGGCGATCTGGCTTTCCTTCAACCCGGGGCCGGGCCCGTTCCTGCTCTGGGAGCGTATGGGCACCGGGATCCGGTAGGAGCACGTCGGTATGCAGCACAGGCAGCGTGGCATGACCTTCCTCGGGATCGTCGTGCTGGTCATCGTGGTCGGCGCATGGGTCTATTCCGCCATCCGGCTGACGCCGAAGTACCTCGAGTACATGCGCGTCGCCGCGACCCTGGAGAAGGTCCGCGACGAGCACAACAGCGACCCTGGTGTCAGCGAGATCATGCTGCGCCGGGCGGTCGAGCGCCATTTCGACATCGAGATGGTCGAGATCATCACCTCGAGGGACATCGAGATCCGCCGTGAAGGAGGCACCTTCTTCATGCGCGCGGCCTACAGCGACACGGTTCCGCTGGCGGGCAACTTGTCGTTCCTGGTCGAGTTCGACAAGACCGTCGAAGTCGCCGCGCGCTGAGCGCGCCCGGGCCCGCGTGGATTCCGCCGCACGCTGGCTGGAGGAGCGCCTGGGCTGCACGCTCGCCGATCCCGCGCTGCTGGCGCGCGCGCTGACGCACCGCAGTGCGGGTTCCGAAAACAACGAGCGGCTGGAGTACCTGGGCGACGCCGTCCTGTCATTCGTCGTCGCCGAACTGCTGTACCAGCGCTTCCCGGAAGCCAGCGAGGGCGAGCTGTCCCGCTATCGCGCGGCGCTGGTGAGCGGCGAGGCCCTGGCCGCGACCGCGGCCGGGGTCGGGCTGGGCGAGCACCTGCGGCTCGGCGAGGGCGAACTGAAATCCGGCGGACAGCGGCGCGCCACCATACTCGCGGACGCGCTCGAGGCGCTGTTCGGCGCGATCTACGTGGACCGCGGCCTGGCAGCGGTCCGGGAGGCGGCGTCCCGCCTGTTCGACGGGCCGATGGCGGCGCTGCCCGCCGCCGGCCTGCTGAAGGATCCGAAGACCCGGCTGCAGGAATGGCTGCAGGGCAGGGGACTGCCGCTGCCGGCGTACACGGTGCTGGACGTTTCCGGGGAGCCGCACGAGCAGCGCTTCCGCGTGTGCTGCGACGTCGCCGACCTCGGGGTCCGCGCCGAGGCGGAAGGCAGCAGCCGCCGGCGCGCGGAGCAGGAGGCGGCGCAGCGCGTCCTCGACGACCCTTCGGTGCGGGCTTCGCGGTGAACGCCGCCGCATTCCGCTGCGGCACGGCGGTGCTCGCGGGCCGCCCCAACGTCGGCAAGTCCACGCTCTTCAATGCGCTGGTCGGGCAGAAGCTCAGCATCGTCACGCCCAAGGCCCAGACCACGCGCCATCGCATCCAGGGCATCGTGACGCGACCCGGCTTCCAGCTCGCGCTGCTGGACACGCCCGGCGCCGGCGCCGCGGCCGGCAGCCGGCTCGCCCACGCGATGAGCCGGGAGGCGGCGGCGGCGCTCGCGGGCGCTGACGCCGCGATCCTGGTGGTTGCGGCACCGCGCTGGACCAGCGCCGACGGCGATGCGCTCGCGCGCCTGGTGGAGGCCCGCCTTCCGGTGGTGCTCGCCGTCAACAAGATCGACCGGATGCGGCCCCGGGAGCGGCTGCTGCCGCTGCTCGAGGACCTCGCCGGCCGCCATGAATTCGCGGCCATCGTGCCGGTCTCCGCCGAGCAAGGGGAAAACCTCGACCGCCTCGTCGACGCGGTGGTCGGGCTGCTGCCCGAAGCACCGGCCGCCTGGCCGGAGGAGCAGGTCACGGATCGCAGCGAGCGCTTCCTCGCCGCGGAGATCGTGCGCGAACAGCTCATGATCGCGCTGTCGGCCGAGTTGCCCTACGGCATCGCGGTCGAGATCGAGCGCTTCGAGGAAACGTCCGACGGACGCACCGGGATCGACGCCGTCATCTGGGTCGAACGCGAAGGCCAGCGCAAGATCGTGATCGGCACCGGAGGGGCGCGGCTGAAGGCGATCGGCCGCGCCGCCCGTCTCGCGCTCAACGAGCGGCTCGGCCGGCGCGTGCACCTGTCGACCTGGGTGCGCGTGCGCAAGGGCTGGAGCGACGACCCGGGCATGCTGCGCCGGCTCGGCCACGGCGCGCCATGAGCGCGCCCCGGCGGGTGCAGCTGACGCCGGCCTGGCTGCTGCATCACCGGCCCTGGAGCGACACCAGCCGGATCCTCGAACTGCTGACCCGCGAGCACGGACGCGTCACCCTGTTCGCGCACGGCGCGCGACGGCCGAAGTCGCCCTGGCGCGGCCTGCTGCGGCCATTCCAGCCGCTCACCGTGTCCTGGAGCGGCCGCGCCGACGGCGGCACCCTGACCGCCGCGGAGGCGGCGGGCGCCGCGCCCGGACTGCCACCCGGGCGCCTGCTGTCCGGCTTCTACCTCAATGAACTGCTGCTGAAGCTGCTGCCGCGCGAGGACCGGCACGAGCGGCTGTTCGACGCGTACGGCGCGGCGCTCGCGGGGATCGCCGCATCCGCCGGCCACCAGCCGCTGCGGGCATTCGAGGCGGTGCTGCTCGAGGAACTCGGGTACGGCCTGGTGCTCGGCGCCGACGCCGCCGCCGGGGAAACGCTGGATCCCGAACGGTACTATCATTTCGAGCCGGGGCGCGGGCTGCTGGCCGTCCGCGATGCGGTGGCCGACGCGTTCCGCGGGCGCGACCTGCTGGCGGTCGCCCGCGGCGAGCTGGGCGAGCCGCAGGCGCTGGCCGCGGCGCGCCGCATCTACGGCGCTGCCATCGCACACTGCCTCGAGGGGCGCGGCCTCACGAGCCGCGAGGTGATGATGGCGCTGCGCCGGCGGGAGCACCGAGAATGAGCGCGAAGTCCATCCTGCTGGGCGTCAACATCGACCACGTGGCGACGCTGCGCCAGGCGCGCGGCGGCCGCTCGCCGGATCCGCTGCTGGCGGCGCTGGTCGCGGAGCAGTCCGGCGCCGACAGCATTACGCTGCACCTGCGCGAGGACCGCCGCCACATCCAGGACCGCGACGTCGTGGCGATGCGCGCCGCGCTGCAGACCCGCATGAACCTCGAGATCGCGGCGACCGCGGAAATGCTGGCCATCGCCGCGCGCGTGCTGCCGCGGGATGCGTGCCTGGTGCCGGAGAAGCGCACGGAACTGACGACCGAGGGCGGACTCGACGTCGCCGGCCAGCAGGCGGCGATCCGCGCGGCCTGCGCGCGCCTGGCCGACGCGGGCATCCGCGTAGCGCTGTTCATCGATCCCGACGCGGCCCAGGTGGAGGCCGCGGCCGGCGCCGGCGCGGCGGCGGTCGAGCTGCACACGGGCGCGTATGCCGAGGCCGACGGCCCGGCACGAGCGAAGGAACTTGCCCGGCTCGCCGATGCGGCACGCCGGGCGGCGGCCGCGGGCCTGCTCGTGCACGCCGGGCACGGGCTGGATTACCACAACGTGCAGCCGGTGGCCGCGCTGCCGGAACTCGCCGAACTCAACATCGGGCACGCCATCGTGGCGCGCGCGCTCACCACCGGCATCGGCGCGGCGGTTGCGGAGATGAAGCGGCTGATGCGGGAAGCGCGCGGGGCATGATCTTCGGCATCGGCACCGACGTGGTGCGCATCGAGCGCATCGCCGCCGCCCACGAGCGCTTCGGCCGCCACTTCGTCGAACGGCTGCTGATGCCGGAGGAACTCGCATTGTTCGAGTCGAACCCCCGCCCGACGCGCTTCCTGGCCATGCGCTTTGCGGCGAAGGAGGCGATCGTCAAGGCGCTCGGCACCGGATTCGGCCACGGCGTCTGGGTCCGCGACGTCGGGTTCGTGCCGGACGCGCGGGGCAAGCCGGAAGTGCGCTATTCGGCCCGCGGCCGTGCGGTCGCCGACCGACTCGGTGCCGGCGACGGGCACGTGAGCCTGTCGGACGAGGCCGGGCTGGTGTTCGCGGTCGCGGTGCTGATGAAGAAGTCATGAGCACGCCACTGCATTGCCTGGTGTTCGACATCGAGACCGTTCCGGACGTCGAGCTCGGGCGGCGGCTGCCCGGCATCGGCGATGGGGACGACGCGGCGGTGGCGGAGGCCATGTTCGCCCGGCGCAACGAGGAAACCGGCAGCGCCTTCCTGCCTTACGAGCAGCACCGCGTGGTCGCGATCTCTGCGTTGCTGCGCAGCGGCGACCAGTTCCGGGTCTGGAGCGTGGGCACGGCGGACAGCCCCGAGGACGAGCTGCTGCGCCGGTTCTTCAGCGGCATCGACAAGCTCAAGCCGACGCTCGTCACCTGGAACGGCTCGGGCTTCGACCTGCCGGTGCTGCACTACCGCATGCTGCGCCACGGCATCGCCTCTGCGGTGTACTGGGACACGGGCGAGCTCGACCGCGACTTCAAGTGGAACAACTACCTGAACCGCTTCCACATGCGGCATGTCGACCTGATGGACGTGCTGTCCGGCTACCAGGCGCGCGGCCGCGCGAGCCTCGACCACGTAGCCCTGCTGCTGGGGCTGCCGGGCAAGCTGGGCATGGCCGGCGACCAGGTCTGGGGCGCCTGGCGGGAAGGCCGCATCGGCGAGATCCGCGACTATTGCGAAACCGACGTCATGAATACCTACCTCGTCTACCTGCGGTTCGAGCTGGTGCGCGGGCGGCTGTCCGCGACGGCCTGCGCGCAGGAATTCGAACGGGTCCGCGGCTGGCTCGCAGAACGGCGCGATGCGCACTGGCGCCGTTTCCTCGCGGCGTGGCGGCAGGATTGAAGGCGCCGCCCGCTCCCGAGACCGCCGAGATCGCCGCGCTCGATCACCAGGGGCGGGGCATCGCGCGCCTTGGCGGCAAGGCCGTGTTCGTCGACGGCGCCCTGCCGGGCGAGCAGGTGCGCCTGCAGCGTACGGTGCGCCGCCGCCGGCGTGACGAAGCGCAGATGGTCGAGGTATTGCGGCCGTCGCCGGATCGCGTGACGCCGCGCTGCGCGCATTTCGGCGTCTGCGGCGGCTGCTCGCTGCAGCACCTCGACTACCAGAGGCAGCTCGAGGCCAAGGGCCGCATCGTCGCCGAACAGCTCGAGCGGCTGGGGGGCGTGAGCCCCCTGCGCTGGCTGCCGCCGCTCGCCGGTCCGGCCTGGAATTACCGCCGTCGCGCGCGGCTCGGCTGCCGCTACGTCGAGCGCAAGGGCCGCGTGCTGGTCGGGTTTCGCGAGCGCTCGAGCCCGCTGCTGGCCGACCTGCGCGGCTGCGAGGTGCTGGCCGGAGACGCGGGCCGGCTGATCGAGCCGCTCGCCACGCTGGTCGGCAGCCTCACGATCATGCGACGCGTGGCCCAGGTCGAGGTGGCGGTCGCGGACAATGCCACCGCGCTGGTGCTGCGGGTGCTCGATCCGCCGACCGCCGCCGACCTCGAGTTGCTGCGCGCCTTCGAGCGCAGGCATGCGGTGGAGATCTACCTGCAGAGCGGCGGGCTCGACACGGTCGCACCGCTCTCGCCGCCGGGCACGCCGCTCGGCTACGGGCTGCCGGGACTGCCGGCCGGCATCCGTTTCGCGCCCACGGACTTCATCCAGGTCAATGGCGAGATGAACCGCCGCATGGTGGCGGCGACGCTGGAACTGCTGGCGCCACGACCGACCGACCGTGCGCTGGATCTCTTCTGCGGAATCGGCAATTTCACGTTGCCGCTCGCGCAACGCGTCGCCGTCGCCACGGGCGTGGAGGGCGACCCCGCGCTGGTGGCGCGGGCGCGGGAGAACGCGGACCGCAACGGGATCGCCAACGCCCGGTTCCTGGCAGCGGACCTCGCATCCCCAGAGGCCGGGGCCGGCTGGGGCGGGGACTGCGACCTGGTGCTGCTGGACCCGCCGCGAGCCGGCGCCCGCGAAGCCCTGCCGGCCATCGCCGCGGCACGCCCGCGCCGGATCGTGTACGTTTCCTGCCATGCGGGCACCCTGGCGCGGGACGCGGGCATCCTGGTGAAAGAGCACGGATTCAGCCTGGCCGCGGCCGGCATCATGGACATGTTCCCGCACACGGCGCATGTCGAATCCATCGCCCTGTTCGAGCCCTCCGCATGACGCTCGGCCCGGTGATGGCGGACATCGCCGGCATCGCGCTCGAGCCGCAGGACCGCGAGCTGCTGGCGCACCCGCTGGTCGGCAGCGTGATCCTGTTCACGCGCAACTTCGAGAGCGTGGAGCAGCTGTCGCGGCTGGTCGCCGAGATCCACGCCATCCGCACGCCGGCGCTGCTGGTCGCGGTGGACCAGGAGGGCGGACGGGTGCAGCGCTTCCGCGACGGCTTCACGCGCCTGCCAGCGGCGCGCGAGATCGGGCGTCGCTACAGCATCAGCGCGCCGGAAGGCATCGCGCTCGCGCGCCAGCTGGGCTGGCTCATGGCGGCGGAGCTTCGCGCCGCCGGGGTGGATCTGTCGTTCGCACCCTGCGTGGACCTCGATTACGGCGTGAACCAGGCCATCGGCGACCGGGCGCTGCATGCGGATGCCCGCGCGGTCGGCGATCTGGCGGTCGCCTGGATGCTCGGCATGCGCGAAGCGGGCATGGAGGCGACGGCCAAGCACTTCCCCGGCCACGGTGCGGTGGCGGCCGATTCCCACGTGGCGTCGCCGGTGGATCGGCGTGACTGGGCGGATATCGAGGCCGACCTGTCCCCCTACCGGCGGCTGATGGCCAACGGCCTGGCTGCGGTGATGGCCGCGCATGTCGTGTTCCCGGCGGTCGACCCGCTCCCGGCCAGCCTGTCGCCGCGCTGGATCGGCGGCGTGCTGCGCGGGCAACTCGGCTTCCAGGGCGCGGCGTTCGCGGACGACCTGTCGATGGCGGGCGCCGCCGCATTCGGCGACATCGCCACGCGCGCGGAACAGGCGCTCGCAGCCGGATGCGACGTGCTGCCGGTCTGCAACGACCGGGCGGCAGTGGTCCGGCTGCTGGACGCCCTGCGGGTGCCGATCAGCCCGGTCAGCCGCATGCGCCTGGCCCGCCTGCACGGCCGCGACGGAGCGGACCGCGCGCTGGCGCAGGATCCGCGCTGGCAGGCGGCGGTCGCCGCGGCACGCGATTGCGTCGAGCGCCCGGCGCTGCACCTGGAGGGCGGTCGGCCGGCCTAGGGCGCCGTGTCCGGACCGGCGCTCAGGATCCGAGAGCGGCGAGTACGCGCTCGGCCGCAGCGATACGCGCCGGCTCGTCGGGTGCCTCGAGCTTCACGCGCAACCGGTCCTGGTGGTCGAGTCGCCAGGCCGCATCCTGCTGGAGCAGCCGCACGATGCGCTGTGGGTCGACGCGGTGGGCGCTGCCGAATTCCACGCTGCCGGCATGGGCGCCGATCGCGAGGCGCCGCAGGCCGAGGGTGCCGGCCCGCAGCCGCAGGCGGTGGACCTGGAACAATGTCCGTGCGGGCGGCGGCAACGGGCCGAAGCGGTCGATCATCTCGGCCTGCAGGTCGTCCAGCCGGGACTGGTCGGGGGCGCCGGCCAGGCGCTTGTACAGCTGCAGTCGCAGGTGCACGTCCGGCAGGTAGTCCTCGGGCAGCAGCGCCGGGAGCTGCAGGTCGATCTCGCAGCCGGCGTGCAGCGGCCCCGCCAGGTCGGGCTCACGGCCTTCGCGCAGCGCGGAGACCGTGCGTTCCAGCAGCTCGAGGTAGAGGCCGATGCCGATCTCCTGGATCTGGCCGCTCTGTTCCTCGCCCAGCAGCTCGCCGGCGCCGCGGATCTCGAGGTCGTGCGTTGCCAGCGTGAAGCCGGCGCCGAGGTCCTCCAGCGACTCGATCGCCTCCAGGCGCTTCTGCGCATCGGCGGGCAGCGCCGCCGCCGGCGGCGCGAGCAGGTAGGCCCAGGCGCGGTGGTGCGAGCGCCCGACGCGGCCGCGCAGCTGGTGCAGCTGCGCCAGGCCGAAGCGGTCGGCGCGGTCGATCAGGATCGTGTTGGCGGTCGGCACGTCGATGCCCGACTCGATGATGGTGGTGCACACCAGCACCTGGAACCGGCGATGGTAGAAATCGAGCATCAGCCGCTCGAGGTCGCGCTCGCGCATCTGCCCGTGCCCGACGCGGATGCTGGCCTCCGGCACGAGCCGGCGCAGCCGCTCCGCGAAGGCCTCGATGTCCTCGATCGCATTGTGGACCACGTAGACCTGGCCGCCGCGGCGGATCTCGCGCAGGCAGGCCTCGCGCACCAGCGTGTCGCTCCATTCGGTGACGAAGGTCTCGATCGCGACGCGCTCGGCGGGCGGGGTCGTCATCAGCGACAGGTCGCGCAGGCCGCCGAGCGCCATGTTGAGCGTGCGCGGGATGGGCGTCGCAGTCAGCGTGAGCGTATCCACGTCGGCGCGCAGCCGGCGCAGCCTCTCCTTGTGGCCGACGCCGAAGCGGTGCTCTTCGTCGATGATGACCAGGCCCAGGTCGCGGAAAGCGACGTCGCGCTGCAGCAGGCGGTGCGTGCCGATGACGATATCCACGCTGCCGGCGGCGAGGCCCGCGACCACGGCCTTCTGCTCGGCGGCGGTACGGAACCGCGACAGGTTCTCGACCCGCACCGGCCAGTCGGCGAAGCGGTCGGCGAAGGTCTGCGCGTGCTGCTGGGCGAGCAGCGTGGTCGGCACCAGCACCGCGACCTGGCGGCCCGCACCGACCGCGGCAAAGGCTGCGCGCAGCGCCACCTCGGTCTTGCCGAAGCCGACGTCGCCGCAGACCACGCGATCCATGGGCCGTCCGGAGCGCATGTCGGCGAGCACGGCCTCGATCGCGTCGTGCTGGTCCACCGTCTCCTCGAACGGGAACGCCGCCTCGAACGAGCAATACGCGGCCTCGTCGAAGTCGGCGCTGCGCCCCTGGCGCGCGGCGCGGCGCGAATACAGGTCGAGCAGTTCCGCGGCGACGTCGCGCACGCGCTCCGCGGCCCGCCGCCGTGCACGCGCCCATTGGTCGGTGCCGAGGCGGTGCCAGGGCGCGGCCTCGGGCGAGCCGCCGGTGTAGCGCGTAACGCGATCGAGCGCGTGCACCGGCACGTACAGCAGGTCCCCGCCCGCGTACTCGAGCACGAGGAATTCGGCCGGATCTCCGGCCACGGTCATGACGCGCAGGCCGCGGTAGCGGCCGACGCCGTACTCCTCGTGCACGACAGGGGCGCCCGGCGCGAGCGCGGCGAGCTCGCGCAGGATCGCGTCCGGGTCGCGTTCGGCGCGGCGGCGGCGGCGCTCCTGGCGTGCGCGTTCCCCGAACAACTGGTCCTCCGCGACCAGCGCCAGCCCGCGCGCGGGCAGGACCAGGCCGCGCACATCGGCGGCTACCGCGATCCCGAGCGGCGCCGCGCCGTGGGCGAATTCCGCCCAGGAATCGACCACCACGGGATCGAGCGACTGGCGACGCAGGAGCCCGAGCAGCACTTCGCGCCGCCCCGGGGAATCCGCGCCGATGAGCACCCGGCCGTGGAAACGGCCGGCGAACGCGGCCAGCGACGCCAGCGGCTGTGCGCCGCGGGGATCGGCGCGCAGGTCCGGCGGCGGCTCGGTGCCCGCATTCACGAATGGCGTGGCGGCGGCAATGGGCTCCACCTTGATTGCCCCGAGCTGCAGCCGCGGCAGCCGTCCGAAGGCCTCCAGCACCCGGCCGGCGTCCGTGAAGGCCTCCTCGGGAGGCAGCAAGGGGCGCTGCAGGTCGTGGCGCAGCTGTTCGTGCCGCTCCCCGATCTCGGACCAGGCCGGCGGCAGCGCATGCGCCACATCGGCGAGGTCCACGAGCACCGTGCCTGCCGGCAGGTGATCGGTGAGCGCGGTCGTGGCCGGGAAGAAGAACGGCAGCCAGGACTCGATGCCCGCCGGGATCCCGCCGGCGCTCACCGCGCGGTAAACCGGGCAGTCCTGCGGATCGCCTTCGAAGCGCTCGCGCCAGCGCGTGCGGAATGCGGCGACCGCCTCGGCCGAGGTCGGAAACTCGCGCGCCGGCAGCAGCGACACGGCGTCATGCCTGGTGGCCGAGCGCTGGTCCGCGGGATCGAAGCTGCGGATGCTGTCGACGATGTCGTCGAACAGGTCGAGCCGGAAGGGCTGGGCGGCGCCGGCCGGGAACAGGTCGACGACGGAGCCGCGGACGGCGAACTCGCCCGGCGACAGCACCTGGGTCACGTGGACGAATCCGGAATCCGTCAGCCGCTGGCGAAGTGCCGCGAGGTCGAGGTGCTGACCGGCATGCAGTTCGAACGCCTGCGCGGCGAGGAAGCGCGCCGGTGGCAAGCGGTCGAGCAGTGCCGCGACGGTGGTGACGACGATGCCGCGGCGCAGGCCGGGTAGCGCGGCGAGCGCGCGCAGCCGCTGGGAGACGATGTCGGGGTGCGGCGAGAAGGGGTCGTAGGGCAGGGTCTCGCGGTCGGGAAAGGCCAGCAGCGGCAGCCCCTCCGGTGCGAAGAAGGCTGCCTCGGCCAGGAACTGGTCCGCTTCGCGCCCGGTGCCGGCAACGACGAGCATGGGCCCGGGCGCGCGCACGGCTGCTTCCGCCAGCAGGCAGGCGGCGCTCGAGCCGTACAGCTCACCCAGCTGGATGGCGCCAGAGGCAGGCAGCGGCAGCGTGGCGGGGGTATCGGGCGTCATCGGCATCCTGCAGGCGCAAGACCCCGATCCGGGCGAGCCCGGCGAGGTCTGGGGTGGCAGGATACCTGCGCCCGCGGCGCAGGCAATCGTCAGCCGGCGGGCGCGGCCTTCACCAGCACCGCATGCAGCACCCGGTCATGCTCGAAGTAGACCGAGAACTGCGGATAATCCCAGCGCGTGATCGGCGGGTTGCCGACCGTCGCGTGGCGGTTGGCGGGCTCGCCGTAGCGGCTCTGCACCGCCGACATCGAGCTTCCACGCGCGGGGCGGTCGCCGGCTGCGACGGGATCAGAGGTAGCCATGCCCAGCGGCTGGGCCATGGCCGTCGGTACGGCCGCGAGCGCAAGCAGCGTCAATGTGCGTACGATAGGCATCGTCAATCCTCCGCCAGCGAGTGTAGCATCGGGCCTGAACCTATCGAGATTCCAACCCTAAATCCTTGATAGGCATCCCGAAACCGAATGAACAAGCGTACATGCTGACACCCCTGCCGCTGGGCATCGGCCTGCGCTACGTGCGCGCCCGGCAGAACCCGTACTTCGTCTCCTTCATCAGCTGGGTGTCGCTCGCCGGAGTGTGCCTGGGCGTGGCCGCGCTGATCACGATCCTGTCGGTCATGAACGGGTTCGAGGGCGAGCTGCGCAGCCGCCTGCTCGCGCTTTCGGCGCACGCCGCCGTGCCTGCGGCAGCCGATCCGCGGGGCCTCCAGGCACTGGCGGAGCGTGCCCGCAGGCAGGCCGGCGTGACCCGGGCCGAGGCCTACGTCGAAGTTCAGGGGCTGCTGTCGCGCGGGCCGCTGTTCGCCGGAGCGGCGGTGCGCGGCATCCACCCCGCAGACCATGGCGCAGGCACCGCACTCGGGCAGGCCATGCAGCAGGGCAGCCTTGCGCAGCTCGAGCCTGGCAGCCGGCGCATCGTGCTGGGGCGCGCGCTGGCGCTGCAGCTCGGCGCGGCGGTCGGCGACGAGATCACGCTGCTGCTGCTCGCCACCGGAGCCGGCGGCGAGCTGACGCCGAGGATCGGAGCATTCGAGGTGGCCGGACTGTTCGAGATGGGCCTCGCCGACCACGACGCTGCGCTGGCCTTCGCCGCGCTCGAGGATGTCGCGGCGTTTGCGGGCGCCGCGGTGCCCGCAGGCCTGCTGCTCTGGTTCGGCGACCCGTTCGACGCCCCGCGGCTCGCGCCCGCCGTCGCCGCCGCGCTGGGAACCGGTCCGGCGCGGGACTGGACCACGGAACATGCCGCCTATTTCCGCGCGATCCGCATCGAGAAGACGATGATGACGGTGATCCTGCTGCTGATCGTCTCGGTCGCCGCCTTCAACATCGTCTCCAGCCTGGTCATGGTCGTGTCGGGCAAGCGCAACGACATCGCCATCCTGCGCACGCTCGGCTTCTCGCGTGGCGGCGTGGTCGGAACCTTCATCGTCCAGGGCACGGTCATCGGCTGGGCCGGTGCGCTCGCCGGCACGCTGCTCGGCATCCTGCTCGCGACCCACGTCGATCGCGTCGCCGGGGCGCTCGAATGGCTGTTCGGCTTCGAGATCTTCGACAGCGACGTCTACTACATCACCCAGATCCCCTCGCAGCTGCAGGCGGCGGACGTGCTGCTGGTCGCGGGCGCCGCCTTCGCGCTGACGCTGCTGGCGACCATCTATCCGGCGCGGCGGGCGGCGGCGACCGAGCCGGCGGAGGCGCTCAGGTATGAGTAGCGGGGGCTGGACCTGGTGGATCGGCCTGCGTTACCTGCGCGCGAAGCGCGACAACCGCTTCGTCAGCTTCATCGCCGGAATCTCCATGGCCGGGATCGCGCTCGGCGTCATGACCCTGGTCACGGTGCTGTCGGTCATGAACGGCTTCGAGCGCGACCTGCGGCAGCGCATCCTCGACGTGGTCGCGCATGCGACGCTCGAGGGCGAGTCCGGCCGGCTCGACGACTGGCGCGACGCCATGCGGCGCACGCGCGACCAGCCCGGCGTTGTCGGTGTCGCGCCGTTCGTGGAGGGGCGGGGCATGCTGGTCGCCGGGGAGCGCTCCGCGGCGGTCGAGTTGCGCGCGGTGCTCCCGGAGGAGGAGCGCGCGGTCTCGGCGCTGCACCGGCACCTGAGCGGCCGCGGGCTCGCCGATCTCGAGCCCGGCGCCTGGCGCATCCTGGTGGGCCGCGGGCTGGCGGAGAAGCTGGGCGTCGGGATCGGCGACGCGGTGCAGGTGGTGATCGCCCAGGGCAACGTCACGCCGGCCGGCGTGTCGCCGCGCATGCGCCGCTTCACGGTCGCGGGTTTCATCGACGCGGGGATGTACGAGTACGACCAGGGCCTGTCCCTGATGCACCTCGGCGATGCGCAGAAACTCTACCGGCTGGGGGATGCCGTCACCGGATTGCGCTTTGCGCTGGCCGACGCCGGCTCGGCGCCGCGCCGCATCCGCGAGCTGGCGCTGGGGCTCGGCGGCGGATACCTGGTCAGCGACTGGACCCGCCGGCACGGGAATTTCTTCCGCTCGATCCAGGTCACCAAGTCCATCATGTTCGTGGTGCTGTCGCTGGTGGTCGCGGTCGCCGCATTCAACATCGTCTCGACGCTGGTGATGGTGGTGCAGGAGAAACGCGCCGACATCGCGATCCTGCGCACCCTCGGCGGTTCGCCGCGGGACATGCTGCGCATCTTCGCGACGCAGGGCGCCGTGATCGGCGTCGCCGGCACGGCCGCGGGCGTGGCGCTCGGCCTGCTGGTCGCCGGCAACATCACCGTGATCGTGCACTGGATCGAGCGGCTGGCGGGCGTGACGCTGGTGGATCCGCAGGTTTACTTCATCGCCGAACTGCCGGCGGACGTGCGGGCCGGCGACGTGGCGCTGGTGGCGGGCACCGCGCTGCTGCTCGGCATCGCGGCCACCCTGTTTCCGGCGCTGCGCGCGGCGGCGACCCAGCCGGCCGAGGCGCTGCGACACGAGGTCTAGATGCCGACAGCGGACCAAACGGTTCTCGCCTGCGAAGGGCTGGTCAAGGAGTTCCGGCAGGGACCGGCGATCCTGCGCGTGCTCGCCGGCGTCAACGCCCGCATCGGCAGGGGCGAGCGCACGGCAGTGGTCGGCGCGTCGGGCTCCGGCAAGACGACCTTGCTGCAGCTGCTGGGAGGGCTCGACCTGCCGACCGCGGGCCGGGTGCTGATCGACGGCCGCGAGATGTCGGCACTCGCGGACGCGGAGCGCGGCCGGCTGCGCAACGAGGCCATGGGCTTCGTGTACCAGTTTCACCACCTGCTGCCGGAGTTCACCGCGCTCGAGAACGTCGCCATGCCGCTGCTGATCCGGCGCATGGCGCAGGCAGAGGCCCGGCGCCAGGCCACCGACCTGCTGGCGCGGGTGGGACTGGCCGGCCGGCTGACACACCGCCCCGCGCAGCTCTCCGGGGGCGAGCGCCAGCGCGCGGCGGTCGCGCGAGCGCTGGTCACGCGGCCGCGCATCGTGCTCGCCGACGAACCCACCGGCAACCTCGACGGTGGGCACGCCCGCCAGGTCTTCGAGCTCATGCTCGAACTGAACCGGGAGCTGGGCACCAGCCTGGTGATCGTGACCCATGACCACGCGCTGGCCTCGCGCATGGACCGCGTGCTGGTGCTCGAGGACGGAATTCTGCGCGAATCCGCAGGCTGAAACCGGCACCGCGCGGCGCCCGCCCGCCGAGAATGGGACGGCCATTGCCGCGGGTCCGCTCCCATGTTCGTCTGCGTGCTGGCCTTCTGCGCCGGCGCTGCATCGCTGCAGATCCTGCCGGCGCTGGCGCCGGCGGTGCTGTTGCCGCCGTGCCTGGCGGCGGCCGTCGTCCTGCGCCGTCGCGCCCCGGCCAGCGCCGCAGCCTGCTGCGGCCTCGCATGGGCGGCACTGCTGGTGTCGGCGCAACTCGCCCGCGACTGGCCCTGCGATCGCGACCGCGAGGCGGTCACGCTGACCGGCGTCATTGCCGCGCCTGCCGTGGTGCGCGACCACCGCACCGACTTCGATCTCGACGTCGTCGGCCCGCAGCGCCTCAAGGCGCGGATCAGCTGGTACGACGCCACGGCGACACCGAAGGCCGGCGAGCGCTGGACCCTCGGCGCCCGACTGCGCTGCCGCCGGGGCTTCGTCAATCCCGGGACTGCTGACCGCGAGCTGGCCCTGCTGCGGCAGGGCATCGGCGCGACGGGTTACGCGCTCGCCAGTCCGCCGCCCCAACGCGGCCGGCATCCCGCCGCAGAGCGGCGCGTCGAACGGCTGCGGGAGCAGGTAGCCTCAGGGATCTCCGCGGCCCTGCCTGCGGGCCCGTCGGTCGCCGTGCTGCAGGGCCTGGCGGTGGGCGTGCGCGGCAGCATGCCCGACGAGCTGTGGGAGGCGTTCGCGGCGACCGGCACCGCGCACCTGATGGCGATTTCGGGCGTGCATGTCACGGGCTGTGCGCTGTTCGCACTGTGGCTCCTGCGGCTGTCGCGGCGCCTGCCGCCGATCCGCTCCCTGCCGCACTGGCTGGCTGCGGAGTCCGCCATCGTGGTCGCGGTCACTGCCGGATACGCCTGGCTGTCCGGGGCATCCCCGCCGGCGCTCAGGACGCTCGCCATGGTGGCGATCGCGGCCGGGCTGCGGCTGGCACGCCGCAACTTCCAGGTGCATGAAACGCTCGCCATCGCCGCGCTCTGCCTGATTGCCGCAGATCCCCTGACGGTGACGTCCGCGGGCTTCTGGCTGTCGTTCGTCGCGACCGCCACGCTGATCGCGGCGGCGCAGGCCGGCACCGGCCTCAGCGGACGCCTCGCCGGATTCGTGCGGGCGCAGGCCGCGATCCTCGCCACGCTCGCGCCGGTGCTCGCCGCGGCCTTTGGCCGCATCTCGCTGATCGCGCCCGCCGCCAATGCGGTCGCGATTCCGTTCTTCGGCCTGCTGCTGCTGCCCGCGGTGCTGCTCGGCACGGCGCTGGAACTGGCGGCGCCGGGTGCCGCCGCGGCGGTCTGGCGTGCGCTGGCGGCACTGCTCGATCCGCTGTGGCCGGCGTTGGTGGCCATGGGGCGATGGCCCTGGGCCGACTGGTCGCCGGCCGCGCAGCCGGGGCCGCTGCTGCTGGCGGCGGGCGTGGCGACGTTCGTCGCCCTGTGCCTGCCGCTCGCCGGCCTGCGCGCGGCGGCCGCTGCGATGCTGCTGGCGATCGCGGCGGGTGCTCCGGCAAGGCACGATGCCGGCGGCTGGACGCTGACCGTGCTGGACGTGGGCCAGGGACTCGCCGCGGTCGTCGAGACCGAAGCGCATGTCCTGGTGTTCGACACCGGCCCGCGCTGGCGCGGCGGCGGCACGGCTGCCGACGTTTCACTGCTGCCCTGGCTGCGCGCACGCGGCATCCGCCGCATCGATCGTCTCATCGTCAGCCACCCCGACCAGGATCATGCCGGCGGCGCGCCGGCGCTCATGGCCGCGTTCGCAGTCGCCGATTCCTCGCCCTGCCTACGCGGCGCCGGCTGGCAGTGGGACGGCATCGCGTTCCGGATCCTGCATCCGCCGGCCGGACTGGCCGCCGGCGACAACGACCTGTCCTGCGCGCTGGAAGTCCGCGGCGGCGGTGGCAGCGCGCTGCTGCTGGCGGATCCCGAACGGCGCGCAGAGGAAATGCTGCTCGAGGAGACTGCCGCCGCCGACGTCGTGCTGCTGCCGCATCACGGCAGCCGCAGTTCCTCCTCGCCGGCGCTCGTCGCCCGGATCGGCGCCCGGCTCGGCATCGCCTCTGCCGGCTACCGCAACCGCTGGGGCATGCCGGATGCGGGCGTGGTGGCGCGCTGGCGCGCGTCGGGCACGACGGTGCTCAGTACCGCCGATGCCGGCGCGATTTCGGTCCGGTTCGCCGGCTCCAGCCTGCAGGTCGCCACCGCGCGCGGGGAGCCGCGCTGGTGGCGGCCCGGCGGCGCTTCCTGAGGCGCACGGGCAGGGGGCGGGCGCGCACGGTATCATCCCGCGCCATGTGGGAGATCGTCATTGCGGGCGGACCGGTCATGTGGCCGATCCTGCTGTGCTCGGTGATCGCGGCCGCGATCATCCTCGAACGGCTGTGGACGCTGCAGCGCAAGCGCGTGATCCCGCGCGAGCTCACCGACAAGGTGTGGAAGCTGGTGGAGACGCGCACGCTCAACGACCGCCACATCGAGGCGCTGGCCCGCAATTCGCCGCTCGGGCGCGTGCTGGCCGCGGGACTCGCGAATCGCAGCCAGGGCCGGGAGATCATGAAGGAAGTGATCGAGGACACGGGGCGCCACGTGGTCCACGAGCTCGAGCGCTTCCTGAATCCGTTGGGCACGATCGCGGCGATCACGCCGCTGCTCGGCCTGCTCGGCACCGTCACCGGCATGATCCAGGCCTTCGAGGCCATCACCTCGCAGGGCGTCGGCGACCCGCAGGTGCTGTCGGGCGGCATCGGCGAGGCGCTGATCACCACGGCGGCCGGGCTCATCGTGGCGATTCCCTCGCTGATCGGCTTCCGCTACCTGCGCGGGCTGGTGGACTTCCTGGTGGTCGAGATGGAGAAGGAGGCGATGAAGCTGGTGCAGGCCATGGACCGCATGGCGGCGCAGGCCGGACCGGCGTCGCGCCGGCGCGAGGCGGCATCGTGAGGCTGCAGGCCAGGCGCGCGGACGACCCGGAACTGAACCTGACCTCGCTGATCGACGTGGTGCTGCTGCTGGTCATCTTCTTCATGGTGTCCACGACGTTCGTGCAGGAGGGTCGGCTGCGCGTGGACCTGCCCGAGGCCGGCTCGACCGCTGCCGCGCCACCGCGCGAGCGGCCGATCGTCATCACCATCACCGCGCAGGGCAGCTACCGGATCGACGAGCGCGCGCTGGTGAACAACCTGCCCGAGACGCTGCACGCGGGCCTGCGGCAGATCGCGGGCGAGGGCCGCGCGCGGCCCGTGACCATCCGCGCGGACGCGCGCGCGACCCACCAGTCCGTGGTCACGGCGATGGACGTCGCCGCGCGCCTCGGCTTCACGCAGGTCAACATTGCCACCGTCAGCCAGCCCGCGGAAGACTGATCCGGTCCTGCCGCCGCTGACAGCGAGCGGTCTCCGGATCTACCTCCGGCTGCTCGGCTACGCCCGGCCGCACTGGGCCATGTTCCTGCTGGGCGTGGCAGGGATGATGCTGTTCGCGGCGGTGGACGCCGCCTTTCCCTGGCTGGCGAAGGGCTTCCTCGATGCCGCCTTCACCGAGCGGGATGCCCGGGTGCTGGGGCTGGTGCCCGCAGGCATCGTCGTGCTGTTTCTCGTTCGCGGCGTCGGCGATTACCTTTCGGTCTTTGCGCTGGGCAGCGTCGGGCGCCAGGTCATCAAGGCGATACGCAGGGACGTGTTCGCGCGCTACCTGGAACTGCCGGCGGGTTTCTTCGACCGCCATGGCGTGGCACCGCTGCTGTCGCGCCTGACCTACAACATCGAGCTGGTGGCGGAGGCCGCGACCACGGCCATTACGTCCCTGATCCGCGATACGCTGACGATCCTGGGCCTGCTCGGCGGCCTGCTGTGGCTCAACTGGCGGCTGACCGCGTTCGCACTCGCGGTGTCACCCCTGATCGTCGGGCTGATCCGCGTCACCAGCCGGCTGCTGCGCCGTTACAGCACGCGCATTCAATCCTCCATGGGCGATGTCACCCGGGTCGCCAAGGAGTCGCTCGAGAGCCAGCGCATGGTCAAGATGTTCAATGCCGAGCGGCAGCAGTCCGCGGCCTTCGAGCGCGTCAACGAGCACAACCGGGCGAGCTACATGAAGCTGATCACCGTGCGGGCGGTATCGAATCCCGTGGTGCAGCTGATCGCAGCGCTTGGCCTCGCTGCGGTGATGTTCGTGGCCATCCGCGACATCGCGGCGGACCACCTGACGGTCGGCGAGTTCACGGCGTTCCTGGCGGCCCTGCTGCTGATGACGACGCCGTTGCGCAGGCTGGTCAACATCGTGAGCCCGCTGCAGCAGGGCATCGCCGCCGGCGAGAGCGTGTTCGAGATCCTGGATTCCCCGGCCGAGGATGCGGGCGGCAGCCGGCGCGTCGCGCGCGCGCGCGGCGAGATCGAGTTCCGCGACGTCACCTTCACCTATGCGGCGGAGAAGGGCGAGGTGCTGCGGGACATCCGCTTCCGCGCCGAGCCGGGCCAGACGGTCGCAATCGTCGGCCGTTCCGGCAGCGGCAAGTCCACGCTGGTGAGCCTGCTGCCGCGGCTGCATGATCCGGACCGTGGCGCCGTGCTGCTGGACGGACACGACCTGCGCGAATATCGCCTGGCGGACCTGCGCCGCCAGGTCAGCGTCGTCAGCCAGGACGTCATGCTGATCGAAGACTCGATCCGCAACAACATCGCCTTCGGCATGCCGCAGGCGGAGCCGCAGGCCATAGAACAGGCGGCGCGTGCCGCGCACGTGCTCGATTTCGCCCGCGAGCTGCCGGGCGGCCTCGATGCGACCGTCGGCGAGCGCGGGGCGCTGCTGTCGGGCGGCCAGCGCCAGCGCGTCGCCATCGCGCGCGCACTGTTGAAGGACGCGCCGATCCTGATCCTCGACGAGGCGATGTCCGCGCTCGACGCCGAGTCCGAGCGGTTCATCCAGGAAGCGCTCGCCGGGCTGCTGCGCGGACGCACCACGCTGGTCATCGCCCACCGCCTGTCCACCATCGAGCACGCCGACCGCATCATCGTCCTCGACGAGGGCCGCATCGTGGAGTCCGGCACGCACGCGGCGCTGATCGCGGCCGGCGGGGTCTACGCGGCCCTGCACCGGATGCAGTTCAACGTCTGAGCGCGCGCATGCACGACTGGCTGCAGGAAACCTGGTACGGAGCGACCGGTCGCGGCCGCTGGCTGGCCCCGTTCGCCGGGCTGTTCGCCGCGGCCGTGGCATTGCGCCGCGGCCTCCATGCGCGCGGCTGGCTGCCTCGTTACCGCTCGACGCGTCCGGTGGTCGTGATCGGCAACCTGACCGCCGGCGGCACCGGCAAGACGCCGCTGGCGGCCTGGCTCGTGCGCCGGCTGTCGGACCGCGGACTGCGGATCGGCGTGGCGCTGCGCGGCTACCGCGGGTCGGCCGGCGCCGCGCGGCGGCTGGCAGCGGGGGATTCCGCGGCAACCGTGGGTGACGAGGCATTCCAGCTCTGGCGCAGCCTCGGGATTCCGGTGGCGACCGGCGCCGCGCGTGCGGCAGCGGTGCGGCTGCTGGAGATGGACTGCGACCTGATCCTGTGCGACGACGGCCTGCAGCACTACGGACTCGCGCGCGACTTCGAGATCGCGGTCGTGGACGGCAGCCGCGGGCTCGGCAACGGGCGGCTGCTGCCGGCCGG
>JAHCAM010000022.1 GCA_019634895.1 Steroidobacteraceae bacterium | reverse complement strand
CCGCTCGATCGAGTCACGCGGCACCGCGACGATACGCACATCTAGGCGCGATATGTAAAGGAGGGCGAACATGATGCCGTGCGATAGGTGTCCAACGCGGCGACGCCCGCAGGGAGAGGATGGGGCATGAAGATGATTGCGGCGGCACTCATGGTCGCGCTGGCTGGCTGCGCCTCATCGTCGCCCACCCGATGGCAGAAAGCGGGCGGCGGTGGGAATCAGATCGAGCTCGACAACGACATCGCCCAGTGCAATGCGCAAGCCTTCGCGATCCCTGGCGGCAACCTGAACCAGGTCGCCATCGTCCGGCAGCAATGCATGTTCGGCAAGGGCTGGCGGATCATGTGATGGACGCGCATACAGGCCTGAACCGCATCGCCACGGTGATCCACGTCGTCGGCGCAGTGATTGCCGCCGTGATGGTGATCGCTAGCATCTCTGGCGGTTCGATCGACCAGGGCTTGATCGCCGCCGTGACAATCTATGGCCTCGCTTTCGCGCTCGCCTGGATTGTTCGCGGTTTCGCCGGGAAGGAATCCCCATGACCGACACCCCCGAGCCGGGCGAGCCATGAAGCGTGACCTAGACCTGGTGCGCGAGATCCTGTTGACGCTGGAGGCGCAAGAGGACGGCGAGAGCATGGGCGGGGGCTTCACGGTTCCGGGGCACAACATCCGGGAGGTCCAGTACCACGTCCATCTCATGGGTCAGGCCGGTTTGCTGACGGTCGTGGACATCCAGACTCTCGGAGATCAGATCCCGCTCGCGGTGCCACTCAGCATTACCTGGGCGGGGTATGACTTCCTGGGCGCGACCAAGGACAAGGACGGTAGCCTCTGGCAGGCAGCAAAGGATAAGGTCATCGGCCCGGCCGGCGGCGTGGCATTCAGCGTTCTTCTGGAGTGGTTGAAGACGGAGGCGCTGCGGCGCCTCGGGATAGACCCCTGAGTTCGTCGGCGAAGTTGATGTAGATCATCGCCCGGCTTTCGAGCAGGCCCCTTTCCATCGATCCCTTAGGATGCGCGGCCGCATCGCGGCGCACGATCGTTCGTGCACGCTGCATCCACGTCTCTGCCAGCGCTTCGATCGCTTCCGTGCTGACCTGACCCATCGCTCGATCCCCTCCGGCCCTATGCCGGCGGGGAGATTTTCGCATCGTTCAACACAAACGTGTTGACAAGGATTACCACGTATGTGATTATCTCCCCAACGCCTCCCCCGAGGCGAGGAGATTCGAAGGTGGCGAACCGCTCCAACCACGACAACATCCGCGTCGCAGCCGTCTGCGGCCGGGAAGTGCGGCTCTTCGGAGAAGTGCACCGGAGCCGCCGGCCGCTCCTGACGGTGCGCACGATGCCGACCCGGGGCGCGGCGCTGGAGTTCGCCCGAGAGTATGACGACCGGCAGCGCGGGAACGCGCGGGAGGAGGGGTGATGGTTGCGAAGAGACTGCCGCCGCTGCCTGAGCTGGATCACCAGCGCGCAGCGCGCCTACACCGCTGGAACGCCGCGTATCGGGCCTGGGAGCCCGCCCTGGCGGCGATCGCGGTCGTGGTGGGGTTCGGGGCTTTGCTCCACGTCGTGCCGTGGCTGGCGGCCGTTCTGCGGGCGTTCGCGGGGGCGCTGTCGTGAGCAAGCTGCGTTGCTGGCCCGGCTGCCGGGCGGAGATCATCTCCGGCGCGAACAAGGGCGCGATCGTCGCCGTCCTGGAGCGAGCGCCGGACTACTTCGGCTATGCGCTCTGGCACGTCGTCTCGCTCAGCGGTCCGCTGCTGGTTCGGGTCGGCCCATGCGCTGGCCAGTACGCCACCGTCGGCGCAATGCCCGACGACCGCCTCCGTCCCCTCCCCGACCTCGACGACCCGCAGACCGTGGAGACGGTCGAGGAGATGGTGGCGTGAGCAAACACGACACCGGCGGCCCGGCGTTCCCGACCCACGGCAGCATGGGCGAAGTCGCGTGGGAGGGCATGACGCTGCGCGACTACTTCGCGGCGAAGGCGCCGGAGGGCCTGATATCCCGTCTGGCTGGCGTCAACGCAGGGCCAGACGGGTACGCGAAGCGCGCGTATCAGTACGCCGACGCCATGCTCTCGGAGCGCGCCAAATGACCGCCCGTGACGCCATCCTCGTGCCTGCGGGCGTCGGCGACGAGGTCGTGCACGAGGCACTCCGGTACGCCAGGCACACGGCCAACTTCCTGCGGCGGCACCGCCTTGCCGGCGGCTCGGTCGCGCTCTATCCGCTGCAAGACACGGCCATCACGGCAGAGGTCTATCTGGGTGCCGACCGGGATCGAACGATGGCGGCGCGCAACGAGATCCGGTTCTTGCTCGGTCCGTACCTCACTGCGCCTGGGAGGCGGGGATCGTGAGCGCGCCACATACCCACCGCCTCCCCCGCACCGACGTCACGGTCGCATTCGAGCCCGAGGTGAACGACCGCGGCGACATTGTGGCCGTCTGGTACGGCGACATCGACGTGACCATCGTAGTGCTCAAGGACCGGGAGCTGTGGTGGGACATGGAGGCCAAGGCGGACGCCTGGGCGAGGGAGAACCTGCCGGAGCGGGAGGGGGCGTGAATCAATCAACCATGGAGGCGCCAGTGAGCGCAGTAGTCGAGATGCCGAAGAACGCGATCGTGCAGAACGCCGGTCGCATGTCGGTCGCGGAGGTCACGCAGAATGTGATCGCCGTGCAGGAGATCATGCGGGCGGTGATGAAGCCCGAAGTGCACTATGGTGTGATCCCCGGCACGGACAAGCCAGCGCTCTACAAGCCGGGCGCCGAGCTGCTCTGCATGACGTTCCGGATTGCCGACGACTACCAGGTGGACGACCTCTCGAGGGACGGCGTGATCCGCTACCGCGTCATGTGCATCGGCCGGCATCAGGCGACTGGCATGGTGCTCGGCCAGGGCATCGGCGAATGCTCGACCGATGAGGAAAAGTACCGCTGGCGCAAGGCTGTGTGCCAGGAGGAATGGGACGAGACGCCGCCCACGCTCAGGCGCAAGAAGTACGCGCGCGGCAAGAACAGAACCCACTACGTCATCGACCAGATCCGCACCGAGCCGGCCGATCTGGCGAACACCGCACTGAAGATGGCCGCCAAGCGCGCGAAGATCGCGATGGTGTTGAACGTCACCGCGGCGTCGGACATGTTCACTCAGGATATCGAGGACCTGGACGAAGCGCTGCGCGATTCCCTCGCGGAAAAACCTCAACACGACCCGAATCTCGCCGAGCACTGGGTCACCGAGGCCGGGAAGGCCGCCACGAGCGCAGAGCTGGCCGGGACGTGGAAGGCGGGCCTCGTCGCCATCAAGGCCGCCCGCGACATGGCGTCCTACAACCTCTTCAAGGAGGCGGTTGAGAAGCGCGGCACGGAGCTGAAGGCGAAGGAGCAGCAGGCGGCCGCCGAGCGCGAGCCGGGCGTCGATGACGACGATCCGTTCATCCGCGACATGGATGCAGCCGGGAGCGCAGCATGATCGTCGTGCAATGCCAGCAGGGCTCGGAGGAGTGGCATCAAGCAAGATGCGGCGCCATCACCGCCAGCATGTTCGCGACCGCCCGCTCGCGCCTCAAGACCGGGCCGAGCAAGGGCGACTTCACCGCGGCGGCGAAGGACTACGCCTTCCGCGTGGCGGTGGAGAGGATCAGCGGCGAGCCGCTGGACGAGGGGTTCGAGACCTGGCAGATGCAGCGCGGGCATGAACTGGAGCCCGAGGCGCGCATGGAGCACGAGCTGCAGAGCGGCCTCATCATCACTCGGGCCGGCTACGTATCGACCGATGACGGCCGTTTCGGCGGTAGCGCCGACGGCTTGATCGGCGAGGACGGCGGCAGCGAGTACAAGTGCTTGGTCTCGCCGACGCGACTGCGTCAGGTGCTGGTCGGCGACGACCTCTCCGAGTTCATCGACCAGGTGCAGGGATGCCTGTGGCTCACCGGGAGGAAGTTCTGGCACTTCTGCCTCTTCTGCCCGGCGCTCGCGCCGATCGGCAAGCAGCTCTACTGGCGAGAGATTCGCCGTGACGATGCCTACATCGAGGCACTGGAGGGGGACCTGGTCGGCTTCGAGGCACTCGTCTCGGACTATGAGCGGCGCCTACGCGCCGACCGTCCGGTGCTTGCGGAGGCTGCCTGACATGGCCGAGATCGCCGAACCGCAGGCGCTGGCTATCGCCGAATACAGCCCGGTCGCCGCCGGCCTGGCGGACCTGCGCCACCGATTCAAGGGCGTCGTCTTCGATGTCACCACCACGAAGGGCGACAAGGAGGCCCGGGCCGCTCGGCTCGAGCTCGTGCGGCTGCGCACGTCGCTGGAGGCAAAGCGGAAGGAGCTGAAGGCCCCGGCGCTGGAGCGCACCCGCCTGATCGACGCCGAGGCGAAGCGCATCACAGGCGAGATCCTGGCGCTGGAGCAGCCGATCGACGACGCGATCAAGGCGGAGGAGCGCCGGCGCGAGCGCGAGCGCCAGGAGCGCGAAGCCGCCGAGGCCCGTGCCCGCGCCGAGCTCGTCGCCAAGCTGGACACCATCCGCGGGTTTCCGGTGCGCGCCTCCGGCAAGGGGTCGGTCGTCATCGACGCGCTGATCCGCGACCTGGTCGCCCTGCAGATCGACGCCAGCTACCGAGATCAGGCTGCGGCGGCCGAGCAGCTGCGCACCGATGCGCTGGCCACCCTGCGGCAGATGCATGCCGACGCCCTCGCCGCAGAGGAAGAGGCCCGCCGCCTGCGCCGGGAACGCGAGGAGCTGGAGCGGCAGCGCCAGGAACAGGAGGCGGCCCGCAAGGCCGAAGACGAGCGTCGCGCCGCAGCCCAGCGCGCCGAGGACGAACGCCTGGCCGAGGAGCGGCGTCGCGCCGCCGAAGCCGCGGAGGCCGAGCTCGCCGCCCGGCGCGCCGAACAGGAGCGCATCGAGACCGAGGCGGCGGCAGAGCGTCGGCGCCGGCAGGAGGAGCAGGAGCGCATCGAGGCCGCTGCCGCCGCAGAACGCCAGCGTCAGCAGGACGAGCTCGACCGCCAGGCCGCGGAGCTGGAGCGCCAGCGGCTGGAAGCCGAGCGGATCGCCGAAGCCGAGCGCGCCGCGGCTCGGGCGCGTGAGGAGCAGGAACGGCGCGAGCGCGAGGCTGCGGAAGCGAAGGCGCGGGAGGAGGCGCTTGCGGCCGAGCGAGCCCGTGATGCCGCGCGCAGGCAGGCGGCCGAGGATGCCGTTGCGCTCGCGGTCGATCTCTCCTGCATGGATGAGGAGCCGCCGATCAACACCGTCTGGTTGGAGATCCGCGCGCGCGCCGGCCGCATCGCGCAGCCGTTCGTCGAGGAGCCGGCCGAATGATCAACGGGAAGCCGCCGGGGTCCCGCCGCAGCGTTTCATGTCCTGTCGCTGCGGCCTGGTTGGCTTCCCACCCTACGCCAATGCCCGCGTGTGGGCCAGGCAGTGCGAGCCGGCGCCGAACCGGCAGGGCCGTGGGACTCGGCCTACCCAACCACCACCAGGAGAGGCAATGGATAACCAGCACCGTCAGATCAAGGGCTACCGCGAGCTCGGCCAGGCCGAGATCGACCTGATGAACGAGATCAAGCAGAAGGGCGCGGAGCTTGGCGACCTCGTGCAGAAGCTGCGCGACTACGGCGTCGATACCGCTGCACCGCCCGACCGTCGCGCGCCCAGCCCGCTTGACCAGCGCTGGATCAGCATCGGCGCGACGCACCTGCAAGAGGGCCTCATGGCCCTGACCCGCGGCGTGGCGAAGCCGACGTTCTTCTGATGCTCTCCACCACGCAAATGATCCGCCGGCTGGAGGGCATGCTCGATAGCCGGGACCTGAACGACTGGGAGCAGGGGTTCGTCGAATCCCTCGTTCAGCGCGTCGAGGCCGGGCAAGTCACGTCGCTGACCGAGAAGCAGATCGACCGCCTGCAAGCCCTGCACGACAAGCATTTCGCATAGGACCCACCACCCATGTTCGCCCTGACCGATACCGCCGCCGACTTCGAGCACATGAACACCTACGCCGAGAAGCATGGCGAGGAGACCGTCAACGGGCTCGCGCTCAAGTTCGGCGTCGTGCAACCCATGGTCGCACTCGACGCCTTCGCGCCCGGCCTGCTCTCGTCCGTCTACCAGAAGGACGGCCTGCGGTTTCCGGACCTCGGCCCGCTGCGCTGGAAGCGCGAGCTCGTGGGCGCGACGGTCTCAATCGAGAGCGATGACCTGCTCGGCGAGCGCAACGTGCAGTTCGATCTCGCGACTGTCGACAAGTTCGTGCTGGAGGCGCAAGAGGGTGGGTCGGTCGCGATCTCCTTCCGCGTGAAGGTGAAGCCCACGCCCGAGCAGGTGGCCGTGCTGTACCAGCTTCAGCACACCGAGGTCACGCTGACCATCGATCCCGCGTGGGCCGAGGACCAGCCCGCCGGCGGTGATCTGCTCGATGGGTCAGCGGAGGAAGACGCTTGAGGCGCACCGCAGCGCGGCCTGCGATCGAAGACCGGAAGCTGGAGAAGGAGTTGGGATTGTGAGCGAGTGGAAGATGGTGCCGGTGGAGCCAACGCCGGAGATGATCGAGGCGATATGCGAGGCGCATGCCGCTAGCGTCTGGCCTGATGACTACGGACAGGACGGCCGGGCTATTCGCCGAGGGCATGCGCGTACAGGCTATGCCGCGATGCTCGCCGCTGCACCCGCCGCCCCGCCCGCAGAAGCGCGAGAGGCGCAGGGGGCAGACACCAGCTTTGACGGTGGAAGCAATCCGCCGAATCGCACGCTGTATCTGCTGACCGCAAAGCATGGCCTGAACATGGTCGTGGGCGATGACATGCGCCGGTTGCTGGAGTTCGGGCGGTCATGCTGGCAGGCAGCTCTCGCCGCCCCTCCGGTAGCGCAGGAGGCGGATGAGCAGGAAGCGTTCGATGCGTGGTGGCGAAGGCCCGACCGCCATATCGTGATCAATCGGACCGATGCGTGGTGCGGATGGGACGCCAGAGCGTCGCTATCTGCCGCCCCCGTCGCCTCGCAGGTGCGGGCGGAGGCGGTGGCGTTCTCTGAAAGGAATCCCCCGCCGCACACGAGGTACCTGGTATTCAGGGGAGGCAGCGCCTTTACCGCAACGCCGTGCTACGGGATGCATGCGCCCTGGTGGGTCTGCAACACGGCCAGCGGAGAGGTCGAGCCCGTCGACATCGAACCGACCGACAGATGGATCTCGCTCGATGCCACCCCTCAGTCCGCCCCCTCTGACCCGGCGCAGGTGCGGGCGGAGGCGCTGGAGCAAGCGGCGCGCATCTGCGAAAGCGTGAACAACAGCGATAGCCCGATGACGGCGCAGGACTGCGCTGACGCTATCCGCGCCCTCGGGGACCAGCCATGATCGCCCCCGATCTGCAATCGCTATGGGGCCAGATTGAGGACGACCTCGGCATCGACGGCGCGAAGTTCAAGAATCGGCGCGATGCCGATCAGGGATTCGTCGATCAGCACGGCGTGTTCATGTCGCGCCGGGAAGCCTACCTGGTTGCACTGGCCGCTGACCAAGTGAGATATCCCGAGCGCTGCGCGCCACGGCTGGACGTGGGCATGGTGCTCTACAGCGAGGGGCTGTACTGATGAGCGACGAGACCAAGCAGCACGCCCGCGACTGCGGCGCCAGGATCGTCATGGATCTTCCGAGAGAGTTCGGCGTATATCCGCAGCCTGCGGACGTCCAGATGCTGCCGAAGCAGTTGTACGCCTTCGCCCGGACCATCGTGGAGGCGAACCATGGATAGGACGATGCCGCCGAAGCCAGAGCCGTTCCTCGTGCTCAGCATGGCTGTTCCGGAGGACACGCCAGTCTATTCGGACGATCAACTCGACGCCTACGCCCTCTCCTACGCCGCAGAGCTGCGGGCGGAGAACGAGAGGCTGGCGCGCAGCATCGGGGAGTACGCGAAGATCGCCGGCGACTTGTCCATCGCGCACGACCGGAAGCTGGCGGAGGTGAGGCAACTGCGCGAAGCCCTTGAGGCGGCGCTCCCTCTAGCCGCGGAGGAATGGGACTACGCCTTCAAGGACTGCATCGGCGCGCAGGTCCTGGCGAAGATGCGGGCGGCGCTGGAGGCCACGGCACCGGCCGGGTGGCTGCTGCCGGTGAAGGCACTCGGGGAGAGCCAATGACCATCGTCCTGCGCCTATCCCTCACCGAGCCGGAGCGCGAGTTGATCGAGTTGGCGCTGGCGCGCATGAGATGGGAGCTGGTGCCCGAGGAGAGGCGACTGCTCAACGGCGGCCAGGTCCAGGCCTGCCGCTACACCATCAGTCGCATCGATGAGCTGCAGGAGAGGCTGCAATTGCCGGCGCCGGAGGGGCAGGGATGAGCGACCCCGTGAACGTCACTGCCGCGGCCAGGATGCTGGGTATCGAACAGCCAGCGAATCGACCGCTGACGCTCGATGAGGTGGCCGAATATCTCCAGTGCTCCGTCCGGACGATCCGCCGGGAGATCGGCGCCGGCAGATTGCGGGCGGTGAGGATACGCCATCTCACCCGGATTGATCCAGCCGACCTGGCGGCCTACATTGCCGGCCAGAGGGAGAGGGCATGGCCATTCGGAAGCGAGGAACCCGATATCAAGTCCGCGTGCGACTCGGTGACGGCAAGCGTACTGAACGCACTCTCCCTCCGGGAGCGACCCGCCGGGACGCGATCGCGCTCGAAACTTCGCTCCGCCAGCGCCAGATCGCGGTTGCATCTGGTCGGCAACCGTCGAGGCTGATCGACGAGGTTATCGATCACTGGATAGAGACCGGCGCGACCCGGCTGAAGTCCTACCGACGGGATCTGTCCTACAAGCTGGACGTGCTGCGCGGGTACACCGTCGGGAAGAAGCTCGAGCAGCTACCGGAGGTGGCTGCGGCAGTCATCAGGGACTGCGAACAGGAAGGGCTCTCGGCGGCCACCACGAACCGCTACCTCGCCGCGCTGCGGCGGGTGGCGAACCTGGCGCTGCGCTGGGGGTGGACCGACAAGGCGATCGGCAGGCGCATCGAGCTCCTGCCCGGCGAGCGCTCCCGGCACGTCTACCTGACGGTCGCCCAGGTCAATGCGCTGGCCAAGGCCGCCGGCGGCGAGATGGGCGACCTGATCCGGTTCGCTGCGCTGACCGGGTTGCGGCGGTCCGAGATCCTGCGGCTGACGCCGGAGAGCCTTGTGGATGGCGCCGTGCTGCTCGATGCCAACACCAAGTCCGGGCGGCCGCGCGGTGTGCCGCTGCCGCCGCAAGCGCTGCGGATCGCGAAAAGGCGCTTGCCGTTCACGCTCGGTGTCTCGCTCATCAACAAGCGGTTTCGTGATGCACGGGTTGCCGCCAAGATGCCGACGGTGCGCTTCCACGACCTGCGCCACACCTACGCCAGCTGGCTGGTTCGTCAAGGCGCGCAGATGACCTCGGTGCGCGATCTGCTCGGACACTCGTCGCTCGCGGTGACGAGTCGCTACAGCCACATCCAGCGCGAAGACCTGGTGCGCGCGACGGCGCGGCTCAGGGTGTGAGATGAAGCCACCGGTAAGTCCTGCTCGGTTCTGGTCGAAGGTGCGCCGCGGCGCTCCGCATCTCTGCTGGCCTTGGCAGGGATATCGGAACCGGGACGGCTACGGGCAGTATTCGACCAGGTCGCTCGGCAACGTCCTCGCCCATCGGATCGCGTGGCAACTCGTCCATGGGCAGTCCGACTCGGAGGCCGTCATCCGGCACGACTGCGACAACCGGCTCTGCTGCAACCCTCGCCATCTGCGGCGCGGCACGCACGCCGACAACGTTCAGGATCGGGTCGCGCGTGGACGGTCTGCAACTGCCATCCGCGGCAACTGGGCCGGCGGCAGGAAGAAGGCGCCGAAGCCCGCGGCGAAGCCCGCAACGCAGCCGCGTCTGCTGCGAACTGGGGTCAGCGCGGGGTCAGAGAAAAAGCCCCCGCCGTTTGGTTTCTTCTTCTCGGCGGCGACGCGCCGGAAAATTGCCGAGCAAAAACAAGAGGTTGGGTAGCTGTTCTGGCGGAGGGGGTGGGATTCGAACCCACGGTACGGTTACCCGTACGCCTGATTTCGAGTCCGATTGGCCGATTCTGGCCGGCGTGCCCCCTGGGGCCGCCCGCGCAATCCGGGCTCGTTGGGCCGAAAATTGACCCGGGTGGGGTCAAATTGGGGTCAGAATTTCCACCCCATCGTCTATGGCCGCCAGAACGCCCCAGGGCGCGTTTCCGGCCCCCGGACGGATGGAAGGCCGCCGGCAGGCCCGATCGCCCCGCCTGCGTCGATCTGAGCCGGGTGGCGGCCGGCTACGGGACAATCTCCACGCACGGCAGCGCCCGCACTACCTTGGCCAGCGCCGCGTGCTGATCCCGCAGCCGCACGTACTGATCGAGCGCCGCGGTCATCCAGAGCGCGACCGCTTGCTCCGAGGCTCCAGCGGCAGGTCCGCTGGGATCGGAGGCAGGGGCGGGGGCGACTCCAAGAGCGACGCGGGGATCCGGACCTTCTGCGGCTCGGCCACCACCGGCACGACGGTTGAGCACGCCGCGAGTAGCAGGAGCGAGGCACTGAGCGCGAGGGCTGGCCACCGCAGTGATTTCCTTGACGGTTTCATCGTGCACCTCCTGGCGCATCCGGTAGGCCTGGGCGAGATCGGTGGTGAGAGCGGCGACGGTCGCCTCGGCCTGCTCGCGCTTGCGACGCTCGATCTGCTCGGAGACCTCGGCGGCGGCCCGGAACCGCAGATTCGATAGCTGCAGCTCGTCGATCCGCGTGCCCTGGTACCACCAGGCGGCGGTGCCGCCCAGGGTGATGCCGGCGGCGAACGCGGCACCGGCGAGGTAAGAGAGGGGGATCATCCCAGGAGCCGCGCCTCACGCGCGCGGCGCACCACGAGGCCCGGGAGCACCTTGCCGCCGGCGTGAACCCAGCGGGCGAACTCTTCCCTTGCGCCCTCCCGGTCGCCGGCATTGACCTTGCGCAGCAGGGTGGATGACGCCAGCGCCTGCCAACCGACGTTGAAGCTGAACGACACCAGGGCAATCCACAGTTCGTCATCCAGCGGCACCGTGACCAGCTTGCGGACCGCGATGACGTGCACGATGGCGTCAGAGAGCAGCAGGAGCTGGCACTCCTCGTCCGTGAAGGTCGCCCCCGGGACGGCCGCCGAGCGGTTCCCGGAGCAAGCGGTCGCGTAGCCGGCGGGATCGACGTAGGTCCGGGCGACCGTGCCCTCCAGCGGCTCGATGAACTGCATCGCCGCGAGGACGATGCCCATCGAGGCGGTGAGCGCGAGCGGGCTGGGCCTCACCGCCCGAGCCACCAGAGCACGACCAGACCGGCGATGAAGATCGCCCAGCGGATCACACCAGCGCCGCCCCCAGGGCGAAGCCGATCACGAGCGCCGCGATCGCGGTCGGGGCGTACTTGCGCCACTTCCCGCTATCGATGTACTTCGCCTTCCATTCCTGCGCCTCGGCCTCGGCGTCGCGCAGCTTCGCCTCCAGCCGGTTCCGTGCGTCCGACATCTCCGCGATCGTCGACCGCAGGCCGTCCTCGATGCTCTTCACGTTCGTGTCCTTACGCTTGGTTGCCATCCGAACTCCCCTTTCCCCACCAGCCCCAATCGCGGCCGCATTTGATCACCCACCACACCAGCTGGATCAGGATCAGCACCAGGGTGAGCCACCAGATCCAGTCGACGTCCGCGGCCTTCGCCGCCGCGGCGACCGCCACGTTCCCGACCGCCTGCGCCGGCACTGCCTTTTCCATCACCTGCTCAACCTGTTGATTCATCGCTCGTCCTGTAACCATGAGGCGCCCTCCTGGTTATCGAGGCCAGACAGGAAACACGGACGGTCGTCACCCCGGCACCGCCGGCATCACGACCGCGGCCAGCGCGGCGATCAGGCCGGCCTGGGTCGTGGGCGTGCTCGAGGCGACGGACGAGCCCAGTTGGACGTCCATGCGCGATCGGTCGACGGTGCAGACGAGCTGCGCGTCGCTTTCGCCCAGCGGGAAGACGACATACACTCGGGGCATGCTGCGGCCGTTGAACCCGAAGTGGGTGGTATCGACGGCGGTTACGGTGACTGTCATGGGGAGACCTCGGTGGGAAAGTTCGATTCGTCGGATTCGGATTCGGCCGAAGGGTGGGGCTTCATCGGCGGGCTGCTCGCCTTCCCGGTCGCGGTCGTTGTGCTCGTTGTGGTGGTCATTGCCGCAATCCTTGGCTGAAGGCCTGAAGGTCGCCGGCAATCTCCGGGTTTTCCCCAGCCATCCGATTCAGCGCGGCAAGTGCTGACGGCAACGCCGCAGCCGGCAGCCTCGTCGTCCTGGCGAGCCACCTCACGAAGTCCGGGTTCGTCATGGTGCGAGCCGAGAGGTTCGCCGCCCCCATCGCGGCCATGATCGAGACGGCCGTACCCGGGTTGCCGGTGAGCCCAGCCAGGAAGGCCGCCGTACCCGCGCCGATGTTCGCGACCGCGCCGGACGTGCCGGAGGGGTTCGCCAGCACCTTGGCCTGCTCCCGCACCATCTCGGCGGTGCGAGCGACAGCATCCAGGTCGCGGCGCAGCGCGCCGTCCTGACCGGAGAACAGCACCGCCTTCGCGCGCGGCGCGAGCCGGTTCCAGTTCGTGAGGAACGTCTCGGACGAGAACACCTCGCCGGCAGCGTCCTGGCGGCCCGCCGTCGCCTTGCCCATCCGCTCGATCACGGTCGCCTTGACGATGTCGCGCTCGGCCGCCGGCAAGCTCTTCAGGGTCACCGCGATCTTGCTGGCATTGCCGGGATCGGAGACCAGCGTCTTGTAGGTCTGCTCCGCCGTCTTGCCGATGGTTCGCTCGAGGTGATTCTCGATGCGGTCCATGCCGGCCCGGGTGAAGCGGTTCGCGCGGGCAAGGGCCGCCTGAGCGTCCGGGCCGGCAGCGGCAGCAGCAGCCTCCATATCACGCGTCAGCGCCCCGTACAGCTCCTTCAGCTGCGCCTTCGGTGCATCGGCCACCAATGGGGAGTCGGAAATCGCGTTGCCGATCTGCGTCCGGATCTTCTTGATGGCTTCGTATGGCAGCGTTCCGGCCGCTGCGGCGTCGTCCGTAAAGGCGGCCGCGATGTCGGCGATCTTGGCATTTCGAAGCGTGGCCGAAAGTCGCGGTGCCCCTTGGATGTCGGCCGTCAGGCCCTGTAGCGCCGCGCGGGTGTTGGACACGTCGATCGCGGTGTCCGGCGGGATGAACCGGTCGAGCTTGTTGTACAAGAACTGCTGCTCGCCCTTGAATCGGCCGACGAAGCTCTTGACGCCGCGCTCGATAGCGCGCCCGGCGGCGTCCGGGTCGGCATTTGCTGCGACGTCGTCGGCAATCTCGCCCACACGCCGGCCTATGCCACTCTGGATGCCCTCGGCGGCACGTGCAACCGGCCCGGCGCCGCCAGGCACCTTGGAGAGCACGGACTCGGCGGCCTGGGCCGGGCGGCGGCCGGTGCCGAGCCCTGTGGTCGGTTGCGCGCCGGCGCGGGTGATGTCCTCCAGCCGCTGGGTCAGCACCTGGCGGCCCTGCTCACCGCCACGCATCGCGCGGCGCGCCGCCTCGAATGCGGTCGCCTCTACCGCGGACGGCGCGAGGGCGCCGCCGAGCGCGGCGATGCCCTGGCCGACGTCGCCGTAGCCCGCCGCCTTCGCGGCTTCGCCGGCGGCAGCGCTGGAGGCTCCGGAGACTGCCTGCATGCCTGGACCGGCGCGGAGCGCATTGCCGACCGCCTGCACCGCCGGCGTGGCGGCGCGCGATAGGAGCGTGCCCGCGCCAACCATGCCGGCCGGATTCATCGCCTCCGTGACCTTGGCCGCGAACTGCTCCCGGCCCCCTTCCGGAACGGGCAGGCCGAGCACCGTCATCGCGGAATCGGCGGTCTCGCGGGCGAATGGGATTCGGCTGCCGGTGGCGAGGTTGATGGTGGCCGCGATCGGGTCCGAGACAATGCCCACCGTGCTCGCCAGTGCATTGACGCCGTGGCGCGCCGTCAGGCCGACCTGGCGGCCAACGCGTTGGGCAAGCGAAGGCTCTTCAGGCTGCTCCAGCACGAAGCGGCCGGTCGATGCAGGCTCGGCGGCCGGCGCTTCCGTCTCGAGGACGAATCGGCTCACCGCAGCGGCTCCCATCCGCTGCCGCGACGGCGGAACCGCTGGCCGGTCTGCGTGTCGCGCACGATGGCGTCCTCGGGTACCTCGCGCGGCATTGGCAGCGAGTTCCACGATGGGGCCGCCTGCGGAGCTTCCGGCGTCGCCGGCGCGGCCCCGGCAGCTGGCCGCTGATTGCGTGGCGTGCTGTACGCCTGGCGCTGGGTCGCCAGATAGTCGTTGAAGGCCTCCAGCTTCGAGACCACCTGTTCGGGGCCATCCGTTTCGGCCGGCAGGAAGGACCGCAGGCGTGCCAGCTCCTGCGCCGATTGCGCGGCGCCGGCGCGCTCGTTGATCACCTTGGACACGTTGTTATAGACGAAGGCCCGCGCCTTGCGCTCCTCGTCCGTGTCGGTGCGACCTGCCAGGCTTTCGGTGATCGTGCCGCCGAGCGTCGCCAAGCCGCGACCCATGGAGAAGGCCGACGGCGTCTTGCGCACCGACTCGATGGCGCTGGTGACCGCCGCCGCCTGCGCATCGATGCTGTCGATCTCCTTCTTGGCGGACTCGGTCAGCTTGGCCGGTAGCGGCGCGCCGGCGGCGTCGACAACGGGCCGTGACGTGCCAGAGCGCGGGTCGACCAGCACCAGACCATTCGGCCCCTCGAATGGCACCCCGCGCGGGGCGGCGCGATCGAGCGCCAACCGATCCTGCGCCACCCGCAGGTTGCCGGCGGCGATGGCGTTGGACTGCTGGCCGCGGCGATCCGTTGCCACCTCCCCGGGCGTCATTTGCCGCTGCACCGGCCCCACGGTCGGCCCGGCGAGCGGGTTCACGTTGCCGAAGGAGATGGTCTGGCCATCGTCGATCTTCTCGATCTTCGGAGCGTACAGCGCCGCGAACTGCTCCGGGGTGCGCGCGAGGTTCACCAGCGCCTGCGAGCGCTGCTGCGGCGGAAGGCGCAGGAGATCGCCGGCGAACTGCTCGGCAACGTCCTTCGGCAGCTCGCCGCGCTGCACGAAGCCGCCGAGCGTGGACAGGATGCGCTCGTCCGAAGGGTTGTCGCCGAGGAACTTGAAGGCACCGCCGAGCAGCTTCGTGCGCTCGCCGGCCAGCTTCGCACGATCGGTCTGCAACCCGACGGCGTTCTTCTCCCGCTCGGCGAGCTTCGCCTCGAGGCCCATGGCCATGTCGACCATTCCACGGTCGTATAGGCCCTTGATGATCTTCTTCATGTCGCCGCCGGCCGAGGCAGCGAGATCGCGCACGGCGGCCTGCTGCTGCGCGGCCTGCTGCGCCTGCTGGAGCTGCAGCGCGCCGAGCTGCCCGCGCTGCTGGAGCGCCTGCAACTGCATGGCCTGGCCGGCGGTCTCCAGCGGCGACTGGAGTTGCAGGGGCTGGATGCCGAGGGCGATGCGGGGGTCGATGGCCATGGCTACGTCCCCCAGAGGTTCGAGGCGCCGCCGCGCCGCAGGGCGTCCAGCACGCTCTGCTGCTGGTACCCGTTCCAGGCGTTGCCCATGGCGTTGATCCAGCTGTTCGCCGCGCCGATCCGCCCGGCGGCCTGGGCGTTACCGCCCTGGGTGAGGAGGCTCCCGATGGCGCCGGCGTTGCCCGCTCCGAGCGTGGCCACCTGGTTGGCCGTCGTCTGGCCCGTGCCGCTGATGCCGGCCAGCATGTTGTAGATGCTCGTCTTGCTGGCCTGGTCCCGGTTGAACGCGTCGTTGAAGCGGGTGGAGGCGAGCCCCTGGCCGTACTGCATCAGCGCTTTCAGCGTCGCCCCGCTGTCCAGCGTGCCGTTGCCGCGCGCGCCGCCGCGCACCGCGCCCAGGCCCTGCTCGAGCTCGAACTGATACCCGGGGTCGTTCGCCAGGTCGGCGCCGGTGAAGCGCTCCGTCAGCTCTGGCAGCCGGCCGGTCAGCTGATCCAGCGCGCCGCGGCCCGCCGTCATCCACGGCATCAGGTCCTCGCGGGACTGGTCGTATTGCCGGCGCTGCTCCGCGATCGCCTCGCGGGTGGCCTGGAGCTGGGATTCCGCCGCAGCGCGGGCCTCGTGCGCGCCGTAGGCGCCGCCGAGGAGCTGCGCGACGGTGTTCACGCCTGCCGGTGACGTCAGGTAGTCGGCGGCCGTGCTGCCCGCGCGACCAAGCAGGCTGGAGAGGGTCGAGCCGCCCGCCGCAGTGCCGGCCGCAGCGGTGCCCGCACCAGCCGCGGTGCCGGCATAGGGCAGGCCCGTGCCAGCCATCGAGCCGCCGGCAGCGTCCATCGCTGCCAGCTCGCCCGCGCTCATCGAGCCGGTGCCGCCCAGCCCAGCGCCGCCGGCAGCGCCCCCATAGAGCGCCGACCCCACGCCCGCGCCGGCGATCAGCGCGAGCATCGTGTTCATGTCCCGGTTCGATTCCCGGTCCGTGCCCACGCGCTGCAGCGTGCCGTCCTCGCCGATGACCCCGTACAGGCTGTCCGAGCCGTGCTCGTTGCCGTACCGGCCCAGGTTCACGACGCCGCCGGTGGTGGCGAGCTGGATGCCGCCAGGCATGCCGCTCTCGTTGCCCACCATGCCCTGGCCGCGCTGCTGGTAGTCGTAGAGCGAGTCATACGTCCGGCCCCAGGGCGTGTCGATGTATCGCCGACCGTCCTCGGTCACCCATTGCCCGAGGTTCTGGCCCTGGTAGCCCATCAGGGCCTGCACGATGGGGTCCGTGTCCCAGTTCCCCTGGCCCTGGATCGTCTGGCCGATCTGGAAGGGCACGCCGGAGGCTTGCTGCGGCTGCTGCCCGTAGGCGTACAGCCGGGTGTTCATCATTTCATCGAGCGTCATTCAGACCTCCACGCCGTTGGCGTCGATCCAGGTGACCGCGGAGGGCGTGATCTTCACCGCGTAGATGGGCCGGCCAAGGACATCCTCCGGGTCGGGTTCGTCGACACCGGCCGGGCCGAGATCGGTGTCGATGTACCGCATGCCGAGGTAGGCATCCCTCGGTAGCGGCCGGCTTGACGTCGGGCCCAGCCGGCGATTCGCCATGACCGTCTGGTCCGCGCGCGTGAACCATTGCAGCCACTCGACGCCGAGCGTGCCGATCTTCGAGACGAGAGAGGACTTGGGCAGCGCCATCAGTTCTTCGGGTTGATGATGATGTTGGACAGGATCAGCTTGCCGGTCGCGCGCAGCCGGAAGGTGAACTGGTTCGCGGTGCCGTACCGATCGAAGGACACGGTCCCGCGCACGCCCTGGCCGGCCGACGCCGGCGCGCTGCGCTCCGTGCCCCAGGTCTGCCCGCCGTCGCGCGACACCGCGAGCGCCACATTGCCGCCGGCCGCCACATCGAGACGTACCTTGTCCACCGTGAAGCGGTCCAGGTCCGGCGTCACGACGTGATCGGTGATCAGCTCGCGCTCGACCGTGGCGTCGAAGGTCGTCGGGTCCAGTCGGAAATGGTTGTCGCGGGCCTCCGACAGGCCGTACACGGCAATGCCGTCCGAGATGTACTCGCAGCGACCGGAGAAGGGCGAGCCCGGCGGAATGCGGGTGATTGCACCCGAGGCAAGATCGAGCCAGTACACCTCATCGCTCGGCACCATCTGAAGCGCGATGACCTTGCGCCCCTGGATCGAGAAGCCGCTCACGGTCGGCGTCAGGACGTTGGCCACCGACAGGATCAGTTCGAGGTCCGGCGGCGACAGCCGCACCGGCGTGGTCCCGTCGAGCGTGAAGAGTCCCTGCGTGCCGTTGTCCGGCGCCCCCCAGAAGTACACCTGACCGTCGATCATCACGGCGGCGCGCGATGAGCGCAGCCCCATGCGGATCACGGCTTCCGGGATTGGCTCAAAGGGCAGGTCCACGTTGCCGGTCGGCGCCCAGTACTCGATCGTCTTGGCACCGAAGATGATGAGCACGTTGCCCAGCGCAACGATCTTGCGGCCAGCGTCGGGCGAATACTCGGCGTTCGCATAGTCGAGCGCGTTCCACGTGGATCCATCCGTCGACCAGTAGAGCCGCCCCGACTCCATCAGCATCACGAAATAGCCCTTCAGGTACGCGACGCTGACGGGCGTCTGCCCCTCGACGGTGATCTCGGTGATGGCCCCGCCGGTGACCGCGCAATAGCTCGCCGTCGCGAACGTCACCATCACGATCCGGGTGTCGTCCGAGGCGTAATCCATCCGCAGCCCGGTCAGGTGCGACACCGGAAACGAGTTGTTGAAGGTGACGATCCCCGAGCCCGGCGACATGCCGAAGAGCTTGGTCGTCGTGGCCACGTAGTAGTAGCCGACATCCGTCGAGATGAAGGCGAAGGGCGCGTCAACCGTCTGGCTGAAGGTGTACTGCACCGCGGCCGGCAGGTGCGACACGATGACCGGTGCCTTTTCCCCGTCGGGGCGGCGCTCGAACCACAGGTTCTTCGCCGCGCGTGCGGTGACCTCGGTCCTGCCGTGCGCGTAGGCCGACCCGACGACCGGAAGTCTCATGATGCGTAGATGTTGTAGTTGCCCGAGGCGCCCACGACGTAGGCGACCTCCTGGTTCAGCTCAGGAACCTGCGAGGCCGCCACCTTGGCGCGCCAGCGCCGCAGACCGCGGGCCGCGGCCACATGCACCCACGCAGGCACCTCCGTGCCGTTCTCGCTCGCCAGCCGCACGGCCATCGAGCACTCCACCGAATCGGTGAGACCGTCAGGCAGCGCCACCGGCGTGGCCACATCCGCGAACGTCGGAATGACCCACGTCGTGCCGTCGTGCAACTGGCTGTCCGCCCGCCACTCGTCGAGCATCGCCTGCAATGACAGCAGCCCGTCGGACAGCTGCACACTGGAGGCGGACTGATCCGCCCCCAGCACACGCGCCAGTCGCAGGGCACGGGTGATGACCTGCGTGCCCGTGCGATTCATGAGGCGACCTCGCTACGCGGTGATCCGGCAGGCGTGCTCGGCGCGCAGGGCGGCGAAACCGAACAGCACGTCCACCCGGGCCGGGTGCTTGTCGTTCGTGATGTCGAAGCCCTTCACGACCCGCAGGCTGATCCCGTCGTAGACCGCGCGCGAGCCCTTGGCGCCACCCTGCGGGAGCTCCAGGTCCGCAGTCGCGAACGTGAAGGCGTCCCGGTGATAGGCGAGGCCCTGCTCGTGGCCGGCGGAGAGCGTGCCCACATAGGTGATCACGTCGCCATCGGCCGGCGCCTTGCTGATGTTCTTGCGGCCGGTCGAACCGTAGAACATCGGCGGCGAGACGTCGAGCGTCGCGAGGCCGCCGGAGTCGGAGGTCTTCGCCGAGGTCACCACGAACTGCTGGAGGACGGCGCGCGTCTCCTTCGTCTCCGGGTGCACCGCGTAGACGCCGGCGATGGTGAACACCGTCCCCACCGTCACCGTCTTGGTGTTGCCCAGGGTGTCGACGGCCAGCTGCGTCGCGCCGTCGCTCGAGACGGTCGTCGCCACGGCACCGGTCATCGTCTGGCTGCCGTTCGTGTGGGTGTGCATCGACTCGGACTCGGCCCAGTCGAAGCCCGCGGCCCGGCCCATCATGCCTTCGCGATACTGGCGGGCGATCTCGCCCTCATCCTGCGCGAGGCCCTTCAGGGCGTCGATGATCTTGGTGGAGAACCGGCTCGGGATCAGGATGTTGCGGTTCCGATCCTTCGGCGCCAGGAACTGGTTCAGCTTCTCGCGTGCCTCCATGTAGGTCGACAGCGTCGCCGGGACGGTGCCCGCCGAGCCCACCTGGTTGAAGGTCGCCTGCGTCCCGAGCTTGATGCACTCGGCCTCGACCTTGGCCGCGAGTGCCGACATGGCCGGATCCAGGAACCGGTCGGCGTAGTCGTCGATCGAGAGCGTCATCTCGGCCGAGGTGAACTCGATGCCGACGTTCTTCTGGCTCGTGACCTGGAGCGTGGTGTACTGCTCGACCGAATCCGACGGCGTCATGGTCGCGCCATCGGTCACGAGGTACTGCACGGGTTTCCTGATGCGCAGCTGGCTGCCGATCTTCGCGCCGGCCTGCGCGAACGACGGGTCATACTGCCGGTTGATCGACCGCACGAAGGTCAGTTTCTCGTGCAGGATCATGAGGGCGCGCCTCGTGATCTGGTCGATGGTGAGGAGCGTGTTCGTTGCCATGGATCAGCCCTATGCGATAGCGCACGGGCCGATCTGCTGACCCTCAGCGCTTGCGCGCGTAGAACCGCCTCGCGTACTCCTCCATGCTGATCGCCCCATCCGGCGCGTCATCCCTGACGCCTCCGGCAGCCGACAGCGGAGCACCCTGACGCGGCGCCTTGCTGCGCGTGCGCGCCTGGATCGTGGCCTCAGCCTTCGCCTCCAGTCGCGCGACCTCGATCGCCGCCCGCACTGGATCGCCTCGGCTTGCCTGGACGACGCGCTCGGCGTCCTCCGGATGCAGGGCCAGGTGGTACAGCACGGCGGCACCCTTGTCCGACGCGAGAAGGGCCTGGCCGATCTCCTGGCTGATGACGGCGGTGTTCGCGACCTGCTGGTAGTCCGGCACGGTCTCGGTCAACTGCTCCACAGCCACGGCGAACGCCTGCTGGCGCCTGCTCGCTTGCTCATGAACTTGGGCTTCGCGCTGGGATCGGGTCTGCGACTCTTGCAGTTCCTGCCAGCGCTTCTCGGCGGCCTTCTCGGCCTTCCAGGACGCGCGGGCTTCGAGGTACTGCCCGTAGTCCCCGAAATCGGATTCCTGCGGCCCCTTGTCGTCGACGGCCGCCTGCGCGGGGGCAGGCTGCTGCTTGGCAGCGGTGGCGGCGGCGAGCTGGCGCTCGAGGTCTGCGATCCGGCGATCCCGCTCGAGGCGTTGGCCCACGAGCCTGTTGATGCGCTTCTCGACTTCGGAGGGCTGCTTTCGGCCTTCCGGGTCTTCAGCCGTCGCATCAGGCTGGGCGGGTGCCGATTCCGCAGGGGTGTCTGGCTGATCCGCGACTTCGCCCGAAGTGACCTCCGGGCCGGCTGCGTCTACCGTGGCTGCATCTTCCATATCGCTCTGGACTCCGTCAAGGGGAAAGTCTTACATCAGATCCTGCTGCATCGCCTGCGCCTCGGCGGCGAGCTTCGCCTCCTGGTCGGCAACGAGCTGGCCGAGGTGCTGCGCGAGGACGTTCATGCCGGGCTGCGGGGCCGCCGCCGGCGCATTGAGGCCACCAGTTGGCGTCAGGCCGGCCGGCTGCGCTGGCTCCGCAGCGATCGGACCGACATCGAGGTAGGAGAGCTCGGCCAGGCTTGGGCGCTTGCCGCGTCGCCGGCCCTTGAGGCGCGAGATGACGGCCGCCATGGGGTCGAGTACGGCAACGATCTCGACGGCGGCCGGCTGCGACTCCAGATCGCCGGAGGTCGCCTGCACGGACAGCGTGCCCTCCTCGGTCGGCGTGATCTCGAAAGCGACCGTTCCCGCGACCGTCTCTCCGGCCGTGGTGCCGGTGTAGGCGACGCCGCCGAGCACGAGCGTGACAGTCGCGCCCGTGACTGGGTTGCCGATCGCGTCGGCGACGTGCGCCGTGATGGTCAGGGGCTCGTTCGGCAACACCCGGCCCGGTAGCGGGCCCAGGTAGACGACGCCGGCCTCGCCGCCGGGCGAGGCGCCCTCGACTCCGTCGGCCCAGGCGTTGACGCCATCGTCCTCGCCATCGAACCAGTTGTTGACGTCGGCCAACTCAGGCCTCCTGGACGATGCAGTCGTCCATGATCCAAGTCGATTTCACGGAGGTGGCCGCCACGCCATAGACCTCGTCGCCGTCCACGAGCTCGCCGACGTCCTCGGGCACCTGGTCGATCTCGACATAGACGATGGCTACCGACTTGCCGTCGGTGTCGGTGATCGGTAGCGCCTCGAAGGTGAGGCCCGTCTTTTCGTCGATCTTCGTGCCCACGATGCCACCCACGTCCGGGCTCATCCAGAGGACGACGCTCACGCCGGACACGCCGGCGGCCGATGGCTTCGTGCGGCAGCGCACGCGCAGGTTCTTGGTGGTCGCCGTGACCTCGGAGGACTGGGCCGACTCGCCCGAGCTGTTGACCGACGCGATCTTGAAGCCGTACTGCACGCGCGGCTCCAGGTTCGTGATGACGATCTCATCCTCGTCCTCGCCCTGCACGGACTGGTAGAGCTCCCACTCCGATTCGGTGGCGACCTTGCGGCCATAGATCAGGTACTCGTCCGCGTCCTCGACTGGCGTCCAGGAAAGCGCGATCGAGGTGGCGCGCACCGTGCCGACGGTAAGCCCCGTGGGCGTGTCGGAGGCCGAGAGCGAATCGAAGCGCGAGAGCGTGGGCGCGCCGGTCAGCACCGGCGCCGTCGACCCACCGCCGTCATACCCGTTGTCGACGCTGACCGACCCGCCAATTGTCCACGCAGAGGGTGAGGCGGAACCGCTTTCCTTCGCCGCGGCGAGCGAAGCGGACGCATAGCCCCGCATCGAGGTCACCCAGTAGGGGCTGGGGAACTCGGCGCCGATCGCGTCCATCTGCTGCTCCATGTCCGCGTCCGCCGAGATGGCCGAGGCGTACATGATGCAGTCGAGCGCGAGGCCCGCCGCTCCCGATGATCCGCCGTGGCTGGACCCGAGCCAGACGGTCGCGTTGATCCAGGTGTAGTACACCCCGGACCACCAGGATTCATTGCGCAGGCGCGAGGCGAAGGAACCACCTTGCGGCTTCACGCCGAACTTGACCGCGGGGCGGCCGCTCGCGGTGTACATGGCGATGCCAAGGCAGACGATCGTGCCCGGCGCGATGCCCGAGACGATCGCGCCGCTCGCGTTCTCCCAGTAGGCGAGGTCGCTGATCTTGAAATTGCCCCCGTCGGGCTCGATCACGAAGGCGTGCAGCTGCTCGCCGTTGCCGTAGGGCGTCGACCCGGATCGCGTGGCGATCGTGAGCGGGATCTGCTCGCCGCCGGGCACGCTCGGCACGCGGAACTTGACGAATACCGTGCTGCCGCTCGTGTCGAGCGCCGAGTCGAGCTTGAAGTAGTTCCCGGACCCGCCGGGGAAGCTGACGGCCATGGCTCAGGCCTCCACCAGGGCCCGCGGCGGCGGGTTGTTGAGAAAGGACGACACTGAGACGGATGCGTTCTGGCCGATGTAGGCCTGCCGCGCGTTCGAAAGGTTCGCGAAGGTGAACCACTGCTTCGTGGGCGTCACGGCCTTGAGCCGGGACAGGCCGCAACCCGGATACCAAGGCAGCGCCCCGCCATAGTTCACCGGGTAGTAGTCGGCGCCCATTTGCAGCGTGATCTGGCTCGTGGCGCGGTTGTCGCTGCCGGCCGGGTTCCAGAGCTCGAGCGAGGCGCACATCGCGTGCAGGATGCAATCGTAGGAGTCCTGATCGAACGCGTTGATCCCGCCCCAGAGACCGTGCGTGACGTACTTGTTCGCGCGCGCCATCGGGTCGCCCATCTCGACGACAGAGATGCCCGGCGCCGGCGCCTGGGTATTGACCGACCCGGGAATCTGCGTGGCGCCCGCCAGAGCCGCGGGGAACCATTCATAGCTTGACGCGGCGCGGATGAGGACCCACTGCCCATCGCTACGCCGACGCGCGAGCTTCTTGGCCTTCCAGACCTTGATTGCGTTGTTGCCACCGACGTGGCCGCCGCCGAAGAATCCGACCATCCACAAGAGGAAGTAGTTCCACTTGTTCAGGTACGGCTGGGCTTCGCTCAGCCCCGTCCACCAGGATTCCAGCTCGTTGGCGCGACCCCGATTGCCCATGACCACCGCCGCCGGCGGCACAACCTGACCGCCCGACATCCCGGTTGCCCATGGCGTGTTCGATCCATAGGCGTTGAAATCGTTGGCCAGGCCCATGTCGCTGACGGTGCCCTGCGCGCTGTAGGCGGGAAGATCGCCGGCGCCGGCCCCCACGTCGAGCGTCGCCGGTGCGAGCAGCTTGATCGTGCCCGCCGTGATGGCGTTCGAGCCGTCAGTGTCCTTGGACAGGATGAAATTGGCATCGCTCCCCGGCGGCCCGAGTGTGCCGTCGATTCCTTTGCTCGAATCGCTCGCCTTCTCGATGCGCAGCGTCCACGTGCCGGTATCGATGTCGGCCGCGAGGTGCGTGCTCGGCGCGGCGAGCGCTCCGGGCATGAGGATGTTGCCGTCCCCGTCGGTCGTGGCCGCGCCGGTGAAGGTCGTCTCGTACTGCTTCGTCCCGTTGCGCTTCAGGATGAGCTTGGCAGCACTGCCGATATACCCCGAGCGGATGTCGTCCGACCAGGCGGCTTTCTGGGTGCCGAGCGTCTCGAGCAGCGCTGCGGTATGGATGGCGGCGACGCCGCCCCCGGTGATCTGAGCGTCAGGCATAGTCCCTCAGCAGGAGTTCCGCGGCGAGCATCGCCGCACGTTCGTCGTCTTCCTCGTCCAACTGCTGGGCGTAGATCGCCTGCAGGTGGTCGGCGATCTCGGCGTCGCGCGCGGCGATGCGCCGGGCGATAGCCGCGGTGTCGAGGCGCAGGGTAGGGCGGGCCGGCGCGGATGGGCGCGGGGCCGGCGGCGGCAGGGTGGTTGCAGGATCCGCAGCGGCCGGCGGCGGCGCAATCCGCGCCATGAGCCGAGCATGAGCGACCGGATCGAAGGGCGGCGGCGGGGCTTCCTCGGTGACCGGGAGCTTCCTGCGCTTCTTGGGGCGGTAGCTCGCCGGCGCGTAGGGCTCCTCCGCCGCCGGGCGCGCGATCCCGCTGCCGCCGAAAGCGAACGAGGCGTTGCCCACGGCCCGCGCCACGACCTTGGCCACCGCCGCGCCGGAGAAGCTGATGGCGGCCGCACCGACGCCGGAGCCGGCCTCCAGGGCGGCGCCATCCCCGGCCGCATCGAAGGCGATGGCAGCCGCACCAGCGGCCCGGGCCTGCGCCGCACCGGCACCAGCGGCATCGAACGCGACCGACGCCGAGCCGGCGCCGGCGGCCGTCGCTGCGCCCGTGCCGGCGGCGCTGAACCCGAAAGAGGCCGTACCGACTGCGCGGACGACCGACCGGCCCGTGCCAGCCCCGCTGAACGCTACGGCGGCCGCACCTGCGCCTTCCGCCCGCGGCCCGGCGGCGACGCCGACACCCAGGAACTCGATCGTCGCGGCGCCGGCCGCCTTGGCCGTGGATCGGCCAGCAGCGGTACCGTCGAATGCCACCGCAGCGCTACCGGCGCCCTTGGCGGTCGCCCGGCCGGTCGCTGCGGCATCGGTGGAGATGGACGCCGCGCCTGCGCCGCGCGCCTCGACGCGGCCGGTGGCGTCTGCATCGAACGCGACGGAGGCAGAGCCGGCGGCCTTGGCCTTCGCCGTCCCGGCGCCCGTGGCAGCGACAGCCAGGGATGCGGCGCCTGCGGCCTTCGCCAGCGCGCCGCCGGCACCAGCAGATCCGAAGGCGAACGACGCGGCGCCGACCGCGCGCTTGATGGCGCTGCCGACGGCCGTCGCGGAGAAGGCCACGGAGGAGGCGCCGACGCCCGGCGATGAAAGTGTGCCGAAGGCGAAGTCGTCGACCCGGGCCGCCGTGCCGGCGCCGATCACCCAGCAGGCGTTCGCGCCGGTGTACGTGCCGTCGGAGCCGGTGTTCTGAAGTGCCCCGTTGTAGTAGATCCGGTGCGCGGATCCGACGAACTCAATGCGGACCGTGGTGCCATTCGATGGCGCGCTGAGGCCCGTGACGACCACCGTGGGCGTGCCGCCGTCCAGCCGGTAGAGCGTCGCCCCTGTGGTGTCGAGCCCGAGGTAGTAGCCGCTGAACGTCCCAGGGTTGAACCGGTACCCGATCCCCAGGAAGTTCGGCGTCGCGATGTTCGTGCTGACGACGAACTGGACGTACCCATCCGCGGGGCCCGAGACCGAGCTGACGTAGCCCGCGCTCGTGCCGGACTGCGGCCGCGCCTGGTTCGATTGGATCTGCCAGGCCGAGACGCCGCTGACGGTCGTCCAGTTCGCCCCCAGCCCGCCGTTGGCGCGGTTGAAGTTGTCGCTGAACAAGACGGCCATGGAACGCTACTCGCCCTTCACCTCGGCGCGCGCCGCCATCATGGCTTCGCGGATCTTCACCGGATCGGTGACGCCGGCCGCATAGCAGCGCTTCACGGCTGCCGACATGGCCGCCTCGATGACCTGGCTGCGGCGCTTGCGCGCGGCGTTGACCTCGGGATTGTTCGAGGTGTCGACGGAGAAGGACGCGGCGCCGACCGCTTTCACCTTCGCCATGTCAGTCCACCGTGATCGCGGTCGCGGTCGTGAGCACCGGCGTGATACCGGCTCCGCAAACGATGTTCGGCGTGACCGTCCCTGAGACCAGGAGCTTGCCGGTCGAGGACGATGCGGTGCCGACCGCGAAGTGGCTGGCCGTGCCCGAGCCGCCCGTGCCCTCCGGGAACTCGATGTCCGCCACTGGGGACACGCTGTTGTTCGTCACCGTCCAGCCGCCCGTGGTGCGGGCCACCGCCTCCCGGGCGTAGCTCGTGTACCCGATCTCGTTGGTGGTCTGGTTGCCCGTCTCGCCAGGGTCCGACGTGTGCAGGGACACGTACAGATTGGTCAGCGGCGACGACGCGGCGTTGTCCGCGATGTTGGCGATCGCGGTGGCGTTGAAGATCAGCTTCAACAGGTCGTTCTCGAAGGTATTGCCTGCGCTCATGCAGATTGCTCCGGTTGCAGCTCGTCCTCGACGAGCCTGGATTCGACGATTCGGTTGTTCGCGTCTCGAATGTGCACGACGCGGCGATTCGGACGCTGCTGGTCGCGAGCGAGGAGCTGGGCGAGCATGTCCTTCACGCCATGCTGCTCCGTCTCGCGGGCCTGGACCTCGCCGGAGCGGGCCTCCACGTCGGTGGCCGCCCGGTTGATGTCCTCGGTCATGCGCGCCGCTTCCCGCGAAGCCTGCTGCTGCGCGATCTGAAGGAGCTGACGCTCGTGCTCGATGTCGGCCTTCACCCGCTCCAGGCGCTCGCGATCGACGTTCATCTGCGCCTCGGCCGTCTTCACGCGCGCCGCCGCAACCTCGGCCGCAGAGCGGGCCTCCTTGGCTTGGTCGATGAGCTTCTGCGCCTCCTGGGCGCCGGCCGCGATGACCTGCTCGCGCTGCGCCATGGCCTGCTGCATGCGCACCATCATCTGCTGGATCTCGGCCGGCACCTCGGTGTCGTCGTCGAGCGCCTTGATGGCGTCGGGCAGCACGGCCTTCAGGCGCTTGGCGATCTGCTGCGCGCCCGGGAAGTTCAGGTTCTCGAAGTAGATGTCGCCCGAGACCTGCATCAGGGCCGGATTGCGGCCGTAGAGCTCGGCAAGCGTCGCTGCCGTCTCCTCGCGCTGGCTCGCGTAGGACGGACCGACGGTGACGTGCACGTCATACTCGCCGACGGTGGGGTTCAGGACGTGGATCTTGTCGCCACGCACGTCCCGGTCCTCAGCGAACGCCTGCGGCTGGCTCGCATCGATGCGAACCTGAGAGGGCGCGCCATCCTCGCCCAGGATGCGCGCGATCCGAGGTGTGTCATACACCTTCGGGATCATCGACATGATGATCCGGCCGGCGTGCTGGATCGAGTCCGACAGGTTGTCGATGTAGTGGTAGGTCCCGACGTCCGACTCGCTCTTGCGGCGCGCGATGGCCACGCCCGAGGTCTCGTTGCTCTGCGCGCCGACGCTCGCCTGGTACATCCCGATCGAGGTTTGCAGCAGGTGGTGGCCCATCTGCATCAGCTGACCGTAGCCGGGCAACTGGACGTCGATGTTGATGCGGGTCGGCGCCGGCAGTGCCTCGCGCTCGGCATCCTTGTGGTTGTAGAGCAGGTACGCCTGGCTCGACGAATTCGCCTTCGCCCACTTGTCCTCATACCCGTCCACCGACTCGGCGGCCAGCACCCACGGCGTCTTGATCTGCGCGTTCGCCGCCTCCGCCATGCTGCTCGCGATGTAGTTCGTGAGGCGCCCGGGATCCTTGGCCGCGCGGATCATGCCGAAGAGATTTCGGCCATCCTGGGTGTATCGCTCGTTGCCGTAGACCGGGATCAGGCCGACGTAGGGCGCGTGGAACTCGTACTCGTCGAGCACTTCCACCTGCGTCACGGTTCGGATCGTGCAGACGCGCTCCGCGGTGCGCTTCTCGCGGAAGTCCTGCACTTCGGGCAGCCCTTGGGCGACGAGCGCTTGGTTCACCCGGCGCAGATCGTCAGGCATCACGATCGAGCCATCCGGCAGCAGGATCTGCACCGTCTCACGCTCGCGCACAGAGTGCCATTCCGCGACCCGGATGTGATCGTTCATCCAGTCGCCCCGAATGCCACCCTCCCAGCTGCCAACTGTGGCCGCCTTCGGCCACTTGCGCTTGAACGCGCCGGGCGCATAGTCGACGATCAGCATGGCGTCACTCATGTCCGAGCCGTCGAGCTCGGTGGAGAACGGGTCACCATAGACCGAGAGCCAGTTCGCGATGCGCGCGATGCGCGGTTCGTAGTAGCCGCGAACCTTGTCCACCTCGTCGGCATAGACCCGGAACCAGCCGCGGCCGATGGTGACGGCGCCCTCGAGCGCCCACAGGTACGCCTTCTGCGCACGCGAGACGCGCTCGATGTGACGAAAGAGCCCCTGCATGTCCTCGGCGACGCGGATGTCCGCCTTGTCGTCGACCGGCGAGGCGCGCAGGGCCGGCGGGGAGAGCCGGGCATCGTTGATGACCTGGCGGACGTACTGGTCCGTCTGGTCGATCGTCATGCAGGGACGCGGCGGCTCGTCCGGAACGTTGCGCGCCGCGCGGGCGGCCTCCGTCCACTGGTCCAGCGCCCGGAACCGCATGTCGTCATGCCACTGCTCGCGCCAATCCGTCTCGTGGGACTCGGATTCGCGGAAGAAGTCGCGCGCCCCGACGAGGATTGGTTCGTTGCTCTCTGCCATCACGCCATCCAGTCGTTCGCGAACACGGGCCGCGGCGCCTCACGCCGCACGGGCTTCGCACGCACATGCTTCAGACCACGCCCGACCAGGCCGCAGACGTCGACCGCGTCATCGTTCTTGCCGGCGGGGAAGCGCATCAGCTGGTTGAGCACGCGGCCTTTCCATGGGGCGTTCTTCGGCAGGAACACCTTGCCCATGCTGGCGAGTGCCTGGATCGAGCGCGCACGCGTCGGCTTGTCCGCGATCGACGGCAGCCACTCGATGCGGCAGTGCGCCCGGCGCTGCTCCATGCGACGCACGAGGAAGGGCTCCACGGCGCGCCGGATCACGCCCGATTCGCCGAACCAGCAGCCCGGCGTGTGCGCGATGATCAGATCGCACTGGCGCTCGATCCAGGTGTCCGATGCGGTCTGCCCGTACCACCAGTCGAGGACGTAGACGTTCTCCTGGCTGTCGACGCCGAAGATGCCGTGTTCGGTGTAGTCGCCGCCGTCGGCCGTGACCGCGTAGTCACTCGCGCCGTAGACGTTCAGGCGCTCTGGCAACTCGCCATAGTCGCTGAACCATGCGGCCTTGAAGAACTCGCCCTCATCGGGCACCGGCTCTTGCTGGTAGAGCGCATTCCAGTCGCGCGCCGGCAGCACGGCCCGGATCTGCTCCAGGCGCTCGAGGGGGTACCACTCGGGCCAGAGCGCCTGCCCGTCGGCGTCGATCGCCGGCAGCGACAGCACATCCCATTGGTCGCCGCCATTCTCGGCCTCGGCCAGCAACCGCCCGGACAGGTCGTCGTCGTGCCACCGGGTGTTGATGACGATGATCGCGCCGCCGGGCGCGAGACGGGTGTAGGCGGTCGAGGTGTACCAGTCCCAGACGCGCTTTCGGCGGATCTCGCTATCGGCATCCTCCCGATCCTTGAACGGGTCGTCGATCAGAAAGATGTTGGCGCCGCGACCCGTGATCGAGGTGCCGACGCCGGCCGCGACGTACATGCCGCCGTCGTTCGTGTGCCAGCGGTTCGCGGCCTGGCTGTCCACTGCAAGGCGCGTCTGGAACAGAGCGGCGTACTCGGGGCTGCCCACGATGTTCCGGACCTCTCGGCCGAAGTCGGTGGCCAGGTCCGAGCTGTAGGAGGCCGCGATGATGTCGAGGTCCGGCCGGTCGCCGAGCGCCCAGGCCGGAAAGCGCCGCGAGGCGAGCTCGCTCTTGCCGTGCCGCGGTGGCATCAGGATCATGAGGCGCGCGATCTCGCCGCGAGCCACGGCCTCGAGCTTGCCGGCAATCAGGTGGTGATGCGGCGCCGGCCGGTATGCCGGGTTCGTGTACTTGGCGAACGCGACGAGCCCCTTGCGGGCTGCGCGCCGACGCAGCAGCTCACTGGCCGCTGCGGAGGGCGATAGCGGCGAGTTCGTCATCGCTCAGATCCACGGCCTGGACTCGGATCGGGCCGCCACCGGCGCCGACGTGCTCTTGCGTCACCCGATCCCCGTACATGCGCGGGTGCATCCTGGACGCCACCCACTTGCGGGTGTCAACCCGCAGCCGGCAGCGGGCAATGGCGTCGTGGTTGACCACGAGGTTGCCCTCGTCGTCGATGCGCCAGTCGTCCCCGGACTCGTCCGAGATGTCGACCATGTCGTCGACCAGCGTCTCGGCCTGCCACTGCCGCGCCAGGGCGTACTGGGCGCGGAAGTCCTCGTGCACCTGGAGCCAGACGAAGATCGTGGACTTGGCCGGCATGCCCTCGGTCGCACAGATGGTGCGCAGGCTATCGCCGGCTGCGAGGCGCTGGCAGATCGTGGCGGCGATCTCTTCGGAGTAGGTGGACGCGACCATAGAAAACGGCCGGTGCAGAGACCGGCCAATCCGCCATCAGACGGAGGACCGACAAGGAGACGCGCCGAAGGATGCCGCTGCGGCTGGACTACCGCAAGCGGAAAGTCTCACACTAGATTTCGGTGGACTCGCCCAGCTTCGCCGCTAGGTGCCCGACCATCTCCTCGGCTGCCTTGCGCTGTGCGTAGTAGGAGGTGCCGCCGAGCGAGGCGTACTTCTGCTTCTGCCGGCGCTCGTCGAGGTACACCAGGTCGATGATCTGGTGCAGCCCCGGGGAGAGGAGCCCAGACTGATACACCGCCTCGATGCGCTCGACCTCTGGCGTCTGCGGGCCCTTGCCCTGGCGCCAGTCGCGCCAGGCGAGCATGTGGGTGCGGATGTCGGTCATCCCTTATCGAACCCCATCAATCGATGCCGCAGCTGCTCCATGAGCCAGAGCACCGTGCCGCCATCGGCGTAGGACGAGGCGAGGTAGAGCTCGCCGTCGTTGTCATAGCCCATGAGCACGACGCCCTCCATGCCGTGGTCGAGAGCGCCCTGGAGGATGCGCTCCGCCGGCACGTCGTGGCGCGTGATGCCGTTCCACTCGATGACTTTCGCGGTCACGACACCCGCTTGCCGTCGATGTACTTGCGGCTGCTCACGGTCGCAGGGCGTGGCGCTGGCGCCGGACTGCCGACAAGCCGCGGCATCTGAGGCTGCGCCTTGGGCGGCTCGATCTCCTGCATCATGTTGGACGCCTCCGCTGAGATTGCCGCTCCATACCGCCGCAACAGATCCTGTTTGTGCCGCAGGCCCTCGTCCTCCGTGCGCACGACAGCAGCGCGCCGAACGGACCGCAACTGCTGCCGCGTGCCAGTGCGAAATCCCTTCAGGCTGCCGTCCACCCTCTCTGCGGGTGTGAGACACCGAAAGCCGACCCCGGGCACTGCGCCCACCTCGATGTTGCGCTGGTTCAGCAGGCGCCGGCGCCATGCGTCCGTCACCGTGCGGTAGCGGTTGGAGCCGCGCTCCAGGCCCAGCACGGCCTCTACCTCGTCGTGACCGAACTCTTGTCCCTCCTGTGGATCACCGAAGCGCTCCTCGAGCTTCCGGACATCGATGTCCGCCGGGATCCCGCCGAAGAATGGTTTGCTCATGTCGAATCTCCCTGCTGTGTGCATTGCACCCTTGCCTCGCCGAGCCACGCCGAGCCCGGCAATGCCGCGCCCCGCCAGGCCTGGCCGGGCCAGGCCGGGACGCGCTAACTCAACCTCTTAACCTCTCCATCGAACATCCCGTATGCGCCCGGCGTCCTGCCTCCAGGCCGCCAATCTCCCAGGCCCTTGTACTGCCCAGCGTACCGCAGCACGTCAGCCAGCACCTGATCTGTGATCTGCTCATCCCACACGCTCAGTGTGCCCGACACAGACCACTGGTCGAATCTCGGGCGGACGCGAACATGCTTCGATGCGCCGATCTTCGCGCGCTTCACGAAGAGGCTGAAACCGAGCCGCGCGACGGCCTCCTTGTGTGAAGCGAACGAGTCATCCTTGAGTAGCGGGGCAACATCCGTCATCGGGATGCGCCGCCCATCGACAACGAGACCCCAGTACGGCTCGTTGACCATCATGCCGCTCTGCGTCTGCGCCTTGAACGTCTTGCCGTTCTTGCCGCCCGGAACGGGCACCATCGCGCCGCCCTCCATGAAGCAGCGCATGAGATTGTCCGACGGCATGCTTACGTGCTCGTCATCGTGATACATCGAGCCGATCCAACGCCAGGCCGGAGACCGATCGTCGCCCGCCTTGCTGGCCTTCTTGTTCGCAGGATTCGACTTCCACTCCTCCATGCGATCTGCCCACTCGATGTTGTCCCAGTGCATGAGCAGCGGGGTCTTGCCTGTGATCGTGACCTGGTACGTCCTCATCGTTCATCTCCTTGTTGTCTGCGCATTGCGCCCTTGCCCCGCCGAACCCAGGCCTAGCCGCGCCTGGCCGCGCCCCACTCCGCCCCACCGCGCCTAGCCAAGCCTAGCCGCGCTGTATCGAATCAACCATCACGCCACCCTCTTGACCGAACACGCCGGACACCCGTCATGGTGAAAGTGCAGCCACTCCCCATGAGGACAGACGATCTCGCCGCAGTCGCCGCATTCGTCGATCGGGCAATGCGCGAGCAGCTTGTCGATGATCGCGTTCAAGCGGGCGATCTCGGCTTCGTATTCGGCGGGGCTCATCACGCCACCCTCGTCACCACCGCCCCCTCCGAGATCCAGGACGTCCGCAGGGTGGTGAGCGGATGCCGGGCGTTCCAGGCGTAGACCGCGCGCGAGATGCGGTGCTGCCACTGCTCGCGCGTCCGGTCGGGCGGGCAGGGGAAGGTGCGGCACTCGCCGCGGGCCATGTCGGCGAAGCCGTAGCGGTTAGGCTCGGGCTTGGCACTGGGCTTGACCGGGGTAGGGCGCCACGGCCCCGTGCGCACCGAGAGCTGCGTCATCGAGCCGTCGCGCGCTGCGCGGTTGCGGACGGCGGCCTCGTGGACCTGGATGGCCAGCGCGGTGGCCTCGGGGTGGGGGATGAAGGGATTCATGCTGCCTCCAGATCGAGCTGCGGCGCCACGCCGTCGACCGCCTGACAGGCCGGCACGGTGGGCCAGATCCGAACCTGCACGCCCGGCGTCGCGCCGTAGCGCTTGGACCACGACCCATCCGAGACCAATGCATCATCGCGAAACACCACGCCCTTGCAGCCGTCTTCGATCGACTTGACGATGTTGCTACCGTCGGGCTTGCGGGTCGGGATGATGAGGCCAGAGAGCGCCTGCTGCCGCTTGCGCTGCGACCATGACGCCGGCACCGACAACACGGCCGTCACCGCGATCGTCACGGCCTCGTCGATGGGCGCGGCGCCCGCCATGGCCTGGCTCGCGAAGAGCGTCACCATCTCCTCGTAGCGCCGCGTCTTGGCGGACTTCAGGATGCGGGTATGGTTGCCGAAGCGCGCGGCGACCGGAGATTTCTTGCCCTGCGGCTCGGTGGGGACGAAGAACTCGATCACGGCCGCCTCCGCTCCGCGATCTTGAGCCGCATGTACTCACCCCGGGTCGACCGCGGCGAGTTGATCACCTGGACGCTACGGCGGTACCGCAGCAGCTCCCGCGCCGGCATGCCGACCGTCAACGCCTGCGCCTTGCGGCGGAGTTCCTTCGCCTTGCGTCCGTTCATCTCGCCCTCCCGAAACGCGCGCGCGTGGCGGTCCGGGTCATGGCAGGTCTCGCGCCAACAGCGTCCGATTGCTGGGGTAGCCGGTCAACTGCGACATCACGTCGACCAGGACCCAGGTGCCGGCACGCATGGCGCAGCAGACGTAGGGCTCGCCCGGCTCGTACTCCCGCATGAAGACCAGCGACCCATCGTCCCTGACGATCGCCTCGTCGGCATCGACTTGGTTCGTGCCGCCATCCGCCATGCGGACCAGCCACGAGTACCGATGGCTCTCGCTCATGCGCCTTCTCCCGCGCTGCTCCGCTTCGCCAGGAAGCGCCTCAGCTCGGCGCGAAACTCCGCGACCGCCGGGCTGTTCGGGTCGGCCAGGTCGGACGGCGCGGGCAGCGCGAGGATCCGGCCCTCGGCCTTGAGCCGCTGCTCCTCGTCGCGGCACATCCGCACGAACTCCGGCAGGCTCGGCGGCCAGAGCAGGTCGCTCTTGGCGAGGTCGCGCAGCGCCGCGGCGACCACGTCGAGGTGGAAGTCCGACAGCGCCTCGATCCACGTGACCTTGACCTCGTGCTCGGCCTTGGCGCGGACCTCGTAGGGCGCATCCGCCGGGGCGATGCCGGCCCACATGGCCGTCATCTTCTGCGCGCCGTAGATCGCCGTGAGCCGCCCGAACAGGCGGTCAACGAAGGTGGCTGGGTGCTGGTACCTCGTGGGCGTCGACATCGATGGTTCCTGGCTGGGTTCGTCGGCCGGTCAGGCCGGCGATCGTGGTCTGCTGCAACTGCTGGCTCGGGGTGAGGCCGAGGGGCGGGCCGGTGCTGTTGCGTGGGCGCAGGTTCGCGTACCAGCCGGCGTTGAAGCCTTGCCAACCTTGCTGGCAGCAGACGGCGAGTGCTTCCGCGAGCGAGACCCCGGCCTTGGCGGCTTCGCGCTGGATGCCGGCGAGCGCGGTCTCGTTGAGCGGCGCGCGCTTTGCTCGGCGCAGCGCGCCGAAGTCGGCCCAGACCTGCTCGGGCACATCGTCGGGGCGGTCGATCGCGCGCGCAGCGCGCTTCTTCTGGTTCCCTGACGGTTCAATGACGGTTCCTGACGGTTCCGTGTACCGTTTTTGGGACCCTTTCCGCGGAAAAACGGTACTGTTTCCAGGGAAAAACGGTACTGTTTCCGCGGAAATTTGGAACTGTTCCGTTCTTGGAACTGTTCCGCTTTTGGTACTGGTCTCGGGGGTTGAAAGAGTGCCGCTTTCGGCACTGTTCGGCGGGTCTTCAACAGTGCCAGATTTGGCACTGTTATCGAACCTCAGGCGATACACCGGGATCTGCTTCGTGACGCCGGCGCGCTCGCCTGTGTCTTCGATCCATCCCGCCTCGATGAGCGCACGCAGCCCCCGGATGACGGTCTTGCGATCCTGCGCCGTGTCGGATTCCAGCGCCGCGATGCTGGGATAGGCAATGCCATGCTCATCGGCATAGTTGGCCAGGCACACGAGGACGAACTTCTCGGTTGACTTGGCCACCTGGCGCTTCATCGCCCAGCTGATCGCGGTGACGCTCATTGCCCGATCCGGAAGCCCACCAGGCGGTGCGTCTCGAGGCTGGCCCGCATCTCCTCGCCGTACGGACCGGGGTCCGCCTCGCCCAGCTCCAGACAGCGGATCGCCCGCGCCACGCCGGTCGATGTGGTCGCGAAGAATGCCTGGGCCGCGCGGCGTACCTGCGCTTCCGGCGGGTCTTCGTCCTCCCGTTCGTAGTAGTCGCCGGCGAATTGCTCGGGAGACGGATCGTTGCGGTAGCATTCGCTGCCGCTCACGCGGTAGACCTTCCAGCCGTGCTCCCGCCACAGGATGGAGTCACGCCAGGCGTCGCGCTCCGGGTCGTGGAAGGCCTTGCCGTCGGCCTCGAGCGCGATGCGATGCGACGGGCAGGCGAAATCGAGGACGTACGGGCCGACGGGGTACTGCATCACCACCGGGGTCCGCCACTGACCGCGCAGATCCTGCCAGAGCAGATACTCGATCGGCGTCAGACTGGCGAACGCCCCGGATTCGTAGGGGTCGCAGCCGGCATAGTCCGGTCCATGAAGCTTCTCGTACTCGCGGTAGAAGGCGCGAAGCGCGTTGAGGCGCTCGGCCCACCCTGGCGCCTCCCGAACGCGGTCCGCGAACGGGCCGAGCTTAGCCGAGCGCTCGATCTCGACCAGCACTTCATCGAAGAACGCGGAGGCTGGAACAAGGGCTCCGCAGATCGACGGCGGCTCGGTCATTCGACCACCCCCAACAGCTCGGCAAGCCGCCGCGTCATGGCCTGGTGCTCCTCGTGCGAGGCGCCCGGATGATCGCGCTGCCAGTCGGCCTTGAGGCGGTTGAACGCCCTGTGCCGGTCGCTCGCGTAGAACGAGACCTGCCGCGCGAACGCCCAGAACGACGCATCGGGGCCGTCAGCTTTGCCGACACCCTCGAACGACCGAACAGGTACTCCACTTGCTACCACCTGGCTTCCTACCCTTGCGCCCCGTCGGTCCTGCCGCTCGGGGCGCGTTTTCGTTGTCTATCCGGTTGCTCCGGGGTTACACGGCATCAGCCACCTCCACGAACAGCGGCGCGTCGCCCTGTATGCGGCACCGGGCCATCTCGGCATAGACCGGATTCAGCTCGATCAGGATGGCGTCGCGCTGAAGGCGGTCAGCCACGAGACCGGTTGTGCCGGCCCCGCCGAACGGATCCAGGACGGTGCCGCCTTCAGGGCAGCCGGCGAGGATGCAGCGGCGCGGGATCTCGGTCGGGAAGGTGGCGAAGTGGGCCTCGCGGAACGGCTCGGCGACGAGCGGCCAGACGGTGCGCGTGTTACGCGTTTCAAGCATCTCGCGCGTCCCCGCGGCAAACGACGCAGTGGCCTTGATCCGCCCCCGGTTGCGGGCCTCGGCATCGGTGCCGTGCTTGCGCCGGCCGCGACTGTGCGCGACCGCGTCGTGTGGACCGTCTCCGTCCGCCCAACCGCTCGTCGGCACCGGACCGCCATTCTGGGCATAGCGGGCGTGGGTGTTCGGGCTCGCCGGCTCGGCGATCGCGCCGCCGTCGAAGTAGTATCTCGCCGACTTCGACAGCAGGAAGATCGTCTCGTGCGACCGGGTCGGCCGGTCGATCACCGATTCCGGCATCGGGTTGAGCTTGAACCAGATGATCTCCGACCGCAGCCACCAGCCGTCGGCCTGCAGCGCGAACGCGACCCGCCAGGGCTGCCCGACCATGTCCTTCGGTTTCAGGCCGGCGACCCGCACGTCGGATCGCGGGCATTTCGCGTTGTCGCGGCGGCGGCTGTCGGTCATCGACTTCAACTTAGGGCCGCCCCCGAGATGCCCATTTCCAACGAGGGTGCTGGATTCTGAAGGTGGGCCCCAGGCCGCGCTCCGGTTGCCCGCGTAGCTGTCGCCCAGGTTCAGCCAGAGCGTCCCGTCGTCGCGCAGCACCCGCCGGCACTCCCGGAACACCTCGACCATCTCGTTGACCCAGATGTCGACCGTGGACTCCAGCCCGATCTGACCGGCCACGCCATAGTCCCGCAGCCCCCAGTAAGGCGGGCTCGTGACGATGCAGTGCACCGACTCATCCGGCAGTGTGCGGAGCAAGTCCCGGCAGTCGCCGCTGAGGATCGAGACCGTCACGTCGCCGCCCTCCGCGCATCGTGCTCCAGCCACGCCTCGCGCGCCGCCATCGCAGCATCGAAGTCGGCGGCGAGCAGCCGATCCTTCAGCACCTTCGCCCGCCCGCGCTGGCTGGCGATTACGGGCATGCGGGCCAGGTCGCGCCCGGTGCAGCCCATGCAGCCGGAATCGAAGCGACCGAGGTTCGTGCCGGCGAGCGCGTCGCGGCACGGCTCGCAGGCCTCGGCGTAGGGGGCGAGCACGCTACTCATCGTCCACCACCTCCAGCTGGTCGATCCGCTGCAGCGAGTTCAGGTGGTCGCGCGCGAGGTCGAGCAGGATCTTGACCTTGTCCGCGGAGAAGCACTGGTAGTTGACCGGGACGACCTTCAGCCCGGCGGCGGCCAGCACGCGGCAGGCACGCTCCAGCCCTTCCGGCTCTGCCACGAACCGCGACACCGTGGGCGCTGACAGCCCGATCGACTCCGCGATCACGTTCTGGCCGGTCCGCGAAATCCGCTGCAAGGCCGTTGCGTGCAGCTTTCGTGCGGTTTCACGAGGGTCCGACGACGATGGGGACATGATCAGCGCCCCGGCCCCATGGACATCACGCCACCGCCTTGTGCTTGGGCACCAGCTCCGGGTGCTTCTCGGCCAGCTCGGGCCAGATCAGCCACCAGTCGTGGGGGCGGAGGTCGATGCGGGTGACGGCGCCCTTGGTGGCGATTTCTATTGCAGCGCAATACTGGGCCGGCACGTTCTTCCGCGCCTTCCAGTTGGCAACCGCCCCCTGTACCACTCCGCAGGCTTCGGCCAGCCCGGACTGGCTCCCCAGGATTGAGACGGCCCGATCAAGTGCATCCATGCCCAATTCAAACACGATCGTGTTATTCGGTCAACACCACCGTGCTACCGAGAGTCAGTGTAATCACGGCCGTGATTACCCTGGACAAGCTCATCAAGAAACTCCGCGAGGATCGCGGGTGGAGTCAGCAGGCGCTGGCCGATGCTGCGAGGATTTCCCAGACGACCGTGGGGAACATTGAAGCTGGCATTCGAGGCGCGAAGGGTACGGTACCCAGCTCGCTTCCCAAGATCGCCAAAGCGTTGGGCATGTCGACCGATGACCTGCTCGAGCAGGCCGGGCTTTCCGAGCCTACCGGCCTGAGGCTCGTGACCGGCGGATCGCCGGCGCGCGTGCCACCAGCGAAGAAGGATGAGGCGGCATTGCTATCCGACTACCGCCAGCTG
>JAHCAM010000021.1 GCA_019634895.1 Steroidobacteraceae bacterium | reverse complement strand
TGACGCCAGCCTGCACCGTCCAGCGCATCGTTTCGAAGCCGGGCTGGCCCGAAGCGGCGCCCGGGTCGTACTCGCTCTCCTCCGGCGACTGGTCCACGTCGAAGTCGCAGGTGGCGGCCACGGTGTAGTCGCCCGCCTCGACCAGGGCGAAGCGGAATGACGCAGTAGTTGCGGTCCCTTCCAGCTGCAGCGGCGCGTACACGACAGGATCGGCGCCATCCGCAGGGTCGCCATCCGCATCGTCGGGTGTCGCGTCCGCACCGGCGAAGAGGTAGATCCCTCCCGCGCAGTCCGCTGCCGTGGCCCCCGCGCCCAACTGCTCCGCGGCGAGCGCGCCCAGATCGACCTCGCCCTGTATGGTGCCGATCTCGAGCGCGTCCAGCAGCCGCAGCACCGGCTTCAGCAGGTAGTTGGGTGACAGGCCGGGCGGCGCGATGACCGACTTGCGCAGGTCGAAATCGGCCACCAGGCGCGTGATGCCGCCCGCCGCAATCCGGAACGGGCGGTTGATCTTGAGGCCCGTTTCGGCGCCGCTCGGAACGAACAGCGGGTACTGCTCGCCGCTTACGAACAGGATGTAGGAGCCGTCGCTGCGGTTGCGCTCGGCGATCACCTTGAGCCGCATCCACTGGTACTCGCCGGCATCGACTTCCAGGCTCTCGACCAGATTGAAGGTCGCGCCATTCTGGTAGGCGAGCAGATCGACCTGACGAGGCGCCGGAAAGTCGAAGCTCACCGTCCTGCCGTTCCCATGCAACTCGATGCCCGTGAATACCACGACCACCTCGCTCGCGCCGTCCACGGGCGCGTCGCCGATCCTCAGGTTGAGGCGGCCGGTGGCATTGCCGTCGCCGCCCCCCGCGCCGCCGCAGGCCGGCAGGGCCAATGCGCAGGCCAGCAGGATTCCGCTTCTGATGCGTTGGTTCATCGCCGCCACTCCTCGCCCATGGGCGGCCTTTATGGCGCCCGTCCGGAGGCGGGGCAAACCCCCGCCGTTGCCCGCCGGCGACAGCCGGACGCGGCGCGCAAAGTGCCGGAGCCGGGGCCGAGCGGGCTCAGGCCGCGCGCCCGGCGTAGGCGGTGAACCGCTCCCCCAGCACGTGCTGCCAGCCCGGCAGGTACTCCTGGCGCAGCAGCGGACCGATTTCGCCGAGGGCCTCCCAGCCGCCGTGCGTGAGCGTCACCCGGCTGCCTCCCGGTGCCGCTGCGAATTCCACCGTCACCCATTGCGCGGACTCGCGCTCGCGGCCGGGATGCCAGGAGAAGCGCAGCCGGCGGCCCGGCTCCACCGCCTGCACCTCGCCCCAGACGTGGCAGCTGCCGTCCGGGGCCCGCTCCCAGACATTGCCCCCGGCGCGCGCGTCGAAGCTGCAGCGCGTGGCCGCGCTGCGCGACAGCGAGTGGGTCGCCACCGGCCACCAGTCGGCGAAGCGGTCGGCGAAGGCGGCATAGGCGCGAGCGGGCTCGAGCCCGAGTTCGACGGTCACGACGATGGGAGACAGCGCCCGCATCGGCCGAGCTTACGCCGCCGCGCGCCGGGGCGCCCGCGGCCCTCAGCCGCGGCCGAGGATCCGCTCCAGGCGGTCGCGGTAGCTGCGGGAGAGCTTGAGCTCGTGGCCGCCGTCCAGGGTCAGGAAGTACTCGCCGTTGGTGTGCGGCTTCAGCTTGCGGATGCAGCGGATGTTCACGATCGTCGAGCGATGCACGCGCTGGAACTGCGTCGGGTCGAGGCGCTCCTCGAACTGCTTCATCGTCGCCCGCACCACGTGGGTGCGTCCCTCGGCATGCACGCACATGTAGTCGCCGGCGGCATCCACCCACTCGATCGCCGACACCGGCAGGCGCAGCGTCTCGCGCCCGAGCCGGATCGGCAGCACCTCCGGAAAGCGCCGCGGCAGCCCGTCGGCACCGCGCGCAATGAGCTCCTCGGCGTCGAGCTGGCCGGTGCCGGTGACGCTTGCGAGCAGCGCCACCAGTTGTTCGCGATGCCGGACCGAACGGCGCTGGGCGAACTGCCCGCGCACGTGCGCGAGCGTGCGCTCGAAGCGCTCGTCCACCAGCGGCTTCAGCAGGTAGTCGAGCGCGTGCGCCTCGAAGGCGTCGATGGCGTAGCGGTCGAAGGCGGTCACGAACACCACCATCGGCATGCTGGTCTGCGGGATGCGCCGCAGCACCTCGAAGCCGTCGACGCCGGGCATCTCGATGTCGAGGAACATCAGGTCCGGCGAATGCGCCGCCACCGCCTCGACGGCCTCGCGGCCGTTGCCGCACTGGGCGACGATCTCGATGTCCTCGCAGGCGCGCAGGCGCAGCTCGAGGCCGCGGCGGGCGAGCGGCTCGTCGTCGACGATGATCGCGCGGATCCTGCCGGTCACGGGTTCCCGCCCTCCAGCGGCAGCCGCATCTCGACGCACAGGCCCGGCGCCGCGTCGGTGATCTCGAGGCGGTGCGCATCCCCGTAGAGCACCTTGAGCCGCTCGCGGGTGTTGCGCAGGCCGACGCCGCGGCCGTTGCCGCCGACCGCCGCGGGCGGCAGGCCCGGCCCGTCGTCGGCGACCGCGAGCCGCAGCTGCCCGCCCTCGATGCCGGCCATGACCGTGACCGACCCGCCCTCCTCGCGCGGCGCAATCGCATACTTCATCGCGTTCTCCACCAGCGGCTGCAGCAGCAGCGATGGCACCAGCGCGGACTCCGCGCGCTCGTCCACCTCGAAATCCAGCCGCAGGCGGTCGCCGAAGCGCAGCTTCTCGATGGCGAGGTAAAGGTTGAGCGCATCCAGCTCCTGCCGCAGCGTCACCTTCTTCATCGGGTCCTGGTCGAGGGTGTAGCGCAGGAACTCCGAAAGCCGCGACACCGCCAGGTTGGCGGTGCGGTTCTGGCCGTCGAGCACCAGCGTGGAAATGGCGTTCAGCGTGTTGAACAGGAAATGCGGGTTGAGCTGGTAGCGCAGCATCTTGAGCTGCGCCTCCTGCGCCAGCGCCGAGGCCCTGAGCGTCGCCTCGCGCTCGAGCTGCAGCCGCTCGTAGAACTTGACGCCGTAGTACAGGCCGCTCCAGCACAGCAGCAGCGCCATGGACGACAGCGTGCCGACGAAGATCTCGAGCGGCTGGCGCTCGTGCTCCATGGCCCAGTCCGGCTTCACGATGTCCATGTAGGCGGTATTGATGATGGCCCGCCAGCCGAGCGCCACGATCCAGCACATGATCGGCGACCCGACCAGGATCGCGACCGGCCCGCGCGCCCACAGCCGCCGGTACAGCAGCCGCAGCGGCGCCGACAGCAGGAAGCCGGCGGCGGCGGCGATCGCGATGACCTGCACGTAGCCCGGCTCCCGGGCGTAGACCGCGGAGCCCACGTACTGCGCAAGACCGTAGCCCGTCCAGCCGAGCGTGTGCAGGGCCCAGAACAGCAGGTTGCGGTTGCCGCGCAGCAGGTCGAGATTCATGCAGACACCATAGTCATGCCGGGCACGCGCGGGGAACGGCCCGGCGCGGCCGGGGAACGCCCCGTCGCACCGGAATGCGCCTCAGGCGTACTGGCGCGCCGCCGCCGCCAGCTCGCGCGCCACCTGCTCGCGCAAAGCCGGCGGCCCGAGCACCAGGACGCCCGAACCGTGGCGCAGCAGGTCCATGACCAGCTCCGGCTCGCGGCTGTAGGGCAGCTCGAGCCGATAGCTGCCGTCGGCCTCGATCCGCCCGGCCTGGCGGGAATGCCAGACCTCGTCCGCCACCCAGCGCGCGGCCGCGGGCGTGAACCGCAGCACCGCCACCTGGGTCGCGGCGCCGGCGAAGATGCCGTAGCCGGCGCCCAGCACGCGATCGAGGTCGTCGTCCGTCACCTCGCGGGCCGGCTCTTCGTGCACCGCGGCCTCGCGGATCGCATCCACCGAGAACACGCGCAGGTCCCGGCGCAGGTGGCACCAGGCATCCAGGTACCAGTTGTAGCGGTAGTGCACCAGCCGCTGCGGCGAGACCACGCGCTCGGTCTCGCCGCCGTCGCCGCGCTTGCGGTGCCGGATCCACAGCCGCCGGCGCCTGAGCAGCGCAAGCGACAGCGCCTCGAACACGTCGCGGTCCACGCGCCGCGTGCCCGGCCCGATCACGCGGATGCGGCGGCGGATCTCGCGGTCGCCGCGGTCGCCGCGCTCGAGCAGCGCGGCCAGCCGGGTGCGCAAGGGTTCGAGCTGCCGCCCGAGCAGGCCGGGCGACAGGCTGCCGAGCAGGTGTTCGATCTCGAGCAGCGCGTAGATCTCCGCCGGGCTGAACCACACGCCGGGAAGCTCCGCGGCCTCGGCGGCGGGATCCAGCACGTAGGCCTGGCGCTCTCGCGACCAGACGATGGGCACGTTGAGCCGGTCGCGCAGGTACTCGATGTCGCGCTTGAACGTCGCCTGCGAGATCTCGAGGTCCTCCTCGACCTCGCGGCGCGTGATTGCGCCTTTCCCGACCAGCCGGCGCCGGATCCGGTAGAAGCGCTCGGTCCGGTCCAAGGGAAACCGTCCTAGTCCGCCGGCACGACGCGCAGCAGGCGGCCTGCATCCTCGTCGGTCAGCAGGTACAGGGCGCCGTCGGGACCCTCGCGCACGTCGCGGACGCGCTCGCCGATCGCGATGCGTTCCTCGGTGCGCACGCGCCCGTCGGCATCGAATTCGAGGCGCACCAGCTGCTTCGCGGCGAGCGCGCCCACGAACAGCTGGCCTTTCCATTGCGGGAATCCGCGGCCATCGTGGAAGGCCATGCCCGACGGGGCGATGGACGGCACCCAGTAGTGCAGCGGCTGTTCCATGCCCGCCTTCCCGGTGCCCTCCCCGATCGCCGGTCCGTGGTACTCGCGGCCGTAGGTGATGACCGGCCAGCCGTAGTTCAGGCCCGCGCGCGTGACGTTCAGCTCGTCGCCGCCGCGCGGGCCGTGCTCGTGCGTCCACAGCTCGCCGGTACCGGGATGCAGCGCCGCGCCCTGGATGTTGCGGTGCCCGTACGACCAGATCTCCGGCAGCGCGCCCTCGCGATCCGCGAACGGGTTGTCCGCGGGCACGCTGCCGTCGGTCTTGATGCGCACCACCTTGCCGATGTGCGTCGACAGGTCCTGCACCGACTCGCGCAGCCGGTTGCGGTCGCCCAGCGTCACGAACAGCGTCCCGTCCCTGGCGAACACCAGGCGGGAGCCGAAGTGGTGCCCGCCCGCGAACTTCGGCTGCTGCCGCCAGATCACGGTGACGTCCGCGAGCTGCATGCCGTCGAGGCGCGCGCGCGCCACCGCGGTGCCGTTCAGGTCGCCCTCGCCGCGCTCGGCGTAGGAAAGGTAGATCGTCGAGTTCGCGGCGAAGGCCGGATCGAGCGCGACGTCCAGCAGGCCGCCCTGGTTCACGGCGTGCACCGCGGGCACGCCCGCGACCGGCTCCGACAGCGCGCCATCGGCAGAGACGTAGCGCAGCCGTCCCGGCCGCTCCGTCACCAGCATGCGCCCGTCCGGCAGGAACGCGAGCCCCCAGGGATGCTGCAGTCCGGTCGCGACCGGCGTGATCGCCACCGCCGTGTCGCCGCTCGGCGGCACGTGGCCGGAATCCTGGCAGGCGCCGGTGCCAGCGACCAGCAGCGACAGCAGCAGGCCCTGCAAAAGGTTCCATGAACGCGTCATGTCGTCACCATGATTTTTCCATCCTTGACCTTGACCGGATAGGTGCGAAGCGCGCGCTCGCCGCGCAGCGCGTCCAGCAGCTGTATGCCCGGCGGGAAGTTCGCCCATTCCACGACCTGGCCGGTGGCGATGTCGAAGCGCGCGCGATGCAGCGGGCAACGCACCTGGCAACCGTCCACGATCTCGCCGCGCGCGAGCGGGCCGAAGGTGTGCGTGCACTGCGCCTGGGTCGCGTAGAAGCCGCCTTTCAGGTGGTAGACCACGACGCGCTCCTGCCCCGCCCGGAACGCCTTCATGCTGCCGACCGGCAGATCCGCGGCGAGCCCGACCGCGTGCTGCGCCATCTCAGGCCGCCGCCACGCGGGTGATGATGTAGCCGCCGGACTTGGGGTCGAACTCGAGGTCGATGAGCTTGCGCTCCCGCGCCTCCTCCAGCAGCTTGCCGAAGGTCTTGAAGCCGTAGTAGCTCTCGTTGAACCCGGGCTTGCGGCGCTTGATCGCCTGCTTGACCATCGAGCCCCAGACCTTCTCCTCCAGGTCGCGCTCGGCAAACAGGTCCTCGGCGGTCTCCAGCATCAGCTCGATGCCCTCCTGGCGGCGGTCCTCGGCGGTGGCCGGCGCCTTCGACTCGGCCTTCTCCGTCTTCGGCCGGCGCGCGCTGCGCGCGCGCGTTTCGCCGCGCACCAGGTCGTCGTAGTAGATGAACTCGTCGCAGCCGCTGATCAGCAGGTCCGAGGTCGAGTTCTTGACGCCGCAGCCGATCACGATCTTGTTGTTCTCGCGCAGCTTCGCCACCAGCGGCGAGAAGTCCGAGTCGCCGCTCACGATCACGAAGGTGTCGACGTGCGACTTGGTGTAGCAGAGGTCGAGCGCGTCCACCACCATGCGGATGTCGGCCGAGTTCTTGCCGGACTGGCGCACGTGCGGGATCTCGATCAGCTCGAAGGCGGCCTCGTGCATGGCGCGCTTGGCCTCCTGGTAGCGCTCCCAGTTGCAGTAGGCCTTCTTGACGACGATGTTGCCCTTCAGCAGCAGCCGCTCCAGCACCTTGCGCATGTCGAAGCTGGGAAAGCGCGCGTCCTTGGCGCCGAGGGCGATGTTCTCGAAGTCGCAGAACACCGCCATGATCCGCGTGTTCTGGGCGCTCATTCCTCGCCCGCCTGCGGCTTCCAGGCCGAGGCCAGTTCCTGCTGCTTGCGCGGCGGCACCGGGTCGTAATGGGACAGCTCCAGCGTGAAGCTGCCCTCGCCGCCCGTCAGCGCCTTGAGCCGGTTCTGGTAGTCGGTCACCTCGGCCAGCGGCACGTAGGCCGAGACCACGATGCGCCCGCGGGCCCGGGCCTCGTTGCCGTCGATGCGCGCGCGCCGCGTGGCGAGGTCGGCGGTGATGTCGCCCATCACCGTGCCCGGGGCGTTGATTTCGACGTGGACCACCGGCTCGAGCACGGTGGCGCCCGCGCGGCTGACCGCATCGAGGAAGGCCTTGCGGCCGGCCGAGACGAAGGCGACCTCCTTCGAGTCCACGGCGTGGTACTTGCCGTCATACACCGAGACGCGGACGTCCTGCAGCGGGAAGCCGGCCACCGCGCCCTCGGCGAGCGCGTGGCGCACGCCCTTCTCGACCGCGGGGATGAACTGGTTGGGGATCGCGCCGCCCTTGATGTCGTCCACGAACTCGAACCCGGTGCCGCGCGCCAGCGGCTCGACCCGCAGGTAGACCTCCCCGAACTGGCCGGCGCCGCCGGTCTGTTTCTTGTGCCGGTGGTGTCCCTCGGCCGGGCGGGTGATGGTCTCGCGATACGGGATCGAGGGCGGGTGCGTCTTGACGGCGACGCCATAGCGCTCGGTCATGCGCTCGGTCATCACCCGCAGGTGCAGGTCGCCCATGCCGTAGAGCACGGTCTCGTTGAGCGAAGCGTTGTGCTCGACGCGCACGCAGGGATCCTCGGCGGCGAGTTTGTGCAGCGCTTCCGCGAGCTTGTGCTCGTCGCCGCGCCGTTCCGGCTCGATCGCCACGCCCAGCATCGCCGGCGGGAAGGCGATGGACTTCAGGTGGAAATGGTCCTCGTCGTGCGAGTCGTGCAGCACGGCGTCGAAGTGCAACTCGTCGAGCTTGGCGACCGCGCAGATGTCGCCCGGCACCGCCAGCGGCACCTCGGCGTGGTCCTTGCCCTGCATGCGGAACAGGTGCGCGATCTTGACCGGCTTGCGGCCGTCGCCGACGAACAGCTGGGCGCCGGCCCTGATGGTGCCCTGGTGGACCCGGAACAGGCCGAGCTTGCCGACGAAGGGATCCATGATCACCTTGAATACGTGGGCGATCGCATGCCGGCCCGGATCCGGGACCACCTCGACGCGTGCGGCAGCCGCACCCTCGCCCTTCAGGAACGGCGGCGGGTTGCCCTCGGCCGGGTTCGGCATCAGCCGCCCGAGTATCTCCAGCAGCTCCGGGATCCCGGCGCCGGTCTCGGCCGAGACGAAGCAGACCGGCACCAGGTGGCCCTCGCGCAGCGCCTTCTCGAAGGGATCGTGCAGCTGCTCCGGAGCGAGCTCCTCGCCCTGCTCCAGATAGAGGGCCATCAGTTCGTCGTCCACCTCGACGACCTGGTCGATGATCTCCGTATGTGCCTGGGAGACTGAGGAAAAATCGGTGGTCTCGCCCTCATTATGGAAAAAGCAGTCCACGACCCGGCTGCCGGCGCCTGCCGGCAGGTTCAGGGGCAGGCATTCGCGGCCGAACTGCTCGCGTATCTCTTCGAGCACGGCCTGCGGATTCGCCTCGCGCGCGTCGATCTTGTTGACGACGACCAGCCGGGCGAGACCGCGCTCACGGGCGGCGTCCATCATGCGCTGCGTCATCGGCTCGACCCCCGCCAGGGCGCTGACCACGACCGCGGCGGTCTCGACCGCCTCGAGGATGGGCAGCGTCCGGCCGATGAAATCGGGGTAGCCCGGCGTATCGGCCAGGTTGACGTGCGAGGAGCCGGTCGTGAGCCAGCACAGGCTGGCGTCCACGGAATGGAGCAGTTTCCGGGACTGGGGGTCGTGGTCGCAGACGGTCGTGCCCCGGGCCAGGCTGCCCTTGGCACGAATGCTGCCCGCGCCGAGCAGCAACGCCTCGGCCAGCAGGGTCTTACCGGCCCCGGCGTGGCCGACCAGGGCAATGTTGCGTATGTCGCCGGTGGCCGTCGTCATCCTTTCCCCTGCCCGCCCGTTGCCGTGGCGGGTTTTTCAAAAAGAATAACACCGAAGCCGCCGTCTTGCGCCATGCCCGGTTGCCGGGCAAACTGCCTTTTTGCAGCACAAGGCCCCGCCGCACGGGGCTCGCGGGGGCGAGGTCATGGCAGTTTCGGTCAAGGGCGACAGTTCGGATCCCATGGTCGACCCGAACGTCATTCCGCTGGTCGACATCATGCTGGTGCTGTTGATCATCTTCATCATCACCATCCCGGTGATGACGCACGCGGTCAAGATCGACCTGCCGCGCGACAATCCGAACCCGCCCACCGAACCGCCGCCGGTCGTGAAGATCTACGTCGAGTTCGACGGCCGGATCCTCTGGAACGGCATCCCGGTGGATCACTCGACGTTCCGCGACTACGTGGCGATCGAGAATGCCAGGCCGGACGAAGAGAAGCCGGAAGTCCACGTGGATGCGGACCGCCGCGCGCCGTACGTGTACGTGGCAAACGTGATGTTCACGCTGCAGCGCGGCGGCCTGCAGAAGGTCGGCTTCGTGTCGGGCGGCGCACCCGCCGAAGCGATGCCCTGACCGGCGGTTCCGCCGCCTGCGGACCATGCACCGGTCCGTCCTGCTCCCTGCGCTCGCGACAGCCGCCCTTTTGTGGACCCACGGTTCCGCGTCCGGCGACGACCGGCTGCGGCGCTACGAGTTGCCGGACTCCGACGCCCTGGAAATGACGCTGCCCGAAGGCTGGGTGGACCGCGTGGACGAGCAACCCGGCAACGCCGAGATCACCATCGAACTGCGGCCCGAGCAGGGCGCGGGCTTCGAGGTCTATGTCACGCCGCAATCCAGTGGCCAAGCCCCCGGCCGGATCGAGGACGCCGAAACGCTGCGCAACGCGGTACGCGATGCGGCCCAGCGCCTGCAGGCGGGATCCGCGGCGGCAGCGCCTGAAATCCGCAGGATGCAGGGCACCGACGGCGTCGGCTTCTACTTCCTGGCCACCGACCCGGCGCCACCGGACGAGTACCGGCACCTGGTCCAGGGCGCGCTGCTCGCGGGCGGGCTGGTGCTGAAGTTCGAGATCCTGACCCACGACGAGGAGGATCCGGCAATCGCACAGGCGCTGGCGATGTTCCAGGGCGCCATTCACCGCGACCGCGGACTCGGCAGGCCCTGAACGCCGTCGAGGCAACGGCTGACGCCGCTGCGTGATCTGGTATGGTTGCCGGTCATGATGAACCGTCGTCAATGCATCCGACTCGGACTCGCGACCGGCGCGGCGCTCGGCCTGGCGCCGCGGCTGGCGTGCGCGGCGGGCGCGCCGGCAATGATCCACCGGCCGATCCCCTCCAGCGGCCAGCTGATTCCGGTCGTCGGGCTCGGCAGTTCGGCCACTTTCAGCCGCGCGGCCGGCGGCGAGGATGCCGCCATGCTGGGCGAGGTGCTGGCGGCCATGGTCGAGCGCGGGGGCACGGTGTTCGACACCGCGCCTTCCTACGGCGCCGCCGAGGAAGTCGCCGGCCGGCTCGCGCGCGAGCTCGGCATCACGCAGAAGATCTTCTGGGCCACCAAGGTCAACGTCGCCCCGCGCGGCGGCGGCGCGGCGGACCCGGCGGCTGCGCGCGCGCAGATCGAGGAATCGTTCCGCCGCTTCGGCGTGCGCACGATGGACCTGATCCAGGTGCACAACCTCGGCGACGTGCCGACGCAACTCGGCATCCTGAAGGAACTCAAGGCGGCGAAGCGCGTCGGCTACCTCGGCGTCACCAGCACCAGCAAGGGCCAGTACGGCGAGCTCGAGCGGGTCATGCGCGAGGAGCCGCTCGACTTCATCGGCGTGGACTACGCGGTGGACAACCGCGACGTCGAGGCCACGATCCTGCCGCTCGCGCAGCAGCGCGGGATCGCGGTCATGGTGTACCTGCCGTTCGGCCGCACGCGGCTGTTCCGGCGCGTCGCGGACCGGCCGCTGCCGGAATGGGCCGCCGATTTCGACGCCGGCAGCTGGGCGCAGTTCTTCATCAAGTACGTGCTGGGCCACCCGGCCGTGACCGTGGTGACGCCCGCCACCAGCCAGGCCAGGCACATGATCGACAACCTGGGCGGCGGCATGGGCCGCGTGCCCGACGAGGCGTTGCGCCGGCGCATGGCGGAGTTCATCGACGCGCTGCCCGCGGCCGGCTGAGCCCTCAGCCGCGCGCCGCGAACCACTGCGGCAGCGCCAGCGACAGCTGCGGGAACACGGTGATCAGCACGACGCCGACCGCGAGCACCGCGAGCATCGGCAGGCTTGCGCGCGCGACCTCGAGCACCGGCCGGCGGAAGCGCGAGGCCGACATGAACAGGTTGAGGCCGACCGGCGGCGTCAGGTAGCCGAGCTCGAGGTTGGCGAGCAGGATGATGCCAAGGTGCACCGGGTCCACGCCGAAGGCCAGCGCGACCGGCACCACCAGCGGCGCCACCACGATGATCGCCGAGAAGATGTCCATCAGGCAGCCGACCGCCAGCAGGAACAGGTTGAGCGCGAGCAGGAACAGCCACTTCGAATCGATCGCGGTGGAGATCCACGCCGTCAGGCGGTCGGGGACGTGCTCGGTGACCAGCAGGTTGGTGAGGCCCATCGCGGCGCCCAGGATCAGCAGCACGCCGCCGACCAGCAGCCCGCACTCGCGCAGCACCTCCACCAGCGCCTCGCCCTTCGGCAGGTCGCGGTTGACGAAGGCGGCGACCGCGATCGCGTAGGCCGCCGTGATCGCGGCGGCGGGCACCGGCAGCGCATAGCCGCCGAAGATCAGCACCAGCGGCACGACCGGCAGCAGCAGCTCCCATTTCGCGCGCCAGGTCGTGACGCGGACGCGGCGCCAGCTGAAGCCCGGGCGGAAGCCGCCCTGCGGCGAGGCGGCGATGCCCCAGCCGCAGGCCAGCGCGACCAGCAGCAGGCCGGGTACGGCGCCGGCGAGGAACATCTGCTCGATCGAGACCTGGGCGACGATCGAGTACAGGATCAGCGGCAGGCATGGCGCGAACAGCACGCCGAGCGATCCGGCGCCGGTCACCAGCCCCAGCGAGGCGCGGTCGGCGTAGCGCGAGTGCAGCAGGATCGGCATCAGCAGCCCGCCCAGCGCCAGGATCGTGACGCCGGAGCCGCCGGTGAACGCGGTGAAGAACGCGCAGGCCAGGACCGTGATGACGGCTGGCCCGCCGCGCAGGTGGCCGGACCAGGCCTGCAGCAGCCACACCAGCCTGCGTGCGGCGCCGCTCGCGGCCACGATGTAGCCTGCCAGCGTGAACAGCGGCAGCGTGGCCAGCAGCGGGTTGGTGACCTGGTCGTAGTGGTCGAGCGGGACGGACGCGATGGGGTCGCCCGCCGCGATGAAGAACACCAGGGCGATGCCGGCGAGGCCGACGAAGATCGGCGCGCCGAGCAGGATCGCGGCGCCGAGCACGGCGAGCAGCGGCGTGCGCGCCGCGGCGATGCCGCCGTCGAGTTGCGACACGGCCCAGGTCACGGCGATTGCGGCCGCGAGCACGGCGGCCCGGCCCGGCCAGCCTGCGGTCGAGTGGCATGCGATGCGCCAGGCGATCACCGCGAATCCCAGCGGCATCAGCGCCTGCAGCGCGATGCGCGGCACGCCGAAAGCGAGCGTGGACGACGACGGCGCTTCCCCGCGCACGAATTGCCAGGCCGCCAGCGTCAGCAGCGCCGTGACCGTCGTCGCCACCAGCCCGGTGAAGGCCGCGACGGCGGGCTTCCATGCCGGCGGCAATGCCTGCGCCACCGTGCCCATGGCGAGCAGGCGGTTCTCGCGCGCCGCGGCCATCCCGCCCAGCATCCCGACCAGCAGCGTCAGGTGGCGGATCAGGTCATCGGCGTCGGCGAGCGCCCGGGTCGCGCTGGCGACACCCAGCAGCACGAGTGCGGCCAGCGCCGCCGCCAGCAGCAGGTTCTCGGCCCGGTGCAGGAGTCCGGTCACTTCGCCGGTTGGCCGCCGGCCTTGAGGGTGGCCACCGCCGCGTCGAACATCGGCTCCGGCACCAGCGTGCCGCGGATGCGCGGATAGAGCCGCGCGACCTCGCTGCGGAATTCGCTCTCGGCCTCGGCCGAGAGCGCCACGACCTTGAGCCCGTGCTTGTCCTTCATCGCCTGCACCGCGGCCTCGTCCTCGGCGCGCGCGGCGCGGCGCATCTCGTCGCCGGCCCGCCCGGACGACTCGCGCAGCCAGTCCCGGGTCCCGGCATCGAACTGCTTCCAGGCGCGATCGGTCACCACCAGCGCGCCCGTGATCGGCGCCCAGTTGAGGTCCAGCATGTAGGGCGCATAGGCCGCCACCTGGTTGAAGTTGGCGAGGAATGCCGGCACCGGCAGCGCGTCGATCATGCCGTTCCTGAGCCCGAGCAGGATCTGGTCCGGCTCCAGCACGACCGGCGTGTAGTACGACTTCATCATCTCGATGCTGTCCGGGTCGCCGGAGCTGGCGTAGACCCGCAGGGGCTTCAGGTCCCTGACGCTGCGGATCGGCGTCTTCGAGAAGTACCTCACCCAGCCGGCATCGGCCCAGAACATCGCGACGTAGCCCGCCGCCAGCAGCCGCCGCTCGAGTTCCGGCCGCAACCGCTCGCGCACGCGATCCACGTCGTCCCAGTCCCTGAACATCAGCGGCATGAACTGCAGCGCGGTGACCGACCGGTCGATCTGGCCAAGTCCCACGGAGGTCAGCGCCGCGCCCTGGATCTGGCCGACGCGCATGCGCCGCACGATCTGCAGTTCGCCGCCCTGCGTCCCCGGGTAGATGTTCATGGTCACGCCGCCCGGTCCGCGCGACCACTCGGCGGAAAGCGACTGCAGCCGCTTGTGGAAGGAGGAGCCGGCGGGCGCCACGGTAGCCACGCGAAGCTCCTTGCGGGGCGCAGCGCCGGCTGCAGGCAGCCAACCGGACAACGCGGCGGCCAGCGCCGCCTGCAGGGCATTCCTTCGCGTGATCCTCATGGGCCCGGCTCCAGTGCCGCGCCATCATCAGGCAGCGGCGGCAGGATCCAGCGGTCCGCGTGGGCCAGCAGCCACGACGCGCGCCGCTGCATGACCGTGTTGGCGAGCCGGATCGCCGGCTCCGCGTCGGCAGCGATCGCGAGCGCCGCGTGCAGCGACTGCTCGAAGCAGGCGCGGTCCTCGCGCGGCAGGCAGAAGGACTCCGCCCACGCGAGATGGGGGCCAGCCGCCCTGCCCTGCGTCAATTCGAGCGCGCGCTCGTAGTGCCGCCGCGCAATCGCATCGCGGTCGCCCTCGATGTCCGGCCGCACCATCGAGTAGGTCACCAGGAAGGAATGGATCGCGCCCCGGTCCCAGGCCTCGTCGAGCTCGAGCGCGCGGTCGATCAGCGCCGAGACGACCGGCAGCTCGGCGACCAGCGCCGGGTCGTCCTTGCCGAGCGAGATCGCCGCAGCCCACGAGGCGGCCGTCCAGTACAGCAGGTCCGTCTCCGGCGCCGCGGCGCGCGTGACCGCCGTGGCCGGGGCCGCACGCAGTTCCGCGCTGAACCCCGGCAATGCGGCATCGAGACCGCGCAGGCAGTAATCGCGCGCGCGCAGGTACAGCCGCCGCGCGCGGTTCCACGATTCCCAGGCGCGGTCGCTGTCCTCGAGTGCGAGGGCATCGGCGTCCTGCTGCACGAAGGCCCAGGCGTACTGGGTGAATCCGGCGCAGGTCGCTGCCAGCAGCCCGCGGTGCTTTGGCGTGGACGCCAGCACGCTCTCCATCAGCTTCAGGCTGAACGGCAGCGCATCCGCAATGAGCTCCGGGTCCTCATCGGCGGCATAGGTGGTGCCGGAAGCGGCCAGGGTGTCGGCCATCCGGTTCGCGGCGAATCGCTGAACCGAGCAGCCGGATGCGCCCGCCAGCAGGACGAGCGCGGCAACGCCTGCAATGGCTTTGGCGACGGCGCACATGGGAAGCGTGGACCCCCGACATCGACCGGGCGGGAACCGACCGCCTGGGGCCGCCGGATCATATCACCGCGGTGGATCCGCCATGAATTCCCCAATCGATTCAAGATATTGAGGAAAGAGGTCGATGCTGTTGTGGGTGGCGCCAGCCAGCGTCACGAGCCGCAGCTGCGAGGGCGCGAATGCCGCGGCCAGCGCCTGCGACCGGCGCGCCGGGATGATCTCGTCATCCGCGGCGATGACGATGAGCACGGGCGCGCGGATCTCCCCCGCCCTGGCCGCGGAATCATAGCGGTCGAGCATCAGCCAGCCGACTGGCAGCCAGGCGTAATGCTCGCGCGCGACATTCACCAGGCTGTCGTAGGGCGACACCAGCGCGAGGCGCGCCAGCTCGCGCTCGCTGCCGAGATGCACCGCGACGCCGCTGCCGAGGCTGCGGCCGATCGCCGAGATCTCGGAGTAGCGCGCACGCACATGGTCGTAGACCGCGATCGCATCGGATGTCAGCGCGCGTTCCGATGGCCTGCCGCTGCTGCCGCCATAGCCGCGGTAATTGACCAGGAACAGCGAGTGGTCCGGAAACGTGGCCTGGAATCCCGGCAGGTTCAGCGAGACGTCCTCCGCATTGCCGCCGAAGTAGAGGATGGCGCGCGGGCCGGGGCGCTCCACGGTCCAGACCTTGAGACTCGCGCCGCCGTGCTCCACGCGGATGGATTGCGCCCCCGGGCGCTGCGCCTCCGGCACCGGGAAGTAGATCTGCGAGCGCTGCACGGCGAACAGGAATGCGCAGATCGCGGCGTAGGCCCCCGCCGCGTACAGCAACAGCACCGCGGTTTCGCGCACCGCCGCTCAGTCGCCGTGCAGCTCGACTACCGCCTCGATCTCCACCGCGATGTTCGAGGGCAGCGACTGCATGCCGACCGCGGCACGCGCGCCCTTGCCGGCCTCGCCGAAGGCGACGACCATCAGGTCGGAGAAGCCATTCATGACTTTCGGGTGGTCGGTGAAGTCCTCGGTGGACTGCACCATGCCGAGGATGCGCACGAAGCGCTTCACCTGCGACAGCTCGCCGACCGCCGACTTGATCGTCGCCAGCATGCACAGGCCGACCTTCTCCGCCGACTCCGCGCCCTGCTCGACCGAAAGGTCGCCGCCGACCTTGCCGGTCGTGAACGGCCGCCCGCATTCGCCGTGGCCCGAGAGGAACAGCAGGTTGCCGGTGCGCACGGAGGTCACGTAGGTCGCGACCGGGGCGGGCGGCGCGGGCAGCGTGTAGCCGGCGGCGGCGAGGCGCTGCTCCGGGGTTTCCGCCATGGCGCGCACCGTCGAGAAGCACAGCGCGGCGAACGTTGCGATCAATACCGTGGTACGCATGGTCGTGTCCTCCGCCGCCGAGCGGACTGACCCGCTCGCCAGCGAATCTACCCGGTCGCGAGGCACCCTGCCACGGGTGCGCCTGCACGGCCCGCTGTGACTACAATGCGGCATGCAGCAGCAATCGCCCCGCTCCGAGCGCCTCGAGGCGCGCCGCACCCTGCTCGGCGACGGCCTGGAGATCCGCCGCGCGCTGCCGCACCGGCACCGCCGCACGGTCGGCGCCTGGTGCTTCCTCGACCATGCGGGTCCGGCCGACTATGCGGCGGGACGCGGCGTCAACGTCGGCCCGCATCCACACATCGGGCTGCAGACCTTCAGCTGGATGATCGAGGGCGCCATCCAGCACCGTGACAGCCTCGGCTACGAACAGTGGATCCGCCCCGGGCAGGTCAACCTGATGACGGCCGGGCGCGGCATCTCGCATTCCGAGGAGTCCCCGGCCGGCGAGCCGGGCCGGGTCCAGCTCGCCCAGCTGTGGATCGCGCTGCCCGAAGCCGAGGCCGACCGCGAACCCGCGTTCGAGCATTATCCGGAACTGCCGGTGGTCGAGCGCGGCGGCTTTTCGGTCACGGTTCTGGCCGGCGAGTTCACCGGTGAGCGCGCGCCGGCGAAGGTGTACTCGCCGCTGTTGGGGCTCGACCTGGCGACGCCGGGCGAGGCGCGCGCGACGCTGCCGCTGCGGCCCGATTTCGAGTACGCGGCGATGGTGCTCGAAGGCGCCGCCGACTTCGACGGTGCGACGCTCGAGCCCGGCTCGCTGCTCTACCTGGGCAGCGGCCGCGATGGCCTCCCGGTTGCGTCCAGCCGGGCTGCGCGGCTGCTGCTGATCGGCGGTGAACCGCTGCGCGAGGAGATCCTGATCTGGTGGAACTTCGTCGCGCGCCGGCGCGAGGACATCGTGCAGGCCACGCACGACTGGAACCTGGGCCTGCGCTTCGGCGAGGTGCAGGGCGCGCGCAGCGCGCGCCTGACTGCGCCGGATCCTGGCGAGCTGAACCTGCGCGGCAGCCGCGAGTGACCCGGCAGGTGGACCCGGGCGTCGTCTGGGACAACCACGCCTGCCTGCCGTTCAGCGACACCGAGCGCTGGCTGCCGGAGATCGCGCGCTATCGGCGCGCGGGCGCCAATGCGGTCACGATCAACATCGGCGACAGCCACGTGCCGCTGGCGACACTCGAGCGCATGGCGGGCACGATCCGACGTTACCTGCAGAGTCATCCCGACGAGTACGTCCTCGGCCTGTCGACCGGGGACATCCGGGCGGCCAGGGCCGGCGGCCGGCTCGCGGTCTGCCTCGACATCGAGGGCGTGTTCTCGTTCGGCGATGACCTGTCGCTGGTCGGGCATTTCTACGGGCTCGGCGTGCGCTGGATGCTGCTGGTGTACAACCGCGCCAACCTCGCCGGCAGCGGCTGCCATGATCCCGACGACCGGGGCCTCACCGCGCACGGCCGCGCGATCCTCGCCGAGATGGACCGGGTGGGGATGATCAAGTGCTGCTCGCACACCGGCTACCGCACGGCGCGCGAGATCCTGGATTCGACCGACCGCCCGGTGATCTTCTCGCACTCCAATCCGCGGCGGCTGCACGACCATCCGCGCAACATCCCGGACGGGCTGATCCGCGCCTGCGCGGCCACCGGCGGCGTGGTCGGCATCAACGGCATCGGCCTCTTTCTCGGCGCGCGCGAGCCGACGGCGGATCACGTGGTGCGCGCCATCGACCACGTCGTCCAGCTGGTGGGCGCGGAGCACGCCGCGCTGGCGCTCGACTACATGTTCAGGAAAGGCGAACTGCAGGAGCCCGGGCGGGCCAACCCGGACCTGTGGCCGCCCGAATGGGGATATGGCTCGGGCGCCGGCACGGTGCCGCCGGAGGCCATCCCGGAGATCGCGGCGGGTCTCGAGCGCCTCGGCTACGGAACTGCCGCCGTCCAAGGGGTCATGGGCGAGAACCTGATGCGCGTGGCAGGAGCGGTCTGGCAGCCGCCATCCCCGCCCGTCGGGAAGCAGCGGACTCCGTACAAGCCACATGGCGAGGGCAGTACCGGCGCGGCATAGTGGGCTGCCATGGGGATCCCGAGTTGATGCAGGTCAAGGTGACCCTGCCGGTGCACGCTCATATTGCGCGCATGGGTGAGCCGGAACAGTTCGACGCGGACCTGCTGCGCCGTTACGACCGGCCCGGCCCGCGCTACACCTCCTACCCGACCGCCCCGCAGTTCGGCCCGCAGTTCGACGAACGCCGGTTCCGGGAGGTGGCGCGCCGCAGCAATGCGGAGCCGATCCCGAACGACCTTTCCCTCTACGTCCATGTGCCGTTCTGCTTCAGTCCGTGCTTCTACTGCGGCTGCACGCGCATCATCACCCGTGACCGCGCCCGCGGCGCGCTCTACCTGTCGCGGCTCGTGCGCGAGATCGAAATCGTCGCGCCCCTCTTCGACCGCGACCGCGACGTCATCCAGCTGCACTTCGGCGGCGGCACGCCGAACTTCCTGGACGCCGGCGAGCTGGCGGCGCTGATCGGCAGCCTCGGCCGGCACTTCCACTTCAGCGACCGCGCCGACCGCGATTTCTCGATCGAGCTCGACCCGCGGACCCTCGCGCCCGGCGACGTGGGCCGCCTCGCGGCGCTCGGCCTCAACCGCGCGAGCCTCGGGGTGCAGGACTTCGACCCGGAGGTGCAGCGCGCGGTCAACCGCATCCAGGGCGTCGAGCAGACGCTGGCCGTTATCGATGAATGCCGCGCGAGCGGCATGCGCTCGGTCAACGTGGACCTGATCTACGGATTGCCGAAGCAGACCCAGGACGGATTTGCGAAGACGCTCGAATCGATCCTCGCCGCGCGTCCGGACCGGCTCGCGATTTACGGCTATGCCCACCTGCCGGAACTGTTCAAGGCCCAGCGCCAGATCGAGGCCGCGGACCTGCCCGACGCGGCCCTCCGCCTCGAGCTGTTGCAGCTGGCGGTGCAGAAGCTGACGGCGGCGGGCTACCGCTTCATCGGCATGGACCACTTCGCGCTGCCGGACGACGACCTGTCCCGCGCGCAGGCCGCGGGCGGGCTGCACCGCAACTTCATGGGTTACACGATCCACGACGACTGCGACCTCGTCGGCCTGGGCGTCAGCTCGATCAGCCACGTGGGCGACAGCTACAGCCAGAACTTCCGCGACCTGCCGACCTGGGAGCGCGCGCTGGACGAGGGCCGGCTGCCGGTCTGGCGCGGGATCGAACTCGACGCGGACGACGTGCTGCGCGCGGACGTGATCCAGCAGCTCATGTGCCAGGGCGAGATCGACGTAGCGCGCGTCGAGGAGCGCTACGACATCGACTTCCGCGCCTGTTTCGCCGACGCGCTCGCCAGGCTCCAGGCGCTCGCCGCGGACGGCCTGGTGACCGTGGAGCCGCTGCGCATCGCAGCCACTTCTCGCGGACGCTTCCTGCTGCGTATCATTGCGATGTGCTTCGACCGCTACCTCGCAGAGCAGCAGGCGCCGCGCTACTCGAAGGCCATCTGAGGGCCGGTATCGGGCCGGGCCGCGTCCGGGGCCCCGCCTGATGGCCGCGCCGGTACCGGTGCGGCCCCGGCCCGTCGCCGACGACGGCGACGAACTCCGCTTCTGCAGCACCTGCGCGTTCGCCGGGGCCTGCCTGGCCGCCGGCGTGGACAAGAGCCGGCTGCGCGAACTGCACATGCTGGTCGAGCACAGCGGCCCCTGCCGCGCCGGGGAGCACCTGTTCCGCGAGGGCGACCCCTTCAATGCGATCGCGGCCGTGCGCTCCGGCACCGTCAAGACCTACGTGACCGACGCCGACGGGCGCGAGCAGGTGCGCGGCTTCTTCCTGCCGGGCGAAGTCATCGGCCTCGATGCGATCTCGGAGTCGCGCTATCCCTGCAACGCCATCGCGCTCGAGCCGGTCGTGCTGTGCCGGTTCTCGTTCCCGACGCTGGCCGCGCTCGCCACGCGCATGCCCGGGCTGCAGCAGCAGCTGTTCCGGCTGCTGTCCCACGACATCGGCAATGCCGCGCTGCTCGCCGGCAATCACACCGCCGAGGACCGCATGGCCGCCTTCCTGGTGGGGCTGTCACGGCGCTACGCCGCACGCGGCTTCCGCGCCGACCGCATCCGGCTGACGATGAGCCGCGCGGACATCGCGAATTACCTGCGGCTCGCCGCGGAGACCGTCAGCCGCATCCTGCGCCGCTTCCAGGACGAGCGGCTGGTCCGGGTGCGCCGGCGCGAGATCGAGCTGCTCGACCTGGCGCGGCTCGAAAGGTCCGCCGTCTCCGTCCTGCGCGGCTGAAACCGGCCGGACCCGGCCGGTTGTGTGGACCCGGTCACGCCCCCGGGCGCGTTTCCCGACCTGGTTCACGGTTGGAACCGGACCGGCTCAGGCTACATATGTCGAGCCGACGGCCTGCCGGGGGGCGGGGTCGCGCGTGGAAGTCTGCGCGGAAGATAAATGCCTCCAGGCCCTGAAACCAGCGGGGGAACGTCCCAGCGCGAGCCGTTCGGCGCGCACTGGACGGGCGCGCTCGCGGTCGGCCTGCTCTTCTATGCGCTGCTCGCGGTGCTCGCCCTGTACGTCGACAGCAGCGGGCGGTTCTTCGAGATCTTCAACCTCTACTCCGACTCGCCGCTCAGCATCGGCTCGGCGATCCTGGCGGCGGCCGCGGCCGTGCAGACGCACGACCCCGCGGTGCGCCGCACCTGGCAGTACCTGGCCGCCGCGCTCGCGATCTACAGCGTCGGCAACCTGCTGAACTCGACCTACTGGCTGTTCGGCGTCGACCCGTTCCCGTCGGTCGGCGACGTGTTCTTCATGGGCTTCTACCCGCTGCTGTTCGCCGCCGTGCTGACGGTCATGCGTGCGGCGGCCGTACGTGTCCCGTGGGGCCGGCTGGCGCTGGACGCCACCATCCTGATGCTGGGTTTCGGCGCCTTCTTCTGGTTCTTCGTGATCGCGCCGACCGCCGCGGCCGACCGCGACCCGGACGTGCTCAAGTACGTGCTGTCGCAGGGCTACATCGCGCTGAACTGCCTGATGCTGCTCGCCTTCGGCGTGCTGCTGATGCACGCGGGCGCAGGCCCGCTGCGGCGGCGCACCCTGGTGCTGCTCACGATCGGATTCTCGGCGATGTTCCTGGCCGACATCGTCTGGGCGATGTCGAAGGTCAGCGGCTCGTACCTGCCGGGCGGCGTTTCCGACGTCTTCTACCTGAGCTGCTACGTGTGGCTCATCGCCGGAGCGCGCGATCAGCTCCGGGGCGCGCCTGCCCTGCAGCCGGCGCCGTCCCAGTTCGGCAGCGCGCTGGTGCAGGGCCTGCCGTATGTCGCAATGCTGGTCTCGTTCCTGGTACTCGTGTACGTCGAGACCGGGACCGCGACCAGCCCGACGACGGCGATGACCGTCATCATCTTCGTGCTGACGCTGCTGGTGATGGTGCGCCAGGGCGTGCTGTCGCGCGACGACGCGCTGCTGCGCGAGCGCCGCGCGGCCGGCATCGTCGAGGCGCGCTACGCCTCGCTGATCCGGCACGCATCCGACGTGATCATGATCGCCGACGTGGACGGCCGGCTGCGGTTCGCTTCGCCGGCCGCCGAGCGCACCTTCGGCACCAACCCGGACCACCTGGTCGGCCGCAACCTGCTGGATCTGTGGGGCGAGACCGACCGCGAGCGGCTGGCGGCCTTCCTTGCCGAAGTCGCCGCGACGCGCGGCCGCACGGTCGGCCCGGTCGAGGTGGTGGCCGGAACCGGCAACCGCCGCTGCACGCTCGAGAGCGTGGGCAGCAACCTGCTGGACGACCCGGCGATCGCCGGCCTCGCCCTCAATTTCCGCGACGTCAGCGAGCGCAAGGCACTCGAGGAACAGCTGCGCCAGCTCGCGTTCCACGACCCGCTCACCCTGCTCGCCAACCGCAGCCTGTTCCGCAACCGGGTGCAGCACGCGCTGGCGCTGGCGCAACGCTCGGGCCAGCGCGTCAGCGTCATGTTCCTCGACCTCGACAACTTCAAGAACGTCAACGACTCGCTCGGCCACGACGCCGGCGACCGCCTGCTGCAGGCGGCCGCGCAGCGCCTGGTCAAGTCCACGCGCCCCTCCGACACCGTGGCGCGCCTCGGCGGCGACGAGTTCGCGATCCTGCTGGAGGGCGTCAGCAGGGAGGGCGACGTCGAGCGCATTGCCGCGGCGATCGCCAGCTCCTTCGGCGAGCCGCTGCTGCTCGACGGCAGCGAGGCGAACATCGCAGCCTCCATCGGCGTCGCATTCTCGCAGCCCGGCGACGACACCGAACAGCTGCTGCGCAACGCCGACATCGCCATGTACAACGCCAAGGCTGCCGGCAAGGGCCGCTTCGTCGTGTTCCAGCCGCGCATGCAGGAGCAGCTGCGCGAGCGGCTGCGCCTCGAGGAGGACATCAGCCGGGCGCTCGCGCGCCAGGAGTTCTTCATCGAGTTCCAGCCGGTGGTGGATCTCAAGAACCGCGAGCTGCTCGGCATCGAGGCCCTGGTGCGCTGGAACCACCCGGAGCAGGGCCTGGTGATGCCGGGCGCCTTCATCGCGACCGCCGAGGAGTCCGGCCAGATCATCGAGCTCGGCCGCTGGGTGCTCATGGAGGCCTGCCGCCAGGTGCGAGCCTGGCGCAGCACGATCGTCGCCGGCGACGGCCTGCGGGTCGCGGTCAACATCTCCGGCCGCCACCTGCAGCACGGTGACCTGGTCGCCGACGTGCGCCAGGCGCTCGAGGCCTCGGGCCTCGAGCCGGGCAACCTGGTGATCGAGCTGACCGAAAGCACGATCATGCACAACACCGAGGTCAACCTCGAGCGCTTCCGCGAACTGAAGGCGCTCGGCGTCAAGCTGGCGATCGACGACTTCGGCATGGGTTATTCGTCGCTGTCCTACCTGCACCGCTACCCGATCGACATCCTGAAGATCGACCGCGCCTTCGTCAGCCGCCTGACCGAGCAGGACGACGGACCGGAACTCGCGCGCGCGGTGGTGATGCTGGGCGAGACGCTCGGGCTCGAGACGGTCGCCGAGGGCATCGAGCACGAGGACCAGGTGATGAAGCTCGTCGAGCTCGGCTGCGTCGCCGGCCAGGGCTTCCTGTTCGCGCCGTCCGCGTCGCTGGACGCGGTCGCGGCGATGCCGTTCGCGCAGCGGCGCGCCGAGCTGCGCCGGGCGCAGGCAGTCTACAGCCGGCTCACCGCGACCGGCCGCTTCAAGGTCGGGGACGTGCGCCCGCGCTCGGTGGCGTGAACGCCGGGTCCGCCCAGGCGACTTCGCCGCCGACCACCGTCAGCACGGCGCGCGCATCCAGGATCCCGTCCTCCGGCACTTCCATCAGGTCGGTCGAGAACACGCTGAAGTCCGCCCACTTTCCGGGCTCGATCGTGCCGCGCACGCGTTCCTCGAAGGCAGCGTAGGCCGGCCCGGCCGTCAGCGCCGCCAGCGCTTCGCCGCGCGTGAGCCGCTGGTCGAGTCCCCAGTCCGGGCCCGCGAAGCCCTCGAGCGTGCGGCGCGCGACGGCGGCGTAGAACTCGACGCGCGGATCGCCCTGCTCCACCGGCGCGTCGCTGCCGCCCGCGAGGACGGCGCCGGATTCCAGCACCTTGCGCCAGGCATAGGCGCGGCCGATCCGCTCCGGTCCGAGCCGCGCAGGCGCGAACAGCATGTCGCTGATCGCATGCGATGGCTGCATGGACGCGATGACGCCGAGCCGCGCGAGCCGCGGGATGTCGTCATCGTGGATCACCTGCAGGTGCTCGATGCGCAGCCGCGGCTCGGCGACTGCGCGTTCGGCCGGCGGCACGGCCGCCAGCGCCCGCGCGTACTGGTCGAGCACGATGCGGTTGCCGCGGTCCCCGATTGCGTGCGTCTGCACCTGGATGCCGCTGCGCAGGGCGGCCTCGGTGGCGCGCAGGATTTCCTCCGGCGCATGCCGCAACAGGCCGTGGCTCGCCGGCGCATCGCTGTAGGGTTCGAGCAGCGCCGCGCCGCGCGAGCCCAGCGCGCCATCCATGTACAGCTTGATCGAGCGCACGGTCAGGCGCGGGTCGCAGCTCCGGTACTTGCGGCCGGCGGCCAGCAGCCGCTCGGCATCCGGGCCGGGCCCGCCGACGGCCGCGTAGACGCGCAGCTTCATGCGACCGTCGGCATAGAGCCGGCACAGCTCGTCGATCTCCTCCCAGCTCATGCCGGCGACCTGCAGCTGGGTCCAGCCCAGCCGCAGGCTGCGCTCGGCACCGGCCACGAGCGCGCGGCGCAGGTCGTCCGCGGTCGCCGCCGGCACGTGCCGCTGCACGAGGTCGGCGGCGGCGTCCACCAGCATGCCGGTCGGCTCGCCGCTGGCGGAATCGCGCAGGATCTCGCCGCCCGCGGGGTCGGGCGTGTCCGCGGTGATGCCGGCAATCTCGAGTGCCCTGCTGTTGACGACCACGGCATGTCCGTCGGCCCGCTCGAGCACCACGGGCTTCGAGGCGACGACGGCGTCCAGGTCCGCGCGCGTCGGGAAGACTGCAGGCGTCCACTTCGACTCGATCCAGCCGCGGCCGACGATCCAGCCTGAAGGATCGCCGGCAGCCCGTTCCCGCAGGCGCCGCTGCAGCGCCTCGAGGCTCCCGACGCCGGTCAGGTCGAAATGCAGCTCGCGCCAGCCGATGCCGGTCAGGTGCGCGTGCGCATCCGCGAGTCCCGGTAACACCGTCGCGCCCTGCAGGTCGATGGTTCTTGCGCCGCCGGGCGCGCGCCGCCGTGCCTGCGCCGTCGTGCCCACGAAAGCGATCCTGCCGTCATTCGCAAGGACCGCCTCGGCAGGGCGGGCTCCGGAAACTCCCGTATGGACAATCCCGTTGATCAGGAGAAGGCTGTCGGCGGCGGCGGTGCCGAAGGCGCAGAGCGCAAGGGTGCCAACCAGGCGCAGGGGGTGGTTCATGCCACGGATCTTACGGAAGACGCGAGGAACCCGACACCCGGCAGCCGGTCTCAGTAGTCGCATGCGACCGGGTATCCGCAAAGCCCTGCCCGTCATCGTCGCCGCGGTTGCCGTGCTGGCCGCCGGTTGCGCCGGGACCCGGCAGCGCGACGGCGAGCCGTCGGAGCGCGAGCGCTACTGGCACTACGCGAAGGAAGAAGTGCCGAGCTTCAGCAGCTACGGCCGCATCTCCGGCTGGCGGCCGCTCGGTCGCAACGAGCTGGTGGTGTGGACGCGGTTCGACGAAGCGTACATCCTGCGCGTCGACCCGACCTGTTACGAACTGGACACCGCAGTCGGCATCCGGCTTGAATCGCGCGTGAGCGGGACCATTTCGAGCGGCTTCGACTGGGTGCGCGTCGGCCGCAACCGTTGCCGCATCCTCAGCATCCACCCGATGGACTACAGGCTGATGAAGCAGGAAGAGCGCGAGCTGCGCCAGCAGTCAAAGAAGGGCGGCTCTTGAGCTTTGCCCCGGCTGCCGCACTGCTGCTGGCCGCGCTGCCGGCGACCGCAGGCGATGCCCCGATGCCGGCCGATCAGGCGGCAATGGTCGCGGCCGAGCGCGCGTTCGTGAAGCTCGCGGCGGAACGGGGTTTCCGCGATTCCTTCTTCCACTACTTCGCGCCGGACGGCATCGCGTTCTGGCCCCACCCGGTCCGCGCCCGCACCGTGCTGGGTCCGCAGGCTTCCTCGCCCGGTCCCATGGGCGCCCGCTGGGCCCCGGTCTGGGGCGACATCTCGCGGGCGGGCGACCTGGGCTGGAACACGGGCCCGGTGGTCTATGAGGCGCGGCCGGAGCAGGGCCGGCCGGAGCGGCACGGCCTGTTCTTTTCCGTCTGGAAGAGGCAGCCGGACGGGAACTGGCGCGTGGTCCTGGATCTCGGCAGCGACACGCCGGGTCCAGTGGCGCCGCTCGACGCGCCGTACCACACCACCCCGCCCCCGGCCGGCGGCAACGCTCCCGCCGTGGAGGCTGCAGCGGAGACGGCGAGTCTGCTCGCGGTGGAGCGCGAACTGCTCGCGCAGATGCGCTCGACCGGGATCGGCCAGGCGTACTCGGGATGGCTGGCGGACGACGCGCGCCTGCATCGCCCTGGCGTCATGCCGGTCGCCGGCAGGCCGGCGCTCGATACCTGGCTCGTGGCCCAGCCGCAGGCGCGCAACGGCCAGCCGCTCGCGGCGGACGTCGCCCAGTCCGGCGACCTCGGCTATGCCTACGGCAGCTACGAAACCGGCGCCGGGCAGCCAGCAGCCGCCTACTACGCGCGCGTATGGAAGCGCGATGCGCGCGGTGACTGGCGCATCGTCATGGACGCGGAGAGTCCCCTGCCGCCGGGTGTCGCGCCGCTGCCGGCCGCACTGCTCGACGCCGAGGAGCGCTTCCTCGCCGAGGACTGGAGCGGCGCCGCAGCGGCCTACCAGTCTTATGTCGGAACGCACCCGGACGATGCCTTCGCCTGGCACCGCCTCGGCGCGAGCCAGGTCGCGCTGCGCCGGCTGCCGGAGGCGATCGCCAGCCTGCAAAAGGCCGTCGCCGCCGGCGGCGGGACGGCCTCCGACTACTACAACCTGGCCTGTGCCCACGCGCTATCCGGAGATTCCGGCCGCGCGCTCGGTTACGTGGAACGGGCGATCGCCGCGGGCCTCACCAACCGACGGCAGTACGAATCCGACGCGGACCTCGCGAACCTGCGCGATTTGCCGCGGTTCCGCGAGCTGATGCAACGCCTGTAGCGGCGCTCAGCGCATCGAGTTGCAGGGCGGGCTCCACTCGGCGATCAGGTCCGAGCACTCGGCGCGGCGCACCTCCTCTGGCGCGGTCGAGAGTTTCACGTGGATGTGCGTCGCGCGGTTCAGCCGGATGCACTGCATGGCGAGGTGGTTGTCGAAGGGCTCGGACAGGTCTCCGGTGTGGCCGATATGGACGGCTGCGTACAGCCCGGGCCGGGTCTCGCGCGCGAACACGAAATTCGCCGGACCGGGCCCGAACACCGTGCCGACCATGTACACCGCGTAGCGGTACTTCCGCCCCGACGCGCCGATCCAGACGTGGACCCCCGGATCGCTCGGCGCTTCCCTGGAACGCATCGGCACCTCCCGTCACCAATACTGATGCGAGACCGCCCAAAGTCTCACTTCCGGTGGCCGTGGCGTGTCGGGTTGCCGAACCGGGATACCGCGTGCTAACAAGACGGGGTCGCAGGGGGCAGGACAATCAATAAGAAGGCCATGGAGCCCGGCAGCAAGGCCAACCGACGCTACCGTCGATTCCCGGTCCGGCAGCTGGCGACCGCCGCCGTCCCGGCGGTCCTGGCGCTGCTGGCGGGTTGCGGACCGGAACTGTCCACGGTCACGATCCTGCAGGAGCCGGTTGACGTTCCCGTCGTGGACGCCGGACCACGGGTGCTGCGGATCGACGCGCCACCGGATGCGCCGGTCCTGGTCACCGTCTCCGCCCGCGACGTCGACATCAGGGCGGCGGTCACGCATGACGGCGCGGAGGCGGCCGCCATCTGCGACGCGCCGAATCGGCGCATGGGCGTCGAGACGCTGCTGATCGAGGCGCCGCACGCGCCGGTCGTCACCGTCCGCATCGAGCGCAACGATCACTCCGGCGCCCGTGGCGTGGCGACCGTGGAAGCGGTGGCGTTGCCGCTCGTGACCGCGGGGGACCGGCTGCGCCTCGCCGCCGCGCGACACGAGACCACCGCCTGCCTTGCATTTCCGGTGATCGAGCGCGGCCGCGAGGCAGCGGATGCATATGCCCTGGCGGCGAAGGCCTGGTCGGAAGCCGGTGACGGGCAGCGCAGCGGCCTTGCGCTCCTGCACGAGTCCGGTGCGCGATATGTCCGCCAGTCGGACTGGAGGCTGTCCTCGGACCTGGCCGCCCGGGCTTTCGCCAGGCTGGACACAGGGAACTCCCCGGCTCATGCGGCCTATGCGCTGCGCCTGGAAGGCGCGGCGCTCAATGAACTGGCCAATGCATCGAACTACGAGCTGGAATTGCGTGCAGCGACCCTTGAGCGCGCGCAGGCTCGCCTGCTGGAAGCCGAGTCGCGGTTCCGCCAGCTTGCCATGCCCTACGAGGCAGGCTATGCCGCCAGCTATCGCGGGGTTTCGCGGGACGAGGCCGGCGACAAGGTTGCGGCGCGCGCCGACTTCCGCACCGCGCTGGCCCATTTCCGCGCCGCCGGCGACCCGCCGGCGCAGGCCCTGGTGCTGCAGAGCCTGGCGTACCAGAGTCACGAAGACGGCCGAGCGGCGGATGCCGCGCGGGAGTTCGAGCAGGCGCTGGCGATGATCCCGCGCGACGCGGATCCCGCGAACTACGCCCACACGCTGCACAACAGCGCGCTGCCGCTGCGCGTTCTCGGCCGCTTCGACGAGGCGATCGCGCGTTATCACGAGGCCGCGGACATCCTGAACCGGCTCGGCGACCGCGACGGTGAAGCGCGGTCGCTGCACAGCCTGGGCATCCTGATGATGAACATCGGCGAGACCGAGCGGGCGCGCGAGCTGCTGCGCACGGCAGTCGGGCTGCGCACCGAGACCGGCGCCCGCCGCGAGCAGGCGATCGGGCTGATCAATCTCGCGGATCTCGAGCGCGCCGCCGGCCGCCACCGGGAGGCGCTCGATCTCGACCTCAGGGCACTGGACCTGTCCGTCAGTCCGCCGGAGCTGTCCCGCGTCCTGCCGGCGCTGGTGCGCGATCATCTCGCCGCCGGCGATCACGCGGCGGCGCGCAGCCGGCTGGATGCGCTGCTGAAGCTCGGCCTGCCGGCGACGCATCGCGCGCTCGGCGTCGCGTACACGGAACTGGCGGACCTGGAGCTGCAGGCGGGCAACGCCGACGCCGCCTGGACGCATTTCGCCCGCGCCATTGCGATCCACCGCGCCAACGGCTCGGAGCTGGATCACGCGCGTACGCTGGAGCGCCGCGCCCGCGCCCGGCTGCTCACCGGCGATGCCGCCGGCGCTTCCGACGACTCGGCCGCGGCGCTCACGCAGTTCGAATCCGTCGGCGTCCAGGCGCTGCAGGCCGACGCGCGGGCGGCATTCCGTGCGAGCTATCGCCAGGCGGTTGCGCTGCACATCGAGGCGCTCCTCGCCCAGTCGCAGAGCAGCGCGCGTTCCGGCGACGCGGAACAGACGCAGCGACTGTGGCACGCCGCGTTCCTGACCAGCGACCGCACGCGGGCCCAGCGCCTGGCAGAATCAGCGGCTGCAACCGCCGCCAAGGTCCCGGCCGGACTGCTGGCCGAGCGGCAGCAGACCTACGAGCAGCTGGCCGTCAGGCGCCAGCAGCGGGACCGGCTGCTCGAATCCGCGGCGCCGGATACGGAACGCCTGCAGGCACTGACCCGGGACATCGAGCTCCTGCGCGCCCGGGCGCGGCTGAATGACGGACGGATCGCCAGGCTCCAGTCCGGCGGCTCGACAGCGTCGCGCCATGGCGACGAGCTTGCGCAGCTCGTGCCACAGGGGGTCGTCGTCGCCGAGTTCTTCGTCGCCGCCGACCGCAGCTGGCTGTTCGAAGTGCGCGACGGCAGGCTCCGCGTCCACGAGCTGCCGCCGGGACCGGAGCTGGAACGCCGCGCGCGCGAGTTGCACCTGTCCTGGCGCAACCATGCCGCCGCTGGCGGCAACCGCCTGGCACCGGCGTCGCGACTTGCGCGCACGCTGTTCGGGGCCATGGGAGACGATCCGCCGGCGGCTGGCATCTGGATCGTTCCAGACGGCGCGCTGCACCTGATTCCGCTGGCGCAGCTGGCCGGCCAGGCGTGGCCCGCGCTGCCGGCCGGGGCCGCGCAGGTCATCACGTCGCTGTCGACGCTGCGGGACGCGCCGGGTCCTGATGCGAAGCCGCCGAGAACGCTGGCGCTCGTCGCCGATCCGGTCTACGAACCGGATGACCCGAGGATCTCCGGGCCGGGACAGCGGCCGGCCAGTTCCGCGGCGGCCGCCCACCCGTGGCGGCGCCTGCCATCCACCGCCATCGAAGCGCGCGAACTCATGGCGCTGGTCGCGGACCCGGCGGAGACGCTGGTGCTGCTGGGACCGCAGGCCAGCCGGCAACGCGTCATGGGGGCCGCCCTCGACCAGTACCGGATCGTGCACTTCGCCGCCCATGCCCTGGCCGACAGCCGCGATCCCGCGCTGGCGACCATCGTGCTGTCGCAGTACGGGGCGGACGGGCAGGCGGTGGACGGCGCGCTGCGCCAGTACGACATCGCGCGGCTGCGCCTGAACGCGGACCTCGTCGTGCTTTCCGGCTGCGACACGGCCATCGGTCGCGAGATTGCCGGCGAAGGGCCCATCGGGCTGTCGCACGCCGTCCTCGGCAGCGGGGCACGTGCGGTGGTGGCCACCCTCTGGCAGGTGCCGGACAGTTCCACCGCCGTGCTGATGCGCGAGTTCTACCGGGAAATGCTGCAACTCGGGCGCGCGGCGCCCGAGGCGCTGGCGCGCGCGCAGCAGCACCTCCGGCAGCAGACGCGATGGGCGGATCCCTATTTCTGGGCGGGCTTCCAGCTGGTCTCGAACGCGCGCCCGGGTGCAGGCAACAACGGCGTCACAGGACGTGAGGAGTAGCGATGAACGCAGAGCATTTCGTCGGACGTTGGGTCATGATCATTTACGACGAGCCCGGGCACGGCAAGCAGCCGCCGCCCTGGCAGGAGGGCGTGCCGCTCGGCGCCGCTTTCGAGATCAGCAAGGATGCATTCGGCGGCTACTGGTACCTGCCCAGTCCCGAGCTCAAGGCACCGATGGACCAGCCGCGCAAGCTGCAGATGAGCGACGAGAAGCACGGTGAATTCGATGTCGGGGAACTGCTGCCGGGCACGCTGCACGCGGATTTCGGCGGCAAGGTCGGCAAGCTGTATTTTTCGATCAACCTGATCAACAAGTCGCGCAGGATCATCTCGCTGTCAAAGTCACATGGCGGATCGCACGGAACCGACTACTGAACCGGCGGACTGCGCCGCTGCCGATCGCGTCGCCGGCTTCAGCCGCAGCTTTCCCGCGGACTACCGGCGCCTGCGCGACGGCGTGCTGGCGCTGCTGCGGGCCGAGCTGCGTGACTTCGCGCTCGCCGACGATCTCTGCCACGAGGCCTTCCGGATCGTTCTCGAGCGGCTGGCGCGCCAGCCGCTCGAGGACCCGGCGCGCCTCGATTCCTACCTCATGCAGACGGCGCGCCACCTGGTCATCGAGCATCGCCGCCGCAGCGTGCGCCAGCGCACGGCGACCGGGCAGCAGGAAGCGATCGACCGCATGACCCACCCGCAGGACGACCCGGCGGCGGCGCAGCAGGCGGCGTTCCGCACCCAGGCCGTCCGGCGCCTGCTGCTGGAAATGCGGCTGCCGCGTGACCGCGAGCTGCTGGTCCGGGTCTACCTTTACGACCAGGACAAGGACCAGGTCTGCCGGGAGCTGGGGATCGACGGGGAGCACTACAAGCGGGTCCTGCACCGGGCCCGGGCCCGCTTCGCCGAGCTGTTGCAGCGACGCTACCGGCCCTCCGACCTGCTTTGCATCGCACTGGTTTGAACCAGAAGTGAGACTTTGGGGCCTCTCATGACAGTTATATCTCCGGAAGAAGCCGAACTGATTCGGCGATACCTGGCAGGAAGCCTGTCCGAGAAGGAGTTTCGGATGGTCGAAACAAGGATGGTCGAAGACCCGGAGTTCAGGAACGAGGTCGAACTCACCCAGGCGTTGCGACAGGGATTGCGGGAGCTCGAGAAGCGGGGCGAAATCGCCCCTCTGCTATCGCCCCGTCGAGCATTCTGGAGCCTCCCGCGCGTTGCTTGGGCCGCCTCGCTGGCGACCATCGCCCTCGGTGCGGCCTCGTTCCTGTTTTTTTCGCGGCCGGATCCGGCCGCGCCGGGCGTCGTCACGGAATCACTGCAGTTCGCGCAGACGCGAGGCCCGGGGTTCGAGCCGGATGTCACCTGGCGGCAGCCGCCGGCGCCGCAGATGGTCGAGCTGCGATTCGACGTGGGGCTCGAGCCCGCCGCCAGCTACGCCGTGCGGATCGAGCGCGCGGCGGGCGAGGACTTCGCCCAGGTGGCGGTGGCGACTGCGGCGACGTCGCGGGACGGCGAGGCCGTTCTGATCTCGAACGCTGACGCATTCCCGCCAGGCGACTACCGGCTGACGCTGACGCCGCTGGGATCCGCCGGCGACCAGGCGCCGATCCGCTATCGGCTGCGCGTCATCCGATACTGATTCGGCCCCGGGCGATCAGCACGGGTCGCATGGATACTCCTTCTCCAGCTCGTCGGCCGTGAGGAACCTCGGCCGGATGTCCACCGGCACCGCGCCGAGCCGGTCGAGCACGGCCTGTACCTCGGGACGGATCACGACCAGGCGGTCGAGCATGCGCCTGGTCGCCGCATGGTCGCCGGTCGCCTGCAAGGTCATCAGCTCGCGCGTCAGGTCGACGACGCCCTTCTTCACGCGCTTGAGGTCCACCGTGAAGGTGCCGTCGCGATTGACGCGGAAGCCGCCGGCATCCATCAGGTAGTTGACCTGCATCGCCATGCCCTTGGCGTGCGAACTCGCCATGCCGAAGCGCAGCGTGCGGAAGGACGAGGCGAGGAAGGTCGTGTACATCGCGCGTTCCTGGCGGCGGTCGAGCACGCCCTTGTCCATGAGCTGCTGCAGCGCCCACAGGCCGGAGACGTCGGCCTTCGCCTCCTCGACCTGGCTCGACAGCTCCCTGAGCGCCTGGCGCACGCCCTCGCCGCGGCCGTGGCGGCCGGTGTGCGTCGGCCCGAGCCCGTGCATGATCTCGTGCATCAGGATGTGCGTGAAGAAGGCATCGAAGTTCACGTGCGGCTGGTCCTGGGGCGCCAGCGCGACCTTCGAGATCGGCGCCAGCACGTGCTCGAACTTCGCCTGCTGGAAATTCCTGAGCATGGTGCGCTTGCTGCCCATCCCGGCGACGATGCGCTCGTCGTTCGGCAGGTTGAAGGCGGCGGTCTGCACGCCGTGGTTGCCGTCGCCCGCCGCGAATACGACGTTGACGACGCGCATGGGCGCGAGCCCCCCGAGTTTCGCGCGCCGGTAGTGCTTCTCGATGGGCAGCCGGTCCTCGAGCCATTGCAGCTCGCGGCCGAAGCGCTCGAGCTTCGCGGTCTCGGCTTCGTCGCGAACCGTGATGAACGCCTCGAACGCGGCCTTGTAGTTGAACCACTCGTCGCCGTACACCTCGTAGGGGCCGATGGTGGGCTCGATCGTCGAGTCGAGCTTCATCCAGGCGACGTCGCTCGCGTAGTAGTCGTTCGAGAAGAAAGCGTCCGCGCGCGATTCCAGGAACGCCTTGAGCGTCGGCTGCCGCGTCGCCGCCGCGGCCGCGCGCAGGTGGCGCGCGATTTCCGCCAGCTCGCCCTGGTACTCGACGCTGTAGGGCACGCTCGCGAACGCGCCCTTGCCGTCGCGGCGAATGGTCGTGAAGTAGCCGGTCGCCTCGGCCTTCGCCGCGGCCGGCAGCCCGGCGATCCATGCTTCGACCTGCTCCTTCGTGGCGCCGGCCGGATAGTAGTTCGCCCCGCCCGGGCGCTCGGGTACCCCGGGGATGAAGGGCCGGTTCTCGTCGAGCTCGGACCACGGGCCCTTGTTGAGCAGGAAATAGCCGAGCCGCGCCCGGCCGAGCAGCGTGTCGTCCTCGATCAGCCTGAGCAGCAGGGCCCCGTTGCCGGCCCAGGCCTGCCGCAGGTAGAGCGCGTCCACGCCGCGCGCGGCATGGATCAGGCTCGCCAGCGCCCGGCGCTCGTTCGCGGGCATGCCGCGCAGGTCGACGCGGATGTCCACCGGCGCGTAGCGCGCGGCCATCGCGTCGAGGCGCTGGACTTCCGGCTGGATGCGCATGCCCTCCTGTGCGAGGGCCAGCATCGGTGTCAGAATCAGGGCAGCGGTCAGGCGCAACATGAGCACGCTCCGTTACAAGGCGGCGGCGGCCGCCGGCACACTTTATTTCATCTGCGGACCGGGCGCCCTGCCCGCCGAGGCGCCCGTCCCGGCGCCCGCCGGCCCGGATTCCGTCCAGCTCGTCGGCGTGCTGCTGGTGGCGGTCGGCGGACGGCCGCGCATCTCGGTCGGCATCGGCAACCGCACCGACCGACTGCTATGGCTGCGGATCACGGTGGATGCGGGCCGCGAAGTGGTCTGCGAGGACGAGCGCCTCGCGCTGCGCGGCATGAAGATCGAATGGTACGCCTGCGCCGTGGATCCCGTGGTCGAGGGCCGCGCCTATCCCGTGCGCATCGAGATCTACGGCGACGAATGGAGCGAGGAGCCGGACGGCGTGAAGACCGCGCGCCCGGTGTTCACGCGGCGCGACATCCAGCAGCTGCAGCCGAAGCTCAGGCGCTGAAGCCGCGCAGCGGCAGCGCCGGGCGCCGCAGCCAGTTGTCCGGCAGGTAGTTCGCGCGGCCATCGATGGCGTGGATCGTATAGGCGTGCCGCGGCCGCTCGCTCGCGTTTGCGCCGGAGCGGTGCGGCAGTGCGCCGTGCAGCAGCACCAGCGTGCCGCGCCGGGCCTCGAGCGGCACCAGGCCCTCGGCCGGATACGGCGCCGGATCCAGCACGACCGTCTCGGTCGCCGTGCCCGCGGCGTTCAGCCGCGAGCGCGCCTTCACCGGGATGCGATGGCCGCCGGGCAGCGCCCACAGGCAGCCGTTCTCGGTGGTGGCGTCGTCGATCGCGAACCAGAAGCCGACGACGCTCGGCGGCTCGGTCCACAGGTAGGTGTGGTCGGTGTGGCAGGCGACCTCGCCGCCGATGCGCGCCTGCTTGAAGATGTACATGGACTGCAGCAGCAGCGGTTGCGCCATGCCGATGTCGGCGGCGACGGTGGCGAGTTCCGGCGTGCGGCTGAAGGCATCGAACACCGGGTCGAGGTCGTGCATCGCGTGCCCGAGCTTGTTGAGGCACAGGTGCGCGGGGGCGCGCAGGCGCCCCGCAGCGTCGAAGGCATCCTGCTCGAAGAAGCAGCGGATCGCCCCGCCGCTCCCCAGGAAGTACTCCGCGGCCGCGTGCGGCGAGTCGCCGTCGGCGCGGAACACCGTCGCCCGTTCGGGCGGCGGCGCGAGTTCGCGCGCGAGCCCGAGCGCGCGCTCGCGCAGCTCCAGGCAACGGCCGGGAGCGACGAAATCCTCCAGCACCAGGAAGCCATCCTGCCGGTAGCCCGCGAGTTGCGCCGCAGTCAGCCGCCCCGCCATGGGGCGCACTATCTCAGGCGTCCGCTTCGACCGCCAGCGGCCGCAGCGCCAGGCCCCCGTCCGGCGTGAGCTCGAAGTCGCCGCCTTGCACCGCATGCAGCCAGCGCGCGGTTTCGGCGACGCCGCCGAAAGAGAAGAAGTGCGGCTGCACGAAGCGGCGCGCCAGCGCGCCCTCCCGCGCACGCGCGACGTGGACCAGTACTTCGCCGGCCGAGGTGGCCAGGTGGCGGACGGAAGCCAGCGCGCTCAGGTTGGTCATCAGCGCGTTCAGCGAATTGCCGATGCCGCAGAGCATGGCGTAGCGGATCAGCACCTTGAGCGGGGCGGGCCCGGCGATGCCCACGTGCACCGGCAGCGTCACGCCGTGCTCGGTGAGCTTGCGCTCCCAGGCGCAGACCGCGCCCGGGTCGAAGCCGAACTGGCTGACGATGTGCATCCGCGTGCCGGTGACATCGGCGTATTCCTGCTTCTCCGCCAGCGCATGCCACAGCGTGGTCGCGCCGATGCGCTTGTGCCCTTCCGGATGGCCGGCGACGCCCAGCGTCAGGAACCCCGCGTTGACGAGCGCACCGGTCGCGAGCACGTCGAGCGTGCCCGAGAACCTGCCCGCCGGCGTCGTCAGGTCGCCTGCGATCAGCATGGCGCGGTCGATGCCGGCATCGCGCATCCTCGCCAGCGCCCCGGCGAGCGTGCGCTCGTCGGGAATGCGGCGCGCGACGACGTGCGGGAAGGCGCGGTACCCCCAGCCCTCGACCGCGCAGGCGGCGTCGGCGACGTCCGCGACCGTGGCATTCGGCGTGTGCGTGACGTACACCGAGGTTCCCGGCGGCACCAGCCCGGCGAGCGCGCGCCGCGCATGCCGGTCCTGCGGCGTCAGCTCGACCGACGCGCGGCGCGCGAATTCGACGATCCGGTCGCGCAGGCCGTCCACCTACTTCCTGCGCCGGCTGACCACGAAGGACTCGTCGTTGAACCAGAGTCCACCGTGCTTGCGCAGCACCGACTGGGTGGCCTCCAGGTAGGCGCCGGTCGTCACCACCTCGTCGAGCCGCTCCTCCTCGATCTGGTTGACGTAGATCGCGGCGTTCCAGGCCGCGAACAGCGTCGAGGTGCCGATGCGGTCGCCGATCTCGGTCGGCAGCGTGTGCATCTCGTAGCGGAACACGGACTTCTCGTCGGGCGGCGCCGTCAGCGAAAAGTCGGCCGCGTCGCGTCCGAGCTCGGCCTTCAGCGCCGCCAGCAGCTGGTGGCGGTCGGTACGGAACGGGTCCTCGTCCGGCCACAGCTGGCGGATGATCTCGAGGCCGGGGTCGCGGCCATACGACTGGATCGCGAGCAGCCGCCCGTTGGGGGCGAGGCTCCGCACCAGCGGCGCCAGCACTTTCTGCGCCTTGAACGCGGCCGGCATGCGCGCGCGCCAGGGTTGCGAGGCGACGACCAGGTCGTAGAACTCGTACGCGTGACCTGGCTTCGGGATCACGCGGTCGAGCAGGAACTGGTGGTCCTCGCGGTAGAGCACCAGCACCGACGGGCGCACGTACACCGGGTTGCCGGTCTTCGGGCTCAGCTTGGTCTGCCAGCCGACCGACAGCGACGGCCCGAGCTCCTCGATCTGCTGCGCGTACTCGTGCGAGGTCAGGCCCCGCAGCCGGACCTCCTGCCAGTCGAGCGCGGCAGCCGACTGGATGTCGCGCGGCATCAGCCGCGGCGCCTCCGAGTAGTTCATGTTGGTGATCACCACCACGGTCGCCGGATGCTCGACGAAGCGGTCGGGCATCTTCTCCAGGCCGAGCCGCACGTCCTCGAGACTGATCTCCTTCGCGACCACCAGCACCGGCACCGTCGGCCACTGGTGGTGGGTGCTGCGCATCAGGCGCGACAGCACCGTCCCGTCGCCCATGCCGGCGTCGAACAGGCGCACCGCCGGCGGCGTCGGATGCAGGTGGCGCAGTTCCGCCGCCGCCCGGTTGGCGACCGCCGATTTCTCGTTGCAGGTGTTGACGAACGCCAGGTATTTCTGGCGGTTGTCGTAGAAGCGGAATGGCGTCGCCGGTGCGACGATCGCGGGGGCCGGCGCCGCGGAACGCCCGGGGAGCGTCTTCATCGCGCCCGTCCCGCGACCAGTTCGCTGGTGATGCGCGCCACGTGCCCGCCCTGGAACCGGCACATGCCGAGCTCGAGCTCGGACGGCATGCGCATTTCCTCGCCGGCGCCGGTGATGCTGCTCGCCCCGTAGGGCGTGCCGCCCGTCACTTCGCGCATGGTGGTGATGCCCGGCGCCGTGTACGGCATGCCGACGATGACCATGCCGTGGTGCAGCAGGGTCGAATGGAAGGAGGTGATCGTGGTCTCCTGGCCGCCATGCTGGCTCTGGGTGCAGGTGAATACGCTGCCGACCTTGCCGAGCAGCGCGTTCTTCGCCCACAGCGGGCCGGTCTGGTCGAGGAAGTTGCGCATCTGCGCCGCCATGTTGCCGAAGCGCGTCGGCGTGCCGAACAGGATGCCGTCGTAGTCGCCGAGCTCGAGCGGCGACGCGACCGCCGCCTTCTGCTCGAGCCTGTAGCCGGCCTGCTTCGCGACCTCCGGCGGCACCAGCTCCGGCACGCGCTTGACGGTGACCGCGGTGCCCGCGACCTGCGCCGCGCCCTCCGCCTGCGCCCAGGCCATCTGCTCGACGTGGCCCCAGCTGCTGTAATAGAGGACGAGGATGCGGGACATCGTTACTCCTCCGGTTCAGGCGGCCGCGCGTGACTGCCGCTGCAGGAACGACCGGATGATCGCATTGTAGGCGCGCGGGTTATCGAGATTGGCGAGGTGACCGGCGCCCGCGACGATCGCGCGCTCGACGCGCGGCAGCAGCCGGCAGAGCTGTTCGCCCGCGAGCCTGCGGCGGCGCGTGTCGAACTCGCCGTTCACGACCAGCACCGGCATCGTGAGCCTGCCGGGGTCCGCCGGCCCGACCGGCGACCCCGGCGGCGCCGCGTCCGGCTGCAGGTCGCGCCCCGGGTAGCGCGCCAGCATGCGCGCCAGCAGTTCGTGCGCGCCGGCGTCCCCCGAGTGCAGCCGCATCAGCGCATGCCCGCGCCATGCGGTGCGAAACGCATCCAGGCCGCCGGCCTGCGCCAGCCGGCGGAATTCGTCGATGGAGAACTCGTCCTCGTCGCCGGTCGCGAGACCGGCGGCATCGCCCGGCGGCCCGTCGAGCACCAGCCCCGGCACGCGGCCCGGATGACGCAGCGCGAAACCGATGGCCGCGCGCGCGCCCTGGGACATGCCGACCAGCGCCGCCTGCGCGACCTGCAGGCGGTCGAGCAGGACCTCGAGGTCGGCGGCATCGGCCGCCGCGTCCGGTGTCCCCTCCGACAGCCCGAAGCCGCGGCGGTCGAGGCGGATGACGCGCAGCTCGCGCGCCAGGTCCGCGGCCTGCGGATCCCAGACCTCCAGGTCGAGCGTCCAGCCATGCAGCAGCACGACCGCGGGGCCGGCGCCCTCGTCGCGGTAGCGCAGGCGGGCGTCGCCCGCGCGGAAAAACCGGTCCTCCCCAGGCATCGTCATTTCGGATACCGAAAAAAAATTCGCATTCAGGCTAACGGCTGTGCGGCGCGAGCGTCAAGCCCGGCCGCGGACCGTCAGGCCTGCGCGGACAGCGCGAGTCCCGGGACGCGCGCGAGTTCGGCGGAGATCGCGCGGCTCGCCTGCTTCAGCATCGCGAGGCGGTCGCGCACCAGCCGGGCCTTGCTGATGCGGCGCGAATGGCTCGAGGAGTTGAGCGCCGCGACCACCCTGCCCGACTGGTCGTGCACGGGCACGGCCACGGCGACCACGCCATAGGCGAGTTCGTCCTCCACCGCCGAGTAGCCGCTGCGCCGGCATTCCTCGATCAGCTGGCGGACCTTCTTCGGGTCAGTCACCGTGTGGTCGGTGAAGGCCTCGAATTTCTGCGTGCGGAAATAGTGCTCGAGCCGCTCCGGGGCCAGCCCCGCGAGCAGCACCCGGCCCATCGAGGTGACGTGCGCCGGGAAGCGGCTGCCGACGTGGGCCTCGAGCCGGACCAGGGTGCGCACCGAGGTGCGCGCGACGTAGACGATGTCGTTGCCGTCGAGCACCGAGAGCGCCGCCGAGTCGCCGGTCAGGCGCGCCAGCTCCTCGAGGTGGGTCTGCGTCAGGTGTTCGATGTCCATGGACTCGAGGTAGGCGGCGCCGAGCTCGAGCACCTTCGGGCGCAGCAGGAAGGCGCGCCCGCGACGCGTCACGTAGCCGAGTTCCTCGAGCGTCAGCAGGCAGCGCCGCGCGGTCGCCGCCGGCATGCCGGCGATGGCCGCGACCTCGGACAGCGTCAGCGCCGAGTGGTCGCGCGTGAAGGCGCGGATGACCAGCAGCCCCTTGGCGAGCCCGCCCATGGCTTCGCGGCGCGCAGCGGCAGCGGGTCGTCTGGCCATGGCGGCAGTCTATTTCGATATGCGAACGAGCGACAGCCGGCGCACTTGACGCCGCGCGCGCCGCGCCGCAGCATGTTCGCCCAGCGAAGTCAATTTCGCTATTCGAAACAAGGACCTGCCGGATGGAAGGAGGCCAGGCGTGAAGATCGGCTCGCAGGCCCGCAGGAACTCGGCGGTATCGGCTGCGAGCGCCGACACCATCGTGGTGCGCGGCCGCGACCTCTGCGCCGAGCTGATCGGCAGGGTCAGCTTCACCGATCACGCCTGGCTGCTGGTGACCGGCGCGCTGCCCTCCGCCGCCCAGCGGCGCATGCTGGACGCCACGCTGGTCGCGATCGCGGAGCACGGCCTCGTGCCCTCGGTTACCGCCGCGCGCATCACGCTGGCGGCCGCGCCGGATGCGATGCAGGGAGCGGTCGCCGCCGGCATCCTCGGCTGCGGCTCGGTGATCCTCGGCTCCGCCGAGGCGGCTGCGCGGCTCTTCGCCGACCTGCTGGCGCGGTCCGCCGGCGGCGGACCCGAGCCGGCCGCGCGTGCGGCGCTCGGCGAGGCGCGCGCCGCGAAGCGCGCGGTGCCGGGCTACGGGCATCCGCTGCACAAGCAGCAGGACCCGCGCGTCGCAAGGCTGCTGGCCATCGCCGCGGAGACCGGGCTCCAGGGCCGCCACGTGGAAGCGGCGCGCCTGGTCGAGAAGCTGCTGCCCGAGGTCACCGGCAAGCCGCTGGTGATGAACGTCTCGGGCGCGATCGCCGCGGTGATGCTGGATGCGGGCTACCCGCTGACCGCCATCAAGGGCGTGCCGATGCTCGCGCGGACCGCTTCGCTGATCGCCCACCTGGTCGAGGAGCAGGAGCGGCCGATCGGCTTCGTGCTGGCCGACTCGGGCGCCTCGGCCATCACCTACGACGGGCCGGCGCCGCCCGGATTCGTGCCGACCGCATGATCCCGCATCCGGTGCTGCGCGGCGTCCGCGTCGTCGAACAGGGCACGTTCATCACCGGCCCCTGCGCCGCGATGATGCTCGCCGACCTCGGTGCCGACGTGATCAAGGTCGAGGCCCCGGAGGGGGATCCCTACCGCGCGTACCAGCATGGCCAGTACTCGCCGCACTTCCAGGCCTACAACCGCAACAAGCGCGGCATGGCCTGCGACCTCAAGCAGCCCGCCGACCTGGAGGTCTTCGACCAGCTCATCGCGAACGCGGACGTCTACCTGCAGAACTTCCGCCCCGGCACCGCCGAGCGCCTCGGCGCCGGCGTCGAACGGCTGCGCGGCATCAACCCGCGCCTGGTGTACTGCTCGATCAGCGGCTTCGGCGCCGACGGACCCTACCGCGAGCGGCCAAGCTACGATTCGGTGGCGCAGGCGCTGTCCGGATTCCTGAGCGTCGTCGTCGATCCCGAGCGGCCGCGCTTCCTGGGCCCCGCGCTCGCGGACGCCATCACCGGCATCTACGCGGCGTACGGCATCCTGGGCGCACTGCTCGAGCGCGCGCGCACCGGACAGGGGCGCCTGATCGAGGTGTCCATGCTGGAGGCCATGGCGCATTTCGCGGTTGAGCCGTTCGCCGCGTACTTCGCGCTCGGCACGGTGCCGAAATCGAGCGACCGCCCGCGCCTGGCGCAGGCCTACATCCTGCGCACCGGGGACGGCCGGCTGCTCGCCATCCACCTGTCGTCGCTCGAGAAATTCTGGACCGGGCTGCTGGCCGCGCTCGGGGCCGAAGAGCTCATGCAGGACGGGCGGTTCAACAACCGCCTCGCCCGCATCGACCACTACGAGGCGCTCGGCGAGGAACTCGACCGCCGTTTCCGCCGCCGGCCGCTCGCGGACTGGGCGGCGCGGCTGTCCGCCAACGACGTGCCGTTCGCGCCGATCAACGGCATCGACGCGGTGGTCGAGGACCCGCAGGCCCGGCACCTCGGCCTCATCGTGCCGGTCGAGCACGCCCGCGAGGGCGGCCGCCAGGCCGTGCGGCCCGCGCTGCAGTTCGACGGCCGGGCGGCGACCTCGGTGACCGCGGCGCCGCTGCTCGACGAGCACGGCGACGAGATCCGCGCGGCGCTCGGGCGCGATCGCGGCTGGCCGGAACGCGCGGCGGAAGCGCCTGCGCGCCGGGCGGCGGGATGACGCGCATGCCGGCGCCGCTACCGCTCTTCCCCACCTCGCTGGTCGGCAGCATGCCGCAGCCGGAATGGCTGATCGACCGCGCCATGCTCGCCGGCCGCTTCCCGCCGCGGGTGCGCGCGCGCGAGCTGTGGCGCATTCCCGGGCCGTTCCTCGCCGAAGCCCAGGACGACGCGACGATCGTCGCAATCAAGGCCCAGGAGGACGCGGGCCTCGACATCGTCACCGACGGCGAGATCCGCCGCGAGAGCTACTCCAACCTGTTCGCGACCGCGCTCGACGGCGTGGACCTCGACCAACCCGGCACCGCGCTCGACCGCAGCGGCCACCCGAACCCGGTGCCGCGCGTGACCGGCCCGATCCGCCGCCGCCACGCCGTCGGCGTGCGCGACCTCGAGTTCCTGCGCCGGCACACGACCCGGCACGTGAAGGTCACCGTCCCCGGGCCGTTCACGATGTCGCAGCAGGCGCAGATCGACCACTACGGCGGCAGCCGCGAGCTGGCGGCGATGGACTACGCCGCGGCCGTCAACGCCGAGATCCGCGACCTGTTCTCGGCCGGCGCGGACATCGTCCAGATCGACGAGCCCTACATGCAGGCGCGCCCGGAAGAGGCCCGGGCCTGGGGGCTGGCCGCGCTCAACCGCGCGCTCGAGGGCGTGCGGGGCGCCACGGCCGTGCACATCTGCTTCGGCTACGCCGCGATCATCCACGCGCGGCCGTCGGCCTACTCCTTCCTGCCCGAGCTCGCCGGCTGCGCCTGCCGGCAGGTCTCGCTGGAGACCGCGCAGCCGGATCTCGACTGCTCGATCCTGGAGTCGCTGCCGGGCAAGCAGATCATCCTCGGCGTCATCCACCTCGGCTCTCCCGAGGTCGAGAGCGCCGAGACCGTGGCGGCCCGCGCCAGGCGCGCGCTGCCCTTCGTCCGCGCCGAGGACCTGATCCTCGCGCCGGACTGCGGAATGAAGTACCTGCCGCGCGAAGTCGCGGTCGGGAAGCTGAAGTCGATGGTCGCCGGTGCCGCCATGCTGCGCGAGGAATTGGCGCGGCGCACCGGGCCTGTCAGGGTGCAATCGAACAAATGACGCCGGAGATCCACATGAAAACTTTCGAGGGGAACTTCCTTGCCGTGCTGGCGGCCTGCTTCCTGGGGACGGCCGTCGCCATGCCCGCGGCGGCGCAGTCCGAGCTCACGGAAGAGATCGTCGTGACCGCGCGCAAGCGCGACGAGTCCTACCAGGACGTCCCGGTCACGATCAACGTGTTCACCGAGACCGCGATCGCGGACGCCGGCATCGAGAAGCCCGGCGACTTCATCGCGCTGGTGCCCAACATGACGCTGGTCGAGACGCAGAACGCCGGCAACGCGTTCGTGGTGGTCCGCGGCATCTCGCAGGCACGCAACAGCGAGCCGTCGGTCGCGGTGCTCGTGGACGGCGTGCTGGAGACGAACCCTGCCGAGTTCAACAAGCCGCTGTTCGACATCCAGCAGATCGAGGTGCTGAAGGGCCCGCAGGGCGCGCTCTACGGGCGCAACGCCATCGGCGGCGCGATCCTGATCCGCACCAAGGACCCGTCCGACGAGTTCGAGGCCAGGGTCAAGGCCGGCTTCGGCAACGGCAACGCGATCAGCGCGCAGGCCGGCGTCAGCGGCCCGATCACAGATACGCTCGCGTACCGGGCCTCCGTCAACTATTACGAGACCGACGGCTACATCCCGAGCACCTTCCTCGGCGGCAAGGCCGACCCGGTCGAGGACCTCTCCGCCCGGCTGCGCTTCGTCTGGAAGCCGAGCGACCGCTTCACCGGCGACCTGCGCCTGGCCATGAGCGAGCTGTCCACGCGCGCGCTGTACTTCGTGATCCCGCGCGACGACGAGTCGAATCCCTTCAGCTCCTTCTTCACGCCGCCGGACGCGAACGACGTCAGCTCGCCGATCCAGGTGGACCACGCGGGCATCAACGACCGCGACCTGTTCAACGCCTCGCTGAAGATGGACTTCGCGGCGGGACGCGGCACGATCACCTCGATCACCTCCTACAACACCACCGAGGAGATCCTGACCGGCGACGCCTACGACTTCCGCCCGGCGCCGAACTCGGTATTCAATGCGCTGCTCGGCTTCGACATGAACCAGAGCCAGTTCCTCGACGTGGATTACTGGAGCCAGGAGCTGCGCTACACCTCGCCGACGCAGGGCCGCTTCCGCTGGATCCTGGGCGCCTACTTCGTCAGCACCGACCGGTTCATCTCGACCGGCAACATGGTGGACGACGGCTCCGGCGTATTCCCCGTGTACCGCACGCCGCGGCTCTCGGGCAACAATCCGAGCGCGACCTTCCTCGCCGACCAGCAGGACAACCAGGCCTGGGCGGTGTACGGCAACCTGACCGTCGAGCTCTCCGACAAGTGGGAGATGGACGTGGCCCTGCGCTACGACGAGGACGAGCGCGAGAACACGACCATCACGCCGAGCGCGTTCCTGCCCGATCCCTCGGCGTTCACCGGCGAGGTGCGCACCAACACCTGGAGCCAGTCGCAGCCGAAGTTCACGCTGCGCTACCAGCCAACCGACAACGTGACGCTCTACGGCAGCTGGAGCCGCGGCTTCCGCAGCGGCGGCTTCAACCAGACCGGCGTCGGCGCGGTCGCGGACGCCAGCGGCATCGCCGGCGTCAACGACCTGTTCGAGGCCGAGGTCGCAGACACGGCCGAGATCGGGCTCAAGGCGCAATTCCTCGACAACCGCGTCAATCTCGGCCTCAGCCTGTACCAGACCGAGTCCGAGAACAGCTACTTCTTCGTGTTCCTGGCCGCGAACTCCACGCAGAACCTCGGCAACCTGGACGCCGACTACGAAGGCGCGGAGATCGAACTCAGCGCGCGCGTCACCGACCGCTTCGACGTGTTCGCCAGCTACGGCATCACCGACAGCAAGGTCACGGCGATGGAGGACCCGAGCGTGATCGGCAACCATGCGCCGCTGGTGTCCGAGATGACCGCCAACCTCGGCCTGCAGTATCGCCAGCCGATCGGCAACGACCTCGAAGCCACCGTCCGCGCCGACTACCAGCGCATCGGCCGCACCTGGTGGGAGCCGTACAACACCACCGCCCGCAGCCCGGTGGACCTGGTGGACGCACGCATCACGCTGGCGGGCGGCCGGTGGTCCGTGACCGCGTGGTCGCGGAACCTGACCGACGAGAAGTACAATCAGGAATTCTCGCCGGGCGGCTTCCTGTTCCGGGCGCTGCCGCGCCGCTACGGCGTCGAGTTCGGCTACAGGTTCTGAGCGGAGGCGACGATCATGGCTACCCAGGCAAGACTGCCCCAGCGGCTGCACCACACGGCCTACGTGTCGCGGGACCTCGAGGCGACGCGGAAATTCTACGAGGACGTGATCGGCCTGCCGCTGCTCGCGACCTGGTGCGAGAAGGACGTGCTGTTCGGCGCCGAGCGCACCTACGCGCATTGCTTCTTCGGGCTCGGCGACGGCGGCGCGCTCGCCTTCTTCCAGTTCGCGGACCCGAAGGACCAGGAGCAGTTCGGCCCGAAGATGCCGTTCACCCCCTTCCACCACATCGCGCTGTTCGTGGACCGGGAAACGCAGGCGGGCATCGAGAAGCGGCTCAAGGACGCGGGCTTCAAGGAGCCCGAGTCCTTCGTGCTGGAGCACGGCTATTGCCGCTCGGTCTACGCCACCGACCCGAACGGCCTGATCGTCGAGTTCACCTGCGACCATCCGGACGCCGCGAAGATCAACGCCGCGCGGCTCAAGGATGCGCACGCCGAGCTGAAGCGCTGGCTCGCGGGAGACCACCACTCGAACAACACCTATCGATGAGGGCCAGCAGCGAGCGGATCCTCACCACGCACGTCGGCAGCCTCCCGCGCTCGCAGGCGGTGACCGACGTGCTGTTCGCGCGCGAGCGCGGCGAGACCCGGGACCCGGCCGCGGCGGCCGCGGTCATCGCGGACGCCGTGCGCGAGGTGGTGCGCCGCCAGGTCGGGACCGGCATCGACGTCGTCAGCGACGGCGAGATGAACAAGATCAGCTACGCCACCTACATCGCCGACCGGTTCTCCGGCTTCGGCGGCGACACGCCGCGCGAGCCCGGGCAGGACCTGGTCGAGTTCCCGGGCCTGCTGACCAAGCTCGCGGAGCGCGGCTCGACCGCGAAGTACCGCCGCCCGCGCTGCATCGGCGAGATCCGCGTCAAGGACACCGGCCCGCTGGCGCAGGACCTCGCCAACTTCCGCCGGGCGGTGGACGCCGCCAGCCCCGTCGAGGCCTTCATGAACGCGGCCTCGCCGGGCGTCATCGCGCTGTTCCAGCCGAACGACTTCTACCCGACGCAGGACGCCTACCTCGAGGCGATCGCGGATGCCATGCGCGCCGAGTACGAGGCGATCGTCGGCGCGGGATTCCTGCTGCAGATCGACGCGCCGGACCTCGGCATGGGCCGGCACACGATGTACCGCAACGCCAGCATCGAGGAGTACCTGGAGGCCGCAGCGCGCCACGTCGAGGTGCTGAATCACGCGCTGCGCAGGCTGCCGCC
>JAHCAM010000020.1 GCA_019634895.1 Steroidobacteraceae bacterium | reverse complement strand
GGCGGCTGGGAGGCCCTCGGCGAAATCGGTCCGCTGCTGCGCCAGGAGTACGTTCCGGGCTGGCGCCACGTGCTCGGCGAGCTGTACGCGGCGTTCGCCAGCGGCAAGGCCTAGGACCCCGCAAAGAAAAACCCCGCCGGGGCGGGGTTTCTCCTGAGCTCGAGCCTTGAAGTCCGGCTTACGGCTTGCGACGCCGACGCATGCCGATGCCCATGCCCGCGAGGCCGAGGCCGAGCAGGGCCAGTGTGCCCGGCTCAGGAACGCTGCTGCCGGGGACGCCCCAGATCGCCACGTGGGAAATCGCGCCCTGCTGCGGCCAGAAGCCGGTCATGATGATGGCGTCCGTGCCGTTCCAGCCGGCCGCCGTCAGGTTGAAGAAGTAGTAAGACGGGTTCTGGTTGCCATCCTTGATGACCAGGTAGCAGACGCCGCAGCTGATCGAGGCGCCGCCCGTGTAGCTGATCGTGGCATCGGCCGGGTCGGTAGCGGTGTTCGCAAACACCGTGTTGTACGAGCCTGCGAACGAGCCTGACTCCGGACCGCCCACGTCGGACTTGTAGAGCAGTTGCAGGCTGCCGTCGTTGGTCAGCCCGAACGCGGTGTACACGCAGCCCGGCTCGCAATTGGAGGGGCCGAGGTTCAAACCGAATACGCCTGGTGTGGATGGGTTGATCGACAGCGCCTGCGCGGGTGCCGACAGGGCGACGAGCCCGATTGCGGCGGCGGCGATGGCGACGAGCTTGCTTGCGAACTTCATGATCCGGCTCCTTGGACGCAGCGATAGACGTACTTCGCCATCAATAATGCACAGACCATGCCAGAATCAATAACTTATTGATTATAAAATGCATAATGATGAATAATTCGAGGGCGTTGCGGTCCGCTGACCGGCTTTGTAAAAATTCTCGACATAGGTTCTACTGCCGCAACACCCAGTCGATGACCGCGGCCTGAAATGTCTCGCCGGCGCCATGCTGGACCCCCGGGTGGTGGGCGAAGACGACGACGGCGAAAGTCCGGCCCGAGGCGCCGGTCACGTAGCCTGCGATGGTACTGACGTCGCGCAGGGTGCCGGTCTTCATGCGGATGCGGCTCGGGTCGGGGACGTTGGCGAAGCGCTTCTGCAGCGTGCCGTCCAGCCCGCCGAGCGCGAGCGAGGCCAGGAATTCCGGGGCATAGCGGCTGCGCCAGGCTGCGGCCAGCAGCCGCCCCATGCTGTCGGCCGAGATGCGCGCCTCGCGCGACAGGCCGGAGCCGTTGCCGATCACCAGTTCCGGGAACTCGAGGCCCCGGCCCGCCAGCCATTCGTGGATGGCGGCCTCGCCCGCCGCGTTCGAGGCGGGCACGCCGAATTTCTCGGCGCCGACCGCGAGCACCAGCGTGCGCGCCATCATGTTGCTGGAGAACTTGTTGGTGACGCGCACGACGTCGGCCAGCGGCTGCGACTCGTGGGTCAGCAGCAGCCGCGCATTCGGCGGCGTGGGCGCGCGCAGCCAGCCGCCGCGGAATTCGCCGCCCTGCTCGCGCCACAGCGTGACGAAGGTGCCGTACGCGTACTGCGCGGGGTCCATGATCGCGAGCCGCTGTGTCTGCGGCGGGCAACTGCTGGCGAGCCGGCCGCTCACCACCACGCGGCCCGGGTCGGTCGGGGAGATCGTGTAGCCGACGCGCCGGTCGCGGCCGACGCAGCGTCCCTCCGCGAGCACGACCCGGTTGTCCACGACCAGCCCCTCCGGGAACGGCTGTACGCGGATCTCGATGCCGCCACCGTCGTCCGCGGGCCGGATGGTGAACTCCGACGACTGCCAGTTCACCAGCATTGCGTCCGGCAGCACGTTGTAGGTGCGCCAGGAGCGGCCGTCGAAATCCTCCGGCCGTTCGTTGATGGGCACGTAGCGCGACTGGTCGACGATGACGTCGCCCTCGATCGCGCGCAGCCCGGTCTGGCGCAGGTCGGCGACCAGGCGCCACCAGCGCTCGATCGTCAGCAGCGGATCGCCGCCGCCCTGGAGATAGAGGTTGCCCTTCAGCACGCCGCGCACCACCGGCGCATCCGCCCAGACGCGCGTCTTCCAGCTGTAGGCGGGCCCCAGCAGGTCGAGTGCCGCCCAGGTCGGCAGCAGCTTCATGGTCGAGGCGGGCGGCCGCGCCACGGTCGAGTTGAGGTTCACCAGGGACTCGCCGGTCGCGACGTCGCGCACCACGACGCTGACGCTGTCCTCGGGCAGCAACTGCTGCCGGAGCACGGCCTGCGGGCGCGCGGGCAGATCGGCGGCGAGGCCCGGCGCGGCGGCGATCATCGCGGCCGCGAGGGCGGCGGTCATGCGAAGCGGCATTTGGTGCAATACTAATGTGCATGGGTGCAACTTGCAGGCATCGCGGCAGTCAGAGCGCTTCGTCCGATGGGCACGATGGAGCGACGATGAAGGCCGCGTTGCGCTGGTGTTCGTCCGTGGTGGCCGCCGCGCTGATCGCCGGCTGCGGCGCGGATGCGCCGGTGGCGCAGAGCGCCGCGCGCGCGCCTGCGGAGCAGGCGGCACAGTCGGCGCCTGCCCCGCAGCCCGTGATCACGGTGAGCGGACTGCCCGATTTCACGCCGCTGGTGGAGGCATACGGCCGCGCCGTGGTCAACGTCACCGCAGTGGCGCGCCGCCCGGGCCGCGATCAGGGCGCGCCGGAACTTTCGCCCGACGATCCGCTCTATGAATTCTTCCGCCGCTTCGGCTTCGGGGTTCCGCGCACGCAGCAGCCGCCCGCGCGCGGCGAGGGCTCCGGCTTCGTCATCAGCCCGGACGGCTACATCCTCACCAACGCCCACGTGGTGGACGGCGCCAGCGAGGTGACCGTGCGCACGACCGACCGGCGCGAGTACCGCGCCCGGGTCGTGGGCCAGGACGGGCGCACCGACGTCGCCGTGCTAAAGATCGACGCCGCGGACCTGCCGACCGTGCGGATCGGCGATCCGACCGGCCTCAAGGCCGGCGAGTGGGTGATCGCGATCGGATCGCCGTTCGGCTTCGACAATTCGGTCACCGCCGGCATCGTCAGCGCGACCGCGCGCACGCTCGCCGGCGATGCCTACACGCCTTTCATCCAGACCGACGTCGCGGTCAATCCCGGCAACTCGGGCGGCCCGCTGTTCAACCTGCAGGGCGAGGTCGTCGGCATCAACTCGCAGATCTACAGCCGCACCGGCGGCTACCAGGGCATCTCCTTCGCGATCCCGATCGACGTCGCGATGCACGTCAAGGAAGCGCTGGTTGCCCACGGGCGCGTGCAGCGCGGGCGCATCGGGGTCGTGATCCAGGAGGTCAACCAGGCGCTCGCGGATTCCTTCAAGCTGTCGCGGCCGCGCGGCGCGCTGGTCGCCGAGGTGGATCGCGGCGGCCCGGCGGCCAGGGCGGGCGTGAAGGCGGGCGACGTGATCCTCGCGGTGGACGGCCGGGAAATCGAGCGGTCCGGGGAACTGCCGGCCATCGTCGCCGGCATCGCGCCGGGCACCGAGGCGACGCTGACGATCTGGCGCGACAGGTCCGAGCGCAAGCTGCGCGTCAAGGTCGGCGAGCTGGAGGACGCGCCGCAGGTGGCGGCGCGCGACGCCAGCGAGGACGAGGAGGGCGGCAAGCTCGGGCTCGCCGTGCGGCCGCTGACCGGCAGCGAGCGCCTGCGCCTGCGCACCCAGGGGCGGCTGGTGGTCGAGCGCGCCGTCGGTCCCGCGGCCGACGCGGGCCTGCGGCCGGGCGACGTGCTGATCGCGGTGAACGACGCGCAGGTCGAGTCGGTGGCCCAGTTCCGCGAGTCGGTCGACAGATCCGGCCCGACCGTCGCGCTGCTCATCGAGCGCGGCGGTACCCAGACTTTCGTCGCCGTGAGGACCGGCTCCTGATGCCGCGGCTGCGATTCGCCGCGGCGGCGGCCGTGCTGCTGGCGGCGTCGCCGCTTGCCGGCGCCGCCGAGGCCATGCGGCCGGCGGGCACGGTGTTCCGAAGCTGCGACGGCTGCCCGGAGATGGTGGTGGTGCCGGCCGGCCTGTTCGTGATGGGCACGCCGGGCGCCGCATCGGCATCCGGCGCCGCGCGCGCCGAGTCCGGTCCCGTGGTCGTGCGCATCCCGCGCGCTTTCGCGATCGGCCGCCACGAGGTGACCCGCGCGCAGTACGCGAGGTTCATCGCCGACACCGATCACGAGCCGCGCCCGGGCTGCCGCAACTGGGACCCCGCGCTCGCCCGGCTGCACGACGACGTGCGGCGTGGCTGGCGTGATCCTGCGACGCCGTCGGCGCTGCAGGACGATCACCCGGTCACCTGCGTCTCGTTCACGGATGCGCAGGCCTACGTGCAATGGCTGGCGCGCAAGACCGGCGCGCGCTACCGGCTGCCTTCGGAGGCGGAATGGGAATACGCGGCGCGCGCAGGATCGGTAACGTCGCGTCCCTGGGGCGACGATGCGGCTTCCGGCTGCCAGTTCGCGAACGTGTATGACCTGACCGCCGACGGGCATTACCGCCTGGGCTGGACGCCTGCCGGCTGCCGCGACGGCTACCCCGATCTGGCGCCGGTCGGGCGTTTCGGCGCGAATCGTTTCGGGCTGCACGACATGATCGGCAACGTGCGCGAATGGGTGCAGGACTGCGCCACCGGCAGCTACGAGGGCCGGCCCACGGATGCGCGCGCCTGGGAATGGCTGGGCGGTTGCCGCGAGCGCGTGCTGCGCGGCGGCAGCTGGCGCACGCCGACCGGCTTTGCGCGCAGCGCGCACCGGGACGGCGCTGCGGCCGAAGATCGGGCGGACGACACGGGATTTCGCGTCGCACTCGATCTCGAGGGCCGCGGCTCGGCTGCGGAGGATCGCTGATGTACGTCCGCACCGCGTTGGCCGCGCTGCTGCTGGCTCCGCTGGTCGCCGTGGCCCAGCAGTCCCCGGCGTCGTCCGCGGCTCCGGCGCGCGATTGCGGCGTCTGCCCGGAGATGGCGCAGGTGCCGCCGGGGCAATTCCGCATGGGCTCCGCCGCCGACGCCCCCGAGCTCGACCGGGCGACCGGCGAATCGCCGTCCGTCGCGATCTCGTTCACGCGCCCGTTCCTGGTGTCGCGCAGGGAGATCACGGTGGGCGAATTCCGCCGCTACGTGGAAGCGACCGGTGCGGAACCCGCGCCAGGCTGCCGCGTCCGGCTGGGCGGCGAGTGGGTCGAGGAGCGCGACCGCGGCTGGCGCGATCCGGGCTTTGCGCAGCCGCCGCGCGACGACGAGCCGGTGGTCTGCGTGAACTGGGAGGACGCGCGCGCCTACGCCGAGTGGCTGTCGCAGCAGAGCGGCCAGCGCTACCGGCTGCCGTCCGAGGCGGAGTGGGAGTACGCGGCCCGCGGCGGGACCTCGTTCCCGCGCTTCTGGGGCGAGGCAGATTCGCGCGAAGACCAGGCGCTGTCGCTCGCCTGTGACCACGCGAACGTGTACGACGCATCGGCCGTCGACACGCTGCGCCTGCCGTGGCCGAACGCGCGCTGCAATGATCGCGCGCCGCTGCTGGCGCCGGTCGCGCAGTACAGGCCGAACGCCTTCGGCCTGTTCGACGTCATCGGCAATGCCCGCGAATGGGTCATGGACTGCTATACCGGGAGCTACCTCGGGCGGCCCGAGGATGGCCGCGCCTGGACCTGGCAGGGCGGCTGCGAACGCCGCGGCGTGCGCGGCGGCTCCTGGGCCAGCCGCCCGCGTGACGCCCGCGCGCCCGCGCGAGGCTCCGAGCTCGCCGGCCACCGCCAGTCCGATCTCGGCTTCCGCGTCGCCCGCGATTTCTAAAGGGGACGCGTCCCATTATCCGGTTCGCGCCTGCCCCAGAGCAGCAGCTTGCGGCCGGGATAATGGGACGCGTCCCCTTTAGAAATCGCGGGCGATCCAGGCATGCAGTTCGGCGGCGATGGCGAGCGCGATCGCCTCGGGCGTGCGCGCGCCGATGTCGAGGCCGACCGGCGCGTGCAGGCGTGCCTGCAGCGCCCGGGCGGCAGGCCCCAGGGCGCCGAGCAGCCGCGCGCGCCGCGCCGGCGGTCCCAGCAGGCCGATGAAACCGATCTCGCTGCCGGCGAGCCACTGCAGGTACGCCTGATCCGAGGGCAGGTGGTGGCTCATGACGACGGCCGCGCGAAAAGCGGGCGGCTGCAGCTTCGGGGCCAGCTCCGCCGCGGCGATGCAGCGCACGTCGCAGTGCGGAAATCGGCTGGCCAGGGCGAGCGCCGGCCGATGGTCGCAGACCGTCACGTCGAAGCCGAGTGACACTGCGAGCCGCGCCAGCGGTACGGCATCGGCGCCCGCGCCGCAGATCAGCAGTCCGGGCGGCAGCGCGATCGGCAACGACAGCACCCGCAGCGTCTGGCCGCCGGCGCTGCATGGCAGCAGTTGTGTCGAGCGCGCCCGGCGCGCGGCGGCAGCCTCGGGCGGTTCGGGCCAGGGCGCATCGCCGCCGCCCGCCCACCACGCGCGCCCGGCGGCGGGCCCGTCCACGATGATCGCGAGCGACTCGTCGCGGCGCTCGCCGACGCAACGGGCCAAGTGCGCGAGCGGTTGCCAGGCCTCGGCAGGCCCCACGCGCTGCAGCAACACCTCCATCGCACCCTCGCAACCGCTGCCGATGCCGAACAGCAGGTCATCCTCGCCGCGCATGTCGTAGGTTGCGAGCTCGGCCCGGCCGCAGTCCAGCACGCGCCGGGCGCGCTCCACGAGATCCGCTTCCAGGCAGCCGCCGGAGAGCAGGCCGCGCGGCTCGGCAGCGGCGGTGATCAGCATCTGCGCGCCGCTCTTGCGGTAGGTCGAGCCGGCGGTCGCGACTACCGTCGCCAGCACGCAGGGCGCGCCCCGCGCCTGCAATTCGACGAAGTCGCGCAGCAGCGGCGCGAGGGGGGCGGCCAGGGGATGCATCATGAGTGGCTAGCCTATCATCGGCTAGAATGCCGGCCCCAGCCGCGCACCCGGGGGGTTGCGGCCAGCCGTTCCAGGGAGGCGATCGTGGCCGAGTCCGTTGGCGAACAGCCCATCCGCACCGAATGCGTCATCGTCGGCGCAGGTCCGGTCGGCCTGTTCGCGGTGTTCGAGCTCGGCCTGCTTGGCATCAAGTGCGAGGTCGTGGATTCGCTCGCGCATCCGGGCGGCCAGTGCACCGAGCTGTATCCCGACAAGCCGATCTACGACATCCCGGCGCTGCCGGTCTGCGGCGCGCAGGAGCTGATCGACCGCCTGCTGCAGCAGATCAAGCCGTTCCATGCCGGCATGCATCTGGGCCAGGAGGTGACGGAGTTGCGCCGCCGGGACGACGGGCGGTTCGAGCTCGTCACCGCCGCGGGCACGCGCTTCGACGCCGGCGCCGTGATCATCGCGGCCGGGCTCGGCTCGTTCCAGCCGCGGCGGCTCATGGTGCCGGAAGCCGAGCGCTTCGAGGGCACGCAGCTGCACTACCGCGTGAAGAGCGCCGCGGAATTCCACGGCCAGGACGTGCTGGTCGCGGGCGGCGGCGACAGCGCGCTCGACTGGACGCTCGAACTCTGCGGCAAGGCGCGCTCGCTCGCGCTCGTGCACCGGCGCGCGGAGTTCCGCGCGGCGCCGGCTTCGGTCGCGCGCATGAAGGAACTGGCCGCCGCGGGCCGGCTGCGCCACCTCGAGGGCACCATCCAGTCGCTCGTCGAGGAGGGCGGGCGCATCGCGGGCGCCGTGATCGTCGGCCGCGACAAGGCGACGACCGAGCTGCGCTGCACCCGGATCCTGGCCTGCTTCGGCCTGCACCCGAAGCTGGGGCCGGTCGCGAACTGGGGCCTCGCGCTCGAGAAGAAGGCGCTCGCGGTGGACACGGAAAAATTCCAGACCAGCGAGCCCGGCATCTTCGCGATCGGCGACATCAACGCCTACCCGGGCAAGAAGAAGCTGATCCTCTCCGGCTTCCACGAGGCGGCGCTGGCGGCGTTCGGCGTGCAGCACCACCTCTATCCCGATAAGCGCCAGTTCCTCCAGTACACGACCACGAGCCCGATCATGCGCGAGCGGCTCGGCGTCGCGCCGCCGGACTGAGCCCGCCGTGGAGGCACGCCTCGCCGAGCTCCTGAAACTGCTCGACCTCGAGCGGCTGGAGGACAACCTGTTCCGCGGCCAGAGCCGCGACATCGGCGCGCCGCAGGTGTTCGGCGGCCAGGTCCTGGGGCAGGCGCTGGTCGCCGCCTCGCGCACCGTGGACGGGCGCCTGGTGCACTCCCTGCACGCCTACTTCCTGCGCCGCGGCGACGTCAATGCGCCCATCATCTTCGAGGTGGACCGCAGCCGCGACGGCGGCAGCTTCACCAGCCGGCGCGTGGTCGCGATCCAGCATGGCCAGCAGATCCTGACCATGTCGGCTTCCTTCCAGAACGTGGAGCAGGGCCTCGACCACCAGGCGCCGATGCCGGAGTCAGAGCCGCCCGAAGACCTGCGCGACATCGGCGAGCTCAACGCCGCGATCGCCGACCGCGTGCCCGAGCGGCTGCAGTGCTTCTTCCGCCACCAGCGGCCGTTCGACATCCGGCCCGTGGATCCGCCCGACTACCTGAATCCGGTGAAGCGCGAGCCGCAGCGGCGGGTCTGGTTCCGCGCGGTCGCGCCGCTGCCGGACGACCAGCCGCTGCACCGCTGCCTGCTGGCCTATGTCTCCGACTACCACCTGCTCGAGACCTCGACGCTGCCGCACGGCGTATCGTTCCTGCAGCTGCAGATGGCCTCGATCGACCATGCGATCTGGTTCCACCGCGACTTGCGCGTGGACGACTGGTTGCTGTACGTGCTGGACAGTCCGAGCGCCTCGGGCGCGCGCGGTTTCGGCCGCGGCCTGGTCTACACGCGCGAAGGAGTGCTGGTCGCGAGCGTCGCGCAGGAGGGCCTGATCCGGCAGCACAGCCGCTGGACGAGCCCGGCGGGCCAGCAGAAGTAGGCTGCCGCCGCCCGGTGTCCGCGCGAGCGCCGCGGTTGCGCGGTCGCGGATCCGTTCACGCGGCTGTTTCCAGCACCTTGCCCGGGTTCATGATTCCGCACGGATCGAGCGCACGCTTGAGGCGGCGCATCAGTTCGAGCGCCGCGGGGTCCTCGTAGCGGGCGAGCTCGTCCACCTTGAGCTGGCCGATGCCGTGCTCGGCGCTGAAGCTGCCGCGGTGGCGGGCCACGAGCTCGTGCACGGCGCGGCGGATGGCGGGGCCTGCGGCCTGCAGCGAGCGGCCGTCGTCGCCCGCCGCCGCGCTGACGTTGAAGTGCAGGTTGCCGTCGCCGAGATGGCCGTAGGCCACCAGCCTTGCCCCGGGGGCGTGCTGCGCGATCAGGGCGCGGCCCTCCTCGATGAAGCGCGGCAGGTCCGCCGGCGCCACCGAGATGTCGTGCCTGAGGCCGGAACCTTCGGCGCGCTGGGCCTCCGGGATCGCCTCGCGCAGCCGCCACAGGGCATCGCGCTGCGCCATCGAGGCGGCGGTGACCGCATCGGCGGCGGTGCCGGCGTCGATCGCGGCGGCGAGTGACTGCTCGAGTCGCGCGGCCAGATCCGCGTCCGGCTGCGGCGCCGTCGCCTCGGCGAGCACGTACCAGTCGTGCGCCCGTTCGAAGGGGTCGCGGCCGCCCGGTACGTGGCGGCAGACCAGCTCGAGGGCGAGCCGCGGGACCAGCTCGAAGGTCGTGATGGCGTCACCGAGCGCCGCGCGCAGTTGCGTGAGCAGCGTCAGCGCGGCGCCTGGCGAGGCGAGCGCCGCGAAGGCGGTCGCCGTCACCGCCGGGCGCGGGAACAGCCGCAGGCAGGCTGCGGTCACGATGCCGAGCGTGCCCTCCGCGCCGATGAACAGCTGCTTCACATCGTAGCCGGTGTTGTCCTTGCGCAACCCCCTGAGCTGGTCGAGCACGCTGCCGTCGGGCAGGACCACCTCGAGCCCGAGCACCAGGTCGCGCATCATCCCGTAGCGCAGCACGGCCGTGCCGCCGGCATTGGTGGAGACGATGCCGCCGAGCGTGCAGCTGCCTTCCGAACCCAGCGACATCGGCAACAGCCGCCCCGCCGCAGCGGCGGCGTCCTGCAGCGCCGCGAGCACGCAGCCGGCGTCGGCGGTCAGCGAATCGCCGGCGGGATCCACGGCGCGGATGCGGCGCATGCGCCGTAGTGACACGACGATGTCGCCACCGCCCGGTCGCGGCGTCGCGCCGCCGCAGTAACTCGTGTTGCCGCCCTGAGGCACCAGGCCGATGCGGCGGCCGGCGCAGTAGCGCACCAGTTCCGCGACCTTCGCGGTCGAGTCCGGCAGCGCGACCAGCGGCGTGCGGCCGTGACAGATGCCGCGGTGGTCGGTTTCGAACGGCGCGCGGTCGCCCGCCGCATCGAGGTAACCGCCGGCGCCCAGCAGCTTCCTGAGCGCCTGCAGGTCCGCGTCCGCTATCGCGCCGCCGGGCCGGTCCATGACGGACATCTTACGCAGGGCGCCGTCGCCCCGCGTGGCGGGAGTCAGACGCCGGGTGCCGCGCGCAGCGCCGCGATCCGCTCCTCGAGCGGGGGGTGGCTGAGGAACAGCTTCTTCAGGCCCTGGCCCATCCCGCCGCTGATGCCGAATGCCGCCATCTTGTCGGGCAGGGGCTGGCCGTGGCTGCGCTGCAGCGCCTCGAGCGCGCCGATCATGTGGTGGCGGCCGGCGAGGCGCGCGCCGCCGCTGTCGGCCCGGAACTCGCGCCGGCGCGAGAACCACATGACGATCATCATCGCCAGGAACCCGAGCACGACCTCGGCGACGATGGTGGTGACCCAGAACGCGGGCCCGTGGCCGCGCTCGTTCCTGAACACGACCCTGTCCACGATCTGGCCGAGCAGGCGCGAGAGCACGAACACGAAGGTGTTCACGACGCCCTGGATCAGCGTCAGCGTCACCATGTCGCCGTTGGCGACGTGGCTGACCTCGTGGCCGAGCACCGCCTCGACCTGCTGCCGGTTCATCCGCTGCAGCAGGCCGGTGCTGACGGCGACCAGCGCCTGGTCGCGGCGCGCGCCGGTGGCGAAGGCGTTCGGCTCGGGGGCATTGAACACGCCGACCTCCGGCATGCCGATGCCGGCGAGCTGCGCCTGCCGGCGCACGGTCTCGACCAGCCAGGCCTCGGTCTCGTTGCGCGGCTGTTCGATGACCTGCACCCGCATCATGCGCTTGGCGGACCATTTCGAGATGGCGAGCGACACGAACGCACCGCCGAAGCCGAGCACGGCCCCGAAGATCAGCAGCGAAGTGAAATTGATGCCCTGCTGGTCGAGCCAGGGTTCGACCCCGAGCAGCCGCAGCGTGGCGCTCGCGACCAGCAGGATCGCGAAGTTGGTGAGCAGGAACAGCAGGATTCTCATCATGGTCGCCCTGTGATGGGAGCGGGTGGGGCAGGTTTCAATCCCGGCGCAGGCCGGGCCCGTTTCCGGAACGGGTTGGACCGCCGGGTGTCACCGGGGTTCCGGCACGGCGGGTGCGGGCGCAGGCCGCGTCAGTAGTCGTCGCGGTCGCCGTAGTCCTCGTCGTCCTCGTCGTCGTCTTCGTCCTCGTCGTCGTCCCAGTCGTCGTCCTCGTCGTCGTCGAAGTCGTCCTCGTCCGCGTCGTCCTCGCCATCCGAGTCCGACCAGCCCTCCGGCACCTCGGTCAACTCGAGGTCGAGCTCCTGCCAGGTCTCATAGTCGATCTCTTCGACGTCGCCGTCCTCGTACTGCAGCTCGATGAGTTCCGCGTCCTCGTCGACGGAGAGGACCTTGAAGACCTCGTCGTCCTCCAGGCTTTCGTACCATTGCCCGGGTACCGGGTTGTGATCGCGGCCCATGGTCCTCCCCAAGCGCGACCCCGCACCGGGGCACGGTACCGGGGGCCGCCCGATATTACGGGCGCGGGCCGAAGCAAGGCAACGCCGGGACCCGCGGCCGCCGGAGGCTCCGTCGCGGCGGCCTTGAGATGGGGACTGGCCGTCCCCATCCACGGGGCCATGGCCGCCTCCGGCCCATCGAAGGAGACAGGACATGACGCTGATTCGCTGGGAACCGTTCCGGGAACTGGACGATCTCTTCGCGCGCTACAGCCCGTTCTTCGGGCGCGTGCCGGGCGGCCGCATGCCGGCTGCTGCGGGCGACCAGTCCGAAGCCGCGGTCTGGACGCCGGCTGCGAACATTTCCGAGACGGAGAATGAGTACCTGATCAAGGCCGAACTGCCCGAAGTCCGCAAGGAGGACGTCAAGGTCACGGTGGACGAGGGCGTGATCACGATCAGCGGCGAGCGCCGGCACGAGCTCGAGCACAAGGACGAGAAGGTGCACCGCATCGAGAGCTTCTACGGGAACTTCACGCGCAGCTTCCGGCTGCCGGAGAATGCGGACGTCGCGGGAATCGAGGCCGAGAGCCGCAACGGCATCCTCAAGGTCCGCGTGCCGAAGACGCCGGCGGCCCGCGCCAGGACGGTCGAAGTACAGGTAAACTGAAGGGACCCCGGGGGCGGCGGCCAGCGGCCGCCGCCCCGCCGTCACTGGCGGGAGGTCCCATGGCGACGGAACTCGAAGCGATCCGGCAGAAGCTCCTTGCCCACAAGCAGGAGCTGCTGGCGCGTGCCGCCAAGGTCCGTGCCGACATCACGCGCTCCTCCGGCCCGCTCGACAAGGATTTCGCGGAGCAGGTCGTGCAAATGGAGAACGACGCCGTGCTCGCCGGAATCGGTGAGGCGACCGCCGCGGAACTGGCACAGATCAACCGCGCGCTGCTCCAGCTCGACCAGGGCACCTACGGCATTTGCAGTCAGTGCGGCCAGCCGATCGGCGACCGGCGGCTGGAGGTCCTGCCGTACTCGGACCGCTGCATCGCCTGCGCCGGGGCGGCGCGCTGACCCGGCAGACCATGGCGCAGTACAAGGCACCCCTTCGCGACATCCGCTACGCGCTGCACGAGGTGCTGCGCCTCGAGCACCACTACCGCGACATCGGCCGCGCCGACGTCAATGCCGAACTCGTCGACAGCGTGCTGGAGGAGTGCGCGCGTTTCGCGGAGGACGTGGTCGCGCCGACCAATGAGGCGGGCGACCGCATCGGCGTGCAACGCACCGACGACGGTCAGGTCATCACTCCGCCCGGCTTCAAGGAAGCCTATCGCCAGTACGTGGAGGACGGCTGGGCCGCGCTGTGCGGTCCTGCGGATGCCGGCGGCCAGGGCCTGCCGGAGAGCTTCGGCGGCCCGGTGGGCGAGATGCTGGTGGCGGCCAACATGTCCTGGAAGCTCTACAGCGGCCTCACCGACAGCGCGGTGCTGTGCGTCGCGAAGCACGCGGACCCGGAGCTGCGCGCGACTTACCTGCCGAAGCTCGTCAGCGGCGTATGGAGCGGCACCATGGTGCTGACCGAGTCGCACGCCGGCACCGATCTCGGGCTGATGCGCGCGCGCGCGGAACCCGCCGGCGACGGGTCCTACCGCATCTCCGGCACCAAGATCTTCATCACCAGCGGCGACCACGACCTGGCCGAAAACATCGTGCACATGGTGCTGGCGAAGCTGCCCGACGCGCCGGCGGGCAGCCGCGGCATCAGCCTGTTCCTGGTGCCGAAGTTCCTGCCGGATTCGGACGGCAATCCCGGCGCCGCGAACGGGGTCAGTTGCGCCGGTATCGAGCACAAGCTCGGCATCCACGGCTCCGCGACCTGCGTGATGGACTTCGCCGGCTCACGCGGCTGGCTGGTCGGCGAGCCGAACGGCGGCCTCAAGTGCATGTTCACGATGATGAATCACGCGCGGCTGTGGGTCGGACTGCAGGGCCTTGCGCAGTGCGAGCGGGCATACCAGGCCGCGGTCGCCTATGCGCGCGACCGGCGCCAGGGGCGCACTTCCTCGGGCGGCGCCAGCGCGGCCGCGGACCCGATCATCGGCCATCCCGACGTGCGCCGCATGCTGCTGACGCAGAAGGCGCTGATCGAGGCCGGGCGCGTGCTGACCTACTTCGCCGGCATGCAGATGGACCGTGCGTTGCACCACCCGGATGCCGCCGAGCGCGAGCGCGCCGACGGCCTGCTCGCGATCCTGACGCCCATCGTCAAGGGCTTCGTCACCGACATGTCGCTCGAGTGCACCAGCCATGCGATCCAGGTCCATGGCGGCCACGGCTACGTCCGCGAGACCGGCGTCGAGCAGTGTTTCCGCGACGCGCGCATCACGGCGATCTACGAGGGCACCAACGGCGTGCAGGCGATGGACCTGCTGGGCCGCAAGGTGCTGGGCTCGGGCGGCGAGTTGGCGCGCCTGCTCGGCGGGCTGATCGGCGGGTTCTGCGAGAAGCATGCGGGTTCCTCGCAGCTGTCGGAGTTCGTCACGCGGCTCGCGGGACTGCTGAAGGAATGGAGCGAGGCGACCGAGCAGGTGGCGACGCGCGCGGCGCGCAACCCGGACGAGGCGGGCGCCGCGGCGATGGACTACCTGATGCTGACCGGCTACCTGTGCTTCGCGTGGTGCTGGGTGCGGATGGCGGCCGTGTCCACGGCGGCGCTGGCCAAAGGCGCGGAGGGCAGGGACTTCCACGAGGCCAAGCTGGCGACCGCGCGCTTCTATTTCGAGCGCATCCTGCCGCGCGCCGAGGCGCACCTCGACGCGCTCGGGGCCGGCGCCAAGTCGGTCATGGAGTTGCCGGCGGACCGCTTCGCCTTCTGATGGTGCCGGGTCGTAGATTCGTAGGTCTGGCGGACGCGGCGGAATCTACGAATCTACGACCCGGCACCGTTCGAGCCCGCCCGCCAGCGACCACACGTTCTCGCGGCCCTGGGAGCGCAGCCACTCGGCGAGCGCGCGGCTGCGCACGCCATGCGCGCAGACCAGCAGGTAGCGCGCTTCGGGGTCGAGCCGCACCGTGCCGCCGAGGAACTGCGCCATCGGCACCGATTCCTGGCCCGGCACCGGCAGCGGCGCGAACGCGCATTCCTGCGGTTCCCGGATGTCGACGATGCGGAAGCCGCGGGCGGCCGCCTCGGCGATCGGCAGCCGGAGCTCGAGCTCCGCGCCCGCGCCGGCATCCGCCCCGGCCGCTCGCACGCAGCCGCCTGCACAGCGCGGATCGCGGGGCGCCGCCAGCCGCCGCTGGCTGCAGTCGAGCAGGTCCACCAGCAGCAGCTCGTCCCGCAGCTGCCCCGGCAGGCCGAGCAGCAGCTTGAGCGTCTCCATCGCCTGCAGCTGGCCGAGCATCGCCGGCACCGGTCCCAGCACGCCGCTCTGCTCGCAATTGCCGACCAGGCCGTCGCGCGTCGCCTCGGGCCACTGGCAGCGCAGGCAGGAGCCGCCGGCGTCCGGGCGCACCACCTGCAACTGCCCCTCGTACTGGTAGACGCTGGCGAGCACCGCCGGCCGGCCCGTGCGCACGGCCGCATCGTTCACCAGGAACTTGGTGGCGAAGTTGTCGCTGCAGTCGACGATGACGTCGCACTGTCCCGCGATCGCTTCGGCGTTGCCCGGCTCGAGACGCAGCACGCGCGGCAGCACGCGGATCGTCGGGTTGTAGGCCGCGAGCCGCGCCGCGGCGGCCTCGGCTTTCGGCCGGCCCGCGTCCCCGGGCGTGTACAGCGGCTGGCGGTGCAGGTTCGCGGGCTCGACGGCGTCATGGTCCACCACGATGATCGTGCCCACGCCCGCCCCCGCGAGCGAGGAGAGCACCGCGCAACCGAGCCCGCCCGCGCCGATGACGGCGACCGTGGCCTCGCCGAGCCTGCGCTGGCCCTCCGCGCCGACCTCGGGCAACGCCACCTGCCGTGTGTACTCGAAGGCCGTGGCCGGCCCGTGCGCGTGCTCCGCGCAGCGCTCGCAGTTGACCCAGACGCTGTCGCCGTCCTGGTAACGTTCCTTCTTCCAGATCGGCAGCCGGTGCTTGACCTCGTCGATGATCTCGCGGCAGGCGGCGAAGGCCTCCGCACGGTGGCGCGCGGCCACGCCCACCCACACCGCGACGTCGCCGATCGCCAGCGCGCCCAGGCGGTGCACGCACTGCGCGGCCAGCACGTCGTGGCGGCGCACCGCCGCGGCGACGATGCGCGCGCCTTCCTCGAGCGCGAGCGCCTCGAAGGCCTCGTACTCGAGCCCGCTCACGCGGCGGCCCTCGTTGTGGTTGCGCACGCGGCCCTCGAAGGCGGCGAAGCCGCCGGCCTCCGGCAGCGCGAGGCCGGCGGCGAGCGCGCCGGGGTCGATCGGCGCATGGGTGAGGCTGAAGGCGCTCATCCGCCGGCCACCGGCGGTATGAAGACGACCTCGTCGCCGTCGGCCAGCGGCCGCTCCCAGTCCGCGAACGCCGAGTTGACCGCGACCTTGAGCTGCGACTGCGCGAGGCGGAAGCCGTGCCGGGCGGCGAGTTCCGCGTAGAGCTCCGCCGGCGTGCGGGCGCGCGATTCGAGCGTCTCGGCCGTGCGGCCCGCCTGCTCGCGCAGCAAGGCGTAGTAGCGCAGCTGCAGGCGCGGCATCAGGCCCGGCCCCCGGCCGCGATGGCGGCGCGCAGGCCGGCCGCGTCCTGCGGCGTGTTGGCGTTGTCGAGCGCGCGCGGCCTGGCGGCGTCGAGCAGCCGCGCGTCGTGGCGCATCAGGAACCGGCGCGGGCAGGACTGCCCGGACTCCACCCAGCGCGACAGCAGGACCGCGCTGGCCGGTTCCCAGATGGCGCACAGCGGTTCCGGCAGGCCGTCGTGGGCGCTTCTGAAGGCCGTCGCGAGCTGCGCGGGGTCGCGGCCGGCGACGAGTTCGTCGAGCGTCGCGCCGTCGAGCAGCGGCAGGTCGCAGGCGACGACCAGCCAGGCCGCGGCCGGATCGAGCGCCTGCGCCGCGAGGATGCCGGCGACCGGGCCCTGGCCCGCGGTGCCGTCGACGACCTGCGGGAAGCGCGCCCGCAACGGCTCGTCCCGCTGGTCGGGACGCACCGACACGAATGCGCGCACCACGCGCGGCGCGATGAGCGCATAGGCCTCGGCGAGCTGCGGTCGCCGCCCGAAGACCAGCGCCGCCTTGTCTTCCTGCATGCGGCTGGAACGGCCGCCGGCGAGCACCAGCCCGCACAGCGGCGTCATGCCGGCGGCTCCGCGACGAAGTCGCTCTTGCCGCCGCGCTTCTCGAGCAGGCGCGTCTGCTCGATGACGATGTCGTGCGACAGCGACTTGCACATGTCGTAGACGGCGAGCGCCGCGATGGCGACGCCCGTGAGCGCCTCCATCTCGACGCCGGTGCGGTGGTGCACGGCCGCCGTGCAGCGGACCTCGAGCGTGTCCGCGCCCGCGGGCGCGATCTCCACGTCGCAGCGCTCGAGGCCGAGCGGGTGGCAGAACGGAATCAGCTCATGGGTGCGCTTGGCGGCCATCGTACCGGCGACGATCGCGGTCGCGATGACCGGTCCCTTGGCCGTCTCGAAGCCGGCTGCCGTGAGGGCGGCGAACGTCTCGCGCGGGAAGCGGATGCGCGCGCAGGCGGTTGCGACGCGCAGCGTCGGCTGCTTGGCGGTCACGTCCACCATGGCGGGCCGTCCTTCCTCGTCCAGGTGGGTGAGGGCGCCGCCCCTTTCATCCGCCAATGTAGTACATCTCGATCTTGCGCGGCGCCGCCTCGGCGAGGGGCATGCGCCTGAGTTCGCTGTAGCGGTCATCGCGCCGCCGCCAGGCGCCGCGGATCAGCTGCAGCAGCTCCTCGTCGCCCGCGCCGGCGCGCAGCGGCGTGCGCAGGTCGAGTCCGCCGGTCGCGAACAGGCAGGTATAGAAGACGCCGTCGGACGACAGGCGCGCGCGCGTGCAGTCGCCGCAGAACGGCTCGCTGATCGAGGAGACGAAGCCGATCTCGCCGGCGCCGTCCAGGTAGGCGTAGCGCCTGGCGACCTCGCCGCGGTGCGCACCCGGCAGCGGCCGCAGCGGATAGCGTGCCGCGATCGCGTCGCGGATCTCGCGCGACGGCACCACCAGCTCCGGCTTCCAGTCGTTGCGGTTGCCGACGTCCATGTACTCGATGTAGCGCACCACCACGCCGCTGCCGCGGAAGTGGCGCGCCAGCTCCACCGCATGGGCGTCGTTGACGCCGCGCTGGATCACGGCATTCACCTTGACCGGCGCGAGCCCGGCTTCCTGCGCGGCGCGGATGCCGTCGAGCACGCGCGCAAGGCCGTCGAATCCGCCGCTCATGCGGCGGAAGGTGTCGGGGTCCAGGGTGTCGAGGCTCACGGTGACGCGCCGCAGCCCCTGTGCCGCGAGTTCCGCCGCATGCTGTGCAAGCAGCACGCCGTTGGTGGTGAGCGCCAGGTCGTCGATGCGGTCGATCGACGACAGCTCGCCGACCAGGTCGGGCAGTCCGGTGCGCAGCAGCGGTTCGCCGCCGGTCAGGCGCATGCGGCGCACGCCGGCATGCGCGAACAGGCGGGCGAGGCGGGCGATCTCCCCGAAGTCCAGCCGCTCGGGCGCCGCCAGGAACCGGTAATGCTCGCCGTAGGTCGCCCGCGGCATGCAGTACGGGCAACGGAAGTTGCACCGGTCCATGACGGAGATGCGCAGGTCCGTGAGCGGTCGTTGCAGTCGGTCGTCCATCGGCTACCAGTGAAAGTACGTCACTGCGAGGCCCGCCGGGTGGGTCGCGGGCCCCGGCGGCAGTTCCACGAACCCGTCCGTGCCGGCGAGCGAGACCAGGTCCCCGGAGCCGCCGGTGGGGCGCGGGCGCGCGAGCGTCCGCCCCTGATCGTACTCCAGGCTCACCGGCAGGAAACAGCTCAGCGGCGGCCGGAACTCGAACGGCTGCGCCAGCGTGGCCCGTGGTTGCGCCGCAGGCAGCGCCCCGGCAAGCGCGGCCAGCGCCGGCAGCACGTAGCGCGCCAGGCAGACGAGCACCGCCACCGGGTTGCCGGGCAGGGCGAACACCAGCGCGCCGTCCGGGTGCGCGCCGAACCACAGCGGCCGGCCCGGGCGCTGCGATACCTGGTGGAAGACCCGGCGCACGCCGCAGGCCGCAAGCGCCGCAGGAACGAAATCGTGGCGGCCCGCGGATACGCCGCCCGAGAGCACGAGCAGATCGTGGCCGGCCAGTTCGCGCGCGAACGCATCGCGCAGCACGTCCTCGCGGTCGGGCAGGTGCAGGTCCGTCGCCGGGGCGCAACCGGCGAGCGCGAGCGCGGCCCCGAGCCCGTAGGAGTTGGAACGCCGCAGCTGGTGCGCGAGCACCGGCTCGCCGGGATCGACCAGTTCGTCGCCGGTCGAGATGACGGCGATGCGCGGCTGTCGCGACACGGCGATTTCGGCGAGCCCGGCGGATGCGGCGATCGCGATCTCCGGCGCCGCCAGTCGCGCTCCAGGGGCGAGCAGGGTGGCCCCCGCGCGGGCATCGGAGCCGCGCCGGTGGACGTTCTGCCAGGGCTGCGGCTCGCAGCCGGGCTCGAGCGCAGCCCTGCCGTCCGCGAGCCGGAGGCGCTCGAAGGGCACCACGGTGTCGCAGCCCGCCGGCAGCACGGCGCCCGTCATCACCTCGATGCAGTCCGCGGGCGAACCGAGCGCCAGCGCAGGAGCGCCGGCGGGCTGCATGCCGGCGACCCGGAATTCACGCCGCGGGCCGTGGGCGATCGCGATGCCGTCCATCGCCACGCGGTCGAACGGGGGCACGTCCCTCTCGGCGTTCACCGGCTGGCGGAGCACGCGTCCGGCGCAGGCGCTGAGCGGCAGTACCTCGACGCCCAGCGGCACGAGCGCCGCCGCGATCGCCGCATCGGCCTGCGCGGGCGTCAGCACGGGCGGCTGGCCCTCAGTTCTGCTTGTCGCGGGCCTTGAAGATGCGCAGCTGCTCGTTGAAGCGGTCGGCGATCGCCTGCACCTCGTCCACGGCCGCGTTGTTCTTCTTGGCCTGGATGGCGCGGAATTCCGAAATGCGGTTGTCGTCGTACATCCCGCTCTTCTCGAGCGCGGTGACTTCCATGTCGAGGCAGGCGTTGTAGGAGTTGACGTCGTCGTTGAACTGCTTGACCGCCTTCTGCGCTGCCACCATCTCCTCGTAGCTCGCGGTCCTGCCGTCCGGCACGCGCTCCGGCGGCCGCGGGTAGATGCAGGCCGCCTGCGCGGTCCCCGCCGCCAGCAGGGCAATCAGGGCGATCGTCGTGCGTGTCATGTCGCGTGCCTCCCGGAGGCGTGGTACTGCCTGTGACCGTGCCCGCGCGGCTGGGTTCGCGGGGCCGGGGGATTCTAGCGCAGCCGGCCCGGCGGACGGGCCTCAGTGCCGGCCGCCGGCGGCGTCCAGGGGCAGTTGCGGCACGGTCTTCAGGGTCTCGAGCACGAGGCTCGAGCGCACGTCTCGCACGCCGGGCAGCTTGAGCAGCTGGTGCAGCGTCAAATGCCCGAGGGCATCGAGGTCGGGCACCACGACCGCGAGCAGGAAGTCCATCTCGCCGGTCATGGCATGAGCGGAGACCACCTCGGGCCGTTCTTCGAGCATCCGCCGGAATCGCTCGACCACGTCGTCCGTGTGCCGTTCGAGCTTGATCTGCACGTAGGCCAGCACGTTCTGGCCGACGCGCTTCGGGTCGAGGATCGCGGCGTAGCCGCGGATGATTCCCTGCTTTTCGAGGCGCCGCACGCGCCGCGTGCAGGGCGTCGGCGAGAGTCCGACGCGTTCGGCGAGATCGACGTGGCTGAGGCGCCCGTCGCGCTGCAGCAGCTCGAGAATGCGGACATCGGTGCGGTCCAGGGTGGCCATGGCGGATAACGTCCCTGCTTTCGTGTAAGTTGGAGGTTATCACTATTCTGGATCTTTTCTGACGGGAAATTAGCTAAAAACACCCAAAAGCTCCGGCTAGGATGGCGGCGGGCCGCGGGCGGCCACCGGGGGACTGACCATGGCGACGAGCGCGAGACGCATGCCGCAGCCGCAGGTCACGACCACGGTCGACTGGCGTCACGTGCTGGAAACGACCCTGGTATCGCGCGCGCTGGACCGCCTCGAGGAAACGCGCCTCGTTCCCGAGCGCAAGGTGCTCTACCAGTTCTCGGCGCGCGGCCACGACGTCACCCAGGCCTTGCTCGGCCAGCAGCTCACCGGCGTGCGCGATGCCGTCGCGCCCTACTACCGTTCGCGTCCGCTCGCGCTTGCGCTTGGACTGCCCGTCGAGCAGGCGCTCGCCTCGACCATGATGCGCGCCGAAGGCATGTCCGCCGGCCGCGACATCGGCGTCGTGATCAACCTGCCGAATCGATCCGGGCCCTGCCTGCTGCCCGCCTGCGGCGGCGTCGGCACGCAGTACACGCCGGCGACCGGCTGGGCGCAGGCGCTCGTATACCGTGAGCGCGTGCTCGGCGACGGTACCGCGTCCGGCTGCATCGCCGTCGCGCACGGCGGCGACGCCTCGACCGCGACCAACGGTTTCTGGGCTTCGCTCAATATCGCGACCACCGGGCGCCTGCCGCTGCTCTATTTCATCGAGGACAACGGCTACGGCATCTCGGTGCCGTCGCACCGCCAGACTCCGGGCGGCGACATCGCGGCGAACCTCGCATCCTTCCGCAACCTGCGGGTGCTGTCGGGCGACGGCGCCGATCCCGAGGCCGCCGCGGCGCTGATCGCCGAGGCCGTGGCGCATGTCCGCTGCGGCGAGGGGCCGGCATTCCTGCGCCTGACCGTGCCGCGCCTCTCCGGCCATTCCGGGCAGGACACCCAGGCGTACAAGAGCGCCGAGGAGATTGCCGCCGAGCAGGCGCGCGATCCCGTGCTGGCGCTGCGCCGGATGCTGGTCCCGGGCGTGCTCGCCGAATCCGAATGGTCGGCCATCGCGGCCGGTGCGGAACGGTCGGTCGCGGCCGCGCTGGCGCGCATCGAGGCGCGGCCGGTGGCCTGGCCGGCGCCGGTCACCGCCTGGACCTTCAGCGAACGCCGGCCGGACGGCGCAATCGACCTGCAGCAGCAGGGCGGCCTGCTGGCGGAAGGCTTCACGCCGCCCGCGGGCTCGGACCGCGCGCAGCCGGACGGCCCGCGCATCAACATGGTGAGCGCGATCCGCCGCACGCTCGAGCGCGAGCTCGAGCTGAACCCGCGCATGCTGGTGTTCGGCGAGGACGTCGGCCGCAAGGGCGGCGTGCACGCGGCGACGCTCGGACTGCAGGAGCGCTTCGGCGACGAGCGCGTGTTCGACACCAGCCTGTCCGAGGAAGGCATCATCGGCCGCGCGGTCGGCATGGCGCTCGCGGGCCTGCTGCCGGTGCCCGAGATCCAGTTCCGCAAGTACGCCGAGCCCGCGGCCGAGCAGCTGCACGACTGCGGCACGATGCGCTGGCGCACCGCCAACCGCTTCGCCGCGCCCATCGTGGTGCGCATGCCCGGCGGCTTCTTCAAGTGCGGCGACCCCTGGCACAGCCAGTGCAACGAGGTCGAGTTCCTGCACGCCACGGGCTGGCGGCTCGCGATGCCCTCGAACGCCGAGGACGCCGTCGGGCTGCTGCGCCATGCGCTGCGTGGCAACGATCCCGTCATCTTCTTCGAGCACCGCTCGCTGATCGATGGTGCGGCGGCGCGCCGGCCCTGGCCCGGCGACGACTTCGTGCTGCCGTTCGGCGTCGCGCGCACGGTGCGAAGCGGCGCCGAGCTCACGGTCGTCACCTGGGGCGCGATGGTGGAGCGCTGCGAGCAGGCAGCCGCAGGGTCCGGCATCGACGTCGAGCTCATCGACCTGCGCACGCTGTCGCCCTGGGACCGCGAGGCGGTGACGGCCTCGGTCGGGCGCACGCGCCGCTGCCTAATCGTCCACGAGGACAACCTGACCGCCGGCTTCGGCGCGGAGATCGCGGCCCAGCTCGCCGAGCGCTGCTTCTTCAGCCTCGACGCGCCGGTCGAACGGCTCGCCATGCCGGACGTTCCCAGCCCGCACAACCCCGAACTGCTGGACACCGTCGTGCCGTCGGTCGCCGGCATCGTCGCCGCGATGCGGCGCGTCGCGAGCATCTGAGCCATGGCCACCATCGACGTGCTGCTGCCGGAGGACCAGGCCGAGGGGTCCCGTTCGCAGGTGCTGCGCTGGCTCAAGGGGGTCGGCGAGCCGGTTGCGCGCCACGAGCCGCTGGTCGAGATCGAAACCGACAAGGTGACGATCGAGGTGCCGGCGCCCGCGGACGGCGTGCTGGCCGAGATCGCGGCGGCGGAGGGAACCGAGGTCGCGCCGGGATCGCTGCTGGGCCGGCTGGCGCCGGCGACCTTGGCGGCGGCCGCGCCACCGCTCGCGGCCGTGCCCGCAGCCGGCGGGCGCGCCACGGCGACGCCGGTCGCAGCGGGCGCGGAAATGCGCATCAGCCCGGCCGTGCGGCGCCTGCTCGCCGAGCATGGGCTTGCCCCCGGCGCCGTCCGCGGCAGCGGCGAGGGCGGCCGCATCACCGTGGACGACGTCCTGGCAGCGGCCAAACGCGGCGCGATGCCGCCGCCGCCGGCCGAGGAAGGCACCCGGCGCGTGCCGCACACGACCATGCGCCGGCGCATCGCCGAGCACATGGTGCAGAGCCTGCTGCACACCGCGCCGCACGTCACCACCGTGTTCCAGGCCGACATGGGCGCCGTGCTGGCGCATCGGGCCGCGCAGCGGGGCACGTTCGAGCAAAGCGGCACGCCGCTGACGCTGACGGCTTACTTCGTCGCGGCCTGCGTGGATGCGCTGCGGGCGGTGCCTGAGGCGAACGGCCGCTGGACCGAGGACGCGATCCTGATCCCGGAACGCATCGACATCGGCGTCGGGACCGCCGTGGAAGGCCGCGGGCTCGTGGTTCCGGTGATCCGAGACGTCGCACGCCTCGACCTGGCGGGCATCGCCGCCGCGCTCGCCGAACTCACCGGCCGCGCGCGGGCCGATCGCCTGACGCCGGCGGACCTCCAGGGCGGCACCTTCACGATCTCGAACCACGGGGTCAGCGGCAGCCTGCTGGCCGCGCCGATCGTCATCAACCAGCCCCAGTCGGCGATCCTGGGGGTCGGCAAGCTGGAGAAGCGCGCCGTCGTCGTCGGCAGGGACGGCCGCGACGAGATCGCGATCCGCCCGTGCTGCTACGTGACGCTCACGATCGACCACCGCGTGCTGGACGGCCATCAGGCAAACCGGTTCATGGAGACCCTGGTGAGGCGCCTGGAGAGCTGGAGCTGACGGTAGGGGCGCCGGGGTCCGCCGGTGCGATAATAAGAAGGTGTTGGCGACCGGCGCCCAGGGCCGGCAGGAGTGCGGCATGTACACGCAAGGCCTCGATTCCCTCGGCAAGGACTGCCTGCGCGATCCTGCGCAGGACGCGGGCGCGCTCGAGCGGTCCTTCCAGGCGCGCGTGGACGCCGAGGACAAGATCGAGCCCAAGGACTGGATGCCGGAGGCCTACCGGCGCACGCTGGTGCGCCAGATTTCCCAGCACGCCCACTCCGAGATCGTCGGCATGCTGCCGGAGGGCAACTGGATCACGCGCGCGCCGTCGCTGCTGCGCAAGGCGATCCTGATCGCGAAGGTCCAGGACGAGGGCGGCCACGGCGCCTACCTCTACAGCGCCGCGGAGACGCTCGGCGTGTCGCGCGCGGAACTGGTGGACCAGCTGCTCGAGGGCAAGGCCAAGTATTCGAGCATCTTCAACTACCCGACGCCGACCTGGGCGGACGTGGGGGCGATCGGCTGGCTGGTGGACGGCGCGGCGATCATGAACCAGATCCCGCTGTGCCGCTGTTCCTACGGGCCGTATGCGCGCGCGATGGTGCGCATCTGCAAGGAAGAGAGCTTCCACCAGCGCCAGGGCTACGAGATCATGCTGCGGCTGTCGCGCGGCACGGCGGCGCAGCGCGACATGGCGCAGTCCGCGCTCGACCGCTGGTGGTGGCCGTCGCTGATGATGTTCGGCCCCTCGGACGCCGAGTCGAAGCACGGCGCGCAGTCCATGCGCTGGAAGATCAAGCGCTTCTCCAACGACGAGCTGCGGCAGAAATTCGTCGACTTCACCGTGCCGCAGGCGGACTTCCTGGGCCTGAAGGTCCCGGACCCGGAACTGCGCTGGGACGACGCCGCCCAGCACTACCGCTTCGGCGCGATCGACTGGAACGAGTTCGAGCAGGTGCTGAAGGGCCATGGGCCCTGCAACCGCGAGCGCCTCGACGCGCGCCGCCGCGCGCACGAAGAGGGGCGCTGGGTGCGCGAGGCGGCCGCAGCCTGGGCGGCGAAGCAGGCCGCGCGCGCAGCGGCGACGGAGGCAGCATGAGCGACGAACGCAGCGACTGGCCGCTCTACGAGATCTTCATCCGCGCGAAGTCGGGCCTCGACCACAAGCACGTCGGCAGCCTGCACGCGACCGACGCGCGCATGGCGATCGAGCACGCGCGCGACCTGTACACCCGCCGCCAGGAAGGCGTCAGCATCTGGGCCGTGCGTTCCGCCGACATCGTCGCCTCGGACCCGGCCGACGCCGATTCGCTGTTCGAGCCGGCGCGCGACAAGGTGTACCGTCATCCGACCTTCTACGACATACCGGACGAGGTGAAGACGCTGTGACGCCGCAGCTGCGCTACGTGCTGCGCCTCGCCGACTCGAGCCTGGTGCTCGCGCAGCGCCTCGGCGAATGGGTCGGCCACGCGCCGGCGCTCGAGGAGGACCTCGGCCTGGCGAACGTCTCGCTCGACCTGCTGGGCCAGGCGCGGCTGCTGCTGGCGCACGCGGGCGAGCTCGAGGGCAGGGGCCGCGGCGAGGATCAGCTCGCGTACCTGCGCGGCGAGTCCGAGTACTTCAACCTGACCCTGGTCGAGCAGCCGAACGGCGACTTCGGCCAGACCATCGCGCGCCAGTTCCTGTTCGACGCCTGGCAGCTGGGGATGTACGAGGCGATGCAGCAGTCCGCCGACGCGCGCCTTGCGGCGATCGCGGCGAAGGCGCTCAAGGAGACCCGCTACCACCTGCGCTACAGCGGCGGCTGGCTGATCCGCCTGGGCGACGGCACGGAGGAGAGCCGCCGGCGCACGCAGCAGGCGCTCGAGCGGCTGTGGCCCTTCGTCAACGAGCTGTTCGCGACCGACGACGTGGACCGCGAGGCGGCACGCGCCGGCATCGGGCCCGAGCCGGGCACGCTCGAGTCCGGCTGGACGCAGCGCGTGGACGAGGTGCTGGCGCAGGCGACGCTGGCGCCGCCTGCGCGCGCGCACTTCGTCTGGTACGGCAAGCAGGGCCGCCACGGCGAGCACCTCGGCTACCTGCTGGCCGAGATGCAGTCGCTGCACCGCGCCCATCCCGGCGCGAACTGGTGAGCAGGCGATGACGGCGACCGCCGCAACCGGGGCGCTGCCCGCCGACGTCCGGGCGCGCATCACCAGCCTGCTCGCGCAGGTGCCGGATCCCGAGATCCCGGTGCTGTCGGTGCTCGACCTCGGCGTGATCCGCCACCTCCACCGGCGGCCCGACGGCACCATCGAGGTCGGCGTGGCGCCGACCTATTCCGGCTGCCCGGCGACGCCGGTGATCAAGGCGGACATCGAGCGCGCGCTCTCCGCCGCCGGCCTGCGCGTGGCGGCGGTGGACGTGCTGTCGCCGCCCTGGACCAGCGACTGGATCAGCGCCGAGGGCCGGCGCAAGCTCGTCGAGTTCGGCATCGCGCCGCCGGCGGCAGCCGTCGGCAGCCCGCGCGCGCTGCTGCGGGCGGATCCGGAGATCGCCTGCCCGCGCTGCGGATCGCGGCGGACGACGAAGACCAGCGAGTTCGGCTCGACCCCCTGCAAGGCGCTGTATCGCTGCGAGTCCTGCCTCGAGCCCTTCGACTACTTCAAGTGCATCTGACGTGCTGAAGTTCCATCCGCTCACGGTCACCGACCGCCGCCCGGTCGCGGACGACGCCATCGCGCTCACCTTCGCGGTGCCGGCGGCGCTGGCGGCGCAGTTCCGCCACCGCGCCGGCCAGCATGTCGCGCTGCGGGCCGTGCTCGACGGGCAGGAGGAGCGGCGCACCTATTCGATCGTGAGTGCCGAGGGCGCGCCGTCCCTGACGATCGCATTCCGCGTGTTGCCGGGCGGGCGCATGTCGCAGCACCTCGCGCGCGCCAGGCCGGGCGACACACTCGAGGCCATGCCGCCGGGCGGCAGCTTCCAGGCGCGCCCGGAACCGCAGCGGGCGAGGCGCTGTGCCGCCTTCGCCGCGGGCTGCGGCATCACGCCTGTGCTGTCGATCGCGGCCTCGCTGCTGGAGCGCGAGACGGATTGCCGCTTCCAGCTCTACTACGGCAACACCAGCGCCGCGCGCACCATGCTGCTCGACGAGGTGCTGGCGCTGAAGAACCGTTTCCTGCCGCGTTTCTCGGCCTGCTTCGTCATGAGCCGCGAGCCGCAGGACGTGGCGCTTTTCAACGGGCGCATCGACGGCGCCCGGCTGCGCGAGTTCGCGCGCCTGGACCTCGACGTCCCCGGCACGGACGAGTTCTTCATCTGCGGCCCGGGCACGATGGCCGGTGAGCTGCAGTCGGCGCTCGCGGATCTCGGGGCGACCGGCCGCGTGCACGTCGAGCACTTCGCCTCCGGGGCGCCGGCGCGGGCGCAGCCTGCGGCGGCCGTGGCGGCGGCGCCGGCGGCCGCGGCCGACCGGGTTTCCGTCACCGTGGTCATGGACGGCCGCCGCAGGGGCTTCACGATGGACCGCGGCGCCGGGGTGATTCTCGAGGCCGCCGAGCGCGCCGGCCTCGACCTGCCTTTTTCCTGCCGCGCCGGCGTCTGCTCGACCTGCCGCGCCAGGCTCGTCTCCGGCAGCGCGGCGATGGAGCACAATGTCGCGCTCGAGGATTGGGAAGTGGAGGCAGGCTATATTCTCTGCTGCCAGGCGCGCCCCACCTCCGCCGCGCTCGAGATCAGCTACGACGAGTGAGCCGCGCAACCCGATGAACTACACGACGATCCAGTACGGCGTGGCGTCCGGCATCGCGCGCCTCACGCTGAACCGGCCGGAGCGGCTCAACGCCTTCAACGCCGCGATGCATGCGGAGCTGCGCGACGCGCTCGCGCGCGCGGTCCGCGACGGCGCCCGCGTGCTGGTGCTGGCGGGCGCGGGACGCGGCTTCTGCGCCGGGCAGGACCTGGGCGAGCGGCAGCCATCGCCCGACGGCGGCCGCGCGGATCTCGGCGAGTCGATCGAGCGCAACTACAAGCCGCTGGTGCTGGCGCTTCGCGCGCTGCCGGTGCCGACCGTCGCGGCCGTCAACGGCGTGGCTGCGGGCGCCGGCGCGAGCCTCGCGCTCGCCTGCGACCTGGTGGTCGCCGCCCGCTCGGCGTCATTCGTCCAGGCCTTTTCGAGGATCGGCCTGGTGCCGGACTCGGGCGCGACCTGGTTCCTGCCGCGGCTCGCGGGCCAGGCCCGCGCGGCGGGGCTCGCCATGCTGGGCGGGCGCCTGGACGCCGCGACCGCGGCGGACTGGGGCCTGATCTGGCGCTGCGTGGACGATGCCGAGTTCCCGGCGGCGGTCGATCGCCTGGCCGCGGAGCTGGCGGCCGGGCCGACACGCGCGCTGCTGCGCACGCGCGAGGCGCTGCAGCGGGCATGGGGCCAGCCGCTGGACGCGCAGCTCGACCTCGAGCGCGATTTCCAGCGCGAGCTCGGGAACACGGCCGACTACGCGGAGGGCGTCGCGGCCTTCGCGGAGAAACGCGCGCCCCGGTTCACGGGCGGGTGATGCCGTGAACCGCGACTCGGATCCGGCCGGAAAGCGGCAGATGACCGCGGAACGTGCCGTGCGCGCGTTGTGGGATGGCGACCGCGCCTCGCAGGCGCTCGGCATGACGGTTGAATCCTGCGGCCCAGGCACTGCCCGCGTCAGCATGCGCGTGCGCCCGCACATGACCAACGGCCACGGTATCTGCCACGGCGGGCTGGTGTTCGCGCTGGCCGACAGCGCCTTCGCCTTTGCCTGCAATTCGCACGGCGACAACACCGTGGCCGCCGGCGCCGCGATCGAGTTCCTGCGGCCGGCGCGCGAGGGCGAGCTGCTGACTGCGGTGGCGACCGAGCGCTGGCGCGCCGGCAGGAGCGGCATCTACGAGATCGAGGTCCTGAACCAGGACGGCGAGGCGGTCGCGCTGTTCCGCGGCCGCAGCCACCAGATCGCCGGGAGACTGATCGATGACTGAGGCCTTCATCTGCGACGCCATCCGCACCCCCATCGGCCGCTACGGCGGCGTCCTTGCCGGCGTGCGCACCGACGACCTGGCGGCAGTGCCATTGTCGGCGCTGATGAAGCGCCACCCGTCCGTGGACTGGGGCGCCGTGGACGACGTCGTGCTCGGCTGCGCCAACCAGGCGGGCGAGGACAACCGCAACCTCGCGCGGATGGCCGCGCTGCTGGCCGGCCTGCCGGTCGGCGTGCCGGGCGTGACCGTGAACCGGCTGTGCGGCTCCGGGCTGGACGCAGTCGCGATCGCCGCGCGCATGATCGGCAGCGGCGAGGCGGAACTGGTGATCGCGGGCGGCGCCGAGAGCATGAGCCGCGCGCCGTACGTGCTTTCCAAGCCGGACGCGGCCTTCACCCGCGGCCAGCAGCTGTTCGACACCACCATCGGCTGGCGCTTCGTCAATCCGCTGATGAAGCAGCAGTACGGGATCGACGCCATGCCGGAGACCGGCGAGAACGTCGCCGCCGAGTTCGGGATCTCGCGCGCCGACCAGGATGCCTTCGCGCTGCGCAGCCAGCAGCGCGCGTTGCGCGCGCAGGCGGACGGCACGCTGGCGCAGGAAATCGTCCCGGTCGTGATCCCGTCGAAGAAGGGCGATCCGGTGGTCGTGGACCGGGACGAGCATCCGCGCGAGACCAGCCTGGAGGCGCTGGCGCGGCTGCCGACCCCGTTCCGCGCCGGCGGCACCGTCACCGCCGGCAACGCCTCCGGCGTCAACGACGGCGCCTGCGCGCTGGTCATCGCCAGCGAGCGTGCGGCCGCGAGGCACGGGCTCACGCCGCGCGCGCGCATCACGGGCGGCGCAGTCGCCGGCGTCGCGCCGCGCATCATGGGCGTCGGCCCGGCGCCCGCGACCCGGAAGCTGCTGGCGCGCCTCGGCCTCGCCGTCGGCGACTTCGACGTGATCGAGCTGAACGAGGCCTTCGCCTCGCAGTCGCTGGCGGTGCTGCGCCAGCTTGGGCTGTCGGACGACGCGGCGCAGGTCAATCCGAACGGCGGCGCCATCGCGCTCGGCCACCCGCTCGGCATGAGCGGTGCACGGCTCGCGACGACTGCGACCTGGCAGCTCGGCCGCAGCGGCGGGCGGCGGGCGCTGTGCACGATGTGCATCGGCGTGGGCCAGGGCATCGCGCTCGCGCTCGAGCGCGTCGCGTGAGCGCGCCGGTTCGCATCGAGCGCGACGGCGAGGTCGCCGTCGTGACCGTGGACAATCCGCCGGTGAACGCGCTGTCGCACGCGGTGCGCGCCGCGCTGCTGGCGGCGATCGAGGAGCTGGACGCGGACGCCGCGGTGCGGGCCATCGTGCTGATCGGCGCCGGTCGCAACTTCATCGCCGGGGCGGACGTGCGCGAGTTCGACGCGCCGCCGCGCGAGCCGATGCTGCCCGGCGTGCTGGCGCGGCTCGAGGCCTGCGGCAAGCCCGTGGTCGCGGCGCTCGCCGGCCCGACGCTCGGCGGCGGCGCCGAGGCCGCGCTCGCCTGCCACTTCCGCTGCGCAGCCGCCGACCTGCAGCTCGGCTTTCCCGAGGTGAACCTCGGCCTGCTGCCGGGGGCGGGCGGCACCGTGCGCCTGCCGCGACTCGCGGGCTGGCAGCCGGCGCTCGAGATGATGACCTCGGGCAAGCCGGTGGGCCGCGACGCCGCGATCGGGCACGGCATCGTGGACCGGCCGGCCGACGGCGAACTGCGCGCGACCGCCGTCGAGTGGGCGCGGGACCTCGCCTCGCGGGGCGTGGCGCCGCGGCGCGTGCGGGAGCTGCCGCTGCCGCCATCGCGGCCGGCGCTGTTCGAGGAGTTCCTGCTCTCCCTGCCCGAGGCCGCACGGCGCCTGCCGGCGCCGCCGCGCATCGTCGAGGCGCTGGCGGCGGCGGCGATGCTGCCGTTCGACGCCGCCCAGGCGCGGGCCCGGACCCTCTTCTTCGAGTGCCTGAATTCCCAGGAGTCGCGCGCCCTGCGGCACCTGTTCTTCGCCGAAAGGGGCGCGCAGCCCGACCGCGCGCTCGCGCGCCCCGTGGCGCAGGCGGGCGTGCTGGGCTCGGGGACCATGGGAGCGGGCATCGCGATCGCGCTCGCAACCGGCGGCATCGGCGTCACGCTGGTGGATGCGAAGGCCGAGGCGCTGGCGGCCGGTCTCGGACGCGTGCATTCCGCGATCGAGGGCGCTGCGCGCAAGGGACGCATCAGCGCACAGGCCGCGTCCGCCGCGCGGGAACGCGTGCAGGGCGCCGCGGCGCTCGAGGCCGTGGCGGCCTGCGACCTTGTGATCGAGGCGGTGTACGAGAACATGGCCGTCAAGCAGGAGGTCTTCGCGAAGCTGGGCGCGCTGTGCCGGCCCGATTCGGTGCTCGCGACCAACACCTCGACGCTCGACGTGGATGCGATCGCCGCGGCCTCGGGCCGGGCCGCCGACGTCGTCGGCATGCACTTCTTCAGCCCGGCGAACGTGATGCGCCTGGTCGAGATCGTGCGCGGCCGCGAGTCGTCGCGCCCGGCGCTGGCGACCGCGCATGCGGTCGCGAGGCGCATCGGCAAGGTCGCGGTCACGGTCGGCAACTGCTTCGGCTTCGTCGGCAACCGCATGCTCTATGCCTACGGCCGCGAGAAGGAGTTCATGCTGCTGGAAGGCGCCACGCCCGAGCGCATCGACCGGGCGCTGGTGGAGTTCGGCATGGCGATGGGACCCAACGCGGTCGGCGACCTCGCGGGCCTCGACGTCGGCTGGCAGGTGCGGCGCGAGTGGGCCGGCAAGCCGGATGACCCGCGCTTCTACCGGATCTCCGACCGGCTGGCGGAACTCGGCCGCTACGGGCAGAAGACGGGGCGCGGCTTCTACCGCTATGGCGCGCCGGGCGGGCAGCGCGAGCCGGATCCCGAGGTGGAGATGCTCATCCGCGACGAGGCGGCGCGCCTCGGCGTCGCCCAGCGCGAGATCGGCGACGAGGAGATCGTCGGCCGCTGCATCTTCGCGCTCGTCAACGAGGGTGCGGCCATCCTCGAGGAGGGCATCGCCGCCTCGCCGGCGGACATCGACGTGATCTGGTGCAACGGCTACGGCTTCCCGCGCCACCGCGGCGGGCCGATGTTCCATGCCGACGCGGTGGGCCTGCCGAAGGTGCTGGCGGCGATCCGCCGCTTCGCGGCCGACCACGGCGAGCGCTGGTGGACTCCGGCGGCGCTGCTGGTCACGCTGGCGGAACGGGAGTCGGGCTTCGGCGCCTGGCAGGCGGCGCGCGCAGAGGCAGCGGGGAGGGCGACATGAGGCTGCAGAGCTATCTACAGGGCCGTTGGCAGGACGGCGGCGGCGCGGCCGCAGCCCTGCGCGACGCCAGCACCGGCGCGGTCGTCGCCGAGGCGGCAGCGGGCGGCCTCGATTTCGCCGCGGCGCTCGCCTTCGCGCGCGGCACCGGCGGGGCGGCGCTGCGCGCGATGACGTTCCACGAGCGTGCCGCGATGCTGCGCGCGCTCGGCAAGCGCCTGTTCGACTTCAAGGACGAGTTCTACGCGCTGTCCTATGCGACCGGCGCGACGAAATCCGACTCCTGGATCGACATCGACGGCGGCATCGGCACCATGCTGGTGTTCGCGAGCAAGGGCGCGCGCGAGCTGCCGAACAGCCGCGTGTTCCTGGACGGCGGCGTCGAGGGGCTGTCGAAGGGCGGGACTTTCGTCGGCCAGCACGTCTGCACGCCGCTCGAGGGCGTGGCCGTGCACATCAACGCCTTCAACTTCCCGGTCTGGGGCATGCTCGAGAAGCTGGCGCCGGCGCTGCTGGCGGGCGTCCCCGCGGTGGTGAAGCCGGCGACCGCGACCAGCTACCTGACCGAGCGGGTGGTGCGGCGCATCCTCGAGACCGGTCTGCTGCCTGCTGGGGCGCTGCAATTGATCTGCGGCAGCGTCGGCGACCTGTTCGACCACCTGGGCTGCCAGGACGTGGTGTCGTTCACGGGTTCGGCGGCGACCGCGGCGAAACTGCGGACCCATCCGGCCGTCGTCGCCAGCTCGGTGCGCTTCGTGGCCGAGACCGACTCGCTCAATTCCTCGATCCTCGGCGCGGACGCCGCGCCGGGCACGCCGGAATTCGACCTGTTCGTCGCCGAAGTGGCGCGCGAGATGACGGTGAAGGCCGGGCAGAAATGCACCGCGATCCGCAAGGCGCTGGTGCCGCACGGGCTGCTCGCGGACGTCGTCGGCGCACTGCAGGCGCGCCTCGCGAAGACGGTGGTCGGCGATCCGCGGGTGGAGGGCGTGCGCATGGGGCCGCTCGCGAGCCTCGCGCAGCGCGAGGAGGTGCTCGGACGCGTGGCCGAGCTGCGGCACGAGGCGGAGCTGGTCTGCGGCGACGTCCGGAACTTCGCCGTCGAGGGCGACCGCGAGCGCGGCGCCTTCCTGCCGCCGATCCTGCTGCTGTGCCGGGACGCGGCCTCGTCGCGCGCCGTGCACTCGGTCGAGGCCTTCGGCCCGGTGTCCACGGTCATCGGCTACCGCGACGACGACGACGCGATCGAGCTCGCGCGCCGCGGCGAGGGCAGCCTCGCGGGCTCGGTGTTCACCGCCGACGACGCGCTCGCGGCAAGGCTGGTGCTCGGGCTCGCCCCGTACCACGGCCGCGTGCTGGTCGTGAACCGGCATTGCGCGAAGGAATCCACCGGCCACGGCTCGCCGCTGGCGCCGCTGGTGCACGGCGGGCCCGGCCGCGCCGGCGGCGGCGAGGAACTCGGCGGCATCCGCGGCGTGCTGCACTACATGCAGCGCACGGCCGTGCAGGGCTCGCCCGACACGATCACCGCGGTCGGCGGCCGCTGGGTCCGCGGCGGCACCGAGCGCGATCCCGGCGCACACCCGTTCCGCAAGCCGTTCCATGCGCTCGCAATCGGCGACACCTTCCGCTCGGCGGAACGCGAGGTCACCGTCGCCGACATCGAGGCCTTCGCGGCGCTCTCGGGCGACCGTTTCTACGCGCACATGGACGAGCGCGAGGCCGCGCGCAACCCGCTGTTCGGCGGGCGCGTCGCGCACGGCTACTTCCTGATCTCGGTTGCGGCCGGCCTGTTCGTGGACCCGGCCTATGGCCCGGTGCTCGGCAACTACGGGCTCGACAACCTGCGCTTCGTCAAGCCGGTGAAGCCGGGCGACCGCATCAAGGTCCGGCTGACCTGCCGGGAGAAGTCCCTGCGCGCCGACAAGGGCTGGGGCGAGGTCAGCTGGGACACCGAGATCACCAACCAGGCCGGCGAGACCGTCGCGTCCTATCACGTGCTGACCATGGTGAGCGTCCATGACATCCCCGATCGCGCTTGAGGCGCTGCGCGCCGGATTCCCCGGCCTCTCGTTCGAGACGCCCGCCGCGGGTGTGCTCGAGATCATCATCGCCAACGAGGGCCGGCAGAACTCCGCGACCGAGGCGATGCACACGGACCTCGCGCGCGTCTGGCGCGCTGTGGACGACGATGCCGCGGTGCGCGCGGTGCTGGTGCGCGGCGCCGGCGAGCACTTCTCCTCCGGCGGCGACTTCGCGCTGATCGAGCGCATGATCGAGGACCAGGCGACGCTGCTGCGCGTCTGGCGCGAGGCCAGCGACCTGGTCTACAACCTGGTGAACTGCAGCAAGCCGGTGGTCTCCGCGATCCGCGGCACGGCCGTGGGCGCGGGACTCGCGGTCGCGCTGCTCGCCGACATCTCGGTCGCCGGCCGCGGCGCGAAGATCCTGGACGGCCACACGAAACTCGGCGTCGCCGCGGGCGACCACTCGGTGATCATCTGGCCGCTGCTCTGCGGCCTCGCCAAGGCGCGCTACTACCTGCTGACCAACGAGCCGCTCGACGGCGCCGAGGCCGAGCGCATCGGCCTGGTGTCGCTGTGCGTGGACGATGACAGGGTGCGGGACACGGCCCTCGGCATCGCCGTGAAGCTTGCCGCCGGCAGCGCCAGCGCGCTCGCCTTCACCAAGCACGCGCTCGCCAACTGGCTGCGCCTCGCGGGGCCGAGCTTCGATGCCTCGCTGGCGCTTGAGTTCCTGGGGTTCCGTCTCGGCGACGTGCGCGAGGGCCTGGATGCCGTGCGCAAGCGCCGCGCGCCGAAGTTCCGCGACTGAGCCGTCAGGCCCGGCCGAGCGCGACCAGCACGCGCCCTCCCTCGACCCGCACCCGGTGCGTCGGCAGCCAGTGAAAGGCCGGCGGCCCGAGCGCGCGGCCGTCGCGCACGTCGAATGCCGCGCCGTGCAGCGGGCAGCTGAGGCGATAGCCGCGCAGCCAGCCCTCGTCGAGTGCCGCCGCCGCATGCGTGCAGGTCGCATCCACGGCGAACAGGCCCTCGCGCAGGCGGCAGACCAGGATGCGCCGCCCGTCCACGACCGCGGCCTGCATGCCGCCGACCGGAATGTCCGCTTCCGCCGCCACGTCCTGCCAGTGATCGCCCATCGCGCGCCCGTTGCGGCCGCTGGCGGCCGTCGCTAGTATCAGAACCCGCCTTGGGGTGGTCTGACTAGACCTGAGATGCCGGTTGCCGCGAGGGCTCACCGGCGAACCCGTCGAACCTGATCCGGTTAGGACCGGCGTAGGGAGCAGGCATGCCAAGCCCGACGTTCACGATACCCGTGCTGCTGATGGCGGCTGCCGTCGCGTTTCCGGCTCTTGCCGAGGCTCCGGCGCGGCTCGAAGAGGTGGTGGTCACGGCCGGACTTCGCGAAGTCGCGGCGGCTGCGCACCCGGGCGGCGTTTCGGTCATCAGCCGCGCGACCGTCGAGGACGCCGCCGTGGTTAACCTCGAAGAGCTGCTGCCGCTGGTGCCGTCGCTGTCGTGGGCCGGCGCCAGTTCGCGGCCGCGCTATTTCCTGCTGCGCGGCGTCGGCGAACTCGAGCAGTACCAGGGCGCGCCCAATCCCTCGGTGGGCTTCCTGATGGACGAGATCGACCTCTCCGGCATCGGCATGATTGCTTCGCTGTTCGACGTCGAGCAGGTCGAGGTGCTGCGCGGGCCGCAGGGCACGCGCTACGGCGCCAACGCGCTCGGCGGGCTGATCAAGGTCAAGACGCGGGATCCCTCGCCGCAACCGACGCTTGCGGCGGAGGCCGGCGGGGGCGGCGACGGACTGTGGACCGCGGGCGTCGTCGCCGGCGGCGCGGCGGCGGTGGCCCCGGGCGGCGACGGCGCCTGGCGCGCCGTGCTGCATCGCGCCGTATCGGACGGCTTCCGCGACAATGCCTTTCTCGGGCGCGGCGACACCAATGGCCGGGACGAGACCACGGCGCGCCTGAAGCTGCGCATGGCGGACGCGGGCCGCTGGCGCGCGGACCTCGGCCTGCTGCACGCGGATTTCGGCAACGGCTACGATGCCTTCGCGATCGACAACAGCCTGCGCACGCTCTCGGACCGCCCGGGCCGCGATGCGCAGCGTACCGACGGCGCGTCGCTGGACTTTGCCTGGACGCTGGCGGGCGGGCGCGAACTGCGCTCGGTGACGGCCTGGGCCGAATCGGACATCGAGGCCAGCTTCGACGGCGACTGGGGCAACGACGCCGATTGGGGCGCCGCCGGCCCCTACGACTTCTTCTCGCGCACGCTGCGGGACCGCCGCACGCTGTCGCAGGATTTCCGGATCTCGTCCGCGGCCGGCGGTAACTGGTCCTGGATCGCGGGCGCCTGGCTTTCGCGCCTCGGGGAGTCGAACCGCGTCGCGGACGACGGGCGCTACCTCGACGACGCTTTCGTGCGCACGCTCGAGTCCCGCTATCGCGCTACCGGCGCTGCCGCCTACGGCCAGCTGGAGTGGCGGCCGTCAGCCGCGACCGCGGTCGCGGCGGGCCTGCGACTGGAGCAGCGCGACGCGCGCTACCACGACAGCGACAGCGCTGACTTCGATCCGCGCGACCGCATGTGGGGCGGCGAACTCTCGCTCACGCACCGCCTGGCCGGATCGCAGATGCTCTGGGCCACGCTGTCCCGCGGCTTCCGCGCCGGCGGATTCAACATCGGCACGGCCGTGCCGCCGGAGCGCCAGCAGTTCGGTCCGGAATATCTCTGGTCGCTGGAGACCGGCTGGAAGGGCGGCGACGAGGCCGGCACGCAGGCGGGCGAGGTGAACCTCTACTACACGCGCCGCGAGCGCCAGCAGGTCGCGACCTCATTCCAGCTCGATCCGCAGGACCCGCTGACCTTCCTGTTCCTGACCGACAACGCGGCCTCCGGCGAGGCCTGGGGCGCGGAGGCGAGCGCGCGGCTGCAACCGGCGCGCGGGCTGGAGCTGGAGGGCATGCTGTCGTGGATGCGCTCGCGATACCTCGATTACCGCTTCGGCGAGCGCGACCTCGATGGACGCGAGTTCGCGCACGCGCCGGAATGGAAGCTCGCGCTGGCCGCCACCTGGCGCCACCCGGTCGGGTGGATGGCGCGCCTCGACCTCTCGGGCGAGTCCGGCTTCTACTTCGACACCAGCCACGACCAGCGCGCCGGTTCCCGCTTCCTCGCGAACGTGCGCGCGGGCTACGAGGCCGACCGCTGGTCGGTCCACGCCTGGGTGCACAACCTGCTGGATGAACGCTACCCGGTGCGCGGCTTCTTCTTCGGCAACGAGCCGCCCGATTTTCCGGACCGGCTCTACCTGCGCTGGGGCGATCCGCGCCAGGCCGGGCTGACCCTGCGCTGGAATCTCTGAGGTGCCGCCATGCATGTCGCCGTCGAACTGAGCCTCTATCCACTGACCGACGAGTTCATCCCGCCGATCCTCGAGTGCATCGAGCGGCTGAAGTCGCGGCCGGGCATCGCCGTCGAGACCAATTCGATGAGCACCCAGGTCAGCGGCGAGCTGGACGCGGTCCTCGACGCGCTGCGCGCCGAGATGGCGGCGAGCTTCGCGGCAGGGCGCCGCAGCGTGTTCGTCATGAAGGTGATCGGTGGCGCCGATTGAAGCGGTCGCCATCGCCGCGGGCGCCGCGTACGTCCTGCTCGCGATCCGCCAGCACCGTGCCTGCTGGATCGCCGGGGGCCTCAGCACGGCGCTCTACGTCGTGGTCTTCATGCGGGCGGGACTGCCGCTGCAGGCCGCTCTGCAGCTGCTCTACGTCGTGCTCGCCATCTACGGCTGGTTCGCCTGGCGGCCGGGTGGCGGGGCGCCGCCGCGGCCGGGCCGCTGGCCGCTGCGCCACCACCTCCTCGCGCTCGCCGCGGTCGCGGCCGCCACGGCGGCAAGTACGGCGCTGTTCGGCCAGCTGGCACTGTCATCCGCGCCGCTCGCGGATTCGCTCGGCACCTGGGCGAGCGTGGTGGCGACCTGGCTGCTGGCGCGGCGGATCGTGGACACCTGGATCTGGTGGATCGCGGTGGATACGGGCCTGGCCGCGCTGTTCGCGACCCAGGGCCTGACGGGTACGGCCGCGCTCTACCTTGCGTACGCGGCGCTTGCCGTCGCCGGCTGGCGGTCCTGGCGGCGCGCCATGACGGCAGCCGCGTGAACGGGCAGCTGCCTGAGGAGCTGCAGGTCGCGGTCGCAGCCGTTGCGGCGGAACTCGGGCTGGCGTCACCGGAAGTTACCGTGCTTTCGGGCGGAGTCGCGAACCGCGCGCTGCGCCTGCGTGACGCCAGGCACGACCTGGTGCTGCGGGTCGCAGGCCCTGCGGCGGCGGCGCTCGGCGCCAGCCGCAGCGCGGAGTGCGCGATGCAGGCTCTGGCTGCTGGCGCCGGTCTCGCGGCCGCGGTCGTGCTGGCGCGCCCGGAGCAGGGGCTGCTGGTCACGCGGTTCGTCGCCGGGCGCACGCCGTCCCAGGAGGACATGCGGGATCCCGGCGTGATCACGCGTGTCGGGGGCTGGATGGCGCGTCTGCATGCGCTGCCGCCGCCGCCGGGACTGCCCGCCATCGACTTCGGTGCCCGCGCCGCGGCATATCTCGAGACGGTTCAGGCGCGCTCGCCGTCGGCGGCAGCGGGCGAGCTCGCGCGCCGTCTTGTGGCGCGTCGCCGGGCGCTGCCGGCGGCGCCGCCGGCAGCGCCCTGCCACCATGACCTGCACCACCGGAACTTCATCGACGACGGCGCGCGGCTGCTGGTGGTGGACTGGGAGTACGCCGGGCCCGGGGATCCGGCCGCGGACCTGGCGGCCTGCATCGGCTACCACGAACTCGCGCCGCCTGCGGTCGAGGCGCTGCTGGCGGGCTACGGCAGGGACGACGCCGCGCTGCGCGCGCGCATCGGGATGCTGCGCTGGATCTTCGGCTGCCTGTGGTACGGCTGGAACGCGGCCGCCGCGCTCGAGGGCGTGGTGCCGGAGCCGGGCCTGCAGGCACGCCTCGCGGCGCGGCTGCTCGACTGAACGGTTGCAGGGCGGCGGTGGCATCACGCAAGATGCGCGACCCATGAGCGAGATCATCGTGACCGATCGCGACGGCGGCGTGCACCGGGTCACCGCGCGCGAAGGCGTCAGCCTGATGGAGACGCTGCGCGAGTTCGACTGGGGCGTCGCCGCGATCTGCGGCGGCATGTGCTCCTGCGCGACCTGCCACGTCTACGTGGCGGAGCCCTGGGTCGACCGGCTGCCGCCGATGCAGGGCGACGAGAAGGAGATCCTCCAGGAACTCGAGAGCTACCGGCCGCGCGGCTCGCGGCTGTCCTGTCAGATTCCGTTCGAGGAAGCGCTCGCCGGCATCGAGGTCGAGGTCGCGCCGGACGAATGAAGATAAAGGGGACGCGTCCAATTACCTCTCGTCGGTAATTGGACGCGTCCCCTTTATCTTCCCTCGGCCTGGCGCGCGACCGCGGCTGCGGCCGCCTCGATGGCGGTGGCATCGCCGAGGAAGCGGCGCGGCGCCACCGGCCGCTGGCTGCCGTCCAGCTCGTAGAGGATCGGCACGCCGGTCGGGATGTTGAACTCGACGATCGCGGCGTCGCTCATGCCGTCCAGCATCTTGACCATCGCGCGCAGGCTGTTGCCGTGCGCGACCACCAGCACGTCCTGGCCGGCGGCCAGCGCGGGCGCGATGCGTTCGCGCCAGCACGGCTGCACGCGCGCGAGCGTGTCCTTCAGCGACTCGGTCGCCGGCAGCAGTGCCGGCTCCACGCGGTGATAGCGAGCGTCGAATCGCGGGTGCCGCGGGTCGTCGTCGGCGAGCGGCGGCGGCGGGACGTCGTAGCTGCGGCGCCAGGCCTTCACCTGCGCGGCCCCGTACTTTGCGGTCGTCTGCGCCTTGTCGAGGCCCTGCAGCGCCCCGTAGTGCCGCTCGTTCAGGCGCCAGTCGCGCTCGACCGGGACCCACATGCGGTCCATCACGTCCAGCATGATCCACAGCGTGCGGATCGCGCGCTTGAGCACGGAAGTGAAGGCGACGTCGCAGCCGAATCCGGCGTCGCGCAGCAGCGCACCCGCGGCCCGCGCCTCGGCCGCGCCCTGCGGCGTCAGGTCGACGTCGGTCCAGCCGGTGAACAGGTTCTCGAGGTTCCAGGTGCTCTGGCCGTGGCGCACGAGCACCAGCTTGCCGGCCACGTCGCGGCCTCAGCGCTCGGCGAGGCGCCGCACGGCCTGCAGCGCGACCGACAGCGTCGGGAAATCGGCGCTGCCCGTGGTGCGCATCTCCTGCACCGCGCGGCGCACGTTGTCGGCGGCGTTCCCGGCGCCGGCCAGCCAGGCCTCGACCGCCGCGGCGGGATCCCCGCGACGGCGCTTCGTCAGGATCCGCTCGCACAGCCGCCGCTGCAGCGCATAGGCGTCCTCGCGCAGCGTGCCGCGCGCCAGCGCCTGCCAGTGTCCCTCGACCGCGAGCCGCTCGATCTGGCCGCGGATCCAGTCCAGCCCGATCGAGGCCCCGAGGCCGAAGTACACCTGCGCCGCATGGCGGATCGGCGTGCGGCGCGCGAGCGCCACCTCGACGATGTCGACGCCGGAGTGGATCGCGCCGAGGCTGGCGACGCGCCGGGCCACCGACGGCGGCACGCCGGGCTGCGAGAAGCGCGCCAGCACGCGCTCGTAGCGCTCGGCCTCGAGGCCCTCGAGCACGTCGCGCAGGTCGCCGATCAGCTCGCGGACGCCGGGGCGCAGCCGGCTGACCGCACGCTCGATGCCGAGGTCGGGCCCGAGGTTGCGCAGCACCCAGTAGGTCAGCGGCCGCAGCAGGCGCGTGGTCTCGTGCGCCATGTCGTACTGCAGCGCCGCGGGCACCCGGTCGTCCAGCGCCTCGATGTCGGCCCACAGGTCGCGCATGCCGGTGATCTCGCGGGCGATCGCGAAGGCGCGCGCGATGCCGCCGATGTCGGCGCCGGTGTCCTCCTGGGTGCGGATCGCGAACACCGGCCCCATGCGGTTCACCAGGCTGTTGGTCGTGGCGGTGACGATGATCTCGCGGCGCAGCTGGTGGCGGCCGATCGCCTGCGCGAAGCGCCGCTGCACGGGCCTCGGGAAGTACCGCGTCAGCTCGCTGCCGAGGTATGGGTCGGAGGCGACGTCGGATTCCAGCAGCCGCGACGACAGCCAGATCTTCGAGTAGGACAGCAGCATCGCCAGCTCGGGCCGGGTCAGGCCCTGGCCGTTGCGGTGCCGCTCGGTGATGTCGTCGTCGGTCGGCAGCGACTCCAGCGCGCGGTCGAGCGTGCCGGCGCGCTCGAGCGCGCGGATCACGTGCCCGAGCTCGAAGATGCGCTCCTTCGAGCGCGCCTGCAGCCCGGAGATCGCGAGGCACTGCAGGTAGTTGTTGCGCAGCACCAGCGCGGCGACTTCGTCGGTCATGCGCGCCAGCAGCCGGTTGCGCGCGGCGCGCGTGATCTGGCCGGACTCCATCAGCCGGCTGAACAGGATCTTGAGGTTGACCTCGACGTCCGAGCAGTTGACGCCGGCCGAATTGTCGATGAAGTCGGTGTTGATGCGCCCGCCGGCCATCGCGTACTCGATGCGTCCGCGCTGCGAGAACCCGAGGTTGCCGCCCTCGCCGACGACGCGGCAGCGGAGTTCCGCGCCATTGACGCGCACCGCGTCGTTGGCGCGATCGCCGATCTCCGCGTGGGTCTCGTCGGCGGACTTGACCCAGGTGCCGATGCCGCCGTTCCACATCAGGTCCACCGGCATCTTCAGGATCGCCCGCATGACCTCGCTGGGGGAGGCGGCGGGGGCCTCGATGCCGAGCATGGCGCGCGCCTCCGGCGACAGCGGGATGGACTTGCTCTGGCGCGAGTGCACGCCGCCGCCCTTCGAGATCAGGCGGCGGTCGTAGTCCTCCCAGCTCGAGCGCGGCAGGGCGTAGAGGCGCTTGCGCTCCGCGAAGCTACGCGCCGCATCCGGCGAGGGATCCAGGAAGATGTGCCGGTGGTCGAAGGCGGCGAGCAGGCGGATGTGCTTCGACAGCAGCATCGCGTTGCCGAACACGTCGCCGGACATGTCGCCGATGCCCGCGGCCGTGAAGTCCTGCGTCTGGGTGTCGAGGCCGAGCTCGCGGAAGTGGCGGCGCACCGACTCCCAGCCGCCGCGCGCGGTGATGCCCATCTCCTTGTGGTCGTAGCCCGCCGAGCCGCCCGAGGCGAAGGCGTCGTCCAGCCAGAAGCCGTATTCCTGCGAGATCGAGTTGGCGACGTCCGAGAACTTCGCCGTGCCCTTGTCGGCCGCGACCACCAGGTAGGGATCGTCACCGTCCTGGCGCACCACCGCGGGCGGCGGCACCACCCTGCCGGCGACCACGTTGTCGGTGACGTCCAGCAGCGAGCGGATGAAGATTCGATAGCACGCCGTCCCCTCGGCCAGCGCCTCGTCGCGGCCGGCCGGCAGCCGCCGCGGCACGAAGCCGCCCTTGGCGCCGACCGGCACGATGACCGTGTTCTTGACGTTCTGCGCCTTCATCAGGCCCAGGATCTCGGTGCGGAAGTCCTCGCGCCGGTCGGACCAGCGCAGGCCGCCGCGCGCGACGCGGCCCATGCGCAGGTGCACGCCCTCGACGCGCGGCGAGTGCATGAAGATCTCGAACATCGGCTTCGGCGCCGGCACTTCGGCCACCCGGCGCGGGTCGAGCTTGAGCGACAGGTACGGCTTCGGCGCGCCGTCGGCGCCGGTCTGGAAGTAGTTGGTGCGCAGCGTCGCATCGATGGCCGCGAGGAAGGCGCGCAGGATGCGGTCGTCGTCGATGCGCGTGACGCCGGCGAGCAGCCGGTCGAGCGCCCGGCGCTGCGCCGCCTCGGCACGGCGCCGCTCGCCCCTGGCCGGCGCCGGGTCGAAGCGCGCCACGAACAGCTTCAGCAGCCGCCCCGCCGCCGCGGCGTTGCTGGCGAGCGCTTCCTCCATGTAGGCCTGCGACAGGGGCAGGCCGAGCTGCACGAACCAGCGCGCATAGGTGCGCAGCACCACGGCCTCGCGCCAGCTCAGGTCGGCGGCGAGCACCAGGCGGTTGAAGCCGTCGTTGTCTGCGTTGCCGAGCCAGACGTTGGCGAAGGTCGCCTTGAAGCGCGGCCCGTCGGTCGCGAGGTCGATCGCGACGCCGCGCGGGTGCTCGAGCTCGAAGTCCTGGATCCAGCAGCTGCAGCCGGGCGTCTCGATCTCGTACGGCCGCTCGCTGATCAGCTTGAGGCCGAGGTTCTCGATCGTCGGCAGCACGTCGGAGATCGGGATCGGCCGCTCGCGGCGGAACAGCTTGAACTGGACCTTGTGCGGGGGCTGGTCCGGCGCCCGGTACAGCGCCATGCGCAGCCCCGACGGCTCGGCCACCAGCGCCTCCAGGCAGGCGATGTCGCCCACGGCCGCCTCGAACGGCGTGTCCTCCTGGTAGGAGGCGGGGAACGCCGGGCCCCAGGTGCGGTCGAGACGGATCGCCTCCGCCTCGCCGTGCGCCTCGGCCAGCGCGTCCTTCAACCGGTCCTGCCAGGTGCGGACCGCCTCGGTGATGCGGCGCTCGAGCTCGACGGCGTCCACGCCGGCGTCGCGCTCCGGCGGCGTGCGCACCAGCAGGTGCAGGCGCGCGAGCGCGGATTCCGACAGCTGGACCTGCGACTCGATCGCCAGGCCGCCGAAGGCCTCGCGCGCGAGCGCCTCGATGCGCAGGCGGGCCTGCGTGTTGTAGCGGTCGCGCGGCACGTACACCAGGCAGGAATAGAAGCGGCGGAACACGTCGCGGCGCACGAACAGCCGCACCTGAGAGCGCTCGTAGAGGTTGACGACACCGCGCACGATCCGGATCAGGTCCGGCACCGTCGCCTGGAACAGTTCGTCGCGCGGGAAGGTCTCCAGCGCGTGCACCAGCGCCTTGTTGTCGTGGCTCGTGGGCGGCAGCGCGAAGTGATCGATCACGCGCTGCACCTTGTGGCGCAGCACCGGGATCTCCAGCGGCGTGCGGCTGTAGGCGGAGGAGGTCCACAGTCCGATGAAGCGGCGCTCGCCGGTCACGCGGCCCCTGGCGTCGAAGGTCTTGAAGCCGACGTAGTCCAGGTGGGTCGCGCGGTGCACCGTCGCCACCGAGTTCGCCTTGGTGATGATCAGCGGCTCGGGAGAGCGCGCGAAGGCGCGCACCGCGCCGGAGAGCGGAATCGAGCGCGGCTTGCCGCGCCGTCCCGCGCGCATCAGGCCGAGGCCGGAGCCCGCCACCGGCTGCAGCAGGTCGCGCCGCGGCCCGCGGCGCAGCCGGTATTCGCGGTAGCCGAGGAAGGTGAAGTGCCGGTCCTGCATCCATTCGAGCAGCGCCTGCGCCTCGTGCAGCTCGCGCTGCTGGCCCCGCACGCGCGTCTGCCGGTACAGCGCCGCTGCTTCGCGGGCCTTCACGCCCATTTTCCGCCAGTCGGCGGTGGCGACGCGCACGTCGTCGAGCGTGCGGCGCAGGTTGCGCCCGAGTTCCGCCAGCCGGCGCGGGTCCGGCTCGCGGTCCACGTGGATGAGCTGCCACGACTCCGCGCGCGCGCCGCCGCCGCCGAGCCGCAGATCGCGCAGCCGCCCGCGCCGGTCGCGCTGTACGGCGAAGACGGGGTGCGCCAGCAGGTGCACCGCGAGCCCGCTGTGGCTGCAGACCATGCCCAGCGAGTCCACCAGGAACGGCATGTCGTCGGTGACCACCATGATGATGGTGTGCGACGAATGAAAACCGTCACGCGCCGGGTCCGGGTTGAACACGCGCACCAGCGCGCGTCCCGGCCGGCGCACGCGCCCGAGCGCCAGCTGCGCCAGCGCGGCGCCGGCGAGGTCAGCGGCCGAGTGCTGCACCAGGTCGAGTTCGGAGACGCCGTGGTAGAAGGAGCGCAAGTAGCGTTCCGGCGCGACCGGAACTGCCCGCCGGCCCGGGCGGCGTGCGCGGGCGGCGATGAGGTCGATGATTGCCTGTCGGGCGGCCGGGATCCTGCCTAGCATCCACACTCCAGACCCGCCCGGCCCGCGGCGATGCGGGCGGCGGCGTTGCGGCGCGGATTATACACGGGCAGCGCGGGCGGTTCCGCGGCCGCCCCGGAGGGATTACAGTTGCGGCAACCGCCTTGCCTGGAGCCGGCCATGGCCGACCTGTTCGAGAATCCGATGGGCACCGACGGCTTCGAGTTCGTCGAGTACACCGCGCCCGAGCCGGAGCAGCTCCGTGCGCTGTTCGCGCGCATGGGTTTTCCGGTGAGCGCCCGCCACCGCAGCAAGAACGTGACGCTGCACCGCCAGGGCGACGTCAATTTCATCATCAACGCCGAGCCCGAGGGCTTCGGCCAGCGCTTCGCGCGCGCGCACGGCCCCTCGGCCTGCGCCATGGCCTTCCGCGTGCGCGATGCGGCCTTCGCCTTCCGCCGCGCGGTCGAGCTCGGGGCCACGCCGGTCGAGACGCGCGTCGGCCCGATGGAGCTCGCGATTCCCGCGATCGAGGGTATCGGCGGCAGCCTGGTCTACCTGGTGGACCGCTACGGCGACCGCACGATCTACGACGTGGACTTCGTGCCGGTGCAGGACCCGCGGCCGGTGCGGTCCGCGGGACTGACGCTGATCGACCACCTGACCCACAACGTGCGCCGCGGCAACATGGACCGCTGGGCCGGCTTCTACGAGCGCCTGTTCAACTTCCGCGAGATCCGCTACTTCGACATCGAAGGCAGGAAGACCGGGCTCTTCAGCCGCGCGATGACCAGCCCCTGCGGCAAGATCCGCATCCCGATCAACGAGAGCCAGGACGACAAGAGCCAGATCGAGGAGTACATCCGCGAGTACCACGGCGAGGGCATCCAGCACATCGCGCTGTTCACCGACGACATCTACGCGACCGTCGATGCGCTGCGCGCGAATGGCATCGAGTTCCAGGACACGCCGGACACCTACTACGAGGGCGTGGAAGCGCGCGTGCAGGGCCACCAGGAGTCGCTCGCCCGCATGCAGGAACGGCGCATCCTGATCGACGGCAGCGCGAAGGACGGCATCCTGCTGCAGATCTTCACGAAAAACGTGATCGGCCCGATCTTCTTCGAGATCATCCAGCGCAAGGGCAACGAGGGCTTCGGCGAGGGCAACTTCCGCGCGCTGTTCGAGTCCATCGAGCTCGACCAGGAGCGGCGCGGCGTGATCTGAACCGGCGCGGACCCCGGGGAAGTAGCCTGGTTCCGGGACCGAGATTCCGCAGCGACGCCGATTTGCGACTGGCGTCACTTGAATTGCGTCCCCGCCGCATTAGCTTTCATGGGTCGGCAGACGTTCTGCATTGGAGGAGTCTCGGCCATGAAGCACTTCGTGACGCTCACAGCGACACTGCTGCTGCTCGCCGCCGGCCCCGCGTCCGCGCAGGCCGTGGAGAAGCCGGCCACCGGCGCGTCGGCGCAGGGCAGCGCGCAGGGACAGGCGGGCGTGACTGCCACGCGCGATGGCGCCGCCGCGACGGCGGGCAGCTCGGGTTCGGCGGATGCGGCGGCGGGCGGATCCTCCGCCAGCCTCGCCGAGGGCACCGAGATCAGCGCCGCGCTCACCAGGCCCGTGGACGCGGGCAAGGCCCGGCCCGGCGACGAGGTCAGCGCCCGCGCGACGAAGGACATCCGCTCCGGCGACCAGGTCGTCGTTCCGCGCGGTTCGAAGCTGGTCGGGCGCGTCACGCAGGCGCGGCCGCGCGGCGACGCGGGCGGCGGCGGTTCGGCCGGCGGCGACGCATCGTCGCAGCTCGGCATCATCTTCGAGCGCGCCGTGCTCAGGGATGGCCGCAGCATCGCGCTGAACGGCGTGGTC